>DAOTMV010000004.1:0-148724 GCA_035450485.1 Anaerohalosphaeraceae bacterium | reverse complement strand
CCCGGACCGCATGACCTTTTTCAATCATTTTTCAACGACAAGTGGGACAAGCTCATTGCTCGGCGTATAACTGATTTACAGGAAGCGCTTCAGGAGCAAATGAACAACAATCTAATCAAGTTAGAACATGATGTTGAAATAGATCTGTTGAAGGGTATTGAGATACCTTTGCTGGTGGATGATGAAAGGGTTCAGGGGATACCCTTGGAGAACAGGGGAGCTGGCTTGCAGAGCAGCTTCATCGTAGCTTTGTTTCGCGTCTATGCGAAATACGAGACGCCGAACTGTATCTTGGCGATAGAGGAGCCAGAGAATAGTCTGCATCCGAGGGCGCAGCGGGAGATGCGATGGGCAATGCAAGACTTTACCCGACATGCGCAGGTTATAGCGACAACGCATTCGCCAGTGTTTCTGGATTTGGGCCGATTAGAGGATAACATTGTGCTGCGGCGCCGCGGAGATGGGGCAACTGTTACAGCGTATTTCGACATGGAGAACCCAAATGAGTTGCGGGAATTGGTCGGGATAAAGGTTTCAGACGCTTTGCTGAGCGGAGGCGGGAATTGCACGATTATCGTTGAAGGGGACACGGAGTTATATGCGTACCCACACTTTTTTCAGGCAGCAGGATACAATGCGCGTAGCCTTGGCATCTCGATTGTGGCGGCTGGGGGTAGTGATGCGAAAAAGATGCTGATGCACGCAAGGATACTGAACGCGTACAAGCTGCCCTGCCTAATCGTGTTGGATCATGGCAAAGTCAGAGAAGCGGAAAAGATAGAAGGCAAGAAGATACCGAACCTTAAGAAGATATATCCGCTGGCAAAGGGAACGATAGAAGATTATCTCCCGCTTGAGATTCTCATTGAGGTTACAAACGAGTTATGCAAGAGTGAGGTGGAAGAGTATGGTGGTGAGCAGAGAGAGATCAGCAAGTTCGACATAGACGTGGATAAACCTGTGGAGAATCAACTGAAAAAGCTTGTGCACGAAAGATTCACAGGAGTGCGCTTTGAATACCTTAAGGTCCGCCTTGGCCAAGAAGTAGGTAAGCGGATGGTGGAGAGAGGACTGCGCCCAGACCCTGAGATTGAGGCAATACTGGAGGAGGCAGCAAGAATAGCGCAGACGTGAGGTGAAGTCAGCGTAACATAGCTCATAATAGCTGGGCAGTAGAAAAGGAAGTGGCACGCCGGAAATTTATCAGGTGTATTGTTTGAGGTGTTGTGATGGCAAATGGCGAGACGATTAAATGCCCGGAGTGCGGAGCGGAAATTGCACTGAGCGAGGCTCTGACAGGGCAGATCGAAGCTTCTCTGAAGGCAAGGTACGAAGCTGAGGCTGTGCGCAAAGAGAAAGAACTTGCGGCACAGTTGAAAGTGGTCCATGAGAAAGAGAAGCAGCTTGAACAGAAGCGCGAGGCTATCGAGGCGGAAGTTGCTGAGCGATTGAAGAGCGAAAAGAAGAAGCTTGGTGAGGAAGCGCTTGTGAAAGCGCGTGCGGAGGAGGCTGAGCGGCGGAAGGCATTGGAGGGGGAACTTGCGCAGATGAATGAGAAACTCAGGAGAACGCAGGCCGAGGAGTTGGCTCTCCGGAAGAAGCAGCGGGAATTGGAGCAGCAGGCGGAAGAACTGGAACTGACTGTGCAGCGGAAGTTGGATGAGGAGCGCAAGAAGATTACGGAGGACGCCCTGCGCAGGGCCGCAGAGGCGCAGGAACTCAAGATGCGGGAGAAGGATGACCAGTTGGCGTCGCTCCGGAAGCAAGTGGAGGATATGCAGAGGAAGATGGAGCAGGGATCGCAGGAGCGGCAGGGGGAGATGATGGAGGAGGCCCTGAAGGATGTACTTCGCGAGCGGTTCCCATATGATCGATTCGAGGACGTAGCCAAGGGCAGCCGGGGAGCGGATATCCTGCAGGTTGTCTATGGGCCGACCGGGAAGGTGTGCGGGAGAATATTGTGGGAATCGAAGAACACGAAGGAATTTTCGAAGGCGTGGACCGAGAAGTTGAAGAGTGATCAAATGGAGGCGGGGGCAGATTTCGCAGTGCTTATGACTGTAGCGATGCCTCGCGAAGTGAGAGATTTCGATTACTATGATGATGTGTGGGTGACGAATTACAGGAGCGCAATCGGGCTTTGTACTGCGCTCCGAGAAGGACTGATTCGGTTGGCGCGGCAAAAAGCGGTGGATGCCGGGCAGGGCAGCATGAAGGATTTTGTATATGAATATGTGACGGGACCGGAATTCAGCAGGCGGATCAAGATGATCGTGACGGCATACACGCAGATGCAGAATGATTTGGAAGGCGAGAAGCGGTCTATGCAAAGGATATGGAAAAAGCGCGAGAGGCAGATTGCGGCGGTGCTTCAGAGCGCTGCAGAGATACGAGGCGAGCTTGAAGCGTTGGTTGGGGGATACAAGATGCTGCCGAAGATAGAGGAGTTGACGTTGGAGGGGCTTGTGGAAGGTGAGGATGAGGACGTGACGGGGTTTGGGGCCGAGGTCGGATAGGGGGCATTTTAAAGGGTGCGGGTGCGTGGGAGGCCGGCAGGTCAGGCCCGAGCGGAAGCGCCTTCGGCGAATCGCTCAGGGTGACATGTTGTGGGTTCGGGGCGGCAACGGTGTGGGTGGCGGGAAGGGGGTTGTTGAGGGGGCGGCCGGTGGGTTGTGGAAGGTTGTGGCATGTGATCCATAAAAGCAGAGCGCAAAGGGCGATGTGAAGATTGAGACTGTTTTGTCTCTTTGGTCCCGGCAGTGAGCCTGGTCCGGGCAATGAGAGCGGCTTTGTGGTCGGCGGCATTTTTTGTCCTTCCTTCTTTCCTTATTTTTCTTCCTTTGCTGTCAGGTTTCTTGGGCGATTCGATTAATCGTCCCTCTACCCATGCACGAACCTGCAGGTTTCGTGCGAAAAATCCGATTTTGTGCGGGTGGCTGGAATTCGTAAGTCGTTGTGGCGCAAGGAGATAAAATTTTTTAAAAAAATCGGCGACAGCCGGAAAATGCATGCGGGTCTGGTGTTATGTGGAGGCAAGCGGCCCTGTTTTTTGATCCGCAGATGGCGCGGATGATTTGAAACCACGAAGGGCACGAAGAGACACGAAGAAAGATGATCAAAACTTCGAAGACTTCGTGATCTTCGTGGCTGGGAAAGATTTGATCCGCAGATAGCGCAGATGATTGAAACCACGAAGGGCACGAAGAGACACGAAGAAAGATGATCAAAACTTCGAAGACTTCGTGATCTTCGTGGCTGGGAAAGATTTGATCCGCAGATAGCGCAGATGATTGAAACCACGAAGGGCACGAAGAAACACGAAGAGTGATGATCAAAACTTCGAAAGCTTCGTGATCTTCGTGGCCGGGACAGATTTGATCCGCAGATAGCGCGGATGATTGAAACCACGAAGGGCACGAAGAAACACGAAGAGTGATGATCAAAACTTCGAAAGCTTCGTGATCTTCGTGGCCGGGAAAGATTTGATCCGCAGATGGCGCGGATCAGCAGGTATTTGGGCGGATTGCGCGGGTGATTATCAGCGGTATGCGGGTTTGCTTTCGGTGAGGGTTTTGTTTTCGGTGGGAGCTTATTCTGGGTGAGGGGTTGGTTTTGTGGGATGAGTCACGGCGCGGTTCCGGCGCGCCGTGACTCAGGGTGCGTTGGTAGGTGGTGGTGTGCTGGGGTTTTGGAGGGAGAGAGGCACAGAAGGTTGAAAGTTCGACACTGGAATATCGCAGCTTGAGATGCGCATGCGAGGCTGACAGATCGGTCGTGCGTGCGGCGAGGAACATGTGCGCCACACCGGTTGGGAACATGATGGGCGGGCGCGTGGCCGGCGGCGGGGTACAAAGGGACGGCGGCGGTTTGAAGGTGTGCGTGAATCGTGATCGCCCCCATTGTGTTGTCATGTGTCCCCATGATGGAAGAATACATACATTTGAATTGCGGCGAGTCAAGCAAGGAGGCGCGAGTATTTTGCGGGGCTTTTGGCTAAGGGGCGCGTTGGTTGTCAAGGCATTGAACGGCGGGGGTTTTGTTGGATGAGGTGTGGGGGCCGGGTTTGGGTAGTTGTTCGGCGAAGGTGCTGTGTTTGTTGAGTAGAGTGCGGGCCGCGGCGCGCTCGTGTGAGCGAACGTGTACAAGGGGTGGGCATTCTTCTCGCGGGGAATGGTAAAAGACCTCGTTTCAATTCAGTAATAAGTCGGCTTGACTCGGCGGGGAGAAAGTGTAAGCGCTCTTGTCGTTGTGTTTGCATAAATAATCTTATTTCAGGAAGGGAAAGAAAGACGATGGAAAAGAGAAAAGGGGCAGCGGTGTGCGCGTTCATCGCGGTGGTGTGCGCGGTGTGCGCGGCGGAGAATCGGACGATGGACGGCAGCTACAACAACCTTGCGCACCCGGAGTGGTGCCGCGCGGGGGCGCAACTGCTTCGCATCTGTGAGCCTGAGTATGCGGACGGCTATTACGAGCCTGCGGGGAAGTACCGGCCGAGCCCGCGGGTGATCAGCAACGTGTGCGTTGCGCAGGATTATTCGATTCCGAGCCAGTTGGGGTACAGCGATTACATGTGGGCGTGGGGGCAGATACTGGATCATGATCTGGACCTGACGCTGACGGCCGAACCTGAGGAGGAGTTCAATATTCCGGTGTCGCCGGGCGATCCGCAGTTCGATCCGTACAAGGAGGGGGGCAAGATGCTGGCCTTGACGCGGTCGCAGTACGATCCGACGACGGGGACGGGCCCCGGCAATCCGCGGCAGCAGATTAACGTGCTGACGGGCTGGATTGACGGGTCGATGGTTTACGGTTCGGATCCGGCGCGTGCGAAATGGCTGCGGGCGGGGTACAAGGGGCTGCTGAAATCTCAGTATCATCCGCTGTACGGAGAACTGCTTCCGTACGAGGACGGGACGGTGCCCGGGGGCAGCCCGACGCCGGTGAAGATGTTCGTGGCGGGGGACATCCGGACGAATGAGAATGCGGTGCTGACGTGCATGCATACGATTCTGATGCGGGAGCACAACAGGCTGGCGCGGCTGATCTCGGAGGCGTATCCGACGTGGTCGGACGAGAAGATTTACCAGGCGGCGCGGAAGATCGTGGGTGCGGAGATCCAGGTGGTTACGTACAAGGAGTTCCTGCCGGCACTTCTGGGGGCGAACGATCTGCCGCCATATACTGGGTACAAGCCGGACGTGCATGCGGGGGTGTTCAACGAGTTTTCGGCGGCGGCGTTCCGGCTGGGTCATACGCTGCTGAGTCCTGTGCTGCTGCGTCTGGATGAGTACGGGCGCGAGATTCCGTACGGCCACGTTCCGTTGGGGCAGGCGTTCATGAACCCGGGGCTGATCACGGAGCAGGGTGGTATTGAGCCGTTCCTTCGGGGGTTGGCGTACCAGGTTGCGCAGGAGATCGATGCGTACGTGGTGGATGACGTGCGGAACATCCTGTTCGGCAACCAGGATCTGCCTTCGCTGAACCTGCAGCGGGGGCGCGATCACGGCCTGCCGGATTTCAACACCATTCGGGAGGCGTTCGGCCTGACGAAGTATACGACATTTGCGGAGATCACGAGCGACGTGCGTGTTCAGTCGGCGCTGGAGAGCTGCTACGGCAACGTCGACAACATCGATCCGTGGTTAGGCTTTATCGCGGAGCAAGACGCAGGCCGGCCGGGTAATACGCTGCGGACGCTGCTGCGCGAGCAGTTTCTGCGGCTGCGGGACGGGGACAGGTTCTGGTATCAGAACGATCCGGAGCTGAAGGACCTGCTGCCGTGGTTAGAGACGGTGCGGCTGAGCAAGATTATCGAAGCGAACACGTCGATCAGGAACCTGCAGGAGAACGTTTTCTACGCGTCGAGCCGGCCGGATTGTGACCAGTTGACGATCTGGGCGGCGTACGTGCTGAAGGGATACGCGCCGAAGTGTGATACGGTGATGATTTACGGCAATTCGCTGGATGCGACTTATGCGAACGCGCAGAAGTGCGACGCGGTGAAGGTGTGGATCCGCGTCGACGGTGACCCGAAGGCGGTTGCGTACGCGGCGATACCGGTGAAGCAGGGCAACTACGCCAACGGCCAGTTCATCTGGCGGGGCAACGATGTGTCGGGGATCTGCTACTTCCAGTGTGATCTGGTGAAGAAGACGTTCTACGTGCTGGCGAAGAACGTGGACATGAGCAAGATGAAGAAGAAGATGGCGGTCGACGTGCAGATCGACGGCTATTATGGGTGCGGCGAGACGACGAACTACGTAGTCAAATAGCGTTTTTCGGCCCCCCCATGTGCGGCCCCCAGCGGTAAGGTTTGACGTCGGGGGCCGCTCTTCTTCCTGGAGGCGGCGAGACTTTGCGCTGCAATTCGTCGGGTCGACGTTTAGATCGACGGTTTACGGATGCGGCGAGGTGACGAGTTGGGTTGTTCGGTAACTTTGACGGCTGGCGCATGGTGCGGCCCCCCGCGGTCAGGAGCGACGCGGGGGGCCGTATGCGTTACTTTTGGCAGGAAAAGGTTCCTGGTTTCTCAGACCTCGTTGGGGGCCGGGCAGACGAACGGGGCGCGATACTGACGCCGGAGCATTTCGTTTGCCTCTTTGCTGTTCGTGAAGACCTCCTTTTCGGGGTCGAACTGGAGCATCGGGCCCATCGACAGTGGGTACATGTCGAGGTCGACGCCGTTTTCCTTGAGGTGGGCGATGGTTCGGTTGAGCGTGGCGACGTTGTCATCGAGGCTCTTGACCTTCTCGAGGATGGCCCTGGCCTCGGCGGGGGATACCTTGTTATTCTCGCCGAGGTAATAGCTGATGTTGGCCAGGTGCGCCAGTGCCGCGGAGAGGTGGCCCTGGAAGGCGTCGGAGTTGAGGGTTTCGGCCTTTCGGCTCTTGACGGCGTCGATGAAATTGCCGAAGTGGTCGCCGCCGCCGCGGAAGTCCTTTATGGGCTTGCCGTCGAGGTCGTAGGCGGTGCAGTCGGTGTATGTGCGCTGGACGAGGGTGCCTTTTGTGCCGTAGAAGATGACGCCGATTTTGTTGCCCCTGCTGCGGAAGACACGGTTGATTTCTTCGTCTGCGGGGTTGTCGACTTCGAGTCCGCGGGTTTCGAAGACCATGCACTTGTCGCCGTAATCGTAGATGGCGATTTCGGTGTTGGCGGTGTCGCCGGCGTCGACGTAGTTGGGGTTTTTCCGTTCGGCCTGGTAGCCGAGTCGGCCGCCGTAGCAGATGACGCTGTTGGGATGGCGATTGATGCCGAGGCCCCAGCGGGCGATGTCGGTCTGATGCGGACCCTGGTTGCCGCTGTCGCCGTTGCCGTAGAGGCGCTGCCAGTGCCAGTCATAGTGGAACTGCGGGCGTGTGAGTCTGGGGTTGGTGTATGGTGCGGGGCCTGACCAGAGGTTGAAGTCGCATTCTTCGGGGATCTTGTAGTCGCCGAGGGGGCCGATGGATTTGCGGCGCTTGTAGCAGAGGCCGCGGGCGAAGTTGACCTCGCCGATGCCGCCGTCGCGGATGAACTTCATGGCGTTGATGACGGCGGGGTTGGAGCGGCACTGGGTGCCGACCTGGCAGATGCGTTTGTATTTCTTGGCGGCGGCGACGAGAGCTGCGCCTTCGGCGATGTCGTAGCTGATGGGCTTTTCAATGTAGGCATCTTTGCCGGCCTGCATGGCCCAGACGCCGCAGAGGGCGTGCCAGTGGTTGGGGGTGGCGGTGGAGATGAAGTCGACGTTCTTGTCGTCGAAGACCACGCGCATGTCCTTGACGAACTTGGGGCGTTTGCCGGTGCGTTTTTCGATGGCGTCGCAGACCTTTATGCCGACCTTTTCGTCGATGTCGACGATGTAGGCGATCTCGGTGTCCTTGCGGCCGACGTAGGCGCTGATGTGGTCGCCGCCGCGGCTCTTGACGCCGATGACGGCGCAGAGGAGTTTTTCGTTGGGGCTTTGCGGTCGGGCCGGCCTGGTCAGTATGGGGCTGGCGGCGGCGGCGAAGACGGTCTGTTTCAGAAACTGTCGGCGTGTTCTTGTCATTTTGCCACTCCTCGAATCGAGTTAAGTGAATCTTTGCGAGGCCCGCTGCCCGCGCGGCCGGGCCGGTCAATGGTAAAAGGATAGCAGGTTGGGGGGTGAGAATCAAGTGAGGGATCGGGGCGATTGCAGGTTGCGTTCGGGGGTGCGGGGGCTTAAACTGGGGAATGACAGGCTGTTGGCCGGGTGCGGTCCTGTCGGGAGCGGCGGTACTACTGACTGGTTTGTGGCGTGTTATGATTGAGGTTGGCGGCGGGGTTCGGATTGATGAGCGGGATCTGGCGTTTGAGTACTCGCGGAGCAGCGGGCCGGGGGGGCAGAACGTCAATAAGGTCAATACGCGTGTGACGCTGCTGTTCGACGTGGGGGCGTGCGGGGCGTTGAGCGAGGAACAGAAGGGGCGGATCCGGAGGCGGTTGGCGACGCGGATCAGCGGGGAGGGGATTTTACGGGTGGCGTCGCAACGGTATCGCACGCAGGCGGCCAATAAGGAGGCGGCGGTGGTGCGGTTTGCGGAGCTTTTGGCGGAGGCATTGCGGCGGAGGCCGGTGCGGAAGAAGACGCGTGTTCCGCGGGCGGCGGTGGAGCGGCGCTTGCAGGAGAAGAAACGGCGGGGGCAGCTTAAGCAGCAGCGGCGGGGGTGGATTGAGGATTAATTGTCGATCAGTGTTTATAGTGGGCACAATGCCCAAGCCGCAGTCGCGGCCGGGATGGTTGTGCAACATTATGTGAAAGGATGAAGGTATGGCGAAGATGACGGGTGTAGTATTGCCGGGCAACAGTACGGTGGAATTCAAGCAGTTCGACGTGCCCAAGCCGGGGCATGGGCAGGTTCTGTTGAAGATGAAGGCCTCGTCGATCTGCGGCAGCGATATCCGGGCGATTTACCGGGAGCATTTGGGCAAGGGGCCGGAGGGGTACCGCGGGGTGATCTGCGGGCACGAGCCGGCGGGGCAGGTGGTTGAGTTGGGGCCGGGGGTGAAGCGGTTCAAGGAGGGGGACCGGGTGGTCGTTTACCATATCTCGGGGTGCGGGGTGTGTCATGACTGCCGGATGGGGTACCAGATCAGTTGCAGCAGCCCGATGCGGGCGGCCTATGGGTGGCAGCGGGACGGGGGCAACGCGGATTACCTGTTGGCCGAGGAGCGGGACCTGGTGCTTTTGCCTGACTTCATGAGTTACGTTGATGGGGCGCTGTGTGCGTGCGGGTTCGGGACGTGCTATGAGGGGCTGGCGCGGGTGAACGTCAGCGGCAATGACCGGGTGCTGGTGGTGGGGTTAGGGCCGATGGGCTTGGCGACTTTGATGCTGGCGCGGGCGATGGGTGCGACGCAGTTGATCGGGGCGGACGTGGTGGAGGAGCGGATTGCCCTGACGAAGAAGCTCGGGCTGGCGGATGTGGTTGTGAAGGCCGGGGAGGGGGCGCTGGCGGCGGTGAAGGAGGCGACGGGAGGGACGGGCTGCGAGGTGACGGTGGACTGCTCCGGGGCGGCTGCGGGGCGGCAGCTTGCCATCAAGGCGACGCGGCAGTGGGGGCGGTGCGTGTTCATCGGCGAGGGCGGGACGGTGGAGTTTGAGCCGTCGCCGACCATTATCCACAACCAGATCACGATTTACGGGTCGTGGGTGACGTCGGTACCGCACTTAGAGGATCTGGTGGAGCGGATTCCGCGGTGGGGGATTCACCCTGAGGCGACGGTTACGGACCGGTTCCCATTAGAGAAGGCGGATCAGGCGTATGATCTGATGGACAAGGGGCGGTGCGGGAAGGTCGTGATTGTGTGGGAGGATTGACTTTTTTTTAATCTCCGGTAAAATAGTTGGTGCATTTGTCGTGCGCTTCCGGTAGAATTTGGGCCAGGAAGTGCAAGAAGCTCCTTACCGCTCGTCGGAAGTCGCCCCAAGTGAGGAAGCTGCTTTTCAATCCCTCGGGAGCAGCTTGTGCGAAGAAGAGGGGAAGTTTGTGGTATGGGTCCGTATTGAGGACCCAGGGAGAAGTTACGTGAACAGCGGTACGGTGAAGTGGTTCAACGACAAGAAGGGTTACGGGTTCATTACCCCCGACGAGGGCGGCGACGACCTGTTCATCCATCACAGCAACATCGTGATGGAGGGTTTCAAGACCCTTCGAGACGGCCAGCGGGTGGAGTACGAAGCGGGACAGGGGAAGAAGGGGCCGGAAGCGACGAAAGTCGTGCCGATGTAAGCACATCGAGGGATCGACGCGGCGGCGCCTGGAGGCTATGCCGCGGTGCTTGCACAACTTGTTCTTCATCATCGGTTGACGGCGCAGCGCGGTTGACTGCACATCTATTCTCTGGATTCAGAACCTGGGCAGGCGTGACGTTGTGGGCTAGGTGTGAAGGCTGAGTGCGTCGAGCGGCGCGCGTTATGCCGTGGTCGTGCACTGCCGATTCACAGCCGACGTGAGTGGCGGATTCGAACTGCCATGTTTCAGCGGACGCCGTGGAGCTTGCGGCCGACGGGTCCGTCGAAGTTAGGCGCAAACTTGTACGGCTCGAACTTGCCGTCGGCGCCGGCTTGTCGCGTTCTTTCCAGCAGGGCGGCCTGTTCCTCGGCGGACATGGGTTGGAAAGCCCGTGCCGCGGCGATGTTTGCGTCGAGCAGCGCCTCTGACTCCATTCCCGAAACGATTGTCGAGACGGGCCGGCTCCACACGTACCGCAGTGCTTCGGCGGGCTGGACCACGTTGGCCCGCAGCACGTAGCTGCTGGCCATCGTTTTCATGGCGATGACGCCGATGTTGCGCCTGACGAGTATCGGCAGGACGTGCTGCTCGAAGCTCTTGAAGTGCGGATCGAAGACGTTCATCGGCATCTGCACGGCGTCCCACGGGTAGCCGTAGGCGAGCATTTTCAGGTGGATCAGCGGGTCGCGGTGGCCGGTGAAGCCGATGAACCGCACCTTGCCCTGCTTCTTGGCCAGGTCGGCGGCCTCGATGCCGCCGCCGGGGGCGAAGATCATTTCGGGGTCTTTGTCGTAGACGACCTCGTGGAATTGCCAAAGATCGATCACGTCGGTGCGCAGCCGACGCAGGCTGTCCTCGAGGTGTTCCATGGCGGTCTTTTTGTCGCGGCCGTGATGCTTGGTCATGAGGAACGCCTTTTCGCGATATCCGTCGGCGAGGGCTTTGCCCATGTACTCCTCGCTGCGGCCGTTGTGGTATTCCCATGCGTTGTCCATGAAGGTTGCGCCGGCGTCGATGGCTTTGCGAATGAGGCGAACGGCATCGCCTTCGGAGACCTGTCCGATATGGTGGCCGCCGACGCCGAGCATCGAGACGCTGACGCCGGTCGCTCCCAGTGGGCGGACGCCGATCGGCGCGGTCTGGGCCGCCTGCGACGCATGCCCCAGGATGGTTGCTGCGGCCACCCCGCAGGCCGCGGCCATGAACTCCCGCCGTGTAGAGACTTGTCTGGTCATCGCAGCGCTCCTTTCAGTTATCGCGTGAAATCATTCAGTTTGGCCTCTATTATAGCAAACCAAAGATTTCTTTCGACGCAATTCAGCGGTGAAAAAAGGCTCATTCGGTCTTCGTCTTGGCAAGGGGCCGTGCTTGCGGTACACTGTCGCCAGCGGACCGAGGCATTTTCCGGGCGAAGGCTGACTGAGGGCGGCTTTCCCTGAATCATGGGCCGGACAAGGGAGAAAGGCAATAATGGGCGGCGTGATTGACTTTCATACTCATGCGTTTCCGGATGCATTAGCGGATCGGGCAATGGGGCAGCTGCAGGCACGGGCAGGGATTCGTGCGTGTCTGGACGGGCGGGTCGGGTCGCTGTTGGCGTCGATGGATCGGGCGGGTATTGACAGGAGCGTGGTGTGCTGCATTGCCACGCGGCCGGGGCAGTTCGATTCGATTCTGCGGTGGTGCGTTGAGATCGCGTCGGAGCGGATCGTGCCGTTTGCATCGGTGCATCCGGACGATGAAGACGCAGCGGGCAAGATTCGGGCGATTCGGCGGGCGGGGCTGGGCGGCGTGAAACTGCACCCGTACTACCAGGATTTCGTTGCGGATGAGGCGCGGATGCGGCCGATCTATGAGGCGCTGTGTGAGGAGGGACTGATCGTTGTCATGCACACGGGGTATGACTTCGGGTTCGAGCGGGTGGAGCGGTGCGGCGCCCGGCGGGTTTTAAAGGTGGCGGAGGCATTTGCCGAATTGAAGCTCGTGATGTCGCACCTGGGGGCGTGGGAGGATTGGGAGGCCGTCGAGGAAGCGGTCATCGGCAGGGAGGTGTATTTGGAAATCTCATATTCACTCGATTATCTGCCGGCGGACCGTGTGCGGCGGATGATCCTGAATCACCCGGCGGAGTATGTGCTTTTCGGCAGCGACAGTCCATGGGGGGATGCGGGGCGGCAGATCGAGCAGGTGAAGGCGCTGGGATTGGGCGAGACGAGGGAACGGATGCTGTTTAGCGACAATGCGCGTCGGCTTCTGGGGTGGTGAGGCCTGGCGGGTTGGGCGGATCGCTGCGAAATCCAAAGCATGAATTTCGAACGGTGAAACCAATTCGAACAGAGCAAAAGAACAGATTTCAATAGGCGGTGCAATCGCTTGTACCGGAGAAGGTTGTCGCGGGCGAGATCAGGTGAATGAAATGGTGAGGCGGGGGACGACGGGGCGATTTTTGGCTTGTGCGGAGGCGGGTTTTGACTACAATCCCGGCCCATGGGTGTTTTTTTTCCCGGTGAATGTGTTTTGCGTTGCTCGGAGTCGAGGCTGCTATGGATGTGATACCTGCAATTGATCTGATCGGTGGCAAGTGTGTTCGGCTGGTCCAAGGGGAGTATCATCGGCAGATCACCTACGAAGACGATCCGATCAAGCAGGCGGGGGTCTTTCGGGATGCGGGGGCGCAGTGGCTGCACATTGTGGACCTGGACGGTGCGAGGATGGGGCGGAGCGTGAACTTCGAGGTGATCAAGGCGATCACGTCGCATTACGACATGAACGTTGAGGTGGGCGGGGGGATTCGCGATGAGGCTGCGATTCGGCGGATGTTGGATGCGGGGGTCAAGCGGGTGATCATCGGGACGTCGGCGGTGAGCAATTTTGCGTGGTTTGCGAAGATGGCCCAGACGTATCCCGGCAAATTGGCGTTCGGCCTGGATGCGCGGGGATCGAAGGTGGCGGTCGCGGGTTGGACGCAGGAGACGCCGCAGCAACTCTGGGATTTTGCGGCACAGGCGTCGAAGCTTCCGCTGTCGGCGATCATTTATACGGACATCACAAAGGATGGGATGATGGCGGGGCCGAATTTCGACCGGACCAAGGCGCTGGCTGATGCGGTGAGCCTTCCGGTGATTGCGGCCGGGGGGGTGACGCGGGTGGAGGACGTGGTACGGCTGCGGGAGTTGGGGGCGGCCGGGGCGATTGTGGGTCGGGCGCTTTACGAAGGCACGATCGATCTGCGTGCGGCGATACGGGCGGGACAGGGTTAGAATTGACTGTTTTTATTTTCTGTTTTACCGCTTTTACTGAAGGTGCGCGCGGATCGGGGCGGGCACGAACCTCGGACGGGGATTTGGGGAATTTCGTTTTGACGGTTCAGGGGGCCGGGGGGTATACTCGGCTTTTGCAATTCGGTTTCGTAAACGATGGAGACAGTCTATGGACAGCGATCGTATCGTGGGGGAAGGGATCACATTTGACGACGTGCTTCTGCTTCCGGACAAAAGCGATATTGTGCCGAGCGAGGCGGACACGTCGACGCGTCTGACGAACCACATCAGGATCAACATTCCGCTGGTTTCGGCGGCGATGGATACGGTGACGGAATCGGCGCTGGCCATTGCGCTGGCGCAGGAGGGGGGGATCGGGATCATTCACAAGAATCTGAAGGTGGCGGCGCAGCGTCGCGAGGTGGCAAAGGTCAAGCGGTCGGAGAACGGGGTGATACAGGACCCGGTGACACTTTCGCCGGACGATCTCGTTGAGCGTGCCCAGGAGGTGATGAACGAGCAGAACGTCTCGGGGATTCCGATCGTGCGAGACGGCAAGAAGCTGGTGGGGATACTAACGCGGCGTGACTTGAAGTTCCTGCAGGACAATTCGGTGAAGATCTCGACGGTGATGACGCATGAAAACCTGGTGACGGGGCCGGCGGGGACGACGCTGGAACAGGCCAAGGAAATTCTGCGCAATCACAAGGTCGAGAAGCTGCTGCTGGTCAACGACAAGGGGGAGTTGGCGGGGCTGATCACGATGCGGGATATAGATCGTTTCCAGCAGTATCCGCTGGCGGTGCGCGACGAGCGGGGGCGGCTGCGTGTTGGGGCGGCGGTCGGGCCGCACGATTACGAACGGATCGAGGCGCTGATCGAGGCGGAGGCGGACGTAATCGTGGTCGATACGGCGCACGGGCATTCGCAGAACGTGTTGGAGACTGTCAAGGAGATCAAGAAGCGGTGGGACATCGACGTCATCGCGGGCAATATTGCCACGGCGAGGGCGGCGGTGGACCTGATCGAGGCGGGCGCCAACGCGGTGAAGGTGGGGATCGGACCGGGGGCGATCTGCACGACGCGGGTGATTTCGGGCGTGGGCGTGCCGCAGATTTCGGCGGTGATGGACTGCGCCCGCGCGGCGGAGAAGTACGGCGTGCCGGTGATCGCCGACGGCGGAATTAGGCATTCGGGCGACATTACCAAGGCGATTGCGGCGGGTGCGTCGAGCGTAATGTTGGGGTCGCTGTTTGCGGGGCTTTACGAAAGCCCGGGGCAGTTGGTTATTTTCAAGGGGCGGCAGTTCAAGGAGTACCGTGGGATGGGCTCGCTGGGGGCGATGATTGCGGGTTCTGCGGACCGGTACGGGCAGAAGGGCGAAAGCCGCAAGGAGAAGCTGGTGCCGGAGGGCGTGGAGGGGCGCGTGCCGTATCGCGGGACGCTGAGCGATTATGTGTACCAGTTGGTCGGCGGGCTGCGGGCGGGGATGGGGTATTGCGGGACGCGGACGATCGAGGAACTGCGGAAAAAGGCGCGGTTTGTGCGGGTCAGTGCGGCCAGCATCAGCGAGTCGCATCCGCACGATATCATGATTACGAAGGAGTCGCCGAACTATTCGGCCTCGGAGCAGTTTGAAATATAGAAAAAGGCTGTTTGCGGGGGGCGATCCGAAATGGTCACCTGCGTTTGCGCTCGCGCTGATCGTGGTCCTGTATCTGTACAAGGTTGTGCTGCTGACCAATGGGCTCGTCACCAGACAGCAGCGTTGAGACGCGGTGTGTGATTGCGGGATGGAAATGAGTCGGGAAGTTGTTGTTATCGTTGATTTCGGCAGCCAGTATGGGCAGTTGATCGCTCGGCGCGTGCGCGAACAGAAGGTGTATTCGGAGATTCATCAACCGCATGTGGCGGCGGCCGATCTGACGCAGATGAATCTGAAGGGGATTATTCTGTCGGGCGGGCCGGCGAGCGTTTATGCGGCCAATGCGCCGACGTGCGATCCGAAGCTGTTCGAGTTGGGCGTGCCGATCCTGGGAATTTGCTACGGGATGCAGATCGGCTGCAAGATCTTAGGGGCGGATGTGCGGCCGGCCAAGAGCCGCGAATACGGGCGCACGAATCTGAAGGTCACGGGCGGAGGGGAGCTGTTTGCGGGGCTGCCTGAGGCGACGACGGTGTGGATGAGCCATGGCGACCAGGTGAACGAGTTGCCGGCGGATTTTATGGCGCTTGCGGAGACGCCGACGTGCCCTTATGCGGCGGTCAAGCATACGGCGCGGCCGTTCTACGGCGTGCAGTTTCACCCGGAGGTGACGCACACGCCGCGCGGGTCGGACCTTCTGAAGAATTTCCTTTACGATATCTGCGGGTGCAGCGGCGACTGGCAGATGAGTGACTTTGTCGAGCACACGGTGGAGTCGGTGCGGAGACAGGTGGGCGACGGCACGGTGATCTGCGGTCTGAGCGGCGGGGTGGATTCAGCGGTGACGGCGGCGCTTTTGCATCGGGCCGTGGGCGATCAGTTGGTGTGCATCTTTGTGGACAACGGCCTGTTGCGGAAGAACGAGCGGCAGGGCGTTGTGTCGATGTTCCAGGATCACTTTCACATGGATCTGCGGGTGGTGGACTGGGGGGAGAGGTTTCTGGCGAAGTTGGCGGGAGTGACCGATCCGCAGCAGAAGCGAAAGATCATCGGGGCGGAGTTCATCGAGGCGTTCAAATCTGAGGCGGAAAAGATCGCCGATGCCCGGTTTTTGGCGCAGGGAACGCTGTATCCGGATGTCATCGAGTCGGGGAACAAGGACGGTAACCTGGCGGCGAACATCAAGCTGCACCACAACGTGGGGGGGCTGCCGGAGGAGTTGGGCTTCGAGCTGGTGGAGCCGCTGCGCGATCTGTTCAAGGATGAGGTACGGAAGGTTGGTGAGTATCTTGGGCTGCCGGAGGATATGGTCTGGCGGCATCCGTTCCCAGGGCCGGGTCTTGCTGTGCGGGTGATCGGGGAGATTACGCCGAAGCGGCTGGAGATTTTGCGGGAGGCGGACGATATACTGATAGAAGAGATCAAGGCGGCGGGGCTGTACCGGTCGATCAGCCAGGCGCTGGCGGTGCTTTTGCCGGTGGGCACCGTGGGGGTGATGGGGGACGAACGCAGCTACGAGCACGTGATCGCGATCCGGGCGGTGGAGACGACGGATTTCATGACGGCGGACTTCTCGCGGATACCGTACGAGGTGCTGGCATCCCTGGCCAGCCGGATCATTAACGAGGTGCGTGGGGTTAATCGCGTGGTGTATGACGTGTCGAGCAAGCCGCCGGCGACGATTGAGTGGGAATAGCGGCTGGCCAGGACGAGATGATGCGTGGCGCGGCGCAGGCGCAAGCAAGAGGGAAAAAGATTTAAACGCTGATTACTTGTTATCAGGTTAATAGTACGCAGCTGGATGGTTAGGGACGATCATCGGGTTAAGTTGAGGATTGACAGGGATGTTGAGTTGGCTGAAGGGATTCGGCGCGTGTGCGCTCGTTCTGGCTGCGTTGTGTGGGGGCGGGTGTCGGCAGGTCGAGGCGAGGATTGAACGGCCGGGGGAGATTGCGGCGGCGGATGTTGTGGAGGAGACTTCCTTTTCACTGAGTGTGAGCCCCGATGCGCCGGGTGGCGGCGATTCGGAGCCGGGGTTGGGAGCTGCCGCGGGGAGTCTGGCGGGTAAGATATGGTCGCTGCCGGGCTTGGTGATCGAGGATTCCCGGGAGATCGTGACGACGGACAACAACCTGTTCTGGCTGTTGGCGGCGGCGGGCGGGAGCATTGCGCTGCGGCAGGGCGGCGGCGATGATCGCATCTGGGACAACTTCCAGGACAATCCGTGGGTGAGCGATCACAAGGACCTGGATAAGTTCGTGGATTATGCGGGGTGTCCGGGGATTCATTTTGCGGCGGCGGGGCTTTGGTACCTGAGCAGTGCGTCGAAGGGTGACGCGGTGGGGACGCGGAACTCGTGGACGTTGTTCGAGGCTTTGGCGGTGAATGGCGCGGCGACGTTGGCCTTGAAGCTGATTGTCAATGACGACACGCCCAGCGGCAAGAGTCTTGCATGGCCCAGCGGGCATACGTCGAGTTCGTTTACGGTGGCGGCGGTGCTGGATGAGCTGTACGGGCCGGAGGTGGGGATTCCCGCATATCTGGGGGCGGGGTTCGTGGGGTATCGCATGATGGACAGCGGCGATCATTGGGCCAGTGACGTGCTGTTCGGGGCGGTGTTGGGGTATATCGTGGGGCACAGCGTGGCGCAGAAGTACGAGGCGCCGGAGGTGGCGGGCTTCGAGCTGACGCCGTACACTGACGTGGTGGGGGAGCGGTTTGTGACGGGGGTTGGATTTGTCAAGGAATTCTGATTAGTAACCCCAGGTGCGCCGGGGCGGGGGGCCAGGGATGGGGCGTCGGGTTATTCAACAGCCTGCTGTGGTGTGTGAGAAATACCTATTTTGTGATTTGTCTTGAAAAGCGGGGCGGGGGTCGGTATTCTGCCGCGTTGCGCGCGTAAGCGAAACGAGATGAGAGCATTTTGGGTGTTGGGATTTTGCAATGTCGGAATTTGTGATTGAGCCGAATGAGCGGATCAAGCGTTTGCCGCCGTACCTATTCGGGCGGCTGAATGCGTTGAAGCACGCCAAGCGCCAAGCGGATATCGATGTGATCGATCTGGGGATGGGTAATCCGCTGGATGGTGCGCCGCAGATCGTGATCGACAAGGTTTGCGAGGCGATTCGCGATCCGCGGAACCACCGGTATTCGGTTTCCAAGGGCATATTCAACCTTCGCAGGGAAGTGGCGATCAAGTACGCCCGGCAATGGAACGTGGAACTCGATCCGGACAAGGAGGTTCTTGCATGCATCGGCTCGAAGGAGGGGTTCAGCCACATGTGCCTGGCGATGTTGGGGCCGGGGGATACGGCGGTGGTGACGGACCCGGCGTTTCCGATTCACACATATGCCGTGGCGCTTGCGGGGGCGAACGTGATCAGTGTGCCGTTGGGCAACGATCAGAAGTTTTTGGACACAATCGCGATGGTGTGCGAGCATTTGTACCCGCGGCCGAAGCTGCTGATCCTGAATTTTCCGCACAATCCGACGGCGATGACAGTGGATGACGGCTTTTTTGAACCGGTGGTGGAGTTGGCCAAGCGGTTCCAGATCGCTGTAATCCATGATTTTGCGTACGGCGAGACGTGCTTTGACGGGTACAAGGCGCCGAGCTTCCTGTCGGTCAAGGGGGCCAAGGACGTGGGCGTCGAGTTTACGACGATGAGCAAGCCGTACAGTATGGCGGGTTTCCGCATCGGTTTTGTGACGGGCAATCGGCACATGATCGAGGCGTTGGCGACTATTAAGGGATACTACGACTACGGAATCTTCCAGCCGATCCAGATTGCCAGCATCATTGCGATGCGCCACTGTGATGAGGATATCAAGACACAGAATGCCAAGTACCAGTCGCGGCGGGACGTTGTTTGCGAGGGGCTGCGGCGGATCGGGTGGCAGGTGGAGACGCCGCGGGCCTCGATGTTCGTCTGGGCGAAGGTGCCGGAGGAGCATCTGCAGGGCAAGGGTACGATCGACTACGCGATGGACCTGATGGATGGCGCAAATGTGGCAATCGCGCCGGGGCGGGCGTTCGGCGAGAACGGCGAAGGGTATATGCGGATAGCGTTGGTCGAAAACGAAAACCGGCTGCGGCAGGCGATCCGCAATATCTCGCGGTTTGTGCAGCGCAAAAAATGAAGCGTGTTGCCTGACTAATAAGCTACAGTTATTGTCACCATTTCTCAGCGGTTTGTGAGATTCCGCAAAGGTATTTTGCAGGCCGGCAAGGGCATTTTCTGTGCTGCGGAAGGGGGTATCGGGGGTATTTTAACTGTGCCGGATAGCATAAGCGAAATTGCTTGACAATCGTGCTGCCGTGTGGTTAAATATACGGAAGTGGAGTATCAGTGCGATCGGAGTCAGGGTGTCGGAACATGGGGGCGTCCGGATGGCGGTTTCGAGACTTGGCCCGGCGATTTGAGAGCGGAACTTCCTGTCGGCGGTTTCGCGCGGATGGTTGGGAACGAGGAAAGTTCAGACAGGAGCGCGTGATGATTAATCTGAGAAGGAGTGCGTGGGCGGGTGCGGTGATGATGGCAATGGTGCTGGCTCCGGCTGCACAGGCGGGGCTGATGTACTTGCCGACGAGTTCACATTACCAGGGGTTCATCAACGACGGGGTCTACCGAATTGAGTTTGCCGTGTACGACACTCAGGGCGGCAACGAATTCGCGGAGTATTGGTCAGGGCCCGGGCAGTACACGTATGTGTATCAGTTGTTCAACAACAGCGGCTCGGCCAATATGGATATCGAGCTTTTCAAGATCAGCGGCATCGGCCTGGGCGCGATCAACAGCCAGGAGCAGATCGGTTCGGTGGATGATCCAGCCGGTGGTGTCGAGTCGACGGATGCCTACTTTGACGTTTCGCTGACGGTGGGCTCGTGGGAGTTCGCCGATGCGACGCTGATCGCCGGCAAGCACTCGGTGTTTCTGGTGCTCAGCAGCGACCATGATTGGGTGAAAGGTCAGTATACGATTCTGCCGGCTTCGGACTTTCCGGTGCCGGGTGACGACGGCGGGGAGATCCCGGAGCCGATGACGTTAGCGTTTCTGGCGATGGGCGGCCTCGGACTGCTCGGCTGCCGAAGGGTGCAATCGTAGCAAGCACGGACGGGTTTAAGTTGTTTGTGCTGTGGGGGAAAGGATGATGTGGGTGAAGAAGTTGCGCGGCCTATTGTGTGTTGCGGCCGTATTGACCGGCTGCATGGGGGCCATTGCCTGGGGTCAGGTCGATTCGTACTCGCTGCTTGTTCAGCAGAGCCCGTCGAATGCGGGCGCGGTGAAGCCGGGGGTGGGTGTTCATAAGATTCCCGTCGGAGAACAGATCAGGCTGCAAGCGCTTGCCAAGCCGGGTTATCGTTTCCTGTACTGGCTCGGCGACGTGAGCGATTCGCAGACGGACCAGTCGGTCGTCGTGCTGGATGCGCCCAAGATCGTGGTGGCGGTGTTCGGGCGGATGGACTATGAACTCGGCACGGGCGGCGGCGGTTCGGCTGTGCAGGAAGCGTACGTCGCGGACCCGTATGCCACCACCGAGGGGGCGGACGAGCTCTCTGCGCCGAGCGGCGGCGCGGGGGCGAACACCCTGACGGCCAGTGCGAATTACGGGAGCAAGCCGTTCGCCAGCAGCCATCCCTCGGGCCGGGCCGCCAGCAGGCTGCGGCGTGTGCCTCTGCCGTCCGGCAACAACGGTAATCCGGGCGGCGACAACGGCGATCCCGGCAATGGGAACGGCGGGGGTGACGATATTCCTGTTCCGGGTGATGGGGGCGATGATCCTGCTGTTCCCGAGCCGGCTACGCTTGCACTGTTGGGGATCGGGGCACTGCTGTTCCTGCGGCGGTCGCGCTGAGCGCCGCTTGTTGCAAAGCGGCAGACCTGTGCAGTTCACGCCTTTCGGAAGACGGCGACGATGTTGTCGACATCGACGACGAAGAGACGATTGTCGCCTTCGAAATCCACCGGGATTGCGCCTTTGGGGTTGAAGAGCACCTTGTCGTACTGACGCAGCGGCAGGTCGGCGGTTGAGAGGACTTCGGCGCTGACCGAGACGATGCGGCCGGTGATGGTGGGGATTTCGATATTGTCGGGCAGTTGGATGCCGCCTTTGGTCTGCTTCTTGTCTTCGTCTTTGCGGATGAGGACTCTCTTGCCGATTGGCTCGACGGTTTCGAATACGTCGCTCTTGGAATCGTTCTTCGAGTTTGTCATTTGACGGTCCTCCACTGACGGCTTTGAGGGCCGGCTTGTCACTACTCTGCGGTTTTCTTCTTGCCTTTCTTCGTTTTCGTTTCGGTTTTGCCGAGGATGGCGTCGGCCTCCTCTTTGTCGGCGGGCGGCCACTTGCCCTCGGCCTGGAGCTGCTTGAGATGGTCGAGCTGTTTGGCGGAGATGATGGTGCGGCAGCGCGGAAATTTGTTGCAGCCGAGGAACGGGCCTTTCTTGCTTTGGCGGATGACGAGCTCTCCCTTGCCGCACTTATGGCAGGTGACACCCGTCGGCTCGGCGGGCGGCTTGGGCGGCATGATGTTGCCTTCCTTGTCGAGGCGCTGGATGGTTTTGCAGTTGGGGTAGTCGGAGCAGCCGAGGAATGGGCCGAAGCGGCCGGACTTCTGGACCATGGGCTTGCCGCAGTTGGGGCATTTGTGTTCGGTGGGCTCTTCGGTGATCATCCTGCCTTCGCTGTCGCACGGTGAGGCGAACTTGCATTCGGGGTAGGTGGAGCAGCTCAGGAAACGGCCGTTCTTGCCGAAGCGATAGACGAGTGCCGCGCCGCAGTCGGGGCAGGTGTATTCGCTCGGGGTGGTCTCGGCGCGGGCGTGCTTCATCTCTTCGAGGGCCTTGTCGAGGTTCTCCTTGAAGGGTCCGTAGAACTCGCGGAGGACGCCGAGCCAGTGGAGGTGCTGTTCTTCGATCTTGTCGAGCTGGTCTTCCATGTGGCGTGTGAAGGCGATGTCCATGATGCGCGGGAAGAACTCGCAGAGCTTGTCGGTGACGACTTCGCCGATGGCGGTGGGGCGGAAGGTGCGGTCGACCTTCTCGACATACTTGCGTTCCTGGATGGTGCTGATGATGGAGGCGTAGGTACTGGGGCGGCCGATGCCTTCCTTTTCGAGGGCCTTGACCAGTGAGGCTTCGGTGTATCGCGCCGGCGGCTTGGTGAAGTTCTGCAGGGGCTTCATGTCGACGGTTCGGACCGGGTCGCCGATCTGCATTGGGGGGAGGAACTGGTCGTCAGAGGCGGTGGTCCAGATGCGGGTGAAGCCGTCGAAGACCAGGACGCGCCCGGTGGCGCGGAAGGCGCAGACGCCGATGGGCGTGGAGGCCTCGATTTCGGCGGCGGTGGTGTCCCACTGGGCTTCGGCCATCTGGCAGGCGACGAAGCGGCGCCAGATGAGGTCGTAGAGTTTGTACTGGTCGTCGGTGAGGAACTGGCGGATGGCGTCCGGGGTGAGATCGCAATCGGTGGGACGGATGGCCTCGTGGGCCTGCTGTGCGCCTCTGGCGGAAGCGTAGTGAACGGGCTTTGGAGGGAGGTATTCATTGCCCATACTGCGGGCGATGTAGTCGCGGGCGCTGGTGAGGGCTTCCTCCGAGAGGTGCGTGCTGTCGGTTCGCATGTAGGTGATGAGGCCGAGCGCGCCCATGGAGCCCATGTCGATGCCTTCGTAGAGGTCCTGGGCGATGCGCATGGTGCGCTGTGCGGCAAAGCCGAGGCGATTGGCGGCGGCCTGCTGAAGGGTCGAGGTGATAAACGGCGGCGACGGGCGGGAGGAAACGCGTTTGACGCTGAGCCTGGCAACTTTGAACTCGGCGTCCTTCATCGCGGCGAAAACCTCTGCGGCGGCTTTTTCGTCGCCGGCGTGGAACTTCCTGCCATTGACGGTGTACATGTCGGCCTTGAAGGCGTTGTGTTCCTTGAGCCAAGCGTTCTGTTCGGCGACAGTGCGGCCCTTTTTTGGATCCCTGGCGGAGTCCAAAAATCTCTGCCATTCGGAGGCGTAGTCGCTTTGAAGATCGGTTGTGAATACGGCGGGGATGAGCCAGTATTCCGTCGGGACGAAGGCGCGGATTTCGCGTTCTTTTTCGACGATCATGCGGACGGCGACGGACTGGACACGGCCGGCACTGAGGCCCTTGGCGACCTTTTTCCAGAGCAGCGGGCTGATCTGATAACCGACGATGCGGTCCAGGATGCGGCGGGCCTGCTGGGCCATGACGCGGTCCATGTTGAGTTTGCCGGGATTGGAGAAGGCCTGCTGAATGGCATTCTTGGTGATGGCGTTGAAGACGACGCGGAAGACCTTTTCTTCGGGCACGCCGAGTACTTCGGCCAGATGCCATGCGATCGCTTCGCCTTCGCGGTCAAGGTCGGTCGCCAGATAGAGGGCGTCGCAGGATTTGGCGCTGGCTTTGAGTGAATTGACCGTTTTCTTGCGGCCGGGCGTAATAACATACGTTGGCGCGAAGTCGTGTTCGATATCGACATTGAGACCCTTTGAAGGCAGGTCGCGGACATGGCCCATCGACGCTTTGACTTCGAAATTGCCGCCGAGGTACTTGTTTATGGTCTTGGCCTTCGCGGGCGATTCCACGATGACCAGTGATTTAGCGGTATTTGCCATTGCGAACACACCAAACAAGACGTTCATGATTTCGCGTGTCGAACCGGGCCGCGATAAGCCGCCGGCTGTGCCTGAGAGGCAACTACATAACTTTACGCCGTCGGCCTGTCAAGGAAAAAGCCATTGGGCGGCCTTGTGCGGGCGAGGTCGGCAAAATCCGGCCCGCTGATAAGGAAATTGAACGCGCGACCGATTTGGTCGGACGTACGTATTATAAATCAGAAGAAACGCGGGGGGTTTTGAGGGAGACTGATTATGTTTGAGGCTTTGCACAATAGTCGGATAACTCACCTTCATGTGCCCGGCGCCCATAAACTGCAACAGTTGTTGCGGGACGAGCGTTTTTGGGCGATATTCGCGATTGTGGTGATTCTGGCACTGTTGATCACGCTGGCGATCATTGCGGGTCAGGGGACAGGCGGCGGCCCTCAATATACGCCGATGTATCCGTATTATCCGTAAGCTCGCAGTGTGAATCAGGACAAGGGTGACTCAGCAAGGAGCGAGATGAGCAGCGGGCGGAGCTTCCTGACGGCCGCTGATCGATGGGAAATGGCGTTTTTTTCCTGAGGGTTCAGTTCGGCGACGGTGCAGTTTCGCGCAGGAAGAAAGAATATCGGATCGTAACCGAATCCGCCCGAGCCACGCTCGCCGTGCGCGATGATGCCCTCCAATTGCCCCTCTGTTTCGAGAAGAATTCCGACGGGGGAGGCAAGACAAATGCCGCACACAAAGCGAGCGCTGCGCTGCTCGTCGGGTGTGTCTTTCATCATGTCGAGCACCTTGGCCATGTTCCTGTGATCAAGGAGCTGGCGCGAGGCGCTATCGACGGAACCGGAGAAGCGGGCGCTGTGTATGCCGGGGGCGCCGCCGAGGGCGTCGATGACGAGGCCGGAGTCGTCGGCCAGCGTCCAGAGGCCGGTAGCACGTGCGTAGCCAAGCGCTTTCTTGCGGGCGTTTTCGGCAAAGGTGGCGCCGTCTTCGGGCACTTCGGAGACGTCGGGAAAGTCGGCAAGGGTGAGCCACTGGACGTCCGCGTCTATAGCACCCAACATCGTCACGAGTTCGGCGGCCTTGCCTTTGTTGGTCGTTGCGATCAGGATCTTCTTGCTCATAGGCGCCTGCCGGGCGTTAACTGAGGAGTCTCTTGAGGAGGGCCCGCTGAAAGTGGAGACGGTTCTCAGCCTGATCAAAGATAACCGAGTTGGCGGACTCGGCGACTTCATCGGTGATTTCAAGTCCTCGATAGGCCGGCAGGCAGTGCATGATGATGGCATGCGGCGGCGCGGCCTTAAGGAGTTCGCCATCAACCTGGAAGCCTTTGAAGTCCCTGATGCGTTTTTCCTTTTCGTCCTCCTGACCCATGCTGACCCAGGTGTCGGTGTAGATGACGTGGGCGTCCTTTACGGCGGCGACAGGATCACTGGTCTGCGATGCGCAGCCGGGGGCGATGGTGTTGACTTCGTCGATGGTCGCCGCATCAAGCCGATAACCGGCAGGGGCGGCGCAGACGTATTGCATGCCGAACTTGGCGCAGGCGAAGGCCAGCGAGCGTGCGACGTTGTTGCCGTCGCCGACGAAGGCGAGCTTGAGGCCGGCGAGTTGGCCGAAACGTTCGCGGATAGTGAGCATGTCGGCCATGGCCTGACAGGGGTGCGACCAGTCGCTCAAGGCGTTGATAACGGGCACTGTCGAATAGCGGGCCAGTTCGACAATGGTCTCGTGGGCGAAGGTGCGGGCCATGATGCCGTGGACGTAGCGGCTGAAGATGCGTGCCATGTCTTTGGCGGACTCGCGCTTGCCGATGATGCCAATGTCCTCGGGCTTGAGGTAGATGGCGTCGCCGCCGAGGTCGATCATCGCGACATGGAAGCTGACGCGGGTGCGGAGGCTGGTCTTTTCGAAGAGCATGGCCAGGGTCTTGCCTGCCAGGCACAAGTCGCGGCCGCCGTTTTTGTACATGGTCTTCAGGTCGGCGCTGAGGTCCAGCAGTTCCTGAAGCTCGTCACTGGAGAACTGATTGATGGACAGGAAATGCCGCATGATTGTCACCCTTCCTGTGCGAGGGCACTTTCGAGTATGGTCAGGGCTTCGTCGATCTGCTGACGCGTTACGGTCATCGAGGGCATGAACCGCAGTACAGTGTTCTGCGTGCAGTTGATGCGGAGACCGTTCTCGAGACAGCGGTCGACGATACCGGCGCCCGGGGCGCTGAGCTGAATGCCGATCATGAGGCCCTTGCCGCGGATCTGCGTGATGACGGGGTACTTGTCTTTGAGGGCGGTGAGCCGCTGGACTGCATAGTCGCCCAATTCGGCGGCATTGGCGAGGAGGCCCTCTTCTTCGATGGCTTCAATGACGGCGATGCCGGCGGCGCAGGCCAAGGGGTTTCCGCCGAAGGTCGATGCATGCGTGCCGGGCACGAGACAGGCGGCGATATGCTCGGTGGTCATCATGGCGCCGATAGCGACGCCGCCGCCCAATGCCTTTGCCATTGTGATAACGTCCGGCTGGACGTCGTAGTGCTGGTAGCCGAACCACTTGCCGGTGCGGCCCAGGCCCGTCTGGACCTCGTCGAGGATCATGAGGGCGCCATGGGCGTCGCAGAGCTGGCGGATTGTCTGCATGTATTCTTCGGTGGCGACGTTGATGCCGCCTTCGCCCTGGATGGGTTCGATCATGACGCCGGCAACCTCGTCGCTGAAGGCGGCCTGCAGGGCGTCGACGTCGTTGAACGGTACGTATTCGAAGCCGGGCAGCATGGGCAGGAAGCCTTCGTGGTACTTGGGCTGGGCGGTGGCGGTGACGGTGGCGAAGGTGCGGCCGTGGAAGCTGCCTTCGGCGGTGATGAACTTGTACTTTTCGCGCGGGGTGAACTTGCGGGCGAGCTTCAGCGCCGCCTCATTGGCTTCGGCGCCGCTGTTGCAGAAGAAGCACTTTCCGCCGAAGGCCCGCTGCGAGAGGAGCTTGGCCAGTTGGGCCTGCTGCGGGATGTAGAAGGTGTTGTCGATGTGCAGCAGTTCGGCGGCCTGGCGGCGGATGGCCTCGACGACCTTCGGATGGCAGTGGCCGATGCCGCTGACCGCCCAGCCGGGGAACATGTCGAGGATCTTGTTGCCCTCGGCGTCGTAGAGGTAACAGCCTTCGCCTTTGACGATGGCACGGGGCAGACGCTTATAGTTGGCAATAACGTACTTGCCGTACATTTCCATGACTTCAGCGGTATTCATTCAAGAACCTTCCAATGAGCTTTTTTCAGTTAGTACTTCGGCATCGGCCCGTGTCGAAATGACGCTCCGCGGCGTTGATTCGGGGACGACAGCCCGTTCGGGCACCGGCGGACAGTGTAAAACACAGTAACGTAGTACCGAAACGGTCTCTTGTCAAGGAGCAAATTTCGATGGTCGCGGCTCTGCGGGCGGGCGCAGGGGGTCACCCGGGCTTTGCCCCAGCGGCCGCCACTCCTGCCTGCTCAGGGGGCCAGGAGGGTCAGTTGCCCGGCGGCAGTCGGTGTCTGGAGCTTTTCGGGGTCATAGGTGAACATTTCCCAGTAGTCGCGGTCGGTTTTGTAGGGGTCGACCTGGTCCGGGGTTGTGCCTTCAGGAAGGATGCCGAAGCGGATCATCTCGCGGACGTACTGGCGGTTGACCTGGAAATTCGGAGCGCCGAAACGGCGGGCCTTGAGCCATTCCGCCTGCCATTTCCTGGCGGCGTTGGCGAGGGTCCGGTAGTCGGGGTCATCGGTCGACTTGAAGACGTTCGGGCAGATGCCCCAGCCGCCGGCGGCCTTGTCCAACGGGGCCATGAGGACGGCGGATTTTTCAGGCCGGGTTGCGTTGACGAGCACGTCCCAACTGTAGTACCGGATCGGGTCGTCCTTGAGGACCATGCGTTCGTAGGAGCCGGTGGGGCGGTTGAAGTGCGGCCGACGGGCCTCGTTATCGTAGCCTGCGCCGAGTCTGTTCTGCGGTCCCTGGCCGTTGGGATTGTGGCAGCCGTAGCATCGTTTTGCCAGGACGCCGCCGCCTCCGGCGAAAGCGGCGAGTTTGACATCCTGCTGGGCGGCGTTGCGGAGGCCGCCGATGGTGCCGCAGAAGGGCGCGGCGGCTTCGATCCAGGCCCAGACCTTAAGCCAGTCGGCGCGGTCGGCCTTGACGCCATAGTGGCCGCCTTCGAGCTTGCGCAACAGCGGCGATGCACTCGAGCCCAACGAGCGGGCGGGCTGGTTTCCGTGGCCGTTGCGCCCGTCGGCGACCTGTTCGCGCATGATCAGGGAGAAGTAGCTGATCGACCACGTGATGCCCATGTCGCCTTCCAGGGCCAGCCGACCCTGGCGGTCGTTGACGTTGTGACAGCTTACGCAGTACTTGTCGAGAACGGGCTGCACATCGCGGATGAAGTCGGGCACATCGGGTACGCCGGGGATAGGCGTGATCTTTGACGGCGGCCGCTGCATCGCCATGATGCGCGCGGCGTCGCCGATACCGGTGTGTGCACTCTTGCGGTTCTCATGGCAGCCCAGACAGGTCATGCGCTCGCCGGGCATGACGCAGGTGAAGCTCTGCATGCGCTTGACAGCGAGATCGTTTTCATCCAGCGCCACGTAGAAGACGGGGCGGCTGGCGGGCAGCTCGAAGTTGGCCGAACCATCAGGCTCGACGGGGACGGTGCCGAGGATGCGTTCGAGATTGAACGTGCCCAACCAGCTCATTGTGTCCTGGCCGCCGGAAAAGTTGACCGGTTTGGGGAGCGTTTCGATGATCAGCAGCTTCTTGATGTCGCCGCGCTTGACGCCTTGCATGTTCTGCGAGTTGTAGACGTCGATGAGGATGTGTGTGCCGGTTGGTTTGGAGGGGTCTGTGCGGTCGGCGAGCACTTTTTCACGCGGGCGTTTGAGGATGGGGCGCGGCGCCTGGGTGATCCAGCTGCGGCTGTTGTCCTGCATCTCGTAAAGGATGCGCGCAGCGTATTTGTCGCCCTGTCGTTCGACCGTGATGATGCGGGACTTGTACTTGTCCGCGGCAAGGATAGTGTCGGCGGAAAGCGGCCACGGATCGGCGAGCAAGGGACGGCCTTGGAAGTTGAACTCCACGTGCCTGACGCCCTGCGGCGCGTCGGGGCCGAAGCGGCTTGAGAAAAACGCCAGGTGACCATAGTGGTCGTTGATGCCGTGGCCGGGCGAAAAGATGCCTACCACGCGGTCATCGCCCGGGACGGGGCGGCAGTCAAGAAACACGCCCCAGGGCGTTTCGTTGCCGTAGTAGACGATCTGGTTGGAGCCGTCGGGGTTCATCGTCCAGAGATGGTGAAACTCGACCTGCGAGCGGTCGACGTATTCCCACCGCATGTAAAGGATCTGGCCGTTGGGCAGGACGGCGGGGGTGTTGTCGTGCTCGATGTTGCAGGACAGCGCGCGGATGTTGCCGCCGTTGGCATCGCAGCGGTGGATTGTGCCGACCTGGGTCATCCAGCAGCCCACCCAGCGGCGGGCGCGGGTGGAGACGAAGACGATATCGCCGTCTGGCAGGTATTCCGGTTCGTAATCGTCCCACGGTCCGGAGGTGATTTGTCGCAGGTTGCCGCCGTCGGTGTCGATCTCGTAGAGGTGATACCAGGGCGTACTGTCCTTTCGATAGGCGAAGAGGATCTTGCCGCCGTCGTAGTGGACCTTGGGGTCGCGGATGCAGCCGGTTTCGGTCTGCAGCAGGATGGAGATTCTGCCGGTTTTGAGATTGAGTTTGCAAAGCTGGGCGCCGCTGCTATAGGCGGGCTTGTTCTCGTCGTCGCAGTAGTAGCCGATGTTGGCGTACCAGTGGCTGTCGTCGTAGCCGCCGCGCTGGACGAAGATGATCTCCTCGCAATCGGCGAATTCGGCGGGCAGGCCTTTGAGGGCGTCTTGCATGACGCCGCTGTTGACGGTTTCGAGCGAGGGCAAGGCGGCAAAGGCCGCGGCCGCGGCTTGCACCAGGATAATCGCTGTCGTTGTAAGGCGCATCATTTCTGCCTCCAAAAGCAGGAACATCCATTTCCGATCATGGTGCTATGGTATCGCATGCGGCCCGCAGAATCAAGTTCGGCCGAAGTCGCGGTACAGCGGCATCCGGGAAACCTAAAGGAGAAGATGCATCCGCTGTGGACGATGGACATGCGGGTGATGCCGCGACATACGAATTGACAATCTTGCCCTTCTGTACAGTGACGCCGACGGCGACTCGTCCCGAGTCTTACCTGCCACAATGAAACGGCCGTGTTGGAGAGTCTTTCCGACTACTTGATGATCTGTGTGCCGATGCCTTTGTCGGTGTAGATTTCCAGGAGCAGGGAGTGGGGGATTCGGCCGTCGATGATGTGGGCTTTCTTGGCGCCGCCCTCGAGGGCGGTGATGCATGCCTCGACCTTCGGCCTCATGCCGCTGGTGATAATGCCGTCGGCGATCATCTTTTCGATCTCCGACTCGCTGGCGGAGGAGATTCGGCTTTCAGGGTTGTTCATGTCGGTCAGGATGCCGTGCGTGTCACTGAGGACAACGAGCTTTTCGGCCTTGACGGCGGCGGCGACCTTGCCGGCGACGCTGTCGGCGTTGATATTCAGCTTGCCGCCCGTCTTGGTGCAGCCGATCGTGGCAATGACCGGGATCACGCCGGCGTTGCAGACGGTGGCGAGCAGTTCGGCGTTGACGGCACTGACCTTGCCTACGAGGCCGAGGTCGATCTTGCGGCCGTCCTCACCCTGCATGTGCAGCGGCTCAGCGAAGACGACGCAACTGCTGAGGCTGTGCAGGCCCATGGCCTTGCAGCCGAGTTCCTCGATGGTGTTGCAAATGGGCGTGTTGATCTTGTGAATGAGCGTGTGCTCGGCGATAGCAAGCGTTCGCTGGTCGGTGTAGCGCCGCCCGTGGACCCAGACGGGCTCCAGGCCTGCGTCCGCCATGGCCTTGGTGATCGCCTTGCCGCCGCCGTGAACGATCATCGGGCGCATGCCGACGGTTGCCATAAACACGACGTCCGTGAGCAGCTTCTTTTGAAGGTCCAGGTCTTCCAGGATGCTGCCGCCCAACTTGACCACCACCATACGGTCGCGAAAGCTGCGGATATAGGCCATCGCCTCGATCAGCGCGCTTGCCTTTTCTATTGCCTTTTCCATCGGGATTCCTGCCAAAAAAAACGCCTACAACAAAAAAAAGCCAACGGAGGGAATCGGACCCTCAACCGCCGGTTTACAAAACCGGTGCTCTACCGTTGAGCTACGTTGGCGTATCTGACTTATCGTCATTGCCGGCCTCGGCGAACACTCCGGACTCGGAATCCGCCGCGGACATAAACCGCATATAGTACGTTTGCAGGCCGCCGGTTGCAAGAGGATTTGACCGAATTTGCGCACAGCATTGGCGATGGCGGCCGTCGCTTCATGGCGGGTTTGCCTTTGCGGCCGCCTTCTGGTATTGTTGACACGTTCGTGCGAGGAAAACAGGCCAGGCGGAACTCTTCCAATGCGAAAACCTGCGGCAATCAGGATTACGGCGACGTCGGAATATCGGCAGGAGGCTGCCGTTACTCACCGACAGCCGTCTTTTCATCCGCGCCGACAAAAACCTCTGTTACTGCGTGCGCAAACATGGTTAACACGTCAAGCCGCAATCGAGGAAGGTATGAGTAATTCCGTTTGTCCTGCTGTGCTTCTGCTGGCGGCCTTCTGTTCAGTGTGCAGCGCCGGCGTCTGGATCGAGGCGAGCGCCGAGGCCGACGCACAGCGATTCGAGCCGGTGCCGCTCTACTGGTTCACGATTCCGCAGACGCCCTACGTGTACCGCACGGAAATCGACGTTCCCGCCGGCGCCGATCGCGCGACAGTCCTCCTGCGAACGGCCGGATACGTTTACGTCTGGGTCGACGGCACGCAGCGCTACGCCTGGCAGCCGCAGCCCGAAGATCGAAAGAACAATCTGCCCGCAGCCCCCGCCGACCGCGGACGTATCCACGCCGTCGACCTGAGCGACTGCCTCACTCCCGGCCCCCACGCCGTCTGCATCAGCGCCCCAAAGGCCGGCTTTGTCATGGACGGTGGTGTGTACAGGGGCGCCGAACGCATCATGGACCTGGCCACCGGCGCCGACTGGAGCGTGACGAAGTTTGCGCCGACGACGATTCTCGAAGAGCAGGCGGTTCTCCGATGCGGCTATAGTGGGGCGTGCGGGCGTGTCACGGCGAGCGAACACTGGCAGGCAGGCGAGGACCACCTGGCGGCCGCATATATTGAAGCGGGGCTGAAGCGTTCGGCCTGTGTGCTTGACGAACTGCAATGGCAAAATCAGTTGCTGCTGCGGAAAGGTATTTACATCCACAAGGGCGCCGCGCACGGCTGGGGCGGGCCGGCCCGGCTCGATGCGACACTGTTGGCCCGTGCGCGACAACTCGATGTAATGATCACAGAGGCCCGCCAGACCAGATCGCAGATTGAACGGGCGGCGGCTGCTTCAGATCATCACGAGATGATCATTCGCATCGCCGGCCTTGAAGCCATGTTGAAGCACTTGGCTGCACAGGCCGAATCGCTTGGCGTCGCAGCCGCCGACGCCGATGCTCGCAAGGCGATGCGCCTCGGCGCAAGCGAAAAATCCATCTATCGCACGTTGAACAACCTCAACGAAAGCCGCTTTGATCGCCTGGGGTGGATCTATCATCCGGAACTCGTCGACAGCGATATCAGCCGGTGGGGGATACGCGTCAATCCCGTAACGGGGCCCACGAAGGTCAGCGGACCGAAGGTATGGCTATTCAGTACCGATGAGAAAGACGAAGGCGTCAGCCAGTTGCGTCACACCATAGGCTACAACATCGAAAACCAGTGGCCCCAGCTCAAGGTCGGCGACGGCTGGCAGGCGGATTCGCGGTTTGCCTCGTACAGGGGTGCGGCGTGGTATCGCGCGCGGCTGCACGTGCCGGCCGAGTGGGCGCCGAATTCGGTGCGGCTGTCCTTGCGGGCCGGCGGGCTTGTCCGCGGATGGGTGAATGATCGCGAGATTACTCATGTCGCCCAACACCGCGGTGACACTTGGACGTACACCATCGATGGCGCAAAGATCGACTTCGGCGGCGAAAACGTCTTCGCCTTCCGCATCGAGGCCGAGGGCGGCAGGAGAGGCATCCTGGGGGCACTGGAGTTGACCTGTCCGAGGCTGGAGGGCGCCGACGGCGGAGGTGCAGGTGTTGATATCCTTGCCACGCCGCTGTCGCCTTGCGTGGTGCTGACACCGAAGGCCGCCGAGTTGAACCTCCGCTACGAGGCTGCCTCGGCGAAGCTCATCTTGCCCTCCGCCTCGGGTCTGCAGGCCCCCGCCCACGGCACGTATGACGGTTCGGTGCGTCTGCCGGCCAACTGGGCCCTGTTGTGGCTTGAGCCGAAAGAGGCAAACGGACCGCAGCGGCCCGTGCTTCTCGTGTTTGCCAGTCCGCCGAAGCGGATAGCCGCCGCAGTCGATGGCGCACGCATTGAGCCGGCCAAAGCGGGCGACCGCGTGATTGCCGTCAGGCCGTGGGTAAAGGATGTGCCTGCATTTGACGACCGGGCGGCGATTGTAAAGGCCGTCGACTTCTGGCGGCGCGCGGCGCTGGCCGTGCCGGTGAACTACCTGAACGTCACGAATGTGGTGCAGCCGGGCGAGGACTATACAGACATCTCTATCAACCACATTCCGCGCGGGCCGGTTCTGGAGCAGACGTACATCTATGATTACCTCGAGACCGCTGACGCATGGGGGACCCGGCCGCTGAAGATTGCGCCGATGCCGGCCTTGTGTGCCTACGCAATGGATCGGAAGTACCGCGGGCTCGAAGCGGGATCGGCGTGCGAGGTTGTGCAGGACGGCGGGCTGCTGTCGGCCTACAAGGCCGTGATGAACGCGGACCGGCTCAGCTGCAGGTACCAGATCGAGCCGTACCCGCGGCTGACCGGCTTTACAAGCTGGATGTTTTCAGGTGTGGATGCCGGCGTGCCGGGCAATAAGCGCGAACTGGAACTGATTGCCTGGATCGGGACCAACAGCTACCGTCCGCAGCACAACTGGTCCGATGAATTGCCGCCGAAGGGCTTCTTCCCGCCGCACGAAAAACGCACCCGCGTCGAGATCACGGCCGATTATGCAAACGCCGTCGGCGTCAACTACATGAACAGCATCGACCAGACCTTAGGCCCCAACCACAGGCAGGTCAAGGAAGACTATGACAACTTTATCCCGAAGGTATACGAGCATTATGAGAAGATCGCACGGCAACTCCATGATCGGCCGTTCTGGGCGGTGGCGTACGACCTCATCAACGAGCCGTTCGACCACAAGGCCGTCAAGTACAACCCCGCGATGCGCGAACTGACACGTCGGCTGCGGGCGATTGACCAACGCCACCTTCTCTACATCGAGCCGTGCCAGGCGTGGGGGGCGATCCAAAACCTGCCGTTGGTGGAACCGACCGGCGATCCGCTGACGGTGTACAGTTTTCATGATTACAACTTCCGGCTGTTCAAGCCAGAGGATCGCTGGCCCACGATGGAACGCGACATCCGCAACATCCATCGCATGTGGCTGCCTGCCTACAAGTATATGATCGACAACGGCGTGTGCATGCATTGCGGCGAGTTCGGCGGCTTCGATCACGCCACGGACGAGACCCTGGCACAGACAACGCTCATGAACGATTTCTTCCGCGTGTTCGACCAGTTCGGCATGCACAGCCACTACTACTCCGGCCGCGAACTTTTCAAACGGCAGGCCGACGGCAGCCTCAAGCCCGGCAACGTAGTGAAGTTTTACCGCAACTACTTCCGCCTCGCGGAGGTCAGCCGCTTCCATGCTCCGTGGCCGGGCCATCCGACTGTCAATTAGCGAGCCCGCCGGCCGATCTGCATACGAAAAAGGCGGGCGCCTGTGCGCCCGCCCGCCGCAAATGTACCGCTCAGAATCCCGCTCACGGGCATTCGGGATAGAATCCGCACTCCAGCCAGTCCGCCGCAAGCACGGCCAGGTCGCCCAGGTTCACGCGGCAGTCGCCGTTAAGATCCATCTCCGGAACGTACCGGCAGTAGTTGCCCGCCACGGCAGCATACAAATCCGCAACCTCGTCCTCGGAGATCGCATAGTTGTAAATCTGCAAGTCATCTATCAGCCCGGCGTAGAATGCGTCGTCCGCCCAGTTGCTGTCACCGATGAAGTTGCTAGTCCGCACCACGGTCCTCGGCAGTGGCAGCGTCCCCGTCTGCACCGGCCGGCCGTTGCGATACAGCACCACGTTGCCGGCCTCGTCCAGTGTCGCCACAAGCATCTGCCACTCGTTCAGCACCAGCGCATTGGCCGCCGTGACCGCCGCACCGGTGCTGCCCGTGTAGACGTTGAAGGCCAGCGCCGCCGTGTTGGAGCTGCGGCTCAGATAAATATTGTCGCTGGAGGCGCCGTTGCCCAGATCGATAAAGCGCGCCCAACTGCCCGCCGCGGACGGATTGGCCCACACCGAGATCGTCAGCCCTGCCGGAAACTCCGCAAATCCGTCCGGAAGATCAACATAGTCATCGACGCCGTCGAACTGCAGCGCCTGTCCGGTCGTTTCATTGACGCCCGCGACAAAAACCGGCTCGCCCATAAGTGTTCCGTCGGCATCGCCCGCCGAATCGGCCACATCGCCGTTCATCGCCCAGTGAGCTAACAGCCGCTTCATCAGGAGCCGCGAAACAGCACTTCTCGCCTCGCCGCCGGCGCTGACGGCCTTGCAGTAGTACCAGCCGTCGTCGGCCTGCGTCAGGTCCGTCAGGACCAGCGTATCCGAATTGCCGCCCACCGCCACGTCGTCGGCATCCGTATCGTTGGCGTTGTCGGCGCTGCGATACCACGTGTAGGTCAGGGCCGCCGAACTCGCGAATGACACGGTGATCGCCTCGGCGTCTTCGCCGGCGAACTTTGCCTGCAGGGCGGGTGTGATGCCCGTCGGCACCGGCGCCGATGTCGCCGTGAAGCTCCACCAGATGCCTTCGAAGACATTTGGCTCCGCCGCGCCGTCATAGCCGTCGATGCGCCAGTAGTATTTGCCATCGGGCAGCGGCACGCTGTAGCCTGGAATAGCGTCAATGTTCAGCGACTCGGCCGCCGGGTCGAGCGTAACCTTTTGCACCAGGGGACTCAAGAGGTTCGGGTCCGGCCCGAAGTAAACATCGCATCTTGCAATCCCCGGGATCAGTTTCCAATCCAGCTTCGTCAGCAGATTCCGATTGACGCTTGCCCCGTCCGCGGGCGCCGGATCCAGTGCCGCACCTAACGACGCGTGCGGCATTGTCAGCGTCGGCGCCGCGTACGTTGCATGTTCCTTCGTCGCAAACTCCGTCTCGTCGTTGCCGCCCACGAGTATGAAAGTCACCGCCCCGTTCGTGTCCGATGCGAGAAAACTCGTCAGATCCACGGCCGTCGGATCGGTGGAGATGGTGACCGGCGGGGAGGCGGTCGGTGTCATGAACGTCCCCAACGACACAACCTTCGCCTCGTCCAGATCATAGAATCCCGGATCAGCCGGCAGCATCGCGGGCGCATTGTTGTAGGTAATCGCCATTTCATCCCAGAAATCAAGCGACTCATCCGTCAACCCGTAAACAGTGACTGCTTTGCCCGCGGTCTTTGAGTGGGTTGTCACGAATGTCAGAAAGGCGCCTGACAAGTCCCCGGCAACTTCGCTGATGTTGAACCGAATGTACGCCGTCTTTGATCGCGATTCATCGTTCTGCCGAATCCGCATACTTGTCGCGCCGCCGTGGTTGCTGCCCGGCCCCTGCGAACTAAGATCGTTTGTCACATAGGTGTCCGCCCCCGGGTACTCCGCGTCCTCCGTACTGCGGATGACTTCGGCCCTTGTTCCGAGCGAGATAATCGCTAACAGAACGATTCCCAGCCGCACTTTTCTTTTTCTCATGATCAAATCCTCCAAATAATAATTGAATTTACTGGCATGGCCGCATTGAGAAAGCGGACACAATACGATGTTGGGGCGAGCTGTCTGTCAGTGTTCCCATGCTTTGACGCCTCCATTGTCCGGGGCTCCAGCCCCGCCTCCAGAAGAGAACACACCACATCACTGTTGACTCGCAGGATGCAGGCTCCATTGTATGGGGGAAAAACAGGCAAGTCAATATCGCACCACTTACATGTCGATACATGTCGATACACTTGCCTGTCGGAAACTGCCTGAGGGTGCTCGGGCATATTTCCTGTGACAGGACGTTTGCCGCGGACGTATAATACCCGTAAATGGCCAGGAAGCAGGACAAGTCGCTGTTTAGCCCCCTTGAAGAGGCCCGGATCGAGGCAAATGCGCCTCTTGCGGTCCGAATGCGCCCCCGTTCAATCGACGAGTTCGTCGGCCAGTCGCATTTTATCGCACCCGGCAAGCTCCTTCGGCGGATGCTCGATGCCGACCGGCTGACCAGCGTGATCTTTTTCGGGCCGCCCGGCACCGGAAAGACGTCATTGGCGCGGGTGATTGCGGTGCATACCAATGCGCATCTTCACTATCTTAGCGCACCGGCGGCCAGCGTGGCGGATATTCGAGGCGTTATCGATCTGGCGAAGGGGCGACTTGGATCCGACGGGGCCCGGACGCTGCTTTTCATAGATGAAATCCACCGTTTCAACCGCGCACAGCAGGACGTGCTGCTCGACGATGTGGAAAACGGGGTCGTCATTCTTATCGGCGCCACGACGGAAAACCCGTTTTTCGCGGTGAATTCGCCGCTTATCAGTCGCAGCACTGTCTTCCAGTTCGAACCGCTGAGTCCTGAAGATATCCACAAGTTACTGGAAAACGCACTCACCGACCCGGAACGGGGGTTTGGACGGTTGGGTATCGAAGTCGACCCCAAAGCATTGGAATTCCTGGCGATCATGTGCGATGGCGACGCCCGAAAGGCCCTTACAGCACTGGAAATCGCGGTTTTATCGCAACAGAAGGCCGAAAAAGGGGGCAAGATCCGCCTTACCACCGACATCGCCAAAGAATCTATCCAGCAAAAGTCGATTCAGTACGACGGCACGGGCGATACCCATTTTGACCTGGCCAGCGCACTGCAGAAGTCGATGCGGGGTTCCGACCCCGATGCGACGGTGTACTGGCTGGCGCGGATGTTGGCCGGCGGGGAGGATCTGCGTTTTGTCGCCCGCCGAATTGCCGTTTGTGCCGCCGAGGACGTAGGTAATGCCGACCCGATGGCAACGGTTTTGGCGGCCGCCGCCGTGCAGATTGCCGAGTTTGTTGGCCTGCCGGAGGCACGGCTGGCCCTGGCCCAGGCTGCGATCTACGTGGCCTGTGCCCCGAAGTCAAACGCCTGCACAAAGGCGATCGGCGAGGCGATGGCTGACGTTCAGGCCGGCCGAACCATCCCTGTCCCCAGGCACTTGCGCGATGCGCACTACCCCGGCGCCAGGAAACTGGGCCACGGCGAAGGTTACAAGTATCCCCATGAAAGCCCCACCGGCTACATCCCGCAGGATTACCTCGGCTGCGATCTGGGAAAGCAGTATTATCAACCCAAGGACATCGGTAGGGAAAAAATTATAAAGGAGTATTTGAAAAAACTGCACGATCAGTTAAAACAGATAAACCGAAATCAGTAGGCAACAGGGACGGTTGCTCTTGAGGTATACAAATGGATAAATCACAGCTCCGACGCGAAATTGCGGTCCGGCTCCAGCAGCTTACCGAGCAAACCAGGGCTGAAAAAAGCAGGAAAATCTGCCAGTACCTGATTCAAAACGACGCATTCAAAAGTGCGCACACCGTCATGGTCTACCTGTCCCTGGCCCACGAGGTCGACACCACTTCCGTCATCCTGCAGTGCTGGCAGCAGGAGAAGACGGTGGTTGTGCCCAAGATCTCCTGGCAGCAGCGGCACATGATCCCGATTGAGATCAATTCTCTGGAAACCGGCATCAGTGCCGGCGTCAGCGGCCTGAGGAACCCGACCACAGGTGTCCCGATGCCCTTGGAGGACATCGACCTGGTTGTGACCCCGGGAATGGCCTTCGACAGGAAAGGCAACCGGCTCGGCAGGGGAGGCGCCTATTACGACCGTTTTCTCGCCTCGCCGCAGTTGAGCGCGGCGATCTGTTCGCTGGCTTTTGCCGAGCAAATCGTGGATATGGTTCCAATGGACGGACACGACAAGCGGGTGGACTTCATCGTCACGGATGAGGGGCTCATCAACTGCGTCTGATTTTACGGAGGAAATAACAGTGGCCAAGTATGAATACAAGCCCTTGAGCAGCGCAAAACGGAGAAATTCGAACGCCCGTAACCTTATTATCAGCCTTGTTGTGGCGCTGATGCTCATGATTGGCGGCACCGTCAAGATCATGAGGACGTATGGCAGCGACCCGGGAGCGGCCGGAAGCAGCATGTCGCCTGACAGCCAGTCATCAGAGGTTCCTGTGCTGCCGCCCGAAACGTCCAATCCGGCCGCAGGTGCGGCCGCAGCCGCTCAAAGCCCCGTCGTGCCGCCCAAAAACACAGGCGCCGATACTGGTTCGGCCCGCGCGGCCCCGGCATCAACGACAGACAATGTGCAGGTCTTGTTTGACCCTGTGCCTCCATCCACCACGACGATGAGCCAGGCAACGCTCAGCCAGATCGAGCAGGCGCTCAAACAACTGGAGGCCGGCCACATCATCGCCGCACGCGACGGCCTCAATGCTGTGCTCGGCAGGGAAATGACCCCCGAGTATCGCGCCAGCGTGAAGAAAAAGATGGCCGAGTTGGCCCAGGTCTGGCTCTTCAGCAATACCGTTTTCCCGGGTGATACGCTGACGGAAATGTACACGGTGCGTCCTGGCGAAGTATTGTCCAGCATTGGCAAGAAGTTCAACGTCCCGCACGAGATCCTGCAAAAGATCAATGGCATCGACCGTCCCGAACGGCTGCAGGCCGGGCAGAAGATCAAGGTGATCAAGGGGCCCTTCCACGTCAAGGTCTACCTGTCGACGTTTACTATGGACCTTTACCTCGGCAGCCAGATGTTCGTCAAGAGCTACCGCGTCGGCCTCGGCGCCATGGAAAGTGAGACGCCGCCGGGCAGGTGGCGCGTCAAGGCAGGCGGCAAACTCATCCAGCCCAAATGGACGCACCCTGTAACGCACGTCACATACTCGGCCAACCACCCGGAGTACCCCTTGGGCTCGCGCTGGATCGCCATAGAAGGTCTCGACGAGTCAAACAGGCACCGCGAGGGTTTCGCCATTCACGGCACCAAGGAGCCCGAGACGATCGGCACCCGTTCATCGATGGGCTGCATACGCCTGTACAACGGAGATGTCATTGAGATCTACGGTCTGCTGGTCGAGCAGAAATCCGAAGTCCGCATTGTAGACTGACACACGCCGCCTCAGCCCGCAACCGGGCCGTAAACCCTCGCCGCCCCCGCGGCGTTGCGTTTTCGCCGTGGCAGGTATTCCAGGAGTACGGGCTGGCTGTTAAGGTCTGGGGGGCAGGCTTGACAAGAGGACGGAGGGAGCCGGGGGATGGCGGGCGTTTGTTTGCGGGGGGTGATTTGTTAGAATGAGGGGGGCTCCAGGCGGTTGCGGCGGTTGTAAGCAGCGGGTTTGCAGCGCACTGCCGGCGGCGGATGTGACACAGGCGAGGCGTCTTGCGTCTACTTTTTCGGCGGGCATCTTATGTACAGCTTTTTGTTTTATGCCGCGACAGGGCGGCAGGATTGCGTTCAGCACGTTGCGAGGGCGTGGGATGTTACGCGGCGGATGATGCCGGCGCTGGGGTGTTCGATTGCGCTGCGGGAGCGGGTGCTGGCGGAGTTTGGCGGGGGGTGGTTTTACTTCTATCCGGAGGAGTTGGCGGACAGGCCGCTGATCACTGAGTGCGTCGATGATGCCCTGGCCGTATTGGCATTCGGCGATATGGTTGCGGCGACGCGGCAGGGGGCGGCGGCGGTCATTGCGGCCGCGTGGCGCGAGGGAGGCGTGGAGGCGGTGCGGCGGCTGGACGGGTGCTTCGGGGCGGTGGTTGTGGACCGTGTCGCGAGGAGCGTGCACATCGTTTCGGATCTGATGGGGCTGCGGACGCTGAGGCACTTTTGCGATGGCGAGGTGCTTTTGGTGTCGCCTCACGATGTGCCGATCGTGGCCACGGGTCTTTGCCCTGTGGAATACGATCTGGCGTCGGCGGCGTCGATTGTCGCGTGCGACTGGTCGTTGGGCGGCAAGGCGCTTTTGAAGCATCTTACCGTTGGCGATCCCAGTGCGTATACGGTCTGGAAAGACGGGGCGGTGCGAAATGTGGTGCGGCCGCTGATCGGCGCGGAGGGGCGGATCGAGGCGGGCGACCGCGAGGCGGTGCGGCGGAACATCGACGAGATGATCGAGCGGATGCGCGAGAACGCCCGCGCCATGAGCGGCGATGCGGCCGTCGTGCAGGCGGAGTTGACGGCGGGGATCGACAGCCGGGCGGTTATGGGGATTCTGCTTTGGGTTGTGGGGCCTTCGCGGATCGAGGCGGTTACCGGGGGCGCGCCGGGCCACTATGACGTGAAGATGGCGATGCGTTTGGCGGCGGCGTATGGCTTTCGGCATCGGTATTTCACGTCGGGCAAGCAGGTTGTCAATTCGTTCATGCCGCTGTCGCGTTTGCTGGCGTTTGTGACGAACGGGACGACGAACAGCAAGCGGGCGACGTTCAGCATGCCGCGACCGACGGAGGCGGCGACGCCGACTTTTGTCGGGAACGGGGGAGAGATCTTCCATGGGTTCTATGCGCCGAGCCCACTGAGACGGCCGCGGCTGAGCGACTATACGTCGGAGCAGTTGGCGGGGTACCTGGAGCGGAAGCTGCCGCGGATTCGGGGTTTGGCGTGGGCGGATGGTGGCATGGCGGATGAACTGGTTGGGCGGCTGCGTGATTCGGTTGAAGCGGCCAGGGCGATTTCGGGCGCGCCGAGCGACGTGCTTGACCTTTTCTACCTGCACGAGCGGTACTGCCGGTGGGGTTCGGGGTCGGCGCGGCGGACGTATGTGCGCGATCGCTATGCGCTGTTTCAGAGTCCCGGGCTGCTGCAGTTGGCCTGGCGGCTGCCGGCGCCGATCTCGCAGAATGGCCTGCTGCACCGGACGATCATTAAGAGGACCATGCCCCGGGCTTATCGCTGGCTGATCAATCGGAGGAAGTACCTGCCGCTGTCGGATTATCCGAGACTGTCGAAGGCGTTCAGTGAGGCGATGATTCGCCTGACAGGCGGAGCCGATCGTGTGCGAAGGCGATTCCTGGGGCGGGCGGGTACGACGACTTACCAGGATGCAATCGGTGATGTGTTCGCGGTACAGTTGGGCGGCGTCCTGAGGGACATGCTGCTTGCCGAGGACAGCATCAGCCTGGAGATTCTGGGGAGGAAAGGGACAGCGTCGATGCTGGATGAACATATCTCGGGCCGCGCCAATCACATCCAGGCGATAGGGTTCCTGGTGACTTTGCAGCAGTACCGCAAGGTGATTGGGGAGGCATGTGAAGGGGCGAAGTGAGCGGGCAGGGTGTGCGCGCAGGGGAGAGAAAAAATTTGGGGTGGGGTGGAAAATTGTTGGGGATTGGGCCGATAATAATGGACGTGACGTGGCGGGACACCGTTTTTCGCGTTGGGGCGGCGGTTTTCTTAACAGACTCTTGACAAATCGTTGACATTGGAGGGTGGCGGAGATATAATAAGCGTACACTCGAGGTTTGAGAAAACGCTTTGAGGCTGATGAATCCGGGGGGTTGAAAATGGGGTGGTTCAATTCGATTGAGGGGTTGATACTGGAGGTGATGGCAGGGCGGGGACCGCCGGAGACGACCTGAAAGGGCCGAATGCGGGGGCTGCTGTTGAGAGGGTGAGTTTCACATGTCTTTTTCGAGGGGGTTAAAATGCCAGTTCTTTTTGCGAATTGCGAGGGTTTCAAGAATCCACCGGTTTGCCGGGGCATTTCGCGGGGTCCGCCGGTGCGGGCGAAAAAGCCGCTTTTTGCGTGCCGGTGCGTTTGGCGTCCTGCCTTGTGTTTTGTAGACTTTAGGTGATTGCGGGAGGCCGCGTGGGCCCGACGCGTCGCCGGAGACTTGAATCTATGCCGCCGAGGCCGAGAAATGATACATTGAGCAATTTCTACCGCCCGTGCTATAATGCACATGAACGCGGGCCGCCGGTTTCGGGCCGGAAAAATATGCTCAAAATGGCGAAAACCACGCCTTGGCCGTTTCCTGTAAGTAATTGATGTGAATTTACTTAGCCTGTTTCGAAGGCTTTTTTTATGCGCATTCTCCGCCACCGAGGTCACAGAGATTACAGAGAAAAGCGCCAAGTATGACCACGGTGCGGCTATCATTCCTGCTCCTCCTTTTTTTTGCATCTTCTGTTATTTGCCTCTGATTTTGTCTTTTGGCAATTACATTATATATGACGTTTGGCAAAAAGAAAAATTGCAGGAAAATCGAAAAAATTGAAAAAAAGGATATCAACACTTTGCCTTCTCATTCGCCTGGAGGGGAGACCACGTGTCGGTCTCGCCGAGGGCCAAGCCGCGAGGGCTGGAGGGGGAGGAGGATTTTTGAATTGTTGATTGTGATTGGTCAGCGGCGGGCATGGGGTGCGCGCTTTTCGGGGGGTACGGTGAGGGAGGTTTGGGGCTTGGGGGGTGTGCTCAGGTCCGGATTCCGGTGCATTATTCAGTCGCGGCTGCATTGGGGGGGTGGAGTGGGATAATGCGTCTTGCAGCGAGTGGCGTTTTCGGGGATCTTGACCTGGAGCGGGCATGAAGCGATTGGAAAGAGGAGTCTGGTTGGGGCACTCTGCGGGGCGGTGGCGGTATTTGGGCAGGTATGCGGGGTGGTTCGGGAGGCGAGGGGGCGGTTCTCGTATAGCGGAAGCAGGCGGGGGGTTGGTGCTGCGGCCGGGACTCAGGCTGTCCGTGAGATGAGTCCTTCGACGGCGTCGTGCAGTTCCTTGATGTCGATCGGCTTGGAGAACGTGATGTGCTCGGGCGTGATGCGGTAGGGCCGGCTGTCATCGCAGCGGGGGAACATGCCCGTCAGAAAGATCACGGGGGTGTCGGCCGTTTCGGGAATCGTGCGCAACCGGCGGGCGACTTCGCCGCCATCCATACCCGGCAGCAGGACGTCGAGGAGGATGATATCCGGCCTTTGAGTGTGCGCAAGTATCAGTGCGTCAGTGGCTGTAGTCGCCGTTAGTACCTCGTAGCCGGAGATTGTGAAGTGCTTGCTCAATAGGCGCAGGATATCGGGTTCGTCGTCCACTATCAGCATCTTGTGCGGGCTCATGGCTGCTGCTCCGTTTACTCGACACCGTTTGAACATCTGCCCTTGCTACGAAGCGCGGCTTCGGCTGTTCGACTGATGGCGGCGGGCGGAGGCGGCAGCAAAGCTGTGGCCGCTCACGGGGTACGAGGAAGAGCGGTTTGTAACGTTCTTGCTGGTAAGATCGTGGCAGCTTTGCTTACGGCGGGTTTGCGGAGTTCGGCGATGTTTATCTGGGCGGCGCGGGTGGACGATCATATAATGAGTTGACGCGAGACTTCTATTAGGGGCGTTTTCTTGAGAAAGCGGGGGGCGAGATGGTTAACATTGCCAAGGGTACGGACGGCGGGCTTTTGACGAAGGACACCTGCGCGGCTGCGTTTATTGATTTTCAGCCGCAGATGATGTTCGGGGTGGGCAGCGTCGAGCGGCAGCAGTTGATGAACAATGTGCTGATGTTGGCAGAGGGTGTGAAGCTGTTCGACGTGCCGGCGGTGATTACGGCGGTGGAGAGCGCCAGCTTCAGTGGGCACGTGTGGCCGCAGCTTCTGGACGTGTTCGGTGACGTGCCTGTGATCGAACGAACGGGGATGAATTCGTGGGACAGCGGGGAGTTCCGGCGGGCGATCGAGGCGACGCGGCGGACGAATATTGTGGTGGCGGGGCTGTGGACGGAGGTGTGTGTCGCGTGGCCGACGCTGAATATGTTAGCGGCGGGATATAACGTGTTCGTCGTGGCGGATGCGTGCGGGGGGACGTCGTGGGTGACGCACGAGGCGGCGATGCAGCGCGTGATTCAGGCGGGGGCGGTCCCGTGTACGGCGATGCAGGTTGTGTTGGAGTTTCAGCGTGACTGGGCGAACAGGGAGACATACGACGGGATGATGGAGATTCTCAAGAAGTACGGCGGGGCGTACGGGCAGGGGATTGAGTACGCGTACACGATGGTGCACGGTGCGGAGGCTTCACGGAAGCACGGGATGGGTGCGGGGTTTTGAGGGCGGAGGGCGTTTGCGGAATGGTATGAACACCGCCAAACGTGTGGCGACCGCGGCCGGGGAGTAAGCGTTTCTTTGTTTCGAGCGAATTCTGCGGCAAGCATGGTATCGCGGACGTTTGACGGTGGCACCCCGGAGCCCGGTGTTGCTTCGCAATACTTTGCGTCGACGTTGATCAAGAGGCCTTGAGGAGGTTGCGGATGATGGTGTTTCGGATGAGGTCTGAGATTCCCTTGAAGCCGAGTTCAGCGGCCTTTGCGGTCAGGACGAGCTTTTCATAGGCAGTCAAGCGGATGTTGACTTGTTCGGTGCGTTTGGCCGCGGATTCGGGTGGCGTTCGGCCGGCCTCGAGCATGGTTGCGACGGCGACGGTGAGGGCCTCTTCGGTTGCTTTGTAGCAGGCGGCCGGCGTTCTGGCGTCGGCGAAGACAGTGGGTATTTCAACGGATGAGCCGATGTAGCCCAATCGCTCATTTTTTTCGATGAGGATGCGATAGCCGGCGGCTATTTGCCGGGCCCTGGCGAGGAGGGTTTTGTCGAAGGGTTGTTCCAGGTTTTCAGCTATCTTACGAGACATCTTCGAAGAATCTCTGTGCTCTTTCATAGTATTCAATGCTGACCCTATGGTCGTCGACCGGGATCAGCCAAGGAAGCTGTTCCGGATCGTCAGGATTGATGAAGACCCTGTAATTGCCCCATGTTTTCTTCAGTTGCCAGTTGTGCTTTTCGAACAGCGCGAGCACTTTTTCGAAATTGATAGTTTCCATTTAAGTTTCATTGCCAAATTGCTCCGGAAAACGAGCCTGCCGTGACTATAATGTATATCGCAGAGTATACGTTGTCAAGCGGATTCTTCAAATATTTTGGGGGAACGGAGGTTCTGCCGCCCTTTCGGGGCTGATGAGGAGAGTTGGGCGGTCTGCTCCGGGGGCTTACGCCCCCGGCTATGCGTTCTTTCGGCCCTCCGGGCCTTTGACGTCACGGTTGCAGGTTGCGTTGGGGCGTTTGCCTTGCAGTGGCAGTTTGCAGGTTGCGTTGAGAAGCATTCCCCTGGGCGACGTGGGAGTAACGCTTCAGGAGAAGTGCCAGCCACCTGTTGGCGTGATGCACAGGATATCGTCGGGGTTGAGATCGCTTCGCTGCGCTCGAGATGACAGCGCGAGCACGCGGACACCCGCAAGGGGGTGCCCCTACAAATCGCGAGGGTCAAGGGCAAGGCATGCCTTGCCTCTACAGATCGATACGGTGAGGAAAACCGGTGCCTCTTCCTGGCTTCTTAGTCGAATTGGATGTCGGTTATGTTTAGCTGGACGGCGGAGTTTCCGTTCCAGGTGTTGATCTGGGGTTCGTAGGCGATGTGGAAGTGTTCGACTTCGAGGAGTTTTTTTTCGAGTCGGCCCATGTTGAACGCGATGCAGCGGAGCGAGGCGGTGTTGTCGGTGACGGCGATCTGGAGGTGGTCGCCTTTTGTACCGACGCGGCGAGGCGGCGAGATTCGGCGTACGCCGCGTGTTGCGAAGAGCGGGCGAGGGTTGCCCTGGCCGGTTGGTTCGAGCAGTGCAAGTTCGCGGACGGCGGGCTGGGTAAGGTCGGCCAGTGTACAGAGGGCGTCGATGTCGAGTGCGGCGGTGAGGCGTTCGGGGTCGAGGTTTTCCTGTGCGTATGCTTCGAAGGCTCGGGCGAAGTCGGGGATGCGCCTGGTTTCGATCTTAAGGCCTGCGGCCATGGCGTGGCCGCCGTAGCTGACGAGGTGTTCGGAGCAGGCACCGATGGCGTCGAGGATGTTGAAGCCTTCTACGGAGCGTGCGGAGCCCTGGCCGAGGCCGTTGGAGGTGTTGATCATGATTGTGGGGCGGAAGTATTCGTCGATGATCCGCGAGGCGACGATGCCGATGATGCCGGGGTGCCAGTTTTCGTCGGCCAGGACAATTGTCCTGCGGTCGGGGTGGTTGAGGCCGGCGGCCATGATGATCTCGCGGGCGTGGGCGAAGATTTTTCGCTGGTGCTGCTGGCGGAGGCGGTTCTGGTCCTTGAGGTACTGGGCGATCTGTGAGCAGCGGCGCGGGGAGTCGGCGGTGAGGAGTTCGACGGCCAGGCGTGCGTGGCCCATGCGGCCGGCGGCGTTGAGCATGGGGGCGAGGCGAAAGGCGATGTGGTAGCTGTCGAGATCGGCGCCGTTGAGTTCGGCGGATTCGATGAGGGCGACGATGCCGTGAAGTTTGGATTCGGTGAGGGCCTTGAGGCCGTAGCTGGTGAGGATGCGGTTTTCGTTGCGGAGGTCGGCAACGTCGGCGATGGTGCCCATGGCGGCCAGCGTGGTGGCGTTGATGAGAAATTCGCGCAAGGGGCCGCTGACACGGGGGGTGGTCTTGAAGCTGTCGGCAATGGCCCAGGCCAATTTGAAGGCGACCATTGCGCCGGCGCTGTCGGGGTTCGGGTAGTCTTCGAGACGCGGGTGGACGATGGCGGCGGCGCGGGGCAGCGTGGGGCCGGGCTCGTGGTGATCGGTGATGATCAGGTCGAGGCCGAGGTCGGCGGCGCGCTGGGCCTGGGCGACGGCGGTGATGCCGCAGTCGACGGTGATGAGCAACTGCACGCCGCTTTCGGCCAACTGGACGACGGCGTCTTCGTTGAGGCCATAGCCTTCGTCGATGCGGTGGGGGATGTAGTACTCGACCTGGGCGCCTAACATGGTGAGGAGGTGCCAGAGGATGGCGACGGAGGTGATGCCGTCGACGTCGTAGTCGCCGTAGATGGCGATGCGTTCGTTGTCTGCCAGCGCCTGGCGGATGCGGGCGACGGCGGCAGGGATGCCGGGCATGCGGGCGGGCTGGATGAGGTCGGTGAGTTTGGGGGCGAGGTAGCCGCGGGCGTTTTGGGGGGCGATGCCGCGGTTGATGAGGACCTGGGCGAGTAGAGGACTGATGTTGAGGGCCTTGGCGAACTGCGCAACACCGGGGGCGGGGGGGCGAATGTTCCAGATCTTCTTTTGCATCCCTGCGGCGATGGCCATTTTGTAAAGCCTTCCTTGTTGTCGTTCGTGTAACTGTTGGGGCCGCTTCCATCCGCAGATTGTGCATTTTTCGCAGATTTTGCGTGCGGGAGTTGGTCGGCCGCCGGGGCTAAATGTTAACAAAGCCCGGCCGGTGAGTCAAATCGAAATGGAGAGGCGGACCTGGGTGGTCCGGCTCAGGGTTCACAGCGGGTTCAGCGATTGCGCGAAGGGAGAGAGCCGGCGCCCGGGCGCGGTTTCTCCATTACCAGTTTCTGTCCAGCGTTAACGGGCGCCTGTTCCTGGTTTCCGGTTCAGATGGCTTCGATGGTTGAGGGTGGTTTTGTGGCGATGTTGTAGGTGACGCTGACGACGCCGGGGACTTCGCTGATTATTTCGTCTGCGATTTTGCGCAGGGTTGAGAAGGGCAGTTCGGTCGGGGTTGCCTTCCTGGCATCGACACTGTCCCAGCAGCGGACTTCGATCTGGAGGCCGAAGTCGCGTCGGCCGTCGCGCATCCCGGTGACGCGATCGCTGTGGAGGATGGCCATGTACTGGAAGGCGCGGACGTTCTTGAGTATGCGTTCGACAACGACGGTGGCTTTGCGGACGGTTTCGACGCGTTCGGGGGTGCATTCGCCGAGGACGCGGGCAGCCAGCGCCGGGCCAGGGAAGGGGATACGGTCAAAGAGTTCGGCGGGCAGGCCTAAGGCCTCGCCGACCTTGCGGACGCCGTCCTTGCGGAGCTGGATGAGGGGTTCGAGGATCTGATAGCCGAATGCCTGCTGGGGGTCGATGCCGAGTTGGGCGAAGACGTTGTGCTGGCGCTTGATGCCGGCGACGGTTTCATCGATGTCGGTGAGGATTGTGCCCTGGAGGAGGCATTTGGCGTTGCTGTCCCTGACGATGCGGCCGAAGACGTTTTTGTAGAAGGTCTGGGTGATTGCTTCACGTTTTTCTTCGGGATCGGTGAGGCCGGCAAGCGCGGCAAAGAATTCGGCGGCGGCGTCGATGATTTCGACCTTGACGCCCAGCGCCGCGAAGAGGTCGGCAACGTGCTGGGGTTCGCCCTGGCGCATGAGGCCGGTGTCGATGAAGACGGTTCGGAGGCGGTCGCCTAAGGCGCGGTGGCCCAACATGGTGACGACGGAGGAATCGACGCCGCCGGAGAGGGCGTTGATGGCCGCGCCGTCCTTGACGGCATCCTGAATTTGGCGGACCTGTTCGTCAATGAACTGTTTTGTGTCGAGCTGCTGGACTGTGATCTCCTTGGCCATTATCGCCTCCTTATATCGGTGTCGGTTTTGGGCAGTCTGTCGGAGGCGGGCAGTTTAACGATGCCCGCCGGGGACGTCAATTTGTTCTTGCCGCATTTTTCGCCTTTCTGGCACATCCGGACGTGCCGAGGCGGGCCGTCCCTGCGGGTCAGGCGCGCATGTAGAGGCCGCCGTTTACGGCGATGTATTCGCCGGTGATGAAACCGGCGGCGTCGGAGGCTAAGAAGAGGATCGCGTTTGCGACGTCGTCGGCGGTTCCGTTGCGTTTGAGGGGGGTTTGTTCGGCGACGGATTGGCGGCGGGCGGCGTCGCTGAACTTGTGGTGGAAGCGGGTGTCGATGAAGCCGGGCAGGACGCTGTTGACGCGAACTTGCGGGGCGAATTCCCTGGCCATGGCGATGGTGAGCGTGGCGACGGCGGCCTTTGCGGCGGCGTAGATTCCGGCGCCGGGGCCTCCGCCGTGGTGGCCGGCGACAGAGCCGACGTTGACGACGACGCCTTTGGAGGCTTGCAGGTGGCGGATGGCGGCGCGGGTGACGAGGAAGACGCTGCGGGTGTTGGTGGCGAAGACGTCTTCGTAGAAGTCGAGCGCGGCTTCGGCGAGCGGATGGCGGCCGACGAGGGTGCCGGCGTTGTTGACGAGGACGTCGAGGCCGCCGGCCTGTTTGACGAAGGCTGCGACCATTTCGGCGACCTGGGTTTCGTCGCGGACGTCGGCCTTGAGCATGCAGCCGTCGGAATGCTTTTTTACTTCGGCAAGGGTGGCCTTTGCGCCGTCTTCGGTTTGGAAGTAGTGGACGCCGACAAAGGCGTCTTGTCTGGCAAAGGCGACGGCGGTGGCGGCGCCGATGCCGGAGCTGGCGCCTGTGACGAGGACTTTTTTGCCTTTCAGATCATCGTAGGTCATGGCACGAAGTTCCTTTGCCTATAGTTCGTCGCGGAGTTGTCTGTAATTCGACAGATCATGTTCGGTTATCTTGTCAGGTGAGACCAGGCGGTAATGTTTCTCGACCGCGACACGGATGCCCTCGTCCGTCAATTCGAGTTCAAAAAGAGCGATTGTATCATCGGCCATGAACTGCGCTGCTATCGGCCTGCATACAAGCTTCGGAAACTTGTCCGCACACATGGCAATGTCTTGGCGCGCCTGAACGGTGCGAAGGATGTCCCGGCCGCCTTTCGCTTGAACGGGAAAAACATATTGAGTTCCTGAACGATCGAGACCTACGTAGACCTCGTCCGTTTCTACTTGTCCCATTCCTGGAACAGCTGTCCGGAGATGGTTCTGCAAGGAGTAGCAGGTTACCCTCGTGAAGATATCGAGCAACCGATTATATCGCAGTTTGGCTAACAGGGCCTGCTCATCGCCCAAGGCATAGGCGCTGATGATTCCCGGGGTGGCATCAGGGATTTTTATCTTGCTCAAGCTCTTGTTGGGCACGAGTTTTACAATGTTGGCCAGGGAGAAACGATAGCGCGATTTTCCGGCCGGCAGAATCAACCACTCTTTGTCCGGGGGACAGGTCTCTGTGATTGACTTCGGCAGCGGCTGACGATACCGGAATGTGTAAATCAGGTCGCCGATATTCTTGGGTAATACAATACCCAGCTTTTTGGCATGGCGTTCGATGTCCTTGCGTTCGAATTCGAAGGCGGTCGCTGTCTTGTCGTAACGCTCGAAGAAGACCGCCTCAACGATTTGGGAATACCTGTTCTTCTTGTCGGGCATCCTGTCACCCTTTCCATCGCAGAAGAAGCACTTCTTCGTTGAGCAGTTCCTTTGTGGCCGTTGCGAGTCGGGTGCGGAAAACATCGATACCAAGCACCTCATAACCAAGCGATTGAGCAATTTCGCCCAGCAGACGGCCAGTTCTGATCATGACTTGCAGATAAGACGCCTGATCGCCCACAACGTACGCCAGCACGGCCCCGGGTTTCAGGACAGTCCGCAACCAGTTGAAATGTGAAGCCATGCCGCCGAAGTAGAGACGTGTGACGCGCGCGTAGAGTTTTTCGAAGCCGGACGTCTTGCCGAGTTCAAGCCGGCGCTGCTCGATTCGTCGGGCGATATCCTGTATTTCGTCATGGGCAGCGACATGCTTATCATCGTCATCGGTCTTGTAGACATTGCGCGTGTTGGAGCGGAGCAACTGCTGTTTGTACTCTCGCAGGCTGGCCATATCGGAGAAGTAACCCAACAGAACAGATTCGAGCCGTGTGGTTCGCGTGTAGTCCTTTTCGTTTGGATAGGGGGGCGACGTAAAGACGAAGTCCACGGATGCAGGTCTTATCTCAGGTTGGGGGCGACGAGAGTCCCCAAGAATGACATGGCTGTCGATATGAGCGCATTCACTGCATTCAGCAAGATCTGATGCCATCGTCCTGACGTTTTCCAGCCAGGGGGTCAGGACAGGTGCATCATCCTTCGCTTTGCGCACACCGACTTCGGGGCCGAAGTGAAGATTGCTTGCCGATTCGACCACAGCTTTGGCAAAAGCCAGCTTGTGATATCGCGCAACAGGTTCGGCTACTTCGAAAATGACATCGCGCAGAATGAGTGCCTTGTGCAGGGGCAGAGGGCTGATGGAATTGGTCAACAAAAGTCGCATCTGCTGGGGAGTGAGGGTTCTCAAATGGTTGCCTTTGGGTGCATCGAAAAAGTGGGGCAGATCACAGATTCCCTGCTCATCGAGTAGCTTCCAGGCCTCTTGGTAGACGCGTTGGCCCACGTCGATGAGTTCGGCCGGATTGCCCTGCCAATCGGTCTTGACTTGTGAGGCGAAATGCGACATGGGGTGGGCCTCAATCCCGATGGATGGTATTTTCAGTTTTTTACATTCAACGAGCGTGGTGCCGGTGCCGGCGAAGGGATCCAGAACCAGATGATCGCCCGTGATCTCGAAGCGTTGAAGGTATTGTCTCACCAGGTGCGGCGGGAATGATAACACGAAACGGTACCAATCGTGCACCGGCAGGTCTTCGGTAAGTATTTTGTTGTTATTTGCTGTCAGCTTTGTGCTCATGTTGTTCAATTGCCTTGATTCGGGTGCTTGAGCGCAACATCTTAGCCGAACTCTGGTCAGATAGACAGCAAATTGTTCGGGATGCGCGCGATCTGTGGGCCCGGAGCGGACAGGACGCCCGTGTCAGGTTACGCCGGCTCGATGCGTCACACGTCGCAGGCTTTGATGGCCTGTATCAGGGATGGGACGGCGTCGCGGACGGGGGTGTATTCGTGTGCGACGTAGCCGGTGTAACCGGTTTCAACGATGGCCCGCATGACAGCGGGGTAGTAGATTTCCTGGTTTTCGTCGAGTTCGTGTCGTCCGGGTACGCCGGCGGTGTGGAAGTGGCCGATGTACCGGATGTTGTTCCTGATGGTGGCGATGAGGTCTCCTTCCATGATCTGCATGTGGTAGATGTCGTAGAGCATTTTGAAGCGGGGGCTGTTGACGCGGCGGCAGAGTTCAAAGCCCCATTCGCTCTTGTCGCACATGTAGCCTGGGTGGTCGACCTTGCTGTTCAGAAGCTCCATGCAGATGGTGACGTCGTTGTCTTCGGCGATCTTGACGGCCTCTTTGAGGATGACCTGGCAGTTGTCCATGCCTTCTTCGTCGGAGATGCCTTTGCGGTCGCCGGCCATGCAGATGACGTTGGGCCACTTGTATGCGGCGGCGGCGAGTATGTTTTTCTTGAAGGCTTCGAGGAATTCCGGGTGTCTGGCCTTGTTGTTGAGGCCGTCCTTGATGGAGCCGGCGCCGGGGACCATGGTGGCGACGAGGCCGTGCTTCTTGAGTGTGGGCCAGTCATTGGGGCCGACGAGGTCCTTGCCGACGATGCCCATCCTGGCGAGCAGGGCGCATTCATCGTCGAGGGATAACCTGGCCTTGCGCAGGACGCCGCCGCAGACGGACTGCTTGATGCGGCCGTTGACAACTACGCGTTCGGCCTGGCCGAAGGCAATCTTCGGCAGGGCGGCCATTGCGCCGGCGACGGCGGTCGAGGCGAGGATGCTGCGGCGGGTGATCTTGTCGGATTCGTTTCTTGCTGTCATCGTTTGGTCTCCTTGTCGGGAAAACGGGGCGGGCGGTACGATTGTCGTCGTTCGGCCCGCCCCGTACTTTGAGGGCGAAACATGCCTTGCCCCTGTGCCCTTCAGGGCGACAGGGTTTTGCGCTTACCAGGGGGAGATGTTGTGAAATTCGAGGCAGGCGCCGGGGCCGGTAATGAGGTTGGTGATCTTGTAGCTGAGGTCGGCCTTGCCTTCGTTGCTAACGTTGATGCGAAGGATCGTGGTCTGGCGAGCGGGCAGCGTAACGGCCGCAGGGCCCGTACCGCCTATCTTCTGCAATTCGTACGTGATATCGGAGGCGTTGTGAACCGTTACATAGGCGGTATTGCGATAAGTCATGTGCGGCGGGTTGACCTTAATGGATGCCATGGCGATGGCTTCGAGGTATTCGCTCTTGCCGATGAGCTTGTTTTGCAGCCAGATGGCGGTGCGGCCGGCGTCAATGGCTTCGCGAACGGATTCGAGTGTTTTTTCGCGGGCGAAGACGAGGGTGATGGGGCGGTGATTGACATCGTCGAGCTTCCGATGGTCCATTGGGGCGTGGATGTCGGAGTTGCCGAAGATGGTGAGGTTGCGTTCGACGGCCCATTTGAGACTGTCGGCGTGGAAGTCGTCGCCGTTGACGACTTCGATGCCGTCGATGAGACCTTCGTTGAAGATTTTGGTGTGGATGTCGAACCAGACCCGTCCGCCGTTGCGGGCCTGCCAGTCGGGGTGGTTCCAGAAGATGAAGGCGTTCTGGGCCTTGGCGGCGCGCAATCGCATGAGGAATTCCTCTTCTTTGGATGGCCCTTTGACATCGAGGGCGTCGATGTCGGTCAGGAAGATGGCGTTGTAATGGCCGGGGGGCGTGTCGCGGGTGATTTCCGCGGCGCGGACGAGCAGGATGTCGCGTTCGCGGGCGCGGCCGGCGGCTATTTCGTACGGTCGCTTATGGTTGGTGGGGATGTCGCCTCTGTGAGGCTGGTATTCGATGTGGTCGCTGATGGCGATGACGTCGAGGCCGTCACGCCATGCCTCGTCGACGCGGACGGTCGGCCAGACGGCGCCGTCGGAGAAGACGGTGTGAATGTGGAAGTCGCACTTGAGCGTTCTGTAGCCGGGGATGTCGGGGATGTTGATTTCGAGTCGCTGGGCGGCGGCGGCGAAGGTCATGGTCGCCAGCAGGATGAGGCACAGGGTCGCCATGAGGGTGGTCTTCATTTTCATCATCTGCTCCTTTCTGTTTGAAATGTGCGTTTCCGGTGGGGCCGACCCCACTTTACTGGCGGATTATACCATAGGGGCGTTTTGAAAGAAAGTCATTGCCCTTGTTGCCGCGGCGATTGCCGCCCGGCGTGCTGCTTCAGACTTCATCCCTGGCGCCCTCGCCTATTTGATCAAGCTGCGTGGTCAGTTTGTTCAGTTTGGTATTAACTTCGTCGTATTGGGCCTGGGCGTTTCTGAGGTGTTTGCCTAAGACTTCGAAATTGCCGGAGAAGGTTTGGAAGCCGGCGGCGATTTTCTTTAAGTTCTCGCGGATCTGGCCGGCCTGTTTTTCGATCTGGAGGCCGTGGAGGCCCATGACGATGGTCATGAGGTAGGCGTAGAGGAGGTTTGGCGAGACGGGGATGACTTTCTTGTCCAGGGCGTAGCGGAGGAGGTCGGTCTTGTCGCCGTTCATCTGGATGACGGTTTCGTAGTACACGTTTTCGGCGGGGATGTACATGAGTGCGAAATCGAGCGTGCCTTCGGCGCAGTTGACGTAGTCGGCGGCGATCTTGTCGATGTGCTTCATGACGTCGGCCTGGAAGGCGCGGCGGAGACGGCTGCGTTCGTCCTCGGTGGGCGCGGCGATCATGCGCTCGAAGGCCGGCAGCGGAAACTTGGCGTCGACGCAGACGGCGTAGTCGGGCATGTGGACGATGGCGTCGACGATTTTTCCGTTCTTGAAGGCGTGCTGGGTTTTGAAGCTGGCGGCCGGGAGGATTTCGCCCAGGAGGCGCGTCAGCGACTGCTCGCCGAGCTGGCCGCGGAGCTTGGGGCTCTTGAGTATATCGTGCAGAGAGCGGACGTCGGCGCCCAACTGGACCATCTGGGCGCTCTGGCCCTGCAGTTGGCCGAGTTGGTTCTGGAGCTTATTGAGCGTTTCGTGGCTGGTGCGGAGGTGTTGGAAGAGGTCCTGCTGGCTGGTCTTGAGGTTTTGTTCGAGGGTGGCGGTGTGTTTGGACTGGCTTTCGCGGATGGCTTCGAGCTGCTGCTGGAGGAGGCCGACGGCGGCGGACTGGCGGACGAGGTCTTCGCGGGCGGCGAGGTTCTGGCGGATCTGCCAGACTAACAGGGCCAGCACTGCGAGGATGAGGAGGACCATGATGGTGATCAGTATGTAGAGCATTTTTCTTGGATCCGCAGACTCACACAGATGGACACAGATTAACTACATTGACACATTATAGATTTGGAATTGCGCAGGGTCAAAATCTTTACGGGGTGCAATAAGGGCAGCGGGGTATTCGTCTGTGCACTTGCCAAAGCCGTGTGGCCGGCTGGTAACGGGAGACTTGAAAAAGGAGAATCTTTATGAAACGAATCGTTCTTTTGAGTGTGGCGGCGGCCTTGTTTGTGTTGGTTTCAGGCGTGCGGGCGGACGAAAAGAAGGCGAGCCCCAGGCGGGACCGGGACGTGAAGAAGGAGATCAAGCGGGATGCGGCGCAGAGGAAGGAAGTTGTGAGACGCCAGGCGGTCCGCAGGGAGAAGGCAGCGCCGGTGACGGTTCGGCGTGACCGCGACGCCGCGAAGCGCGAGTTGCTGGAGGCTCGTCGCCGCCAAGCGGGACGGCCGGAGGGCGATGTCACGCGTCGCCAGGCGGCGGTGCGGAGGGCGGCGCTTCGGCCGGGGGCCGGAATGGCTGTTCAGCGGCCTGCGATACGGGCGGAAGTGGCAAAGCGCATGATGGCGCGTCGTACGGAGATGGAAAAGCAGCGTGTGCAGAGGATGACACATCTTTTGCGGCGGATTCAGGGCGTAGCGAAGGAGGAAAAGGCGGTCAAGACCGCTGGAGCGATCGACAAGGTGATCGAACTGCTGACGCAGGATGCCCGGAAGGGGCTTGCGCAGCAGAGGCAGGCTGTCGAGCAGTGGCGGCAGCGCCCCCTGAGAATGAAAGGCAGATAGGCGAGGGCATCAGCCAAAGCAGAGGATAAGTTCGTTTCTCACATCAGGACCCGTCCGGGACGTGCAGTCGTGCCGGACGGGTTTTTTGTTGCGCGGGGGGTGTGGTGAATGCCGAGCAAGGCGATCTTCATGTGAGGGCAGTGTGTCTAAAAAACTTGCGAACCTGTTCGGTGTCGTTAGCGTTTAGATACTCGACGAAGTGACTGACAGTGATATAACGGCCTATTGCAAGTGTTGCGGCTGTACACTATCAGGCTTGTATGAGAATCTGCATAGGGTCGTAAAAGGAGAGGTACTATGAGGCGTGTATTGGTGATTGTCTCGGTCGTAGCGCTTTCGGCGGGTATGGTTCTTGCGGTGGCGGCCGTGGATAAGGCAGGCGGGGGTGAAAAGGCCTGCGATCAGGTTAAGGCCGCCTGTCCGTCAGGTGTGCCGAATGCGGAGTGCCCGAAGGTGACGGAAGGGGCGTGTTGTGCCGCCAAAGAGGGACAGTGTCCCAAGGTGGCTGCAGCGTGCAATGTGAAGCCGGCAGACTGTCCTAAGGCCGCGGGGGCATCTGACGCCAAGGCGGCTGGAAAGGCCTGCTGTGAGGCATGCCCGTTAAAGGCGGACTGCCCGAAGGCCAACACCTGCGGCGCGAAACCGGTCGATTGTTCGAAGCCGGCTGCGAAGGCGGCCTGTGAGGCGTGTCCGCTGAAGGCGGATTGTGCCCAGGCGGCGGCGTGCTGTGCGACGTGCGAATTGAAGGATGAATGCCCTCTGGCGGCGAAGGTCCTGGAGAAGGCACATATCGAAAAGCTGACACAGTTGCTGAGGCGGCTGCAGAATGTGGCCCGCGAGGAAAAGGCGGAAAAGACCGCGGCGGCGATTGAGAACGCAATTGCCCAGATTGCCAGACATGCGGGCGGCGGAGAGGTAAAGGCGGCCTGCGGACAGGAGTGCTCAATGGCAAAGTAACGGTTTCCAAGAAAGAGTTTTGCGGTGGGAGCCCGTTCGGTCGTGTGGGGCCGAAGGGGCTTCTTTTGTTTTTTGGGGTGGTTCGTCCGCGACGCGGTATGCACGGGGCGGGACTTGCTTTGCTTCGCCGGCGATGACAGTGGGAACATGGAGTAACGGTGGGGGACATGCAGCGACGGTGGGGGGATACGCGGTGATGGCGGGTGATACGCCGGGGATATGCGGTGAAGGTGGGCGGCCAGGTTGGTGGGGTTGGGCGACTAAAAGGTCTTGGGGATGGCTTCCGGGCCGCGGAGGTAGGTGGGGGTGAGCGTGAGGGGGTCGGCGAAGCTGCCTGCCTTGGCCTGCTGCCAGGCGAGTTTGTAGACGTTGGCGGCGTGGGGGAACCAGTACTCCTCGTCGACAAATGCTATGTTGGGTGCGGCGAAGCGGTCCTTGTAGTAGATGAGGCCTTCACCCGTGAGCCAGAGGGTCTCGGGGCCGCGGGCGAATCGATTGAGGAAGTCGTCGGCGGTCATGAGGCAGTCGCTGACGGTCTTTATCCAGCGGTCGTCATGTCGGTCAAAGACGGCGATATAGAATTGGCCTCTTTTGGCATCGAGAATGGTGGCGAGGTGGGGGATCCGGCAGGCGGTTTTGGCGGCGCAGTCGGCGGCGTTTTCAGCCAGGACGTCAAGCGAACTTACGGCGACGATTCTTGCGGCGGTGGCAAGATGGAGAATTTTTGCCATTGTCACGGCGATTCTTATGCCGGTAAAGCTTCCGGGTCCGGCGCTTATGTAGATATGGTCGATGTCGGCGGGCGTGAAGCCGTTACGCTGGAGGAGGCTTCTGCAGCAGGTGAAGAGTTCGGCGCCATGCCGAAGATGGCCCGATAAAAACTCGCATTCCAGTATTGTGCCGGCGGCCCCGAGTGCGGCCGATCCTGTGCGTCCGGAGGTCTCGACGGCCAGGGCCAGTGGTTTACCTTTCTGTTCCAGATTTCCCAATTTCAACCTTTTTATCTATTTGTTAGTGTATATCGGGAGGCGTTGTGGTAAGATGCACAAGGCTTCTTCACAAAGCAACCCCTGGTGTGCGTCTGATAGTATTTTTTCGCTTGCAAAATCGCAAGTTTCTGGTACAATATAGGCACCACCGGGATTTACAGTATTGCGAACTGTATTTCAAATTAATTTAAGCAATTCGTTACGATGGAGGCACATGGTGAGAAGATTTTCAGTTTCACCAAGGCTCGTAGACCTGCGACTCGCAGCGGTTCTGGCAGGAGTCCTCGTGGTTTTCAGTACTGCCAGCACGCTGGTCTGGGGGCAGCCGACGACGCGCGAGGAGTCTATGTCGATTCGTGCAGAAAGGACGCTCCAGATTGCGCAGGAGTACGTCAGCCGGAAAGCGTATACGCAGGCTGAAATGACACTTGCCAGCCTTCAGGGGCAGGGGGAACTGGCGGCCTACGTCGGCGATGCCGACAAGCAGATTGTTGCCGGGTTGAACGAACTGGTTACGAAGGCGCTTGAGGACCGGCGGCGCGTTGCGAAGCTTCTGATGGAAAGCGACGAACTTGCCGAGCAGGGTCAGTTCGCGGAAGCGGCCCAGCGTCTGATTGCCGCGGCGGCCAGCGAATATCTAAACGATACTGAGCGCGAGCACATTGCGGCGAGTCTGAAGCCTCTGCAGGAGAAGGCCCAAGGGCAGCCCAAGGCGATCGAGGCGGCGAATGTGACAGCGTCAAAGCCTGCCGCCGAGAAGCCTAAGGCGATCGACGTTGAGGCCGAGGTGAAGGCCGTGGGGGCGAGCTCGGCGGCTGCGGCAGAGGCTGCTGCTGCCGAGACGAAGACATACGTGGTGCCCGGACCGGCTAAACCGGCTGCGGTTGATACGCCTGCAGAAACCCCCAAGACGACCGAAGTGAAGGCGGAGGTTGTTGCGGTTGAGGCTGAAGCGACGGAACCTGCGCCTGCGGTTGTGGAAGCAGCCCCTGCGGCAGTCGAAACACCCGCGACTCCGGTGGCTGAGCCGGTTGCGGCTGCGGTGCAGGCAGACGTGCAGGCCCAGACCGATGCGGAGGAATCCTACGTTAAAGTGGTGATCGCCAGACAGAATCGTATCCGCAGCTTCACCAAGGCGGTGATCGAGGACTCTGTAGCAAAGGCCAAGGAGCTTCTGGACAAGAAAGAGTTCGAGGCCGCCAACAGCGCTCTGGACAGGGCGTTTTCGACACTGGAACTTAACAAGATCGACCTGGGTGATGAGCTCTACAGGGAGTCTTTGGCGCGGCTGAATATTCTTCGCAGTCAGATCAAAGAAGCTCACAACATGGACATCATCCGCAAGGAGAAGGAAGCAATCGAAGAGGCGGAGAAGCTGACGCAGCAGATTCGTCAGGACATGGAATTGCAGCGTCAGCAGGCGATTGCGGATTACCTGGAGCGCGCGTATGCGTTCGAGTCGCAGCAGCGGTTCGAAGAGGCGCTGGGGCAGTTGGAGCAACTGCTGGCGATCGATCCGCTGCACAAGGAGGCGCTCATTCGCAAGACGACATTGGAGCGGATGATCGGTTACCGCACGGAACTGGAGCTGGAGCGTGAGAAGCAGCGGCGGGAACTGGAGCTGCTTCGCCACACGATCAAGAGCGAGATACCCTATGTCAATGAGGTGAACTACCCGAAGAACTGGATCGAACTGACGCAGCGCCGCCAGGCGGAAGGTTTCGTCACCCGCGACCCGGCGGACGCGGCGGTCTACCGGCAGTTGGAGCAGGTTGTTGATCTGTCGATGCTGACGGAAGACACGACGTTTGCCGAGGCGATGGAAGTGATTCGCAATGCGGTGGATCCGCCCTTGCCGTTGGTGATCATGTGGAACGACATAAGCAACAACGCCTTCATCGACAAAACCAACGCGATCGGTATCCCGGGTGAGGGTCTGAAGGCGGTGACGCTGTTGACGGGTCTTCAGCGTGTGATCGAGGCGGTGGGCGGCAGCGGCGACCTGGCTCAGATAGGGTATGTTGTTGACAAGGGACTCGTGACGGTTGCCACGAAAGACTACCTGCCGACGGAGTACAAGCCGATTGTGTACGATGTTGCGGAATTGCTCAGTGTTCCGGCCGGCCTGAGCAGCAGTTACGGCGGCGGTTACGGCGGCTATGGCGGCGGTTATGGTGGCGGCATGGGCATGATGGGCGGCTTTGGCGGCGGCTATGGCGGCTTCGGCGGGGGCTTTGGCGGCGGCTATGGCGGCGGCAGCCGAGGCCTGAGCAGCAGCAGAAGCATGGGCGGCGGCTATGGCGGCATGGGCATGATGGGCGGCATGGGCATGATGGGCGGCGGCTTTGGCGGCGGCTATGGCGGCGGCTACGGTGGCGGCTACGGCGGTTATGGCGGCGGCGGCCAGAACTACATGATGAGCATGATGCTCGGACAGATGGTGGCCGAGATCATCAAGCTGACCATCGAGCCGGAAACGTGGTATGACAACGGCGGCGAAGGCGAGATCTATCCGTTCGGATCCGACAAACTGATCGTCAGCCAGACTCCGGAGGTCCACGCGAAGATCGCCGAGCTGCTGGAGCAGATGATCGAGGGGCTTGGCCGGCAGGTCGCCATCGAGGCGCGATTCCTTGTCGTGACCGAGAGCTGGCTGGAGGACATCGGGCTGGACTTTACGCTGAATCGGCTGACTCTGGGCTCACACTGGTCACCGCTGAGCTTCGAGGTGGGTGCCTTTGACGCAACCCGGCCTGTTGCAACATCCATCACAAACGATCTGGTTACGCGGAATACCGCTTCTCCGGCTTTGGACTTCACTTTGGGCTACGGCAGCATCCTGGACGATCTGCAGGTGAGCTTCATGATCAGGGCGACGCAAATGCACGCGAATTCGTCCATGCTGACGGCGCCGAAGCTGATGGTGCTCAGTGGTGATTCGGCAACGCTGCTGATCCAGAAAGAGACTCACTACAAGGCCGGCAGTGAGCTGCGGAACGATACGGTAACCGGCGGAACAGGGCTTTCATACAGCATCTCCGTTTGGGAACAAACGATTGAAACGCTGGAGACGGGTATCCAGATGGAGATAACGCCGGTCATTTCGTCGGACAAGAAGTATGTGCTGCTGAACATTATGGTCAGTCTTAATGACCTGCTTGGCTTTGCGACCGAGACGACCACTGCGTTCACGGCCCAGGGTGAGGTGGTCAGCGACACATTCCAACTGCCGATTACCGAGCAGACACAGGTGCAGACGCGTGTGAACATCCCGGATCAGGGCACCGTCCTGTTGGGCGGGCTGACGCTTGCGGGCGAAAACGAGGTTGAAGCGGGCGTGCCGGCTTTGTCGAAAGTGCCTTTCCTGGGCCGTCTGTTCTCCAACCGCAGCGACGTGAAGGACAAGCAGATCCTGCTGATGCTGGTGAAGCCGACGATCGTGCTGAAGGAAGAGCAGGAGGCGGATGCGGTGGCTCAACTGCAACAGTAGCCGCATCGTAGAAGGCAGCAATAACAAGGGACGCGATCCTTTCGGGCCGCGTCCCTTTTCGTTGTTACGGGGGTTGGCGGGGGCGAAGTTATTTTCGCCGCAGGCCTGCAGCGAAGCAGTTGTATGTACGGCGTCTTCACGAGCATCATCGAATAATTGGCCCGGCATGTACAACGTTAGCGGCGTTCCCGGAGTCCGTTTAAGGATATGGCATTATTGACATCGTGAGCACGTCGGGGGATGATAAGGCGAATGGCCTGAAGGGGCGCCCCTGTTCGTATGCGGGAGATTGGACTATGAAGAAGGGAGTATGTGGGCTTCTGATACTGGTGATCACGGTCGTGACCGCAGCGGCATTGCCGGTAGAGGCTGCGGGACGTGAGGGTCGCGTGCAGGTCGTCGATCACTCGCTGGTCGACGAAGAGGGGCCTTTCCTGGGCCTGGGCGTGTCGTATTTCACAGCCCTGTGGCGATACCGCAATGACAGGGGGCGGCTGGAAAGCGACCTGGCGTTTCTCTCGGCACAGGGATTCAACTACACGCGGGTGCTTTCGATGGTGGGGTGGTTTGGCGCATGGGAGGGTCAGGAGGTGGCGCCGGTGAGCTTTACCAGTCGGGAGGGCAAGAAGGTCGAGGCGTGGGCGGATTACTGGCGGCTGCTGTCGGGGCTCGTCGATCTGACGTATGATCGCTACGGCATGCGGACCCAGATTACGATCTTTGCGGATGCGCAGATGATGCCGCGCAAGGCCGACCGGATCGAGCACATGCGTCGCCTGCTGAAGGAGGTCGTCAAGGGACGGGAACACAAGATCATCCTGTTGGAGGTTGCCAATGAGGCATGGCAAAACGGCTTTCCCGGCGACGAGGGCACGGCCGATCTTCGGGAATTCACGCGGTTTCTGGCGGAACGCACCGATGTGCTCATCGCAACGACGTCGAATCATGAAGGATCTTTCGAGTCGCTTTACCGCAACAGTGCCGCGGATATCGCGACCTGGCACTTCAGCCGCGACCGGCGCGCCGACGGCGGCTGGCGGCCCGTGATCGACTGCCGCCGTCTGGCTCAGGTGCCGGGCTGTCCACCGGTCAGCAGTAACGAGCCGATCGGTCCCGGCTCTTCGGTCGCCTCCGAATCCGATCCGCTTCGATTGGTGACGGCGGCGGCTTACGCTTATGCATCTCGGCTGCCCATGTATGTGTTCCACAGCGAGGCGGGCGTCTTCGGGCGCAGCCGTTTCGAGGACACGCCGGCGGTCGATGCGTACCGCCACTTCGCCCGGATCCTGCCGCCTGATCTGGCCGGTTGGCCGACCCGCGACAGCAGCGATCCGGAGTCGCCCATCGACGCCAACGGGTGCCTGACGATGGCGTGCAGCATGCGCGGCGAGCGGATCGTATGTGTGCCGGTCGGCATTGGGCCCGAGGGGCTGACGCTGACATCTCGAAGACCGATGTACCTGCGGGCGGTCGATCTGCTGACAGGCGAGCAACTGCAGTCATTCCAGTTCAAGCCCGGCAAACCGACGACGCTGCGGCACGAATCGGCGGCGCTGGTTCTCTTAGGCGCGACAAGGTAATCCGTCGATCAGCAGCCTTGTGGAATCGACGGGTTGCTGCAGGCCGTGAGGTTCATCGCTTCATCATCGCCTGATAGCCCAGGTGCATGATCAACATATCCAGGATAATCATGGCGGTGTAATTTTCGGCGACGGGCCAGATGCGTGCGACGATGGTCGGGTCGCGGCGGGTAATGGCGGCGAGTTCTTTGTTTTCGAGCGTGTACTTGTCGATTGTGTGCTGCGGCCGGTCAATGGTCGGCGTGGGCTTCACCGCAAGACGCACCACGATGGGTTGTCCGGTGGAGAGGCCGCCGGTGATGCCGCCGGCGTTGTTGGAGTCGAAGACGACCTTGCCGTTTTCGGAGTGCATCTGGTCGTTGGACTGATAGCCGGTCATGTCCTTGACGGCAAAGCCGGCGCCGACTTCAACGCCTTTGACGGCGCCGATGCCCAACATGCGGCCGAGTTCGGCGTCGAGCTTGCAGAAAACGGGCTCGCCCAAACCTGTGGGCACGCCGGTGACGATGACTTCGACCACGCCTCCGGAGGAGTCGCCGGTCCTGGTGATTCTGCTGCAGGCCTGAAGCATCGCTTCGGCGACCTCGACATCCGGGCAGTTTACGACGTGGTGCACGCCGTACCTGTCTGCAATTTCCGCGGCGGTCATGTGGGGGGCTTTGGCGCGGATGTCGTCTATTTCCTTTTCGATCTGCGCGAAGATCGCCATCTTTTCGAGGAACCGCATGTCGGGGTTGATACGGTCCTTGACGTAGATTTCCTGGTAGAAGGGATCGAGGTCGTGCCGCATCTGCTTATAGCGGTTGCAGGCGTCGAGGATTGCAGCGTGTTCGATGTCGGGGCAGCGGACGCCGGCGGCCTCTCTCACGTATGCGAAGACCTCGATGCCGAACTTTCTGAGGACCTGCTTGGCGACGTATCCGGCGGCGACGATGGTGGAGGTGTAGCGCCCGCTGAAGAAGCCGGCGCCTATGGCGTCGTCGTCGGGTCCGTACTTGACGAACGAGGCGTAAGAGGCGTGGCCGGGGCGCGGGGTGCGGTTGGTGTCCTGGTACTGCTTGATGTGGATGAAGTGGCGGTCAAGATTGGGGATCAGGATACATAGAGGCGTGCCGTTGGTGTGGTGGCGGTTGCCGGCGCCCTCGATGGTGTCGGCGGCGTTGACGCCGGAGTAGATGACGGGCAGGTCCGGCTCCTTGCGGGGGCTGGACAACTCGTCGGCGCCGGGCTTGCGGAGCAGCAGATCGCCGTAGATTTCCTGTTCGGTGAAGACCATGCCCGGCGGCACGCCCTGAAGCGTGGCCGAGAGGCCTTCCTGGTACGATCCACCGGAGACGGTGACCTGAAAACAGCGTCCGAAGTGACAACCTAACATCTTTTGTCTCCTGAAGTTACATACAAGCTAACGGCAAGTGATCATCCTCGCCGACGCAAGGCGCCTGTGTCGCTTAGCCTTCGATCTCCATTTGCGCCCCGAGGGAGGTCATGAGGCTGACGTAGTCGGGGAACGTGACGTTCATCGCTTCGGCCGTGTCGATGACGGTTGCGCCCGGCAGGGCCATTCCGGCAAGGCTCAGGGCCATGACGATGCGGTGGTCGCCGCGTCCGTTGAGCCAGGTCGACTGCAGCGGCCGGGGATTTATTATAAGGCCATCGTCCAATTCTTCAACCGCAGCGCCGAGCTTTGTCAGTTCCTGTGCCATGCAGGCGATACGGTCGGTCTCTTTTGAGCGGGCCTGGGGGACGTTGACGAGTCGGGTTTGGCCGTCGGCAAAAGCGGCGGTGACGGCGAGGGCGGGGAGTGCGTCGGGCGTGCGGTTCATGTCGATTTCGGCACCGTGGAGGCGGTCTCCACGGATACGGACGGCGTTGTTGGTAATGGTGACGTCGGCGCCCATTCTGCGGAGGTATTCAGCGACAGCCTTGTCGGGCTGGCTGTCGGAGAAATCGAGACCCGTGAGAGTGACATCAGCGTCGAGCATAGCGGCCGCACAGAGGAAGAAGGTGGCGCTGGAAAAGTCGGCGGGTATCGGCAGGTCGAAAGCGGTATATTTCTGGTTTCCCTGTACCGTAAAATGCCGCATGCCGTCGTTGCGGTAGACGATCTGCTGTTTATCCAGCCAATCCAGCGTCATCTGCACATAATCCGGCTCGTTAAGCAGCGTCACTTCGATTTCTGTGTCGTTTTCGGCTAACGGCGCGGCGAGCAGGAGGCTTGATAAGTACTGGCTGGTCAAGCACTTAATGGCTGTCTTGCCGCCTTTGAGGGCGCCGGAGATGCGGACTGGGGCCCTGCCATGGATGGATTCGGCATGGGCGCCGAGATCGTTGAGGGATGCCAACAGCGGCCCAACGGGGCGGGACCGGATCTGTTCGTCGCCGGTGAACTCGGTAGCGCCCGGTTCCCGGCAAAGGGCAGCCGAAGACATGGCCAGGCGGAGGGTCGTGCCGGAGTTGCCGACGTCGATGATGCCGCCGGGTCGGCGGATGCGGCCCGCCACGCCGGTTATCTTCCAGGCGGCAGGATCGGAGGTGTCGATCCGGGCGCCCATCGCACTGTAGCAGGCGACGGCGCTGAGAGTGTCGCCGGAGGTGAGGGGACGGTGGAGGATGCTTGTGCCTTCGGCGAGAGATGCCACGGCTACGCCGCGGATGGTATGCGACTTGGATCCGGGCATGGCGACGGTACCGCGCAGACGCGATTTTCGAACATTCAGTTTCATGGAGTCGAGGCCCTCAATCAGTGCATCTTTCGAGCGGCTACTTGTACCAGAACGGCGGGAGTTTTGAAAAGAAATTTTCCTGAGTGTGACGGCGGCCGATGCACGGCATAACGGGGCAATGACGATTCTGAGAACCTGTTAAATCCGGGTCGTCGGAGATATTTTCCCGAAGAGCGAAAAAAAAGTGTAACAGATGGCGATTCTATCGCTCTGTGGGTTGAGCCAACACAGATACGTCGGGGAATATCGGACGCAGGAGCAGCCGCACCACATTCGGGTTCCGGATGTCCTATAATATCGGCAAGAGGGCTTTTGGGCTTGACTTTATGACCCATAATCTGCTACACTACGCCTAAACTCGATCCCTATATTTTCCGATGATTCTACGATGGATTTTGCATATCAGAGCATGGATGTGTCATGCTCCGGTTGTGTCGTTGTTTTGTCGTTGTGATGGAAATTCCATGGTTTGCGATAGGGATCCAAGGATGCGGAACGTCAATATGCCTTGTGAGGATGGTGCCATGAAGAGCAGGTTATTTTGCGCGATCGCAGTCTTTTTGAGCCTTTGCGGCATTGCCACGTCGGCCACGCTGATGGTGGCGGCGGACGGCTCCGGGGACTACACAACGATTCAAGCGGCGCTGGACGCGGCGGTTGGCGGTGTGGACGAGGTGCTGGTTGCCGACGGGACGTATACGGGGCCGGGCAACCGTGACCTGACCTTTGGGGGCAAGGCGATTGTACTGAAGAGCATCGGCGGGCCGGCCAACTGCATCATTGACTGCCAGGGTCTGGGTCGCGCCTTTGTGTTCGCAAGCGGCGAGGGATCGGGGACGGTTGTGGACGGCTTCACCATCGTCAACGGCTATCACAGCAAGTACGGCGGGGCGATCGAGTGCGACGGATCTTCTCCGACGATCTACAATTGCGTCATCACGAACTGCAGTTCATACGACGGCGGCGCGATCGACTGTTTCGCCGCATCGCCGGTGATCGCCTATTGCGAGCTGACGGGCAACCATGCGGTCAACAGCGGCGGCGCCATCAAGTGCTACCCGCAATCCGAGCCGACGATAACGGATTGCCGGATTGAAGGCAGCACGGCGGGATATCGCGGCGGCGGTATCGATTGTCGAGGCGGCTCGCCCCTGATTCTGAACTGCATGGTGCTCGGCAACGCGGCCGGGTATCGCGGCGGCGGTATCGCATGCTTCAACGGCAGCATGGCCAAGATCACCAACTGTCTGCTGGCTGGCAACCTGGCGGGCGAATACGGAGGCGCAATCGATTGCAGCGAGACTTCGCAGCCGGCCATTGCTTACTGCACGGTTGTCGACAACATGGCAGGCGAGGAGGACGAGGGGTTCGGGGGCGTTTACGCCGATGTGACGTCGGTGCTGACCACCGTGACAAGCTGTATCCTTTGGAACAACGGCGACGACCTGGAAGGCTGCCCGGCGACGTATTCCTGCATTCAGGACGGCGATCCTGGCGAAGGCAACATCGACGAAGATCCGCAGTTCCGCACGGGTGCACTGGGCGACTACTATCTGCGGCAGACAGCGGCGGGACAATTGGCCAACAGCCCGTGTGTCAATGCGGGCAAGCCGGACCTGTCGCTGGTGGAGTTTGCGCCGGGCGACGCGGTATTTACGACGCGGACGGACAACGGCCCCGACGCGGATGTACCGGATATGGGGTACCACTTTACCAACGCGGGGCCCGTTGAGGAATTTTCACTGGTTTACGGGGTGGTGCCGGATTCGGAAGGGCACGACAACGGCACGGTGGAAGTCAGGGGCGAGGAACTTTCGCGGTACCGCAAGTGGTCCGAGGTGGCGCTGTGGGCGACGCCGGAGATCAATGCAGACGGGTATGAAGTCGAACAATGGCACGGACTTCTGCCGGAGGATATCGTAAGCTCGCCGACGTCCCATGGCGTCACTGTGACGATGACGCAGGACCGCGACGTGCGGGTCGAATTTCAGCCGTGGCCGATGTTCGTGCTGACGCTGGAGGTTGTGTCGGGTCAGGGCACGGTCGGGACGGCTTTCGGCGCGCCCACGGGCGAGCCGGGCAAGACGTACCAGTACGGCGGCCGTATGGCTGCCATCGAGGCACAACCGGCCGACGGTTACCAGGTGCGCTTTTGGACGGGCACGGACGACGACGTTTACTACACCGGCCAAGATATTGCCAACGTGACGATGCTGTCTGACAAGACGGTCACGGTGGAGTTCGTGCGCGACGACATAGTCAAGCTCGATGTTCAGGTCATTGGTGAGGTGAACGGATGGGTTGACCCGGACCGGGGCCTGTACACGTATGTCGAAGGGGAAGAGTGGCCCAAGGTGGTGAATTTGACGGCTTATCCGGAGGCGGGTTACCGGGTGAAGCGCTGGACCGGCACCGATGACGACGCGCTGACGACGCCGACCAACACGGTCACAATGAACTGGGACAAGCTGGTGACGGTGGAGTTCGAGCCGACTCCGCTGCACCAGTTGTTCGCCGACGTGTATGCGGCCGATGGCGTGATCCACGGTTCGGTTGACCCGAACAGCGGGATCTACTATGAAGGGGAAGTGGTGCACCTGGTGGCGACGGCCGACCCCGGCTGGGAGGTGAGACGGTGGTACGTCAACTCCATGTGGGATCCCACCGGCGTCACAGACGAACACGACGTGATCATTCAGGGCGACACGCACGTGCAGGTGGAGTTCAGACGCGTGGGCATGGCGGAGGGAACCATCACGCTCAACGGCGATGACACGAATCCGTTCCCGACGATCCAGGCGGCCATCGATGCCGCCCAGGATGGTGACGAGGTGGTTGTAGCCCGCGGCGTTTACAGCGGTCCCGGCAACGTTGATCTGGACGTATTAGGCACCAACTTCGCGGGCGAGCCCAACTCGATGCGTTCGATAGTGGTGAGGAGCGAACTGGGTCCGGAAGAAACGATTATCGAGTGTGGGCCCGGCGAGCGCGGCTTTATCTTCAGGGTGCCGGTGAATAACGCGTTCCGTGTGGAAGGCTTTACCGTGCGAAACGGAGGAGGGGTCGATGAAGGCGGCGCGATCTGGATAGGCGCCGACCCCGATGCCGATCCGCCCGTGGCGGCGACGCCGATCATCGAGAACTGCATTTTTGAGATGAACCGGGCGAGGGTGAGCGGCGGCGCGATTTACATCACGGGCGTCGGCGCCGATGACGCGGTTGAGCAGGACGCTGAAGACGCCGAATACGCCGAGATCCGCAATTGCATTATTCGCAACAACTGGAGCATGGGCGACGGCGGCGGCATTTATGTGACCAACGGCGCGTCGCCGCGGATCGTCAACACGCAGATTCTCGACAACTATGCGTCCGCGTATGGCGCAGGCTTGTTCTCCAACGGGGGATCGCTGCCGGCGGTGATCAACTGTTTGTTCACGGGCAACATGTCGGGCGATATCGGCGGGGCGATTTACCTGAACGCTTCGAATGCGATCATCCGTCTGTGCACGATCGTTTACAACTACGGTCTCGATTACGGCGACATGGACGGGGATCATCCGATCGGTCCGAAGGGCGGTATCGCGGCGGAAGGGGATGCGGACCCGGAAATCAACCACTGTATCATCGGATTCAGCGGGTCGCCCACAGTCGGGTATGGCATCTGGGGGGATCCCCTTTACTGGGGTGATGATCTGTTCGGCTGCGAGGCCGAGTACTCGTGCATCGAAAACGGCGATGGTGGCGACAACAACATCCGCGGCAATCCGCTGTTTGTCACCGGACCTCTGGGGGATTTCTATCTCAGCCAGACGCGGTCCGGACAGCGGCGTACAAGCCCATGCGTTGACGCCGGCGAGGACACCATCTTAGGTGATTTGCGGGATCAGTACGACATCGGCCAGGACATCACCACGGCCATTTTGAATCTGCGGGACGTCGGCGACGGCGACCTGGGATACCACTATCCGGTCTCCACCGGCCCGCCGATGCAGCACCGTCTGGACCTTCAGGTGGTCGGAAATGGGCACATGCTGTACGAGTACTATGGCGATATGGGAGCAGAGTACGGCTATGTCTACCCGGGTGAGCCGGTGACGTTGTTTGTGAGGCCGGGCCAGACCGTTTATCTGTATTCTTATGCAGATCCGGGCTACCGTGTCCTGAGCTGGTTGGGCACGGACGACGATACGGTCAACGTAGACTACAACACCGTCACCATGTACGGCGATCGCATGGTCACGCTTTCGTTCGAAAAGACGTACGTGCGCACGTTCAACATTCCGGGCAACTATACCTGGACGCAACTCCAGCAGGCGATCAACGACGCCCGTGACGGCGATACGATTGTGCTTGGCAGCGGTACGTACAGCGGCTCGGGGATTATGATTTCAGGCAAGAACATCGTTTTGACCAGCGCATTTCCGAGCAACCCGGAATGCGTGGCATCAACCGTTCTTGACTTTGCCATGGTGTCCAATTCGAACCTCTGGGTACGTGGTTCCGGAAACGGCTCGTGTGTTATTAACGGCATCACGATCGCCAATGCGCGGGCCACAATCAGTAATGCGCCGGGGCCTCAAGGCGATGGCGCCCACGGCAACGACGGCACTACGTGGTTTGGTGGCGGCCTGATCGTAGAAGGCGATCATATCATCGCCAACTGTGTGATTCGGGACTGTTCGATCTATGGTTCCGATGGTTCCAATGGTAACAACGGCGACACTGAGGACAGGCTAAACGGCGGCAACGGCGGCAACGGCGGCTCCGTAGGCGGCGCCGGATTGTATATTGGCAACAGCCTCTACGATATGGATATCGTCAATGGGATGTACTATACATCTACGGCCAGTCCCCTGATCAAAAACTGTACGATTACGGGCTGCTACGCGGAGGCGGGTGACGGCGGCAACGGCGGCAACGGGCCCGAAGGGGTTCGTGCCGGTGAAGGCGGTGTGCCGGGCCGTGTGTTCGGCGCAGGTGTGTTCTGTGACGTTGGGACGAATCCGACGTTCGTGGACTGCACGATCACAAACAACACGGCCGTTGGCGGCCTGGGCGGCAACGGGGGCGACGAGACGCATAATCGCAGTCTCCGGCCGGGGTGGGGCGGCCTTACCGACGAATGGGAGCCGTATGCGGCCGACGATCCCGACGATCCGACAGTTTACCACGCGGGCGACCCGCGGAAGTACACTGCGGCCGGCGGTGGCGTGTACGTCGGCGGCGTGGGGTACGGGTTCCAGTACGAGACCCTGGGATACGACCCGTACGCCCCGTACGACCCGTTCGAGCCATACGATCCGCTCGAGCCCACTGATCCGAACTATCCGCTGACCCATGCGAGGTTCATCAACTGCACCATTGCAGATAACGTGACGCAGGGCAGTATCAGCGGCCTCGGCGGCCAGTCTTCAAGCGGTGGTCGGTTAGCGCCAAGAGACAACTATCAGATACCGAGTTACGGAGCGGGCCTGTACTGTGCCGAGGATGCCAACACGATCCTCATCGACTGTGTCGTAGTGAACAACCGCACCGAAGCCAGTTCGCGTCAAGGCGAAGTTCCTGAATACCTCGATCCGGACACCTACTCTGCCAGTATGTACAGCGGCTATGGCGGTGGTATCGCCGCCGTGGGCAGTGTGGAGTACAATCCGCTGATGACCATCCGCAACTCGCACATCGAGGGTAACTTTGCTCCGGTGGGCGGCGGCATGTATTGGCATCGCGCGCAAATGGACATCACCGACAGCAACGTTGTCGAAAACCTCGCCTACAATGGCGGCGGGCTTTACTTCTTCGACAGTATCAACAGTATCGTGGCCCGGAGTCTGATCCAGGGCAACATCGCCGATTTCGATCCACTCAATCCGCCTGATCCGGCGACCGGTATAGAAGCGATCTACGGCGCCGGCGGCGGCATATACGGCTTCACGAGCGACATCCTGCTGCGCGATTTGCAGATTCTCGACAATTTGTCGACGGCCGCGGGCGGCGGCGTGTACCTGGGCGGCCATCCGGAAGCCCTGGCGCCCACGCTGGCGATTCCGGTCCTCGAGAACTGCCTCATAGCGCGCAACAGCGCGTTTGCCGACGGCGGCGGCGTGTCGGTGAACTGGTACGCCGAGCCGATCTTTGCGAATTGCACGATCGCCGACAACGTGGTAACCAGCCAGGACGGTCTGGGCGGCGGCCTGTACTGCGCGTATGACAGTAATTCGATCGTTACGGACTCGATCATCTGGGGCAACTACGGTGCACTGGGTTCTCAGATTGCACTGATCACGGGAGGCGAGTATTACCCGCTGCCGACTTCGCTTGACATCACGCACAGCGTGATATTCGATTACCAGGACAGCGAGGGTTCGGAGTTTGAAAACCCGTCCGATCCCGCCATTCGCGAAGGCTTCAACTTCTTTGCGCTCGGTCCCAACAACGACGGATCGACCGCCCCGGTCGATATCGGTTTCGAGATCAAGTTCTATGATGTCGAGTATACCAGCCTTTACATCAACAACAACGGCAACGTTACGCTGGCGGCGCCCTGGCCGAATTTCACGGCGACCGACCTGACCAGCGCGATCGGCACGCCGATTATTGCGCCGTTCTTCGCCGACGTGGACACCACAGGCGTCGACAGCGACGTGGTCACTTACGCATACCGCGCCGGTTCGGTGAACGGGCACAATGCGTTTGCGGTCAACTGGATCGACGTCGGATACGCCAACGGCAACAGCGATCTGCTCAACAGCTTCCAGTTGGTGCTGATCGAACGGTCCGACCGGAATGAGGGCGATTTCGACATCGAGTTCAATTACGGACGCGTGGAATGGGAGACGGGCGACAACGACGGCGGCGTCGGGGGACTTGGCGGCAACAGCGCCCGAGTCGGCTTCTCGGCCGGTACCGGCGTGCCCGGATCGTACTATGAGTTCGAAGGTTCGGGCGTCGCGGGGACTTTCCTGGATGAAGACCTGGAAACGGGCCTCAAGCATAATCGCCGCAACAGCAGGGTTTCCGGGCGGTACGTCTTCAGCGTCGTCAACGGCAAGCCGGTTCTGCCCGGCGAGGCCATCTACGTTGAGGAAGGGTCCGTGGTCTATGGCTGGGACGCGATTGCCCACGCCTGGGACGCGGTGAGAAACAATGTTCAGGACGACCCGGACTTCCTGACCAGTTACTACTATCTCGGCGAGAACAGCTCCGCCATCGACACGGGAAGCGCTTTGGCGGCGGAACTGGGTCTGGATCAGTACACGACCCAGGCCGACGGTGCGCTGGACATCGGCATTGTGGACAGGGGCTATCACTACATGGAGGGAGCGCCCCGTTATCCGCTGGTAGTGGTGGTCACGGAGCGTCCGGAGGATCCGGGTATTCACGGCACGGTGACACCGTCGGAAGGCATGTTCGTGCTCGGCGAGGAGCTTGTGCTCGTTGCGAAGCCGGAGCCGGGTTATTACCTGGCGGGCTGGTATGACAGTCGCGACCGGCTCGTATCGACCAGCGAGGAATTCGAAATCGTCGTGGACGAGAATAACTACTTTTGCGTCGAATTCAAACAGGGGCGCACGATCAACGTCAGCGGCGGCGGAACGGCCCTTAGCGATGCGGTGACACAGGCCTCCAACGGGGACATTCTCATCGTATCGCCCGGTGTTTACACGGGCGGCATCAACCCGATGGGCAAGGAGCTGATGATCGTCAGCATTGATCCCAACGATGTTGATACCGTCGCGGCAACGGTCATCGATTGCGGTGTCGGTCAGCGGGCGTTTACGTTTGACAGCGAGGAAAAGAAGGTCGTCGTGCACGGCTTCACCATCCGTGGCGGCGGCATCCCCGGTCAGCCGGGCGGGGCCATTTATGTGGGCTCCAAGGCTGCGCCGGTGTTCAAGAACATCCACATTTCCAACAGTTCCGTGGCCAATGCCAATGGCGGCGCTATTTACATTGCCTCGCAGGCCTCGCCCACTTTTGTTCGGGTGACGGTCGATTCGAGCATGTCAGTCAACGGCAACGGCGGCGGCGCCTACATCGGTCCCGTGAGCACGCCGATCTTTACGGATTGTGCGTTTACGAATTGCTCGGCGTTGGGCGGCTCCGGTGGTGCTGTTTTCTGCTCCATCAGCAGCCTGCCGCAGTTTGTCGACTGCGTCTTTGAAGACAACGTGGCCGGTATCGCGGGCGGCGCCGTGTATTTCAATCTCAGTTGTGAATCCAGCATTACGCGGTGTGAGTTCATATCGAACATGGTGACGGGCGGCACCGGTCCAACCGATCCAAACGGCGGCACAGGCGGCACGGGCACCATGGCCGGCCATGGCGGGGCGCTGTATTATGAGTATGAGAACATCGTCGCGGTGGCCGACTGCAACTTCTTCGATAACAGCGCCGCGGCCGGAGGCGCCATCTTCATCAACGAAGATTCGACGGGTACGATGGCCGACAGCCGCATGATAGGCAACGTGGCCGCGGCGGACGGCGGTGCGCTGTACCTTAACGGCACGCTCGGCATGCAGGTGAACAACTGCGCGATGGTGCAGAATCTGGCCCTTCGCGGCGGCGGCCTGTTCACCACCAACGGCCAGGCCAACGTCCTGCGAGGATGTTCGTTCCGGGAGAACCTGGCAGACATAGGTATCCCCGGCATCGGCGGGCTCGGGTACGTGGGCGGCTACGGCGGCGGTGTCTTCGTGTTTGCCGAAAGCCTCGTCATCCGGGATTGCGCGATGTCCGAGAACAATGCCGGTTACAGCGGCGGCGGTATCTATCTGGCGGGCGATCCGGAAATACTTAAGGATACTGTGCGGCCGGAACTGGTAAACTGCCTCGTTTCGCTGAACGTCGCGGGACGGACGGGCGGCGGCGTATCCTGCGGCTGGTACGTGGAGCCTGTGATGCGTCATTGCACGATTGCCGACAACGGCGCAATCTATTACGGCGGCGGCGTTGTGGTGGCCTATGATGGTCAGGCGGACATCAGCGACAGCATTATCTGGGGCAACTTCGCCAGGAACGGCGCGCAGATCGCCGTGGTCTTCGACAATGAGTTCAACCCCGCCAAGACCGTGGGCAACGTTTCGCGGTCCGACGTGGGACCGGCGATTGACCCCGATTTGCTGCCTGAGACACCCGCGCCGCAACTGGTGATCACGCCGATGGCAGGCGCGCAGCAGCTTGTGGATACGCTTGTAGGCGAAGGTATCACGATTGTCGGCACGCCGACGTTTCGCGGTGCGCCCGTGGCGGCGGGCACCTTCACCGGCGGCCTCAGTGCCGGGATAGGTATCGAGTCCGGCGTGATCCTGACTACGGGCGACGCGACCTTCGCAGCGGCGCCCAACGACAGCGATGCGATCTCACGCGCCAACAATTACCCCGGCGACACGGATCTGGATATACTTATCGGTGTGCCGCTGGTTACGGAAGACGCCACCGTTCTCGAATTCGATTTTGAGACGCGGGGCGGCAGGGTCTTCTTGAACTATGTCTTTGCGTCGGACGAGTACAACGAGTACGCGCGCTATTTCAACAACGACACGGTCGCCTTCTTCCTGGACGGCCGCAACATTGCCGTAGTTCCGGGAACTCGGACACCGGTTTCGGTCAACTCGATCAACGGCGGCAACCCGCTCGGATTTTTCGCCCAGAATCCGGACCTGTATATCAATAACGATCTGTCGGACGGCGGACCGTTCTACAACATCGAGTACGACGGTTTCACCGTGGTGCTGACGGCAACGGCGGCCAACCTTGAGCCGGGTGTTCACCACATGAAACTGGTGATCGCCGACAGTTTCAACAGTTTGCGCGATTCGGCGGTATTCATTCAGGCCGGCTCGCTGGCCGACACGCCGACCTATGGTCTGCCCGTCTTCGTGGACAATGACTGCATTCTGAACGGCAGGGACTTCTACCGCAGAGACGCCGGCGGCAACCTTATACTGGACGGCGCCGGACGGCCCATATTCGAGTTCGACCCCGTGACGTTTGCCTGGGAAGCGGATGATTTCGTTATTGCCGCCGACCCGCTGTTCGTCGGGGCCGACTGGCTCTATGGCGGGGACGATCCGCTGCTGTTCGTGGGCGGCTATATGCTCAGCCATATCGCCGCGGGCGAAGCCGCCGACAGCGATTGCATCGATATCGGCAGTATGTCGGCCGAGGATGCCGGGCTCGCTGGATATACTACTCGGACGGACCTCGTTACCGATAGCGGTGTGGTTGACCTCGGTTACCACTACAAACCGTTTGAAGTGGCGTTGTACGCGCTGGATGTCGAGGTGGACGAAGGCATCGCCGGCGGTCCGTTCGGTACCGTGACGTTCTCGCCGGAACCTGTCGGTTACGATTGGCAAACCGGTGTTCCGCTGTTTGTCGCGGGAACCGAGGTGACCGTAACAGCCGTGCCCAATGCCGGCTACCGTGTGCGTGAGTGGATCGGCGTTGATGATTCGCCTGCATGGCAGGCGCCCAGCACCCTGCTGCTGATCGACATGGACATGACCATCGGCGTCCGGTTCGAGCCCGATGTCACGCGCCACTTGCTGGTGCCGACGGTGTATCCGACGATCGAGGCGGCGGTTGCGGCCGCCAGTCCGGGCGATTACATCATCCTGGATCCGGGCGAATACACCATCTCGAATCCTGACGGCATTAATTTCCAGGGAAGAAACCTCACGATTATGTCCGTGGACCCGGACGATCCGGATACCATTGCGGCGACCGTTATTAATTGCCAGGGAAGCCGGTTTGTATCCAAGCGGGCGTTCCACTTCTTCAATGGCGAAGACAGCCGCTCCAGGATCTACGGTATCACGATCAAGAACGGCTACGCCTTCGCAATGCGCGGCGTCGACGGCGGTATTCTGCCGACCGACATGTGGCCAGGCGAGATCGGGCCGAACTACGAGCCGGGCGGTGATCCGCCGACGGTATTCCGTGCCGCTTACGGCGGAGACGCCTTCGGCGACGGTTACGGCGGTGCGGTTCTGTGCGAGAACGGAAGTTCGCCGGTGTTCGAGAACGTTGTGTTCTACAACAATATGGTCACCGGCGCCCAGGGCGGCGATGGTGCGAACGGATCGCAGGCTCGCTTCAATCGCAACGGCGACTCGCAGCCTGGCGGTCACGGCGGTGACGGTGTCGGCAACGGTTATGGCGGCGCCATCGCCTGCCTGCAGCGCAGCAACCCGACCATCATCAACTGCACATTCGAAAACAACACGGCCCGCGGCGGCATGGGCGGTAACGGCGGACATGCCGGTCCGAGTGCCGGCGGGCATGAGAACTGCGGCGGCGATGGCGGCGATTCGGTCGGCTACGGCAACGGCGGCGCCATTTACATCGGCGACGGTTGCATACCCGTCATCAGCGACTGCACGTTCATCGACAACAACGCCATCGAAGGACTTGCCGGCAGCGGCGGAAGGATGGCATCAGGCACTGCTTGGGGCCGGGGCCCGTCAGGAATCGACTGGGTCGCGAGCGACGGCGCTAACGGTTCTGCAACGACTCTTGATCGCGTCTGGGGCGGTGCTATCTATTGCGCAAGTTATGCTGTTGCGAACATCACAAACTGCCGTTTTGTCAACAACAGGGCGTTCGAATCGTATCCCAGATATGATGTCCGCATTTATGTCACCGAGCCGGAAGTCGATCCGATGTATGTCGATACGCGGGGCGGCGCTATTTATGCCGAGCAGGATACGACGGTTACGGTGACGGGGTCCGATTTTGAGGAGAACTTCCCCGGCGCGATCTATGTGCATTCGCGCAGCCGGGTCGATTTAGACAGGTGCACTTTCATCGATAACGCCAACCCGGGCAACGAACTCGTCGGGGTGGTGTCGTCGCCGTATTATGGCTATGCTTACGACTACGTCGGCACACCGGTCTACACCTCGCCTGAAACGCCTGGTGGGGCGCTGTACCTGGGGCCACAGAGCAGTGCGGTTAATGTCACGGACTGCGAGTTCCGCGGCAACTACAGCTACGGTCACGGCGGCGCGGTCGTCTGCAAGACCGACGCCACGTTCACCAACTGCGTCTTCGGCGGGAACATCGGGCAGGGTCACGGCGGTGCATTCTACGGATATGAAGACATAGACCCGAACACGATCGCAATTTCCCTGGAGTTTGCCAACTGCAGCTTCATGGATAACGAGTCGACCTATGGCGGCAGCCTCTACCTAAGGGATTATGATGCAATGTTCGACAGTTGCTACCTGTTTGCCAACATGGCCAGGAAGGGCGGCGCCATCTACCTGTCGAATGGAACAGCCATGTTCGACAGCGGCATCATGCGCGGCAACCACGCCGAGTCCGATTACGCCCTTGGCGGCGCCGTGGCGTGCATCTCAACGACCGCAAGATTCGAAAACTTTGCCTTCGAAGACAACAGCGTCGAAGGCGATGAGGCTTACGGCGGCGCTATTGCGTTCTACGGCGACGATAAGCTGCTTACGCAGATCGTGAAGAACTGCCTGTTCACGGGCAATCGTAGTTCGCACAGCGGCGGCGCCCTGAGCTGCAGCCTCTTCATGGAAGCGATGGTTGACAACTGCACGTTTGACAACAACGATGCGGGATTGTTCGGCGGCGCGCTGTTCTGCGACTGGTCGAGTCACCCGGTGATCAACAACTCGATCTTCACCGCCAACGGTCACCCTGCCCTGTACGAAGAGCAGATCGGCGGGGATTCGCAGGTCACGTTCTCTCTGTTCCACGCGAATCCGGACGGCGACATTTATGACGCCGCAACGGGATCCGCGTATACCGGTTCCGCCGCGATCAACACTGTCAACAACAACCATGACAACATCGACGGCGACCCGCTGTTCGAGGCCGGCCCGTTAGGCAATTACTACCTGGCCGCGGACAGTCCGGCGGTCGATCGGGGCAGTGCGACTTCTGGCGCTCTGGGGCTCGATACCAGGACCACGCGGACGGACAATGCGCATGATGTTGGCGTTGTCGATCTGGGTTACCACTATGCCGACATCGCTGACCTGCCGGCCTTCCAGTTGACGGTCAGCATCGTCGGCGGCAGCGGTACGGTGACGCCGACGTCCGGTACGTACTACTGGGGCCAGGCAGTTACAATTACGGCCGTACCGAGCCCGTCCTACATCCTTAAGGCCTGGGGCGGCGGCACGCTCAACGACAACTCCAGAGAGACCACCAACATCGTGATAATGGATAAAGACAAACATATCACGGTGGAGTTCGGTCGACCGAAGACGCTGGTTGTCGGAAGCCAGGGCAAGTACACCTCGATCCAGGCGGCCATCGACGATGCGGAGGACGGCGATATAGTCCTGCTGCAGACGGGTGAATATATCCCGCCGTATCCGTTCGATCTGCTGAATTTCTGGAACAAGGACATCACCCTGAGCAGCATGAACCCGGACGACCCGCACATAGTGGCCAACACTGTGCTGCAGGGCTACGACTTTGCGTTTACGAATGTCGGCCCGGGCACGATCATCGAAGGCTTTACGATCACGCTCAGCCGCATGAACCTGTACAATTCGTCGCCGAAGATTCGCAACTGCAACTTTGTCGAATGCAACTGGATCGGTGCAAGTGGAGCCACCGTGCAGGGCGCGGATGGCAGCGACGGCACAAGCGTCTTCGGCGGCGCCATCGAGATGTACAACAGTTCGCCCGAGATAACCAACTGCACCTTTGACAGGTGTTCGGTGACGGGCGGCGATGGGGCCGACGGTCCAAACGGCAACGCCTCGCATCCGCAGGGTTGGGACGGCGGCTGGGCCGGGCGTGCGTACGGCGGTGCTGTGTATGCGGCCTGGTACAGCAACCCGGTCTTCAGGAACTGCACCTTCACCAACTGTTTTGCCCGAGGCGGCAACGGCGGCAACGGCGGCGATGGTATTGTTGTCAACAATGTACAGTGGGAGGGCGGCCGCGGCGGTAACTGGCTCTATGCTCCTTCCATCGAACAGGACCCGTTTATCTGGTACTTCTGGGACGGATGGGAATGGGGCGACAAGTTTGGGCCCTATGGCTGGCTCTACTACTCCGGCGGTTACTCCGGCTGGATCGATACCGATGATGAATGGTATCAGGAGTACGTCTACGATCCGTTCGACGCTTATTACGATTACTGGAAGTACACGGGCCTGGGCGGTGCATTCTACTGTGAGGCGCACAGCTCACCGAAGTTCTACAACTGCGTATTCGATAACAATGCCTCCTACGGCGGCGATTGCGGCGTCGGCGGCGGTCCGTACGCCATACCTGGGCCGACTCGGCCGATGGACATCGAAACCGCCGGCGGTGCGATTTACATCGGCGACGGCTGCTCGCCCCTGTTCGAGGACTGCGTGATCACAAACAACACGGCGGATATGACCACCGTGGAATCTGTGTCAGTCATCGAAGGTCCGGATGACGTTTATGTCAGTTTCGGCGGCGGCGTAGCCTTCGAAGATGGCGCCAAGCCCAGATTTGTGCGTTGTGAAATTTCGCACAACCAGGCCTGCGAGGGCGGCGGTGTATACTGGGCCAATGCCGAAGCGATGATCGAAGACTGCAACGTCGTCGGAAATGCAGCGTACCATGGCGGCGGAATGTACTCGACGCATGGTTCCGGCCAGATCACCAGGACGTTCTTCACGAGCAACTACGCCTCCGTGATACCTGCCGCGCCGGATCCGGGCGACCCCGATGCCGGCGGCACAATAGATGTGACGTACGCGCATACGGTATTCGGGCGCGGCGGCGGCTATTACAGCCTGAGTTCGCTTGTCGAAATTTCCGACTCGATCTTCCGGGGTAACATTGCCAGGGCTTCGGGCGGCGGCATCTTCTTCGTCGGCAGCGACGAGGATAATGTTGCTTCGCCGGTATTGCGCAACAGCCTTATTGTCGACAATTCGGCGGCCCGAGACGGCGGTGGTATTACGATTGATTGGTTTGCCGATCCGCAAATTCTCAACTGTACGATTGCCGACAACATCGTCACCGGCACCCTTGGCGCAGGTTTCGGCTACGGCGGCGGCGTATCGGTTTCGTACAACAGCAGCGCATACATCTCCGACAGCATCATCTGGAACAACGCCGGCGCCAACGGCGCGCAGATCGCCGTCGGCAGCGGCGATCCCAACGGTCCCAGGCCGTCGGAGGTGACTATAGTCCACACTGACATTGGCCCGCCGTACGATCCGAACGCAACCAACGAGTATCTCGGCGTCGACGATATCATTCCCGACGACACCGGCGGCGGCACGGGCGCCGCGCAGTCCTCCGGGGGCGGCGCCAAGCTCATCGACGGCGATACGCTCTTTGGCCAGTTCGACCAGGGCCAGGAGCGCGTGCGCGTCATCGTTACGCTTGCCGATTTCAGCGCGCTGAGGCAGTCGACCGACTGGTCGTCGCAGGCGTCCAGAGGAGTACTGCAGCAGGCCATTTCGGATCGCGTGGATTCGGTGCTCAATTCGCTGGATCATGGCGAACTGCTGCTCAGTCAGCGCTACCGCAACATCCCGGGCTTTGCCGGCGAGATAACCCGGTCCGGACTCAACAAGCTGCTTGCCAATCCGCTGGTTGCCCACGTGGAGCCCGACCGGATGACGCATCCGATGCTTGCTCAAGGTTTGGATCTGATCAACGCCCTGCTTGTCCGGGACGTGCATGACGGCAGCGGCGTCGCGATAGCCGTTACCGATACAGGTATCGACTACAATCATCCGATGCTGGGCGGCGGCGGCTTCCCGAACCTCAAGGTTATCGGCGGCTACGACACCGGCGACAATGACCCCGATCCAATCCCCAACGGCGAGGCCCACGGGACATGCTGCGCCGGTATCGCGGCGGGCAACTACGGCGTCGACGGCGATTACATCGGAGGCGTTGCGTACAACGCAAAGCTGTATGCCCTGAAGATATCGTTCCTCGACACGGGCTCTGCCTACGACAGTGCGTCGATTGCCGCCTGGGACTGGTGCATCACACACCAGTATGATGATCCGGCCAACCCGATCCTGGTCATCAGCCACAGCTTCGGCGGCGGCAGGTACTTCAGTCCGGAGGAAGCGGAGAATGACAGGCCTGCATTCGCAGCGGCCGCTCGGGCGGTTGTCGAGGCCGGTATCACGCCTTTGGCTGCGTCGGGTAACGAGTACAACCCCGATTCGCTGGCCGCGCCCGCGGCGTTCTCCAGCGTGATCTCGGTCGGTGCCGTTTACGATACCACTGACCAGGTCATCCCGTATTCGAACACCGCCTACTTCCTGGACATCCTGGCGCCGTCTGAGCCGGCGTACACGACGGATATTGTCGGCGCCGCCGGCTATGATCCCGGTAATTACTTCCCGTACTTCAACGGTACGTCGGCCGCGTGTCCGTACGCTGCCGGCGCCGTGGCAAGCATCCAGCACGCGGCGGCCTCCATTCTCGGACGTACGCTGCTGCCGGTCGAGGTAAGGAACCTGCTTATCGCAACCGGTGTGCCGATCACGGATACCAAGGCGCCTATTACCAAGCCCAGGATCAACCTCGCCGCGGCGATTGCCGGCTTGTCGGCAAGCTTCCCCATCTACGTCGAAGAGGGATGCATTCTGCACGGCTGGGACCCGAACTCCCAGGAGTGGGATCCCGATACGTTCAACTTCATGGAAGACCCGCTGTTCGTAGGCGATTACTTCCTGAGCGAGAAGGCAGCCAAGCAGCTCAAGGACAGCCCATGCGTTCCGGACTTGTGGCAGGGCCAGTACGTCAGCAGCCGCACGGCTGTCGAGGCCGGCCTGAGCGGATACACGACGCGGACGGACAGCGTCCTGGACGACGGTATGGTTAACCTCGGCTTCCACCACTTGCCGTTCGTGCCGGAGAAACACAAGCTCAACTTCGTCGTGATCGTCGATCCGATCGATCTGCCCGGCTTCGAGCCCGAGATCATTCCGTATATTCCGGACGGGCAGTTGTATGACTACGGCACCCAGGTCGAACTGATCGTGTCGCCTCCGCCGTTCGGGTTCCATTGTGTCTGGAAAGGAACCGACGACGATGCGCGCCACGAGCCGAACAATGTCGTCACGATGGATTCGGACAAGATCGTAACAGTCACCTTCGAATCGATCGGCTACCGGCTCGATGTCGAGGTGCTTACCGATCATGTCGATCTGCCGCCGGACTTCACGGCCGAAATCACGCTCGATCCTCCGGGCGGCGTCTACTATCCGAACACCGAGGTGACAATCACGGTTACGCCGCCTCCGCCCGGCTTCCAGGTAAGGTGGGAAGGCACCGAGGACAATACTGTGGTCGAGCCGGTCAACACCGTGGTCGTGAATATGGACAAACTGGTGACCGCCAGCTATGTGCCCATTCAGTCGGACTACTATGCCGTCGTGATTGGCATATCGAACTATTTCGATGCCACGCTGCCGGCCATAGAGCTTCCCTATGCGTCGCACGATGCCAGGGAGTTTGCAATCAGGCTTCGCGAATCGCCTAACTGGGATGAGCGCAACATCTACACGCTCATAGACAGTCGGGCCACCAAGGCCGAGATTCGCAACATTCTGAGCGAACTGGCCGGCAGGCTTGATCACGACGACGTGCTGGTGTTCTACTTCTCCGGTTACGGTTTCAAGGATGTGGATATCGAGCCCATCGACGAGATCGACGAACTCGACGAGTACCTGATCACCTACGAATGGGACGGCATCCGGGATGACGAACTTGGCCAGATGTTGGCCGACTTTGCTACCGACAATTATGTCGTCATACTCGAAAGCGACTTCGCGGGCGGGCACATTGACGGTCTCAGTTCGTCGCCTCTCGGCATGTATAACCTGTCGCAGCCGTTGCGCCTTACCAATACAATCCCGACCTCGACGGCTCTCAGCTTCGACAGTGACGACGCACTCGGCGAACAGCAGGATCTCAACCGGAATAACGCGGGCGTTGTCATTACAGCCTGCGGCGCCAACGAGTATGCATTCTATTCCGATAACTTCCGGCACGGTGTGTTCACCCATTACCTGCTCAGAGCCCTGGAAGGTCGCGGCGACTGGGACGGCAATGACAACCTCTGGGTATCCGCCGAGGAGTGCTACCAGTATCTCGTCGGCAGCGTGAACGCCTACATCATGGACATGGTCAGCCTGGGCTACCTGCCCGTCGGCACGAGACAGCGTCCCAGGATGTACGATGCCGATGCGTCCAACGAGATCGACTTGGTCGTTGCCAAACCGCAGGATAGCGAGCCCAAGACGTGGTTTGTGCCTGGTGACGCCAGCGGGATCCAGACCGCCATCGATATGGCGCGGGACGGCGACGTCATCGTGCTGGGTGCGGGCGTCTACAACGAAGGCGCTATTGTCATCGACAAGGGAGTCACCATCACCAGCACGAATCCGGACGATCCGGACGTTGTGGCTGCGACCGTGATAGACGTTTCGAGCCTTGAGGCGGACTACGCCGTCTACTTCACCTCCAATGCCGGTCAGGACGCCGTACTGAACGGTATTACGATAACCGGCAACGGCTGGGTGCGTTACGTTTTCAGCTCCACCGACGGCGCGCCTGGCGACGACATATACAGCGCGGGTGTGATCGTGGGCACCCGTGCCGCCCCGACGATCAAGAACTGTGTCATCAGGGATCTGGAGATACGCGCTGGCCGTGGCGGCGACGGTGACGAAGACGACACCAACCTCTTCAACGGCAACGGCGGCGACGGCGGCCATGCTTACGGCGGCGGCGTGTACTGCATGCAGGAATCGACGCCAACGTTCGTTAACACCACCATTACCGGCTGCCACATCTACGGCGGCGACGGCGGAAATGGCGCCGAGGCCAATGAATACAACTTCGGCGGCGGCCGCGGCGGCTGGGGCGGCTGGGCCAGAGGCGGCGGCGTCTATGTCGATGAACTTGCCAAGCCCGTTTTCATCCATTGCACGATTTCCGATTGCAGCGCCACCGGCGGCAATGGCGGCAATGGTGGCGACGGCGGCGTGGTCGACGGCCTGGCGTTGCCCCCGGGATATGGCGGCAGTTGGAACGATGATGTCTACATGACCTGGGAATTCCTCGGTTACGAAGGCGATTATTCGCTGTACAGTGCGTATGGCGGCGGCATCTATTGCGCCTCCGAAAGCGAGGTCAGGTTCGTTGATTGCACCATTTCGGGCAACACTACGCAGGGTGGCATCAGCGGTGTCGGCGGCGAGGTCAGTGGCGGTGCTATACTGCCCGGTATGGTCGTCAGCGGTGGGCGCATATACCCGTTCGAAGCTTACGAGATACCCACCCACGGCGGCGGCCTGTACTGTGCTCCTGACAGTGTCGTCCATCTTGAAGGATGCACGATAGCCGACAACGTTGCGCCCAGACCCAGCGCTACCCCGACGATCGATCCGGAATTGGGCTACGGCGGCGGGGCGGCGTTCGAAAAGACGGCCTCTGTTTCACTCATTGATTGCTTTATCACCGGCAACGAAGCGTCCATCGGCGGCGGCATCTACTGGTACGGCAACACCCTGGTCGCTGAGGACTGCAACTTCCTGAGCAACCTCGCCTTCAACGGCGGTGGTCTCTACGGCATGTCCGGCGAGGCGACGATCACGGGCGGTTTCGTACATCGCAACCTCGCCGGCGCTACCGACACCGACCCCGTCGATGTGGTGGGCCGTGGCGGCGGCATCTATCTGGCATCCGTCGCGGCTGATGTCCGCAACGTGGAGATTTTCGCTAACCAGGCCAGTGCCTCGGGCGGTGCCTTGTTCCTCACCGGCACGGAGCCGCTGACCAGCACGATCAAGAACTGCCTGCTGAATAACAACAAGGCCGGTCGTGACGGCGGTGGCCTGTCCGTGAACTGGTTCGCAAAAGCGGCTATTTCCAACTGCACGTTTGTCGAGAACTGGGCGACGGGCCACTTTGGCTTCGTGGACCCGGGCATCGGGCCGGATCCGAACGCGCTGCCGGATCCCGACCAGATCGGCGAGATCGTGTTTACGAGCCTGGGCGGCGGCCTCTACTGCGGTTATCACAGCAACGTAGAGATTGTCGACAGTATCTTCTGGCGCAACCTGGCCTCCGGCGGCCGACAGATTGCCGTCGGCACGGGCTTTGAGTATGACCCGAGGCCGTCCAGTCTCAAGATCGCTTTCTCCGATGTCCAGGGCGGCCGCGCCGAACCGCATATGATGGTGGAAGAAGGCTGTACCCTGGACTGGGGACAGGGCAATATCCTTGTGGATCCGCTGTTTACCGAGGGACCGCTGGGCAACTTCTATCTCAGTCAGCGGGCCGCGGGACAGTCCGTGCAAAGTCCGTGTGTGGATGCCGGAAGCGTACTTGCCGCAGATGTCGGCATGAATCTCCGGACAACCAGAGCCGACGATCTGCTTTACAACTTCGACATCGGCCAGGTGGATATGGGTTACCACTATCCGCTGGGAATCTCGATGGCGCCATGCAAAATCTGTGATTTGGAAATGGACGGCATCGTGAACATCCATGACCTGGCCGTGCTTGCCGGTGAATGGTTCAATGAGTGTACCAATCCGGTTTGGTGCGGAGGCGCCGACATCAATACGGATAGGCGGGTTGACTTTGCCGATATCATGCTCTTTGCGGCGTGCTGGCTCGCTGAAGACGTGCTGCCGCCGGAGCCCAATCCGACGGAGTGGGATATCGAGCCGACTGCGCTTGCCGGCACGACCAATGCCATCGAGATGTCCGTCAAGGTGTCTTCTGACGCCTGGTGGGGCGATCAGGTCGAGTACATGTTCTACTGTGTCAGCGACGGCACCAGCAGCGGCTGGCGACAGAACTATGACCCGCAGGCGCCGGGGTATGTGGCCAATCCGCAATACTTCAGCAGATCGGGTCTTAGCAGCAACCAGTCATATACCTATATCGCGTTCGTTCGGGATCTCCGGGGCAACACGACCGATCCGACTGCGGAAAGGTCCGGCCAGCCGGCCACCGAAAAGAATCCGCCGGTATACAGGGCTGAGGAATATCCCACTATGCCTGAGCAGTTGAGAACGGTGACGCAATGGGATGTGCCGCCTTACCCGATCAGTGCGACGGCGCTTCGCATGGTTGCGCTGGTGCCTTATGACGAGAGTCCGCCAATCACATACCGCTTCCTGCAGACTGATGCTCAGGGTGGCGCAGTTGCCAATCCGCTTGATCTGCCTCCGCAAACGGATCCGGTACTTGTGGTCGACGGTCTGACGCCCAACGTGATGTACTACTTCACGGTGACGGCCGTGGATCGGTACGGCAATGAGATGCTCAGGTCCGTTGTGGCCGGCGCCGCACCCGATCCGGCCCTGGCGGATGTTACTCCGCCGCCGACTCCGACGTGGCTTGATCCGCCGGCGCAGGCGAAGGTTGGGCCGGAAGCTGATGCATACTGGCATGTCATGAGAGTGAATCCGGTTGCTGACCCCGAAGGCAACGGCGAAGAGTACTTCTTCGATTGCCTGGACAACGACTCCTATGACAGCGGCTGGATTGGCCCGCAGACGGTACGTGTGGAAGGCATTGACTTCCCGGTGCAGGATCCGCCACTGACGCCGCAGCCGAATGAGTACTATGTCCACGTGGGTATATCGGGGCTGAAGTACCGCTACCGCGTGTGGGTGCGCGACAGTCTGGGCAACGTGAACCCGGTTCCGACGCCGGCCATGGAGACTGCGGTAGTGCCTTAGTCGGTTTGCAGTTGCGAATCGGCAGAGACGCGGGTTTTGATGGTTAAAAAGAGGGCCGCAGGGTTTAACCTGCGGCCCTCTGCTGTTTTTGGGCGGTTTTCAGGACGGGGCAATGGGGGCTGTCTCCCAGAAGAATTCGGGCGTCAGGCGGGGTGCTCTGCCGTGATGTGAGGGCTACGTCGAGGAATGCGGGTTGTGTGGGGGCAAGGGGTAGTAATCGGGGGTGATACGAGGGTGATGTGCCGGTAGTGTGAGGAGAACAGGGGCTGCCCGCACTGAGAGTACTGGTAAGATGTGATGGCCTGCGGTGATGAGGCGGGTGTGAATGGGTGGTGGACGGGGGTTTTAGCCGGTCTTGGCGGGTTTGATCTCGGATTTGGCGGTGGTTGAGGCAGATTCGGAGGTCTTTGTGGCTTTCTTGCTGTCAGATGTGGTATCCGCGGCGGCACTTGCAGATTTTGCGGCGTTCTTGTAGCTGTCGCTGCGGTAATCGGTCTGGTAAAAGCCGCTGCCTTTGAAGATAATTCCGCCGCCAGTGCCGATTAGCCGGTTGAGCTGGTTCTTGCCGCAGGAGGGGCATTTGCGGAGGGGCATGGCCTTGATAGACTGGAACTGCTCGAACTCATTTCCGCAACCGTCACAAACGTACTGATACGTCGGCATTCTGCATTTCCTTATTCTTGTGGGTTCATTTGTGAAGCGGATAATGTTGCTTCACAAGTTTTCATCGGCTTGCTCTTTGCGAGACTAAAACACTTATTATCTTCGCTTGGCGGGTACCTGTCAAGAGGTAACCAGGTTGTTTGGCCGGGCACCGGCGGCTCTTGCCGGAAAGGTCACGAAGCATTCGCATACCGCGATACTTCGGCAAGGAGGTATTGCTTGACTTGTGGGGTTGGAACGGGTACAAAGGGGATCAAATTTGCGTCGAAGCCGGGAGGCGACGGAGTACGGTCTTTGGGCGCAAGTCTGGCCTGGAGCGTTGTCCTTTTCCGTGAAAGGAAATAAGGCGATGAGGAGCACCGATACGGATAACAGCGTCCATGACTTTGGGGGCAAGAAAGAGAGCACGGCGGGACAAGAAATCCACCTTGACGACACTGTGTGCCGGCGGGAGCGGGTGCTCGAGAGGGCGGGGATCGGGACATGGCTTAACGATCTGCCGTTGGGGCGGTTGAATTGGGATGCGCAGATGCGGCGGCTGTATTTCGTAGGGCCCGATGTTGAGCCGACGATCGAGCTGTTCTGGAGCCGTCTGCATCCCGATGATCGCGAACCGACGCGGTCAGCGATCGAGACCGCCATTGGTGAACGGACTCTCTACACGATAGACCATCGCGCGGTCAACCCCGAAACAGGCGAGGTTCGCTGGATCCACTCTGCCGGCGCGGTCACTTATGCAGACGATGACACGCCGATCCGATTCGACGGTATCAGTTATGATACGACGGACCGGGTGCAGGCCGCTGAGGCCCTGCGGATCAAGGACAGCGCCATTGCTTCCCTGCTCAACGCGGTTGCAATCGCCGATCTGGAAGGCCGCCTCACGTATGTGAACCCGGCGTTTCTGAAACTGTGGGGCTTTAATGATGAGCGCCAGGTCCTGGGGGGATCAGTGCTGCATTTCTGGAAGGAGCCGCGGCGGGCCGTGGAGGTTGTGGATGCGGTCCGGCGGACGGGAGGGTGGACAGGCGAGCTGACCGCCGCCAGAAACGACGGCGCGCACCTGGACCTGTATCTTTCCGCAAGTCTGGTGCGCGGCGGCAAGGACGATCCGGTTTGCATGATGGCGTCCTTCGTTGATATCACGGAACGCAAACGGGCCGAGGAGGCGATCGCGCGCTATCAATTTCGCTTAAACAAGAAACTGAAGGCCATGACGGCGCTTCAGCGGCTTGGAACGCTTTCGGCACACGAGACAGACCTGGATGCGGTTCTCTTGGAGATCGTGGACGCGGCGATCGCCATTACGAACGCGAATTTCTGCAATATTCAGCTCCTGCAGGATGACAGGCTCGTCATTGTTGCGCAGCGCGGCTTTCCCGACTGGTGGGTAGACTATTGGAATGGAGAAGGCGACGGTACTGGAATCTGGCATGCGGCGGTAAAACGAAAGGAACGGGTCATTGTCGAAGACGTCGAGACAAGCCCGCTGTTTGTGGGCACGCGCGGTTTGGAGGTGCAGCGAAGAGCGGGCGTTCGGGCCGTCCAATCGACTCCTCTCGTGGGTCGGTCCGGCAAGGCGATGGGCATATTCTCCACGCACTACAAGGAAAAGCACAGGCCGGACGATGCCACTTTGGCGACACTTGACCTGCTTGCGCGTCAGGCTGCGGACATCATAGAGCGTGTCCAGGCCGAGGCAGCGCTGCGCGAAAGCGAGGAGCGTTTCCGGCTGGCGCTGAAGAACTCTCCTGTTCTGGTGGCGATGCAGGACACCCATCTGGTCTATCGGTGGGCGTATAACACCCGTATGCTGCGGCCGGAGGAGGTGGTCGGCAAGACGGATTCGGACCTGTTCGACAGCGCAGATCTGGCCTCGATTCTGGAAGCCAAACGGAGGGTGCTCGATCGCGGCGAAGTGGTTCGTCACGGGCATTGGCTGACCTGCAACGGTCAGCGGGTTTTCCTCGACTGTTACTATGAGCCGGTGCGGGATTCAGCGGGGAATATAGCCGGCGTCGCCATCGCCGCGGTTAACCTCACCGAGCAGAAGCGTGCGGAGGAGGCGGCGGCCGCGGCTCACAGGCAGATGCAGAGCCTTGTCGACAATACACCGGCCCTTGTGTATGCGTTGGATCTTGAGGGGCGTTTCATACTGGCGAATGCGGCGCTGGGGAGACTGCTCAACTGCACGCCGCAACAGATGATCGGCAGAAGACTTCAGGAGCTTGTGCCGAAGGAGGAAGCAGACCGGTACGCGGCCAACGACCGCCAGGTGATCGAGGCCGCCAGGGCGATGGAGTTCGAAGATCACACCCAGTACCATGGGCGTTCGATTACGTGGCTTACGACGAAGTTTCCGCTTCGCGATGCGGAGGGAAAGATATACGCGGTGGCCGGCATCTCCGCAGACATTTCCGATCGCAGGAAGGCCCAGGAGGCGGCGCGTCAGAGCGAGGAAAGGCTGCGGCGGCTGAACGAGACGCTCGAGGAGCAGGTGCGGCAGCGAACGGCGGAACTGGCACTCAAGAATCTCGAGTTGAAGTCGCGGGCTGAGCAGTTGTCGCGTCTGGCCTCGGAGTTGACGTTGGCCGAGCAGCGGGAGCGGCACCGGCTGGCGAAGGTTCTGCACGATCACCTGCAGCAGCTGCTTGTCGCGGCCAAGATCGGCTTGCAGGGTGTGCGCGAATGCGTTGAGGATGAGGAGCAAAGGGATCTGATCGGCAACATCTGCGACGTGATCAGCGAGTCCATCGCCACGTCGCGTTCGCTGACGGTGGAGCTTTCGCCGACGATTCTGCACGAGGGCGGGCTTGCGGCAGGACTGGAGTGGTTAGCCCGCTGGATGGAGGAGAAGCACGGACTGATCGTGGACGTGCGGTGTGAGCCGGACGTGGTGGCCGAACGCGAGGATATTCGGATTCTTCTCTTCGAATCGGTTCGCGAGCTGCTGTTTAACGTGGTCAAGCACGCCGGCGTTACGAGCGCCAAGGTTCATCTGAGGCGAGCTGATGAACGCCTTGAAATCACTGTCAGCGACTCGGGGGTGGGCTTCGATCCGTCGCGGGTCCAGGCAATGCGGGGTGATCCGGCGGGGGGGTTCGGCCTTTTTACTATACGGGAGCGGCTGGAACTCCTTGGGGGGAACCTGAAGATCGATACTGCTCCGCAGGGGGGCGCCACGTTCACGTTGGCGGCACCGGCGGCTTATGCGCCGGCGGCCACCGAGTCAAAGCCAGAACCCGTCCAGACTTTGGAGCCGGCGCTGCCGGCAAAGGACACAACAGGGAGGCCCAGGCTGCGCATTCTCTTGGTGGACGACCACACGCTGCTGCGGCAGACGATGGCGGCACGGCTCAAGCGGGAAGCGGACCTGGAGATTGCCGGCGAGGCAGCCAACGGCGAAGAGGCCGTCGAGAAGGCACGCCGGCTTGCGCCCGATGTGATCCTGATGGACTTCAGCATGCCGTGCATGGACGGTGTGGAGGCGACGCGAAGGATTCATGCTGAGCAGCCGCATATTCGTGTCATCGGACTGAGCATGTACGAGGAAGCCGACCGGGCCCAGGCCATGTTGGACGCGGGGGCTTCGGCGTATGTGACGAAGACGGCCAACATGGGTGAACTCCTGCAGGTTGTTCGCGATGCGCCTGCGGCGGAGTGATATTGGCCGGGCAACGGGGCATGTGCAGGGTAGAGCCTCTGCACCGTGGGGGGTGATCCACGCGGGTGCAGGGGGCCTGCACAGGGATTGAGATTGCTTCGTCGCTTTGTTTGGGCTTGCGCTGCCTTAACTGCCTGCGGACCTGGGTGCGGGCAGTTTCCTTTGTATGCCTGCCGTGGAAGTCAGAGCAGACAATGACAGGAACTACGGTTCCGTTTCGGGTTTGGCTTCGGCCTCCGGCTCGGCTTTCGGCTCAGGTTTGGATTCAGCCTTCGGTTCTGTTTCTGCTTGCTGTTCAGGTTCCGCTTTGGATTCTGCCTCCGGTTTGGACTCGGCCTGCGGTTCGGGTTTGGTTTCGGCGCCGGTTTCAGGTTCTGGCTCACCTTCGGGCTGCGGCTGGAGCTTCGGGTTCTTGTTGACTATGACTTTGGCCGGGCGGATGACCTGGTTGTTCAGTGTGTAACCGCTTTGGAATTCTTCGAGGATGATGTTGTCGGGCTGGTTTTCGTCGGTTCGCTGCATTAAGGCTTCGTGTACGTTAGGGTCGAATTGCCGGCCTCGTGCGGGGATACGTTCGACACCGAGGCTCTTAAGTGCATCGAGCATGTGGTCCAGGACGAGCTGGAAGCCCTTGACAACGCTATCGTCGGCGCCGTGTTCGGCGGCGCTGGCGACGGCGTGGGCCAGATTGTCCACCGTTGGCAGGACGGCGCGAATGAGCGCCTTTTTTTCGTACGCGATGGAATCGGCGATATGCCTCGGGGCGCGGTTCTGATAATTGATGTAGTCGGCACTGACGCGCTGGAGCTTCTCGAAGAGGTCCTGCTTTTCGGCGGTAAGCGTTTTGACCTGTTCCTCGAGTTCAGCGATGCGGCGGTCAGCGGCGTCGGAGGATTGCTTGTGCTTTTCGGGTTTGTCTGATTTGTTCAGTTTTGCTGTCATGATCAGCCACCAAAATGTTTCTTGAGTTTATCGAAGAATCCTTTGCTTTCGGGCATTACGCTGATGTCTTCGGTATCGGCGAAGGCACGCAGCAGCTTTTCCTGATTGGGGGTCAGGCGTCGTGGAATTTCGATGGCGATACGGACGAGTTCGTCGCCTCTGACAGAAGAGCGCAGGTCGGGCAGGCCTTCGCCGCGGATGCGGAAGACGTTTCCGTGCTGTGTTCCGGGTGGTATTCTCAGCTGGCGTTTGCCGCCGAGTGTCGGCACGTCGATCATGGCTCCGAGTGCGGCCTGTGTGAAACTGATGGGCACGGTGCAGATGAGGTTGTTTCCCTCGCGCATCAGGAAGGGGTGTGCGCGTACGCGGACGTAGCAGTAGAGGTCGCCTCTCGGGCCGCCGCGTCGGCCGGGCTCGCCTTCGCCGGCGACGCGGATGCCCTGGCCTTCGTGGACGCCAGGCGGTATCTTGATGTTGACGGTGCGTTTCTTTGGGACCTGGCCGGTGCCGCGGCACTTGCGGCAGGGATTGGTGATGATGCGTCCGTCTCCGCGGCATTGCGGGCATGTGGAGACCATCTGGAAGAAGCCGCCGAGGCCGGCCCGCTGGACCTGGCCGCTGCCGTGGCAGGTGGGGCAGACGGCGGGGGCCTGGCCCTTTTCGCTGCCGGTGCCGCTGCAGGCGGAACAGGTGTCCTGGCGGGTGAACTCAATGGTCTTTTCGACGCCGTGGGCGATCTCTTCGAGTGAGAGTTCGACGGTGGTTTCAAGATCGTAGCCGCGTGAGGGAGCGGCCGCGCCGCCGCGCCGTCTGCGCTGGCCGAAGATATCGCCGAAGATATCGCCGAACATGTCGCCGAAGATATCGCCGATATCCTGGACGTTCATGCGCGAGTAGTCGTGCATGCCGACACCGCGGAGGCCTTCGTGGCCGTACTGGTCGTAACGTCTGCGTTTTTCAGGGTCGCTGAGGACTTCGTAGGCTTCTGCGCATTCCTTGAATTTGGCTTCGGCCTCTTTGTCGTTGGGGTTCTTGTCGGGATGGTACTTCATCGCCACGCGCCGGTAAGCGCGTTTGATTTCCTCAGGCGATGCGTCCCTTGCGGCGCCTAATACCGCGTAGTAGTCGCGTTTGGCCATGGCGAACCATCCTGCTCAAAAGAAAGCGATGTCGAGCCCGTCGGCGTTCGGCGGGTGCCACGTCGTGGACTCGACATCGCGCATGCGTCCATTATATGATCGCGCCGACGGCCGCGTTTTCCTTGTCGTCATCCTTAAGTTCGGTGATTACGACGTTGGTCGTGAGCATGAGTCCGGCGACCGATGCCGCGTTCTGGAGGGCCGTGCGAGCGACCTTTGCGGGGTCGATGATGCCGGCCTTGAACATGTCGACGAACTCGTTGGTGACGGCGTCGTAACCGATGTTGCCGGACTTTTCGAGGAGCTGGGCCACCACGACGTCACCCTGGCCGCCGCCGTTGTCGACGATCTGACGGGTGGGGGCCTTCAGGGCGTTTATGATGATGTCGTAGCCGACGCGCTCGTCGCCTTTGGCTTTGGCGCGGGCCTTTTCAACCTCGGGAATGGCCCTGAGGAAGACGGCGCCGCCGCCGATGACCACACCTTCCTGTGCGGCGGCCTTGGTGGCGTGAAGTGCGTCTTCGAGGAGGTCCTTGCGTTCCTTCATTTCCGCCTCGGTGGGTGCGCCGGCGCGAATGACGGCGACACCGCCGGTGAGCTTGGCCAGACGCTCCTGGAGCTTCTCGCGGTCGTAGTCGCTGGTGGTCTTTTCGATTTGGGCGCGGATCTGGTCGCAGCGCGCCTTGATGTCCTTCTTCTTGCCTACGCCTTCCACGATCGTGGTCGTGTCCTTGCCGACAGTGATCCTCCTGGCACGACCCAACTGCGACAGCTCGATATTTTCGAGCTTGATGCCGAGGTCTTCGGTGATGACCTGGCCGGCGGTGAGGATGGCGATGTCCTGCAGCATGGCCTTGCGGCGGTCGCCGAAGCCGGGGGCCTTGACGGCACAAACCTTCAGGACGCCCTGGAGGCGGTTGATGACGAGCGCCGTGAGGGCCTCGCCTTCGACGTCCTCGGCGATGATGAGCAGGGCGGCGCCGACCTGGGCGATCTTCTCCAGCAGCGGCACCAGCTCACGCAGGTTGGAGATCTTCTTCTCATGCAGAAGGATGTAGGCGTCTTCGAGTTCGCATTCGAGCGTTTCGGCATTGGTCATGAAGTAGGGCGAGAGGTAGCCCTTGTCGAACTGCATGCCTTCGACGATCTCCAGTTCGGTTTCGAGGCCCTTGCCTTCTTCGACTTCGATGACGCCCTCGGCGCCGACTTTTTCCATCGCTTCGGCGAGGATTTCACCGACTTCGGCGTTGTTGTTGGCGCTGATGGTTGCGACCTTGGCGATGTCTTCGCGGCCCTTGACGGGCTTGCTGATCGAAGCGATGAACTTGATTGCCTCGGCGGCGGCGTTGTTGATGCCGCGCTGAACGGCGACGGGATTCACGCCGCTGGTGACGTACTTGAGGCCTTCGGTGTAGATGGCCTCGGCGAGCACGGTGGCGGTGGTGGTGCCGTCGCCGACGACGTCGCTGGTCTTGCTGGCGACCTGGTTGACCATTTTGGCGCCCATGTTCTTGAACGGTTCGGGCAGGTCGATTTCCTTGCTGACGGACACGCCGTCCTTTGTGACCTTGGGCGAACCGTAGCTCTTTTGCAGGAGGACGTTCCTGCCGGTTGGGCCCATGGTCACTTTTACGGCGCTGACCAGTTGATTGAGCCCGTCTTTGAGCTGTGCCCTCGCCGTTTGATCAAACATCATTTGTTTTGCCATGTTGGGTAACCTCCCTCAGATCCGGATCGATGCGTGGTCGTCCGGGATTGGAATTACTTTTCGAGAATGCCGAGGATTTCACTTTCGCGCAGGATCTTGTATTCGACGTTTTCGACTTCGACGTCGCTGCCGGCGTACTTGCCGTAGAGGACGATCTGGCCCTTCTTGACGGCGGGGGCGATACGTTTGCCGTTGTCGAGCAGCTTGCCTTCGCCGACGGCGATGACTTTGCCCATCATGGGTTTTTCCTTGGCGGTATCCGGCAGCACGATTCCGCCGGCGGTTTTCTCTTCGGCCTCTTCGGGCTTTACCACAACGCGATCATCCAAAGGTTTCAGCTTCATAAATCCACTCCATCGATTGTTCTGTATGGTTTTGTCTTATACTTTGCTGGTTCTAATTCGTTTGTCGGCTTACATGTCGTAGTCTTCCATTCCGCCCATTCCGCCGTGTGGCATTCCGCCGCGGCCGGCGTTCTTTTCCTTGGGCTTTTCAGTCACGACGCAGTCGGTGGTCAGGAGCAGGCCGGCGATGCTGGCGGCGTTCTGCAGCGCGATGCGCGTGACTTTGAGCGGGTCGATGACGCCGGCTTCGAGCAGATCTTCGTACTTGTCCTTGTCGGCGTTGTAGCCGAAGCCGCCCTTGCCCTCGGCGACCTTGGCCACGACGAGGTTGCCCACGGCGCCGGCGTTGTCTGCGATATGGTAGCAGGGCATACGAAGGGCTTGGGCGACGATGTCGGCGCCGGTTTTTTCATCGCCTGAAAGCTTCAGGCTCTGGACCGCGGGGATGCAGCGGATCAGCGCAACGCCGCCGCCGGGCACGATGCCTTCTTCGATGGCGGCCCGGGTTGCGTGCAGGGCATCTTCGATGCGGGCCTTCTTCTCTTTCATTTCGGCTTCACTGGCGGCACCGACGTTTATCTGGGCTACGCCGCCGGTGAGCTTGGCCAGCCGTTCCTGCAGCTTCTCGCGATCGTAGTCGCTTGTGGTGGTTTCGAGTTCGTCCTTGATCTGCTTGATGCGTCCGGAAATGGCTTCGGATTCGCCGGCGCCTTCGACGATGATGGTGTTGTCGTTGTCAATGGTGACCTTCTTGGCGCGGCCGAGCTGCGACAGAGAGACGCTGTCCAGTTCGATTCCGAGGTCCTTGAAGATGGGCTGGGCGCCGGTGAGGATGGCGATATCCTGCAGCATCGCCTTGCGGCGGTCGCCGTAGCCGGGGGCCTTGACGGCGGCGATCTTGATGATGCCGCGAAGCTTGTTGACGACCAGCGTCGCCAGTGCTTCGCCCTCGACGTCTTCGGCGATGATCAGCAGCGCCTGCTTCGACTTTGCGATGGCCTCCAGGAGCGGCACGAGCTTTTGCACCGAGGAGATTTTTTCCTCGTAGACGAGGATGTAGGGCTTCTCGAGTTCGCAAAGCATGTTGTCCGGGTCGGTCACGAAATGCGGCGACAGATAGCCGCGATCAAACTGCATGCCCTCGACGTAATCGACGGTCGTTTCGAGGCTCTTGCCTTCTTCGACGGTGATGACGCCGTCCTTGCCGACACGCATGAAGGCCTCGGCCATTTTCTTTCCGATCTCGACGTCGTTGTTGGCGGAGATGGAGGCGATGTTGATGATGTCATCCTTCTTGGTGATGTCGATGGGTCGGCCGAGTTTGCGGAGTTCTTCAACCGCTTTGTTCACCGCCTGCTGAATGCCGCGGTTGAGCGACATGGCATCGGCGCCGGCGGCAAGGTTGCGGAAGGCCTCACGAAAGATGGCCTCGGCAAGAACGGTTGCGGTGGTGGTGCCGTCACCGGCGACCTTGGAGGTCTTGCTGGCGGCCTCGCGGACGAGCTTGGCGCCCATGTTTTCGGTCTTGTCGAGGAGTTCGATTTCCTCGGCGACTGTCACACCGTCCTTTGTGACGGTCGGGCCGCCCCAGCTCTTGTCGATGATTGCATTTCGACCGCGAGGCCCTAACGTCGACTTGACAGCGGCGGCAAGCTTCTCGACGCCGGCCAGCAGCGCCGTTCGTGCATCCGATTCGAATGAGAGGTTTTTGACTGCCATAATCCGTCTTTCTCCTAAGATTCCTGTCCAGAAAAACACTGTACATGCTAATAAGCGTCAGAGTAGTGCAAAGTTGATACCAGAGGCGGTTGCAGGTGGTTCTTTTTCGGACTATAATGTCATAACGCCTTGTAAATAAATGGCTTGCGGCGATTAAAATTTGGGGCAGCCACGCGGCTCAACGGCTGGGACCTGCCACTTTGGAGGGGGGCCGAATCGATATGAACGCCAAGTTGGCAGGTGGGGCGGCCAGCAATACAGGACGCCATGTGCGCGCCGGCAGATAGCGGGAAGTTACAATTCAACACACGAAAAAGCGATTTACCAAATGCAATAAAAAAGGGCCGCTTCTTGCGGCCCTTAACAAAGACTGCTTTTTGCCGACAGTGAGGACTACAGGGCTCTTCGACGGCGCAGCCAGCCAACCAGGCCGGTGCCTATGCCGCCCAGCATGATCGCGCCCGGCGCCGGGATTGCCGCCGCAGTGGTGGTCAGGTCATTGACCACAAGTCGCAAGGTCACGGGCGGCTCGCCATACTGGAGGTTGAACTGGTAATAACACCAATTAAAATCCTCGTACTCTGCAAGCTCAAAGTAGAATTCGAGGTTGTTCTCTCCCGTCCCGCTGGCGTATGCGTACAAGCCGCCATTTACGTATTCAATGTAGTTGCCGGGGCCGGCCAGGTCCACCTCAACGCCGTCCCACGAAAACCCCAGGAGATCGTACAATGTGCTGCCGTACACATCGCGCGGATTGTCCGCCCAGATCTGCCCTTGTATCGTGTCACCCACCTCGACACCATAGATGTTCTGAGCCTCGATCACTGTGGCCGTGTAGTCCCAGTAGGTCGGGGCCGCCATTGCCGGCACAACGAGTGCGGCAATAAGCGCAAAAACAGATAATTCCTTCATAAGGTCTCTCCTTTCCAACGAAAAGTAGAAAATCTACTCGTTACGGACACGCCGTCCGATTTCCGGTGATTTCCTTTTCCAGTTTTTTGGGCTTCGCTCGCGGTTCGACCGTGCACGAATGAAGCGGTTCGTACACTATGCCGCAAAAAGCGGAAAAGGGGTTGCAGCGATGGGCAGCGCCTTGCAGACATTTTGTGAGGCGCTGGGGCCATGCCGCGAAAAGAGGCAGGTAACAGGGGGTTTTCAACCCTGTTACACTTCCATCACCCCAACTCCACTATAGCGTCTGCATTATACAGGACCTGCCGACAGCTGTCAATAGGCTAACGGCGATTGGTAGCGTCAAGTGTCGTGTGTAAGATTTATTTTGTGCCATCGGAGTAGTTGTCCGATACATGGCCGCCCTGGCACGCCAAAACCGCGTTTTTGATAAAAATATCGCACAATACTGTCCGACCGTGTGCATATCTGTTCAGTTAGAATCAATACATTGCTGTGCCTCGATTTGCTCGTATATGATATAGGACATGGACAGCCTAACGATCGTGCAAGCGGAATGCAAGCGCTGGGCCAGTCGATTCCCGGCCGTCGACAGCGCAGAGTTGGTCAACGCGGTGTATGTGGCGATGGACGGCCGCATAGACGGGCAGCCCCCGGCATATCTGCGGAAGATAGTGGAGAATAAGTGCAAGGATATACTCCGGCGCACCTATGGCAAGCAGAGGGGCAAGTACATCAATGAAACGGTGCGGCGGCGGGTAACAACGCAATCGCTCAATGCCACAATGTATGACCCGCCGACGAATGGCGAGCAGGAGGCCGTGGACGTGGCGGATGCCCTCGAAAAACTCATGGCGCATGCCCGGCCGTCAGATCAGCGATTCCTGACCCTGTATTACATTCGCGGCATGACCATGATGGAGGCCGCGAGAGAAATGGGCTGGAGGCTCAATAGACCCGCGGTGAGCATGAGGCACACACAGATTATGCGGCGGCTGCGGGCCAAAGCGGCAGCGGCAGAGATGATGTAAAATGACCCTTTTTTTGGCACAAAAAACAAGGACGCGACTAATCCACATTCTGATGGTGGTTCTGCTGGCGGGGGAGGTGTTACTTGCGGGCTCGCAGACGTATCTGTGCCTCGCTGAAGCCGCCGACCCAGTAGCACCATATTCGCTCACAGGCGGCCGGGCTGAGGTTTGCCAGGGCGTTTATGGCCGCGCTTGGCAGTTTGGCGTACCAGCGGCGGGTCTGGAAGCGGGTCCAGTTCAGGCGGACGGATTCGAGCGTGAAATCGCAGTTGCCGTAATGGTCCCGGAAGTCCGCATCGAAGTAGTGGAACTAGTAGTAGCTGTAGGCCCGCAGGTGCGTGGGGTCGCACCATGCCGAGCGGCCCGAAAAATGGGGCACACGGATAATGATTTCGGCGTTGGACTTGCTGACGCGGTAGATCTCCTCCATGAAGCGGATATGGTCAGTGAGATGCTCCATGACGTGCGAGGCGTAAACCTTGTCAAACATGTTGTCGTCCAGCGGGTAGGGGAAGTTGTTGAGATCATGGACAATAGTCGGCTTGACGTACTCTCTGAAATCCACCCCGACAACCGCTTCGCCTTCTCTGGGCTGGTAGGGGAACGTTCCGCAGCCGACATCGAGCACTTGCATAATTCGACCTCCATAGGTGCAAAGCATGGGAATAGCACAAAGCATTGTGATCGTCAACCTTTTTTTGGCGGCGGCGACACGATACCTGGACAGCTCGCTCTCGACGGGCAATAACGGTGGCACGTCGTGAGCTATGCGGTTTTCGGGGTGAGCCTGGTGATCCTTTACGCGGCGTCGACGCTGTATCACGTGATGCCGCAGGGGGCCAAGCGGTTCTTTCGGGTGGTGGACCATGCGGCGATCTATCTTCTGATTGCAGGGACGTACACGCCGTTTGTGCTGGTGAATCTGCGGGGGGTGTGGGGGTGGAGCCTGTTCGGCGTGGTGTGGGGGTGCGCGGTTCTGGGGATCGTCTTGAAGGGAGTGTGCTTTGCGAGGTTCGAGAAGGCCTCGGTGGCGGTGTATGTGGGGATGGGGATGGCTCTGTCTGGCGGCGGTCAAGCAGATCGTGATGCAGGTGCCGGCGCCGGGGGTGTGGCTGCTGTTGGGCGGCGGAATAGCGTATACGTCAGGTGTGGTGTTCTATGCGTGGCGGCGGCTGCCTTACAGTCATGCAATATGGCATGTGTGGGTCTTGTGCGGGAGTACGCTACATTTCTTTTCGGTGATAACGACGCTTGGCGGGCGGCGAGGGGGGATTGTACGGTGATGTGGGCTTGCGGCAATGCCAAACGCCGGATGATTACCAGTGTGATGGGGTGCAAGGTGGTTGTCGAGCGGCTTAAAGGTTGTGGAGTGTGCGGGAAAGTTCGAGGGTGGCGGCCGCGCGCGGACCTGCGGCACTTGTTGCACGCAGGCGGCAGCATGCTGCATTACTTTTCAGCGGAGCGGGATGCGCTGCTGAAAGAGACAGTTATGTGTGGACACCGCAGTAGCCGATCTGGTCGCACACATCCTTGATGCGCTTCCAAACTTCGGCATCTTTGATTACTTCGAGCGCCATCGGGAACAATATGTTGTCTTCCTGGAAGAGGTGTTCGATCATGGTGGGGCAGAGGTAAGTGGTGATCGACTTGAGGCGGATCTTGAACTCGCCTGCCTTGGAGGGTTGGAAGGCGGCGACGATGCGGGTGAGGTCGTCGATGGCGACTTTGATGTAGCCGTGGTCGCTTTGGGCGGCCCGGCAGAGGCTTGTCCAGCCGTGCTTCTGGAGATAGGGGAAGATGACGTCTTCTTCGCGTTCGATGTGCTCTTCCATGGCGTTGAGGTGCTCGACGATGTGTGAGAGTTTCATGAAGTCGCCGTTGGTGCTGGTGACGGTTTCGGCGGAGGAGAGCCTTTCGGCGACCTCCTGCAGGTCGGCGAGGAAGCAGCGGAGCATGTCGTGTTCGGCGAGAACCATCCGCAGGACGTGGCTGGGGGGTAGTTGGTTTTTCAAGTTAAGCGTCTGGCCTTCGAGGATGCCCATGAGGACGAAGGCGGCGGCGAGCTGCGAGGCGAGCCTTGCGGAGTAACCGTCCTTGACGAGGCGCTGCTCGGCGGTGGCGATGTCATCAGGCGTTATGCGGCTGATGAGCTGGTTGGCCTCCTTGCGGAGCAGCTTGGGATCGATGCCCTGATTTATGCGTCGCAAGAGGCGGCTGAGCGCCTCGGCGTTGCTGTCCTGCGGTAACTCATTCATGGCGGTTCTCCTGTTTGGGTACTTTCACCATCACGTTCGATAGCCTATACGCATTCTCCGACGGTTGTGGCAGGCAAAAAACGGCGCGCACCGATAAAAGTTCAGGTTTCCGGGCGGGTAGCGGACGCGGGTCTGTTGAGGTTATCGTCGGATGCACAAAAAAAGGGCAGACCCAAGTCTACCCTTTCTCTCACCGACCTTTTTGACTGCGGCGCCACGTTGTACCTCCCGCCCGGCTAAGCCGGGCGACGGTCATCTCGAAAACACCGTCAAGTTATCTCCCTTCCGTAACCGTCTCCTTCATGCAACCATCGCGAATACTGTTTTTCGCTTCATTCGTCTTCATTGCTATATACGCTACATGCAGGCGTTCGGTTCGTGGGGCAATGCATCGGGGGTGCTTGTGGGCCCCCAAGACCACGGCGTGTCGCGCACGCAGGCGGCATCAGGCGGCGGCGGCGGTGAGATGGCTGAGGAGGATTTTGAGGCCGATGGCGATGAGTATGCAGCCGCCGGCGATTTCGATTTTGTTCTCGAAGAGGTGGCCGATGCGCTTGCCGATGGCGCAGCCGACGCAGGACAACGCGAAGGTGATGAGGCCGATGATTATTACGGCATAAGCGATGTAGGCCGTGATGAGGGACAGGGTGATTCCGACGGCGAGTGCATCGATGCTGGTGGCGACGGAGAGGGTCAGGAGGACGGCAAGGTTGGCCGGGTTGGAGGGGTTTTCGGCCTGTTCGATTTTGAAGGCCTCCCAGATCATTTTGAGACCGACGGCGGTGAGGATGGCGAAAGCGACCCAGTGGTCGCAGGCTTGAATGGCGGTTTTGAAGCTGAGGCCGGCCATCCAGCCAATGAGGGGCATGATCGCCTGGAAGCCGCCGAAGAAGGCAGCCATTTGCAGGGCGTGGCGGATTCGAAGTTGGCGGAAACCAGCCCCAGCGGCGACACTGACGGCGAAGGCGTCCATTGCCAGGGCTATTGCGATGAGGATAACGATCGGAAGGTGCACGACGGTTCCTTTAACGATGGGCAGCGCAGATCGCACAAAAGGCCAATGCGGCGGTTTCGACGCGGAGCGTGTTTTCGGCAAGGCTGACGGCGGTTGCGCCGTGCTGTTCGAGCAGGCGTTCTTCGTCGGCGGTCATTCCCCCTTCGGGGCCGACGAAGGCGATGACATCGTTGCGGAACTCGAAGCCCGTGACAGGCGGGGCGGTCCGTCCGCAGCGGCCGAAGAGGATATGGACGCCCGGATATTCGGCGTTAAGCGTTTGGAGTGTGGCGGCGAGGGATTCGGGGCCGCTGAAGACCGGCAGGAACGGTCGGCCGCACTGTTTGGCGGCGGCGATGGCAAGCTTGCGGCAGCGGTCGGCGAAGGTGGGGCCGTGGGGCTGTTTGACGGTTCGTTCGAAGATGGTCAGGGCGATATGGTCGGCGGCGAGTTCGGTACATTGGGTGATGAGGGTATCGAGGCGCGGGCCCTTGGGGATGCTGGCGGCGAGGATGAGGCGGCCGGTCTGGCGGGCCTGCATTGTCTGTACCTTGCCGACGTCAATCACGGCGACTTTGCGGCCGCTGGCGGTGATTATGCCCCGGCCGACGGCGCCGCGGCCGTCCATGACCTCGACGGTGTCGCCGACGCGAAGGCGCAGGACATGGATGAGGTGGTGGGACTCGGTTTCGTTCAGGGTGACGGGCCCCGGTCTTACGTGATCGCAGAAGAATCTTGCCAAGCCAATACTCCAGTTTAGCATGTCAACTATACGGCGGCCTGGAGGTTTGTTCAATGATAATATAGTGGATTTTGCGGCGGGATTAATAACGCTGGCGGGCTTTCGGCGTTTGTTGTACAATGCAGGTGACAATGCTCTCCGAAAAAGAGGAGGCTTTTATGATACAATGGCTTGGCCTGCTTGGGGTTCTGGGATTGGGGGTGGGCATTGTGGCGGCTGTTGTGACGCCGCGGCCGGTCTTCGTGGTAAGGGTGCGGGGAGATGCGGTTGTCGTCGGGCGGGGCCAGGTCAGCGCGGCATTCGCCAGTGATTGCTTACGCCTGTGCCAGGAGAACAATCTTAGCGCGGCAACCATCAAGGGATTCCGCCATCGCGGGCATATTCGGCTGAAGTTCTGCCGCCGTGTGCCGAAGCGGGTGCGTCAGAAGTTTCGCAACGCGTGGACGTTCTACTCGTGACGCGGGGGAAATGGGTTGATAATGGGCAGGCGGTGTGTTAAAAAGAGGCGGCCGCGGTGGACCGGCGGCAGGATTGGCGCTTTGGCGGGAATGATAAAGGCAATCGACTTGTATGAACGGGTGAGCTATGAGTGACTATTACCTTGGCGTGGATCTTGGCGGGACGAACATCAAGATCGGCTGCTTCGACGCGGAGATCAATCTGTTGGGCAAGACGTCGGTGCCGACTGGGGCGGAGATGGGGCCGGAGGTGGTCGTGGAGCGGATCTTGGGCGGTGCGAAGGGGCTGCTCAAGGAGGCCGGTGTTTCGCTGGATGACGTTGCGGGGGTGGGGATCGGCACGCCGGGCCCGGCCAATTATGCCGAGGGGATCGTCATCAAGAGCACCAACATGCCGAAGTTCAAGAACACGCCGCTGCGGGACATGATCGGCAGAAACGGTCTGGGCAAGCCGGCGATTCTGGAAAACGACGCCAACACGGCGTGCTGGGGCGAATTTGCCGTGGGGGCGGGGCGCGATGTCAGTGATATGATCTTCTTCACATTAGGTACGGGCATCGGCGGCGGCGTGGTGTGCAACGGCGAACTGGTGCGCGGTGCGGGTGGGAACGCGGCGGAGTTAGGGCACGTGATCATTTACCCCGGAGGCCGTAAGTGCAACTGCGGGCAGCGGGGCTGCGTGGAGGCGTATGCGTCGGCGAATTCGACGGCGGCGCGGGCGATTGAGGCGATCAAGGCCGGCGGCAAGTCGACGCTTCAGAACGTGCTGGAGAAGCACGGTACTCTTACGTCGAAGGACGTCTACGAGCATTCGGACGCGGGTGACGAGCTTGCTCGCGAGATTACGGAGGGTACGGCGGAGGCTTTGGCGATCCTGTGTGTGAGCATGCTGCATACGACGGAGCCGTCGAAGATCGTGTTCTCGGGCGGGATGATTGCGGCGGGAGACAGCCTGCTGAGTCGGATTCAATATCATTTTCAGCAGCAGATCTGGACGCTTAAGCCGGAGCCGGTGGATATCTGTTTTGCGACCTTGGGCGAGGACACGGGTATTATCGGGGCGGGGGCTTTGGCCAAGCACGCGTTGGAGCAGGGCAAGCTCGTGTAGGCAGGGGAGCGGGCAGTGCTGAAGCGGTGGTGAATGTTGCCTCTGCCGGGTGGCACTTAACCTGTGCCCGTCTGAGTACCCGCAGGGGGTAAAGTGTACGGTCTGGCTTGACGGCGGTACTCCGGGGAGGTGAGCGGTTTTCAGCGGGCTCCCTGTCCTCGTTTTTTGCCGGCGGCGGAGAGAGTCTTTACGGCCTGGCCGACGACGAGGGTGAGGAGGCTTGCGGCGAGGATCATTGTCCAGCCGTGGGGGTGCGGGGGCTTGAGGCCGAGTACGGTCGAGAGGCCGGGGACGTAGACGGCGGCGATCAGCAGGACGATGCAGAAGCCGAGGGCGGCCCAGACATTGGGGTTTTCGGTCACTTCATTTCTCACGACGTTTGAATCCGCGGCGCGCATGTTGAAGATGTTCCACAACTGTGCGAAGGCGAGGGTGAGAAAGGAGATGGTGACGGCTTCCTGGTCGGACATGCCGAAGCTTACAAGCGCCACCTCAAAGGCGACCATTACGGAAATGGTAATCAGGAGGCCGCAGCCGGTGATTGCGTACCATGCGCGTGACGGCAGTACAGGTTCATCGGCGGGTCGCGGGGGGCGGTCCATGATGCCGGGGCTGCCTTTGCCGACGCCCAGGGCCAGGGCGGGGAAGACATCGGTGACGAGATTGAGAAAGAGTATCTGCAGGGGCAGGATCGGCAGCGGCCTGTCGATGAGCGACGCGGCGAAGACGATCATGACCTCGCTGAGGTTGCAGGAGAGCAGGTAGAGGACGAACTTGCGGATGTTGTCGAAGATGATGCGGCCCTGCTCAACGGCGACGACGATGGTGGCGAAGGCGTCGTCCTTGAGGACCATGTCGGCGGCTTCGCGGGCGACCTGGGTGCCGCGGAGGCCCATGGCGATTCCGATGTCGGCCTTCTTGAGGGCGGGGGCGTCGTTTACACCGTCACCGGTCATTGCGACGGCGGAACCGGCCTTCTGGTGGACGTCGATGAGGTCGAGCTTCTGGCGGGGGCTGACGCGGGCGAAGATGGAGGCGTGCCGGTATCGTCTGCGATCTTCGTCGGTCATCTCGTCGGCGTGGACGAGGTCCTTGCCGAGGATGACCTCCGGCGAGGCGTCGTCGGCGATGCCCACTGCCTTTGCAATTGTTCGGGCGGTTTCGGGGTGGTCACCGGTGATCATGACTACACGGATGCCGGCGTTGCGGCATTCGGCGACGGCCTGCTTTACATCCTCGCGGGGCGGGTCGGCCATGACGACCAGGCCAAGGAACGTGAGGTCCTCATAGGCGGGGGCATCGACCGAGGTGACCTTTTTTGCGGCCAGTGCGAGCATGCGATAACCTTCTTTGGCCAGCGCGGCGTGCTGCTGTTCCCAGACGGTCTGTGTCGGGTCGTCCAGCGGCTTGTCGCCTGCTTCGGTTGCGATGCGGGTGCAGCAGGGCAGGACCGCCTCGATAGCGCCTTTGATGGAGACGCGGATGAGGCCGTCCTTTTCGTTGTAGGTGGCCATGCGCTTGGCGTCGGAGTCGAAGGCCTCTTCGCGGATCTCGGGCCATTGGCGCATGAGTGCGTCGCTGTCGATGCCGGCCTTTCGCCCGGCAATCAGCAGGGAAACCTCGAGGGGGTCGCCCGAGCCGTGCCATTGCTCGGCTTCGTGGCCGAGGGAGGCGTTGTTGCACAGGACCGCAACCTCCATCGCCTGCATGAGCGCGCTGTCTGAGTTCGGATCGAACGGTTGGCCGCTTTTTGTGAAGCGGGCCGGAGTCCCCCGGGCCGTGCCTTCGATTTCGATGCGGCCGTCGGCGAGGATCATCGCAATGACGGTCATCCTGTTTTCGGTGAGCGTGCCGGTCTTGTCGGTGCAGATGACGCCGATGCCGCCCAAAGTCTCGACGGCGGCCAGTTCGTTCAAGAGTGCGTTGCGGCGGGCCATGCGGATCATGCCCCGGGCCAGCGCCAGGGTGGCGACAATGGGCAGGCCTTCGGGGATGGCGGCGACGGCCAGGGCGATGGCGGTCTCGATCATAAGGAAGACTTCCTTGTCGCGCAGAATGCCGGCGGCGGCGACGATGGTGATGATGACAAACGTCACCCAGACGAGCTTGCGGCCGAGCTGATCGAGGCGTTTTTCAAGCGGTGTGACGCTTTCTTCGGCCTGCGCGACGAGGGCGCTGATGTGGCCGAGTTCGGTGTTCATACCAACGGCGGTGACGACGGCCTCGCCGCTTCCGCGGGTGAGTGCCGTACCTTTGAAGAGCATGTTCCTGCGGTCGCCGAGGACGGCGTCTTCAGACAGCGGCTCGACGGACTTGGTTACGGGGACGCTTTCGCCGGTGAGGACGGATTCGTCGGCCTGGAGCTTGGAGGCCTTGATGAGGCGCATGTCGGCACTGACGATGTCGCCGCCCTCGACGAGGACGACGTCGCCGCAGACGAGATCGGCGGCGGAGATTTCGAGTACGCGGCCGCCGCGGCGGACGCGGGCGGTGATGCGCTCCATCCTGCGCAGGGCCTCCATGCTGCGGACGGCCTTGAGTTCCATGAAGAAGCCGATGGCGGCGTTGATGAGGATGACGCCGCCGATGGCGCCGGCATCGAGCCATTCGCCGAAGGCGATTGATACAAAGGCGGCGACGGCCAACAGGCCGACGATGAGGCTCTTGAACTGGTTGACGGCGATGTGAAGGATGCTTTTGGCTTTGGCCTCGGCGAGGCGGTTGGGTCCGTATTTCAGGCGGCGTGCAACGACCTGCGATTCGTCGAGGCCGCGGTAGGGGGTGACCTCCAGATGGGCCAGGACCTCGTCGACGGACAAGGCCCAGGGATGAGAAACGATTGCCGATGTCTCCGCCATGTACATCCTTTCACTTTGGGTTCGCGCCGGAGGCACATTCCGTACGAGTCTTGTATCGGCCGAAAAGCCGCCGCGGTCAGGCGCGCAGACCCGCCCGGCGGTCAGACGCGACAAGGGGCTAAACGTGTCTTTGCTTTTCTTCGGCCGACAACATTTCGTTGAGTGAGCCGCTTCGGAAGCCGGCCAGGTCCACGGTAATGAATTTGAACCCCAACGTCCTGAGCCTGTCGACGATCCGGCTGCGCATGGGTTCGGCGGCCACCTTCGGGATGTCGGCGGGGGTCACCTCGATGCGCGCGATATCGCCGTGGTGGCGGACGCGAAACTCCGCGAAGCCTGCCGACCGCATGAAGTCCTCAGCCTGCTCGACCTGGCGGAGGCGCTCTTCGGTGATCTCCAGCCCGTAGCTGACGCGCGACGCCAGGCAGGGGGAGGCTGGGAGGTCGGCGGTCTTGAGGCCCATGCGGCGGCTGAGTTGGCGGATATCAGCCTTTGTCAGTTGCGCCTCCATGAGGGGCATGCCGACACCGAAGACGGCGGCGGCCCGGTTGCCGGGGCGATAATCGTCCCTGTCGTCGTAGTTGCTGCCGCAGACGACCGTGTCGAAGCCAGCTTTCTTTGCTTCGTCGAGCAGGAGTCGGTACAGATGCGACTTGCAGTGGAAACAGCGGTCGGCCTTGTTGGCGCTGTAGTCGGCGTCGCTGAGTTCGTCGACGGTGATCTCGCGGACCGCGGCGCCGATGACCCGGGCCATTTCGATCGCCTGGCTGTACTGATTAGCCGCAAGCGAGCCGCTGATACCGATGCAGGCCAGGACGTTTTCGGCGCCGAGCGTGTCGACGGCGGCCTTGAGCAGGAACGTACTGTCGACGCCGCCGGAATAGGCCACGACCACTTTGCCGGAGGAGCGGAGAATTTGCTGGAGTGTGCTGTACCTGGCGTCAATACCCATAAAGCCGATGGAGGGAGTCGAACCCTCAACCCCGGCTTTACGAAAGCCGTGCTCTACCATTGAGCTACATCGGCAACTGCGTACGCCAGAGCGTCGCCTCGTGCTGTACGCCCTTGTCTATATATCGTTCGCCGCGTGCGTTGTAAAGCATCAAGTTGGCGAAAACGAGGAAAAAGGCGGCAGGGCCCGATAACGGGACCGGCGCCGGCGCGGGCGAAGGGCGCCCGGCGCCTTGTGGATGTTTGCCTTTTACCTCAGCCGGCTTCCTGGACCTTGATGCTCTTTACGGGGCAGATGTAGGCACAGGCGCCGCAGCCGATGCACCTCTCGGAGATCTTGTTGAAGGGCGTATCGACGGTGCGGCGGTGGCCCCGGCCGGCAAAGCTCTGGGCGTAGCGCTGGCTGACCTCGGCACAGGCCCGGACGCACAGGCCGCAGAGGATGCAATTCTCTTTCTTCTTGAGGTGAATGCGGCTTTCGATGATGCCGTATTCGGCGGCGAGTTTTTTCAGTTTCTCGGAATCGGGGCAGCGGGCGAGGAGCAGTTCAAAGACGATCTTACGTGCCTTCTTAACCCGTTCGGTATCGGTCTTTACCTCGAGGCCTTCGCTGACCTTGAAGACGCAGGAGGCTTCCAGGCCCGGCCGGCCTCCGCCGACGATCTCGACGAGACAAAGGCGACAGGCGCCGTAGGGAGTGAGGTCCTTGTGCCAGCAAAGCGTGGGTATCTTGACGCCTTCGGCTATGGCGGCCTGAAGGATCGTTGTGCCCTCTTCGACTTGCAGGGGCTTGTCGTTGAGCTTGAAGTTTATCATAGTCTGTCCCAGTGTTTTCAGTGAGGCCGGCGTTTTCGGTCAGGCGGTTATCCTGCAGATGCCACCGGGGCACCGCTTGTTCTTAATGTGTTCGATGTACTCGTCGCGGAAATAGTTCAGCGAACTGAGGACGGGATTGGGCAGGGTCTGGCCGAGGCCGCACATGGACGCATCCTTGACGGCTTCGGAGATCTCCTGGAGCAGGTCCAGATCGCTCATTTCGCCCTCGCCGCGGCAGATTTTTTCGAGAATCTCCAGGAGGGCCTGCGAGCCTTCGCGGCAGGAGGAGCATTTGCCGCAGGATTCGTCGGCCGTGAACTCCAGGAAGTACTTGGCGACGTCGACCATGCAGGTGTCTTCATCCATTACGATCATGCCGCCGGAACCCATGATAGCTCCGGCCTCTTTGAGACGTTCGTAGTCAACCGGCAGGTGGAGCAGGCTTGCGGGAATCACTCCGCCGGAGGGACCGCCGGTCTGGATGGCTTTGAGTTTCTTTCCGTTGGGGATGCCGCCGCCGATCTTGTAGATCATCTCGTGCAGCGTAATTCCCATGGGCACTTCGACCAGGCCGGAGTTGTTGATGTTGCCGGCGATGGAGAAGACCTTCGTTCCGGGGCTTGTTTCGGTGCCGATTTCGCGGAACCAGGCGGCGCCCCAGTTGATGATTGGCGCGACGTTGGCCCATGTTTCCACGTTGTTGATGTTGGTCGGGCTCTTCCAGAGACCTGATTCGGCTGGGAAGGGGGGTTTCTGTGTGGGTTCCGGGGGCAGGCCTTCGATGGAGTGGATCAGCGAGGTTTCCTCGCCGCAGACAAACGCGCCTGCGCCTTCGAAGACGGTCAGGTCGAAGCTGAAGCCGCTGCCGAGGATGTCCTTGCCGAGAAGGCCGTATTGGCGGGCGCATTCGATGGCGCGCTGCATGTGGCGAATGGCCAGCGGGTATTCGGTTCGCACGTAGATGTAGCCGTGGGTGCCGCCCATGGCGTATGCGCCGATGAGCATGCCCTCGATGACGGAATGCGGATCGGCCTCGAGGATACTGCGGTCCATGAAGGCGCCGGGATCGCCTTCGTCGGCGTTGCAGATGATATAGCAGGGCGTTTCGGGCTGTTCGGCACGCCGCTTGAGCACGCAGGTTCGGCAGAGGCTCCACTTGCGGCCGGTGGGGAAGCCGGCTCCGCCGCGGCCCCGCAGGCCGGCTTTCGTAATTTCGTCGATAACCGCCTGCGGCGTCATTGACGTCAGGGCCTTTGCGATGGCCTTGTAGCCGTCGTTAGCGATGTATTCATCGATGCTGTCGGGGTCGATCAGGCCGCGATTGCGGAGAGCGATGAGCCTCTGGTCTTTGAAGAAGGGAATATCCCGCAGACTGGGTATCTGGACTTTTTCGTCCTTTGGGACGAACAGTATGTCGGCCAGGGGCCTGCCGCCGACGAAATGTTCGGTGACAAGAGTGGGGACGTGCGATTCCCTGACCTGGCGGTAGAAGACGCCGTCCGGCTGAACGACGAGAATGGGGCCGTTGACGCACAGGCCGGTGCCGCCGGTCTGGGCGACGCAGATGTCGTTGTGGAGATTGCGCTGGGCCAGTTCCCTCTCCAGGGCGTTCTTCACCTTGAGCGCACCATGGGAGATGCAGGTGGTACATGTACAAACCATGACATGTGAACAATGGGCCATTTTTACGTCGCTCCTATACCTTCGGATCAAACCCTTCGGACCGGCCGTGCGGCGCCGGGGGCAGCACCTACATCACTCTTTCACTGCCGACGGCAAGCACATACTCCTGGACAATCTTGCCGCCGATGACGTGTTCTTCGAGCACGCGGGCGGCCTTTTCGGCGGTCATGTCGGCGTACTTGACGGCGGGCCGGTCAGGCAACTGCACCGTAATCATCGGTTCGCGGCTGCACAGTCCGGCACAGCTGGACGTCGTTACGAGCACATCGGTCAACTGCCTGTCGTTCACGGCGTCTTTCAGCGCCGTAAGCACCGCCTGGGCGCCGGCGGCAATGCCGCAGGTGCCCATGTGAACAACCACGCGGGCCCTGGCCCGGCCGTCGCGCAGGTGGATGACCTGTTTGACTTCCTGGGCGATCCGATCGAGATCTTCTATCTTCAGCTTTGCGATTGTTGGGCTCCTCTCAACTGTACTTGCGCAGCACATCGTCAATCATATCTACTTCGAAGTATCCGTAAATATCGTCATTGACGGAGATCACGGGCGACTGGCCGCAGCAGCCGATGCAACTGACCGTCTCCAGTGTGAAATTCATGTCTTCGGTGCTTTCGCCGACGGCAATGCCGAGTTTCTGCTGGAGTGTTTCGAGGATTCGGACACCGCCTTTGACGTAGCAGGAGGTTCCCATGCAGACGCGAATGACGTGGCGGCCCTTTGGCTTGAGGCCGAAGGCGTTGTAGAAGGTGGCCAGCCGGAAGACGCTGCTTACGGGCATGTCCAGCCGTCTGGCGGTGCGTCTGAGCACCGGTTCGGGCAGGTAGTTGAAGCGGCTGTTGATCCGCTGCAGGATGGGCACGACGGCGCCGGGGGTGTCCTGGTACTCGTCGAGAATCCTGTCGACGGCGGCCTCGTCTTCGGGGTTGAGTTTCAAAATGCGAGGGGCGGGTACAATGTTTTCCTGGCCGTCCTTGATGAAACGCCAGCGCAGCTTGGGGTCGTAGGTCTTGTTGGCGACGATTGCCCGGACGGTCGTGAAGAAGTCGGGAATGAAGATATCCAGGTCGTTCTTGACCTTGACCTGGCAGGCGAGGCGCATGCCGGAGAGTTTCTCTTCGCGGCTCATGAAGACCTCTTCGGTGGGCAGGATCTTGCCGCCGCCTTCGAGGACGCGGCACTTGCAATAGCCGCAGCTTGCTTTGCCCCCGCAGGAGGAGTTGATTTCGACGCCGTTGCTCGTAAGGGCCGTCAGGAGCATGCCGCCGCCATCGACGGTGAATTCTTTGGTCTGGTCTTCCTGGTGCACGGTGATCTTGCACTTGCCGTAATTAATCAGCAGGCGATCGGCGGCTACCAGCAGCAAACTCACTACCAGAAGAATGACGTTGATGATGATGACCGGTTGAAAATCCATGGGATATCCCTGCCTCGCACTCTATCTCACGTCGACCATTCCGCCGAAACCCAGAAACGACAGGGCGATAATGCCGGCGATGATCATGATGATTCCGATTCCCGCCAGTCCCTGCGGGATGTTGCCGATCAGTTTCAGGCGTTCATTGATTGCCGCTACGATCAGCATGGCCAGCGTCCAGCCGACAGCCGATCCGAAGGCAAAGACCACGGTGGCGGCAAAGGAGTAATCACGGAGAATCATGAACAACGACACGGCCAGGACGATGCAGTTAACCGTGATCAGCGGCAGAAAGATGCCGAAGGCGGCTTGCAGCGGCGGGAAGAACCGCTCCATGACCATTTCGAGCAACTGCACGAATGCCGCAATGACGATGATGAACACGATGAAGTAAATCAGTTCGCTGTGGAGGGGAACCAGCACGTAATGGTAGATCGCCCAGTTGATCGCGGCCGTGATGGTCACGACGAAAATCACCGCCACTCCCATGCCCGTCGCCGTGTTCATCCGGCGGGACATTGATACGAACGGGCACATGCCCAGCAGATAGGTCAGCGCGATGTTATGCGTAAGCAGCGAAGCGGCGATAATGGTCAGCAGATGAACCATGCTTACTCTCCTTCTTCTTCGGAGTCCCTGGCCTGGTTAATGCTTTTGGCGATCCAGATGGCCGTGCCCAGCAGGAAGAATGCTCCCGGCGCCATTGACATCACAACCCACTTTTCCCAACTCTCGGGAGTGACTCTGTAGCCCAGCAGCGTCCCGAAGCCCAGGATTTCACGAATAACGGCCAACAGCAGCAGCGTGTACGAATAGCCTATGCCGTTGCCGATGGCGTCCAGTACCGAATAGGAGACGGGATTGGTGATATAGAAGGCTTCGGCCCGTCCCATCAGGATGCAGTTGGTGATGATCAGGCCGACGTAGGGTCCCATCTGCTCGCTGATGGTGGGGAAAAACGCGTCAAGAAACTTCTGCACGATGATTACAAACGCGGAGATGGTGACCATGTACGTGATCATGCGTGCGCGGGGCGGAATGAGTTTTCGCAGGCCGGCGATGATCACGGCGGTGGCGATCAGCACAAAAGTTACGCCGAACCCCATGGCCAAGGCGTTGTTGACGGTATTGCTGACCGCCAGGGAGGAGCATATTCCCAGGCCCACCACGAAGAGGGGATGCTCCTTCGTCGCGCCCTGCTTGAGCGTCTTGATCGCCTGCGGACTGAGAAGTCTGTTATTGGCCATTGGTCGTACCCTCGGTTAGCATGGGGATATATTTTGCGACCTCGCTGTTCAACACCTGCTCGAATGCCTTGCAACTCAGCGTTGCGCCGGTAAAGCCGTCCACTTCGCTGTCGCCGGATGCCTTGCCGGGCGGCTGCACTCGCACTTGCGGCGCGAATTTCTTGTCTTTGAAGCGATCCAGAAAAACCGGCTCGGCGATGCGGCTGCCCAGGCCGGGCGTTTCCTCCTGGTGGAGAATGATGATGCCCTTGATCGTGCGATGGTCCGGCCGAAGCGCCACCGCGCCGCGAATCGGCCCCCACAGTCCGGATCCGTTCACTTCGAAAGCCACGTTGCCATCGCCGGTGAAATAAAACGTTTTGTCGCCGATTTTCTTTTCTGTTATCGACGAGGCGTAGACGGTCTCCACGGCATCCGGTTCGCAGTCGATCGACAGCGCTTTGAGAATGCCAGCGTGCAGCTTGTACATCTTGTTGCGCTCTACGTACGGCGAGGTAAATGCCTCCACGCTGACCAGGGCGGCCGTCAAGACTGTGCCCAGGACGAGCACGAACACAATCATCAAGACTTTTTCTTTCATGCTTTCACCGGTCGATACTTGAACATGAGGACGATCTGATCGATCAACGGCGTGAAGGCGTTCATGATCACAATGCTGAACATGACGCCTTCGACGTAGCCGGAAAAGCTCCGAATCAGGACGGTGAGCACGCCGCAGCCGATACCGAACACGTATTTACCCGCCCTGGTAAAGGGCGAGGTAACGGGGTCGGTGGCCATGAACATCGCCCCGAACAGGAGGCCGCCGGCAAGCACCTGGAAGAGCGGGGGTGCGAACCTTGCCGGCAGGAAATAGTTACCCACGGCGGCGAAGACGAAGACCGTGGCGATGTAGGAGACGGGAATTCGCCAGTTGCTCACCCGCAGGGCGATGAGGAGCAGGCCGCCGGCAAGCACCACCAATCGGCAGGTCTCGCCCATGCTGCCGGGTTCTTTGCCGATGAGCAGATTTCCGTATGAGACCATCTTTACGGCGTTGCCCTCTTCAATCCTTCGGTGGTAAGCGGCTGTTTTGTATGCGGCGTTGCCCATGCAGTAGACCTTCACGCCGGCAAATACCGATTGGGGGTTGAGCGTGGCGTTTCTGGCCGCGCGTGCGCTGGTGAACAGGACCTGCTCGGTTCCGGCCTCGACCACCCGGGGATTCACCGCGGCGGCCTGGGCGGTGCTCTTGTACGTTGTCAGCGGGGTAGCGGCGGTGATCGCGTCGGGCCCGGAGGCGAACGGTGTCTGCCAGTTGACCGTCATGATAGCAGGGAACGCGATGGTAATAAACAATCGGCCCACGAGCGCGGGGTTGAAGATATTGCGTCCCGTTCCACCGAACACTTCCTTGCCGAACATGGTGCCGAAGACTACACCGACGGCAACCACCCACAGCGGCGTCGTGGGCGGCAGCACGAGCGGGAAGATCAGGCCGGTGATAAGAAAGCCTTCATGAATATCATGCCTGCGGATGATTGCGAAGATCACCTCGACTGCGCCGCCGGCGACGTAGGAGACCATGATGATGGCGATGACACGCCAGCCGAAGGAGAAAAACGCAGCCGCGACCGCCGGAAGCAGCGCCAGGATCACCAGCGACATGTAGCGCTTGATGTCGATGTTGTCCACCACGTGCGGGGCCGCGTGTGTCGTTTCGTTGGTCCCGTACATGATGGCGTCGGCGGCCGCGATGACGGGCCGAAAGCGCGACAGCGCCGGGGTGTCGTACAGCTTGTCCAACAATGATCTGACAGCTTTCATCTATTCAGTACCTCTGTATTCAGTCGGTAATACCGTATCCGCGAGGAGTCCCGCACGCACAAGACTTATTTCGAGTCCGTCAGCAACCCCTTCAGCGAATCAGGTCGTGGACAGGTAAGGCCTTCGTTGATGAGTTTGTCCTTGCCTTCCCTGATATGGCGTCCGAGGGCGATCTTCGAAGGGCAGACGTACGCACACAGGTTGCAGTCGATGCAGTCATATATCTTGAAGCGCAGCAGCGTTTCGTCGATGATATTGCGTTCCACGTAATGGAACAGGTGGTGCGGGATGAGGCCGGCCGGGCATACTTCTTCGCAAAAGCCGCAATTGATGCACGGCCGTTCTTCGCCGTGCAGGTTCGTTTCAGCTCGCTTGGTGAGCTTTTTGCCCAGAATGGCCGACAGAAACGTGGGCGTGTAGGAATCCTTGCGCGGTCCCGGCCGTACGAACGCGAACATCTCACGGCTGTCATTTTCATGGACGGCGATCACCGCGTCGCAGTTGCGGTCGACGGGCTGTTTCATTTCAAGGCGCTCGCCGGTCAAGGCGCTGTTGCGGAGGAGGCGATATGCCCTGTCCTGTCGCAACTTGCCGGCGGCGAGGTGTTCCAACGGCGCTCCGATTCGCACCTGTACATGCGGGTTTTCGCTGAAGCCCGGGCCGCACAGGGCGACGGTTCGCTCGATGACCGGCTTGCCCTTGGTGACGGCGTCATAGACGTGCAGGACGTCCTGGATGTCCAGCACTATGACGCCGATATTGGCGGCCAGGTGTCCCGGCGGGACCGTCCGGCCCAACACGGTGCTGACGAGCACCTCGTCGTAATCGGCCGGATAGCGCGGTTCCAGGCAACGGACCTCGACGCCGTAACTCGCCAGTGTGCCCGAGACTCGGCTGATCAGATCCTGGCGCTCGGCGTTGAGCGCCACGTGAAAACCGGCGCTTGGAAGCATCTTCTTGAGGATTCTTACGCCTTCGGCAAACTGGCCCAGACGCTCGCCGGCAAGCAGGGCGGCCGCGAGCGGACCGTACATTTCGGATTCGACGCCGTGGATGATCACGTACTCCACATCGCCGCAGGAGATAATCGAGCTTTTGAATCGGGTGGGGATGCCCGACCGGCCGGCGCCCGCAGCCCCGGAAAGATAGACGAGCTTCTCGATCTGTTCGGCCGAAAGGCTTTCCCATTGTGCCGTGTGACCTTCGAGGGCCTGCCAGCCGTCCGTTCCGTCTGATTCGATAGTGACGGCTGCTACTTCGTTGCCTAAATATGCAAGTTTGCCCACATTGACAACTTTGCCGTTAACCGACGCATGGACGGGGCTGGAAATGCTGTCATCGTCCCGGCCGATGATCTGGCCGGCCTTGACTGCATCGCCGGGCTGCACCAGGCAGGAGACCTCATCGCTGAAGCCCTGGATCAATATGATGGTAACCGTTGAAGGAATGGCGGCCTGGGTCAATCGTTCCTGCGGCGGAGATTCGAAGTTTCTGAATCGATAACTCCCGCGGAAGCCTCTGGTTTTTGCTATCATCTGGCGTTTGTTCTCACAAAAATCGTCAAAGTCGGCTTACGCATGATCGACCCATGCCCGTAGACAAAAAAAGAGTCCAACAGCCCCCACAGCACAGGGGTATGCAGGCATCCCTGTCCTGTTCAACTGCTGCTTGCTCTTAGCCTCGTAACACAAGCAACTTGTTCGCGGTTCGAGCGCAGATAGCCAGCCGAACCGGAAAGCACCGCCTAAAATAATAAGTCAGTCTCGGTATCGGTGTCAAGACCAAACAATGGCATCTTACACCAGTATACAGACGGTTTCGTGCTGCGGCATTCTGTCAAGATTCCGTGCATGCAGTGTGATTTGCTTAAAAAGTTGCACGTTTGGGTCTGTTTGTGTAGTATACCGCAACTTTAACAGGGAGCAAACGGCCTGCGGGTGCATGAATGGTGATCGAAACGCTGCTGACGACACGGGCGGCCCGGCTGACGCGGCGCTACCTGGCTTTCGAACAGGCCGGGCGGCACGACCAGCCTGTGCCAGATGCAAACACACAATATCTTCTCTATATTCACATTCCTTTTTGCGAAGAGCTGTGCCCGTTTTGCTCATTCACGCGGGTCAGATTTGATGCCGACCTGGCCAAAACCTTCTTTGCAGCACTGAAAACGGAGATTAGGGTCTGCCATGATCGCGGGTTCCGGTTTGGCGACGTCTACATTGGCGGCGGCACGCCCACGATAATCCCCGCCGAATTAGCCGAGGTGGTGTCGTTAGTCCGCAGCTTCTGGCCTATCAGCCAGCTTTCCGTCGAAACAAACCCGAGCCACCTCGTCGGCGATACACTCGCTGTGCTTAGAGATATCGGGACCAATCGCCTGTCGGTGGGTGTCCAGTCTTTCGATAACGCCATTCTTGAGGATATGCGGTATCGGCATAAGTACGGCAGTTCCGAGACTATCCGACAGAAATTGGCTGCCGTGATCGGTGCATTCGATACGGTTAATGTCGATATGATCTTCAATTTCAGCGGCCAGACCGAGAAGACGCTGGCCGCCGACATCAGGATAGTCAACGAACTCGGCGTGGACCAGGTGACCTGGTACCCGCTCATGCTTTCGGAAACGAAGAAGCGGTTGCTGGTCGAGGGACGCGGCCGGTTCGACTATGTCCGCGAGCGGCGGCTTTATGAGATGATTGTCGATGGTCTTGCGGGGGCATATCGCCAGGAATCGGTCTGGTGTTACTCGAAGCGGGCTGGGCTCATTGACGAGTATCCCGTCACGCATGAGCAGTACCTGGGTGTGGGCCCCGGCGCACTGAGTTACCTCGGCGGTAATCTGTGCATCAATGCCTTTCTCATTCCGGAGTACGTCCATGCCGTTAACGATAGGGGGTCTTCGCTGGCTTCGATCCGCCGCTTTTCACCGGCTGAACAGCTGCGGTTCGATCTGCTGCTGAAGCTGCTTGGCGGGACCGCGGATATACGTGCTATGCGGGAAAAGCACGGCCGTTTCTGGCGGGTTCTCTGGCCGGAAATCACCTTCCTTCTTGCTGCCCGGGCCGCCACCCTCCGCGACGGCCGCCTTACGCTCACCCGCAAAGGGCGGTATTACTGGCTCACTGTGATGCGGACCCTGCTTTCCATGTTGGGCGAGTACCGGGACAGTCGGGCCGGAACGATTGGTTCCGACAAACCGACCAGTGCGGGTATTTTGCGGTAATTGACGGCTCGTTTGTGGGACTTCCGCCCTGCGGCACCGCGGCATCGAAAAAGCTTGCATGCCGGCCACAAAGCCGTTATTGTATGGCCGCAGTTGAAGCAAAATACCCGCAGTCGGCGGTTTGTATCTGCCCGCGGATGTTGTTAAACCCCATTTTTGACAGGATTCTGAGGATGACAGTATCTGCCAGAACCAAAGGTCTCTCGGACATGGACGAACTGTGCGTACAGACGATTCGTTTTCTCTCGATGGATGGCGTGCAGAAGGCCAAGTCGGGCCACCCCGGCATGCCGATGGGCATGGCGGCGGCGGCGTATACTCTTTGGATGCGTCACCTTCGTTTCAATCCGCAGGACCCCCGCTGGCTGAACCGAGACCGCTTCATTCTGTCGGCGGGGCACGGCAGCATGCTGCTGTATTCGCTCTTGCATCTGGCCGGTTACGATCTGTCGCTTGAGGAGCTGAAGAATTTCCGGCAGTGGGGCTCCAGGACACCGGGCCACCCCGAATATGGTGAAACGCCGGGCGTCGAGGTCACCACTGGTCCGTTGGGCCAGGGCCTGGCCAACGCCGTCGGTATGGCGATCGCGGAGAAATACCTGGTTGCGCGGTACAACAAGCCCGGCTATCCGATCTTCGACTACACGATGTACGTCATCGCAGGCGACGGCTGTCTGCAGGAGGGCGTCGCGTCCGAGGCGTCAAGTCTTGCCGGCCACCTCGGCCTGGACAACCTTATCGTCATCTATGATGACAACCATATCACCATCGACGGTGAGACTTCACTGTCGTTCACCGAGGATCGCGCCAAGCGCTATGAAGCCTACGGCTGGCATGTGCAGGTCGTCGGCGGCGACGGCACCGACATGGATGCATTCGAGGAGGCCCTCAAGAAGGCCCAGGCTGAGAAGGGCCGCCCGAGCCTGATTCAGTTCCGTTCGCACATCGGCTTTGGGAGCCCGAACTTTCAGGATACGCACACGGCACACGGCGCGCCGTTGGGCGAAGACGAAATCAAGCTTATCAAGAAGAACTTCGGCTGGGACCCGGAGAAGACCTTCCACGTACCGGATGGTGTGAAAGCGCACATGGCCGCCGCAGGCGCACGCGGGGCGAAACTCCAGCAGGCCTGGGCCGACATGTTTGCCAAGTACGCTGCTGAGTACCCCGAGCTGGCCAAGGAACTGAAGGACGCTCAGGCCAAGAAGCCGCCCGTCGATATAGACGCACTGCTGCCGCAATTCGACGTCAGCAAGCCTCTGGCCACGCGGCAGGCGTCCGGCAAGGTGCTCGACGCATTGATGCCGCACATGCCGCTGGTCTTGGGCGGTTCGGCGGATCTGACGCCATCCAACAATACTCGCTTCAAGGATGTACAGGACTTTCAGAAGGACAACCCCACCGGCCGCTACATCCGTTACGGTGTGCGCGAGCACGCAATGGGCTCGATCATGAACGGCATTGCCGTCAGCGACCTTTTGATTCCATACGGCGGTACGTTTATGGCCTTTGCCGATTACATGCGGCCGGCGATCCGCGTGGCGGCTTTGTCGAAGTACCCGACCATCTTCGTGTTCACACATGACTCCATAGGCCTCGGCGAAGACGGCCCGACGCATCAGCCGGTCGAGCACCTCGCTGCGCTTCGCGCGATTCCCGGGCTCGTGGTGATACGCCCTGCGGACGCCAACGAGACGGCGCAGGCCTGGAAGTACGCCTTGGAACACCGTGACAGGCCGATCGTCCTGGCGCTGACGAGGCAGGGGCTGCCGATCCTTGATCAATCGAAATACCCGAGCGCCAGCAATCTTGCCAAAGGCGCCTACGTGCTGGTGAAGGCCGAGAAGCCGGACGTGCTGCTGATCGCCACCGGCTCGGAGGTCCAACTGGCCCTGGCGGCCGCCGAGAAACTTGCCGGCGAAGGCAAGAAGGCCCAAGTCGTCAGCATGCCGTCGTGGGAACTCTTCGAGGAACAGGACCCGGCCTACAAGGACAGCGTGCTGCCGCCGAGTGTCACGGCCAGGGTCGCCGTGGAGGCGGGTGTCGCTCTCGGCTGGCACAAATACCTTGGCAATAGGGGCAAATTCATTGGTATGAGTACATTCGGGAAATCTGCCCCTTACAAGGTCTGCTTTGAGAATTTTGGCATTACTACCGATGCTGTGTTCCTTGCCGCAAAGCAAGTCCTTTAATATTAAAGACTTCCGTTGATTTTGGGCCACAGTGCGGGTTTGCCCTATAAGATGGGTCAGGGCAGGGCCTGAATTGAGCGTCAGGCGGTCCCGCGGACGACGTTTAGCCGCCGAAATCCTCGTTTTTTGCGCAGTTTTGAGAGTTTTTGCGGAGAATTCCGGCGTCTGATAAAAACGCACTTTTTTTCATTTCGCCAAAAAATTTTCTTGCAATCCAAGTCATGCTCTGATAGAATCACTGTAAGCGTAAGGAGAAGCTGGCTGTACATACAGTCTGGCGGCAAGGCTCGGAAAGCAGACCTGAACATCACGGCGATGGGGTGGCTTCCGAATAGGGCCAAACAAGAGAGTTTTATGTTTTGTCCGACATTTCCGGAGAATGGAGACAGGACGTTTCCGAAGTGTCGGGGGGAGATGTGAAATGAACAGGATGTATCGTACTGCAGTGGTTGTGTTTGCAACGGCAATGATGTGCGCGCCGGCTTTTGCCGCCGTCACATTCAATGTTGGCGCCATCGCGGGTGATCCAACCCTGAAACCGTTCGCCGTCGAGGTGGGCGATGCGGGTGCGGGTCAGGTGCTCTTTACGATCAGCACCGTCGAACCCGACAGCCCCTGGCAAATCGAGGGCGCGTACTTCTACGATGGCGCACTGCTGGGAATCGCTGAACTTACCAATGCACAACTCTTCCTTGAAGGCTCGTACGGCCACATGCCGGGCGTCGATCTGACAGCTTACAAGCTCGTAAGCGGCTACGTGGCAAGGGAGAACGCCTTTCAGAATTCGCTTGGCGTGCTCTTCGACCTGCAACCGGGCAAGACCTATGACGACGTGATTGCGGGCATCAACGCGGGCGACATTCTCATCGGCATCAAGGGCTCGGAGACAAGTGATTACTTTGTGGCCATGGCGGCTGCCGTGCCGGTCGTTCCGGCGCCCGGTGCGCTGCTTCTGGCGGGTGTGGGTGTTGGCTGCCTTTCTATTTTCCGCCGTAAAGCGGCCTGAGCGCCACAGTCGAATGTTCCTATGATTTAGAACAGCGCCTTTCCATGGCGCTGTTTTTTTTGCGCACGCTGGACGGTTGTCGAATGACTTGTCGGACCAGGCGTCGTGTGCAGGTGTGTCGGCCGCAACTGCCGGCAACGATTACTTGTGCCAGCGCCAGTGCTGCACGAAAATGGCTACATCTTTCATATCAACGCGACCGACGCCATCGAGGTTGTAGATACCCGCCTGATCGCGCAGCCAGTGTTCGGCCAGGGCCGACGCATCCCGCCAATCCACCACGCCGTCGATGTTGAAGTCAGCGGGATTACCATTCATCGACGCCTGCGTCGTTGCCCCGAATGCCCCCATGTTTACGCGTCCGCCGTGCGGCCACGGTTCCACGCCGTAATCCGTTGCCGGATCGCCAGCGTCAATGCATGGGCTGGTCACCACGTCGTGTACCCACTGGCCCGTCAGGACGTCATACCGTCCCCACGCACTGGCAAGATGATAATCATAGTATGAAGTCTGCGAGCCTTCCAGCCCCACAAACAGCGGGTCGCTGTCTATATTGCCCTCGCCGGCGTAGCCGTTCTGGACGTTGGAAAAGCTGACGGTGACGGCCGACGTGGGATTCATTCCGATCTGGCCGTTCATTCCAGTATTGCCCCAGATGATGCAGTTTTTCACCCGGCCGGTGCTGCCCCAAAGGTACAAACCGCCGCCGCCGTAAGTCGCCAGGTTATGGGCGATGGTGCAGTTGACGACGTCAGCGCTGCCACTGACGACGTCGACGCCGGCGCCCTGACCGTTGGCTGTATTGCCGCAGATCAGGCAGTTTACCAGCGTGAAGGCGCCGTGCTGCCCCTCGATGCCGCCGCCGTCTGCGTTGGCTGTATTGGCCGTGATGACGGATTGCTGTATGACGGCGTTACTGCGATACAGAAAGATCGCACCGCCATGAAGTGTTGCAGTGTTCGCCGCCAAGACGCACCGCATGATGGTCGGACTGCTGTCGAGGCAGTAGATAGCGCCGCCGCTGCCTTCGCGGCGGCCGCCAGTAATGGTCAGGCCGTCCAGCGTGCACGCAGCGGATTCGCCATCAACAAACGCAAAGCCCCGGCCGGCGGCCGACGGGTTGATGATCGTCGAAGCGACCACGGTCGGGTCGGCGGGATCTATGCTATGGATATACAGATTCTTGCCGCGCGGTGTGAGGTCGTAATTGCCTGCCCCTGTGTATGTCCCCGGCCGGATTATGATGCTATCGCCGTCGGAAGCGGCGTCCAAGGCATATTGTATAGTCAGAAAAGGCGCCTCGGCCGAACCGCCCCCGACCTGGTCGATGCCGGCCGGATCCACATAAAAAACGGCTGCCGCACCGTGGGCGCAGAGCACGCACGAGATTACGATCAGAAGCGAAATAATGATTCTTTCCATCAACCGGCCCCTGCACTTCCCAAGTTGCGGTATTATAACACGTTCGTGGACGAAATTACAAGTGTTTTTCGGCCGGTTGCGGAGGCGCCATTAGCAAAATAGCCGCCGAAGCGCCTTGGCCATGCTCTGCGAATGGGGGCTTGCGGCGAGTGCATGATTTATCGGACTTAAAGCCTTTCTGGCTTTAGGTCATGACGCGCGTTTTATCGAACGTCAATTCTCGCAGCCGTTATCAACTGCTTCATTGCCGCTGCCGCTCACAAGGCCGCTCCACTGCAAGCCCCAGGACATGGTTCTTGAGTTCCGCGTCAAGGGCCCTGGCATTACCCACAAGCTTATCCAGTTCTCTCCAGAATATCCGGCCGTGGTTCTTGATCCGCGTGTGCAGCAGCTCGTGCAGGATCACGTAGTCCATCAGTTCCGGCCGCAGTCGGGCGAGGCTGATGTTCAGGTTGATATTGTTCTTGTGCGAGCAACTGCCCCAGCGAGTTCTCTGATTGCGGATAAACGCCTGATTGTAGCTGAAGCCGTACTGCCGCGACAACTCCGACAGCCGGCTCTTGAGCATCAGCCTGGTCTTGTCCGGATTCATTGCCGGCAGCCCGTTCAGTGTGCTCTCGTGTGCCTGGCGAATGCGCGCAATCCGCGCCACATGTTTGCGCGCCCAACCGATGTGCGCGGTCATAAAGGCCTGGGCATCCGCGAACGACGTGCGATACGGCACGGCCACGCGCACGCCCTTGTCCAGGGTAATCGTTATCGACAGCCGCCTCGCGCGCCGCGACTTGGCCAATACCACCTCGCCCAACTCCGGCACCTCGACAATCCGCTTTGTGGCCGCCGAAATCTTCTGTGAGCCTTGTCGTTTCATGGTTTCCGTTCCAGTATCACGAGCATCCACCGGCATTCAAGTATACTGCCCGGCAGTTCTGGCAACCAGCAGTTTTCCTGCCGGCAGCGGTACGGCGCGCGGAACGGCTTTTGGCTCTTCAGGCAAGAGCATGGTGTGCCGCATTTTGGAAGTGGCCGGGCATGCGGCTGCAACCGAAACCATGAATAAGTACGAATCGACACAAATTTGCTTGTGTGGCAATGATATTGATCTTGTTGGCGCTCTGCCTTGCCCCTCTCTTGCCTTCACTTAAGAAAGCTTCAAGGAATAATCATGGACGAAAACAGGAAAATTGGCGATTGTGGGGGACGCCGGGACGATGTTTTCTGCTCAGAAACAAGGCTATCCAAAGAAAAAAAGATTTTTGCATATTTTTCGTGATACTTTCTGACGACGGGAGGGTATAGTGTCACGCTATGACGGGGGTCTGTACTTTGGTCTCTCAAGTATCTACCCTTAAGACAGGACCGAGAGACACGTTTTATGAAGGGCCCAATCAGGGCCTGGGAGATGCAGTAGTGAGCACAGGTAGAGTAAAGTGGTTTAACGCGAGTAAGGGTTTTGGGTTCATCTGCCCGGATGACGGCGGCGAAGATCTGTTCGTCCATCATTCGGAGATCCGGATGAACGGGTATGCGACCCTTGAAGAGGACCAGAAGGTCAGCTTCCAGGTTGGTCAGGGCAAGAAAGGCCCATGCGCCACGGACGTCGTGCCCTTATAAGCGTTTAACGCTTACAGGACTCGCAAAGCCCTGCCTCGTGCAGGGCTTTTTTACGCGCCCGCCTCGGCCAGAACCACCCCCGGGGCTGCGTGGTCCCGCAGCATCGCCTCGATCCGCTCGTCCATCGCCGCAATGACCTTGCGGAAGTGATACCCATAGATCGACAGCGTCACGGCCAGGTGCAGATATCGCGGCCGCAGCATCGTCCAGCCGATCACCCGCCAATAGTACCTCCGCCCGTGCCCGATCACGCCGATGTGCCACATGCTCTTGAAAAACGCCGCCAGTTCCGCCGCCTGCACTCGAAACGGCGCGATCTTCGGCATGCGATAGTTCCGCAGGAATGTCAGAACACGCTCCGAATACGCCCGCGGCGCATACAGTGTCGCAACCACCTGCCGATACCCCGCCAACAGCTTCTCCAGACCCATGGCCGGCAAGAAATTGATTGCACAATCCATGTTGTCGCCCGACATCGCGCCGGTCAGCCGGTTCTCGCCCGCTAATCGCTGATACAAACGCGTCCCGCGCGGCGCGTTGAGCAGGCCCACCATCGCCAATACGATGCCGCTTTCCTGAATGAACTTGATGAGAGTATCGAACACCGTCGGCCCGTCGCTGTCGAAACCCAGGATGAACCCCGCCTGCACCTGCATGCCCGCCTTTTGGATCCTCGCCACGCTGTCCCTCAGGTCGCGGTTGGTGTTCTGCACCTTGCGGCATTCCCGCAAACCCGCCTCGCTTGGCGTCTCGATGCCCACGAAAACAGAGACGAAACCCGCCGCCGCCATTGCCGCCATAAGGGCCTCATCGTCGGCCAGATTGATCGATACCTGCGTGAAAAGCGAAAACGGGTAATCGTGCGCCCTCATCCATTCCCCGATCGAAGGCAGCATTGTCCGCTTGAGCGTCTCCTTGTTTCCGATGAAATTGTCATCCACAAAGAACAGGTTACCCCGCCACCCGCATGCATAAATATAGTCCATCTCGGCCAGTACCTGCTCCGTCGACTTCATGCGAAAGCGGCGTCCGAACAGCGTCGTCACGTCGCAGAAGTCGCAATCGAAAGGACACCCCCGGGACGACTGGATGCACCACGACGCGTAGTCCTTCATCCTGACCAGATCCCACAGCGGAACCGGCGTCTGGGCAAGGTCGGCCTTCTCGTCCGTGCAATAAAGCCTCGCCGGCCGGCCGGCCGTCGCGTCCGCAACAAACCGCGGCAGCGTCAACTCCGCCTCGTTCAAAACCAAATGGTCCACGTGTCCGTAATCCTCTCGCGCCGCCGTAAACAACGGCCCGCCCGCGACCACGGGCCGCTTCAGCCTCTTGCACCGCTCCAGAATCTGATCCACGCTCTCCCGTTGGATAATCATCCCCGTGACGAACACATAATCCGCCCACGTGATATCCGCATCCCGCAGCTTGCGCACGTTCATATCAACGAGCCGCTTGCCCCACTCCCTCGGCAGCATGGCCGCCACCGTCAAGAGCCCCAGCGGCGGCAGTGAGGCCTTCCGCGCGATGAACTTCACGGCATTCTTCAGACCCCAGAACGTATCCGGCGTCGTAGGGTTGACAAGCAGAATTCTCATTTAGCATACCCCCCTAAAGGTGGTTCGCAATGCGTTTTCGACTCTGAAAGCCGCCTGCGATTATGTTATGTCCCCCACTCTATCACACCTGTTCGGCTCGGGACACACAATAATTTACGAAATCCGCACACGCCTCGGCCGGCTCGCGTAGGGGGGCCAGTGTGGCGAAAGAAAGACCGCTAACACACAGGGAGAAAATACTGCTTGATTGTGACGTGAATGGAGCTATCCTGATGTCAAACACCATGAGACGTGATCCGACGAGGCAAATATGAAGAATCTGTTAATTTACGGATGGATGTGTGTAATGGCCGCATTTCTGACCGGTTGTGGTCGACAGGTCGAAATCATCGCCCATCGCGGCGCCTCGTACGACGCCCCCGAGAATACCCTTGCGGCGGTGAACCTTGCCTGGCGCCAGGGTTTTGACGTGGAGGTGGATATTCACCTCTCCGCCGACAAACGCATTGTGGTCATCCACGACAAGGACACCAAGCGGACCGCAGGGCGCAAGCTCGTCGTGGCCGAGACTGCTTCCGATGAACTAAGAAAGCTGGACGTGGGCAGTTTCAAGTCGCAGGACTTCGCAGGCGAAAGAATGCCGTTCCTGGAGGAGGTGCTTGAGACGATCCCGCCGCACCGCAAGCTTTATGTCGAGATCAAGAGCGGCCCTGAAACCGTTGACGTGCTTGTGCCGGTCCTGCTCGACAGCGGCAGGCTGCCGCAGATCGTCATCATCGGTTTCGATCTCGAGACGGTCGCCTTGGCGAAACAGCGGCTGCCGCAGACCCCCGTCTACTGGCTCAAGGGCACCGACAAGCACAAGGTTACCAACCATCCCATCCCGCATGATACTTCGCTCATCCGCACTGCACAGGACAAGAACCTCGACGGCCTCGACGTGCACTACGCCGGTGTGACGGAAGAATTCGCCAACGCGGTCAGGGCCTCTAACCTCGGGCTGTATGTCTGGACCGTTGATGATCTTGCCGAGGCTCAGCGGCTTGTAAGCCTCAAGGTCGACGGCATCACCACCAACCGGCCGGCCTGGCTCAGCGAACAGCTTGCTGCCACTCGAAACAAGACATCCCGCAATCACAAGGACTGACTCAATGGCCCGTGTATGGCCCATCATCTGTCAATTCGGTGTCGGCGCCGCCCTGTGCCTGCTCGGTATAGTCTGTGGAGTGCGCGGCCGGTACTTTGATCTGCGGCTTCCGGAGGACCGGCGATTCCTTGCCGTTGTCATCGCGGGCTTCCTCGGATTGCTGGCCCTGGCGATATTCTTTACGTTCGTCGCCCCCAGCTGGTCCAACGGAGTGATGCCATGATCCTTGCGCAGGCTCTCGGCGAGAACCTCGACTACGCAGTCATGTTCGGGTATTTCATCGCCATCATGGGCTTTGGCCTGTGCTTCAGCCGTTACAATAAAACCACCAAAGACTACTTCTTCGGCGGGCAGCGTTTCTCGTGGTGGCTGATTGCATTCTCGTGCATCGCAACGCTCGTCGGCAGCTACAGCTTCATCAAGTACTCGGCGGCCGGCTTTACCTACGGCATCAGCAGCACGCAGACGTACTTCAATGACTGGTTCTGGGTCCCGCTGCTGGTGCTCGTGTGGATTCCCATCGTGTATTACCGGCGCATCCAGTCGATCCCCGAGTACATGGAGGTCCGCTTCAACAAGGCGACGCGGGTTGCGGCCACGGTCATTATCCTGCTCTACATAGTGGGCTACATCGGCATCAACCTCGTCACCTTAGGCCAGGCTCTGCATACGCTGCTTGGCTGGAAGGTCATGACCGGCGCCGCGGTCACCGCCGTCGCCGTCGCAATCTACGTTTACGCCGGCGGCCAGACCGCCGTCATCATGACCGACCTTGCCCAGGGGATCATCCTCCTGATAGCGGGCCTCGGTCTTTTCGTCGGAGGGATTTATCACTTCGGCGGTTTCGGCGACATCTGGGCGCTGCTGCCGCAAAGCCACAAGTACGCCTTCTCGGAGTTTGCCAACCCGCCGGAGTTCAGCTTCATCGGCATCTATGTCCAGGACGCGCTGGCCAATACCGGCGCACTCATGCTGATGCACCAGGGCTTCATTATGAGGTTCCTTTCTCTGAAGAGTGTCCACGATTCCCGCCGCATGGTCGTCGCGTGGATCCTCATTCTCACGCCGCTGGCGGCGATCGCCACAAGCTGCGGCGGCTGGATCGCCAAGGCGCTCGTCAACAGCGGCGAACTCCAAACGTCGGCGGGCGATTCCTTTGTCAAGGCGGCACATTTACTCTGCCGGCCGGGAGTCTTCGGCTTCATTCTTGCCGCATTGACGGCGGCACTCATGAGCACCGCGGACTCTCTCATCAACGCCACAAGCGCAATCTTCGTCAACGACATCTGGCGGCCGTACATCAAACGCAACGCCACGGACAAACACTACCTCATCGTGGCGCGGATCACCAGCCTCGCCGCGGCCGGCCTGGGTTTGGCGCTGGTGCCAGTCTTCATGCAGAAGACCCTGTACAGCGCCCACGGCATGTTCACGGCCGCCGTGACGCCTCCGGTCGTCGTGGCTATATTCCTCGGTATTACGTGGCGCCGGTTCACGCCGTGGGCGGCTTTCGCGACTGTCATAGGCGGCGCGCTGCTTGTGGGCGCGTCGTTCTTCTGGCCGGACGCCCTCGTCGGCCTCGTCGATTTCGGGATGGGTCCTGACAGTTATGACTTCATGCGTGCCCTCTTCGGGCTGATTGCTTCGGCCGTTGTTGGTGTTGCCGTCACATTCGTCACCCGACCGAAACCCATCGAGCAGATCAAGGGTCTCGTCGCCGGCACGCAGCTTGACGCCATGCGCGAATACAAAGGCGGCGAGCCTAACCGCCGGCCGGGTTCGATTGCCCGCGTCGTTGTCCGCCTTGATCCTGCGGTTCCCGAGGGAACGGTCATGGTGTCGCGGAAGAATCTTGACACAATGTCGGCCGAGCCCGGCGATCTGCTCTATGCCAACCACGCCCGCTGGATCTATGGCGGCCTCCGCTCTGTCCACGTAAAGGCCGGCCCGCCTCTTGCTGACGGCGATGAAATTCGTATGAACCCTGCCGACGCCGAAATACCGCGCTTTAGTGAAGGCCAGCAGATCACTCTCGAAAAAATACTTTAGAACAAGAACGTCCCAATGGCCAAGAACAGGGGCCGGTTTTCTGACTGCAACATTGAATATGGATCACGATCGACTGCTCAATAGTACCTTCCAGTGCCAATGCGGCAAGACGCACAGTGTCCCCGTCCGCCAAATCGTCTACTCCGAAGAAGCTGTCGCCGCGATCCCGGACACGCTTGCCGCGTTTACGCCCGGCCGCCGGGTTCTCATCCTGGCCGACCAGCGCACCTGGTCCGTTGCCGGCGAAGAAGCTGCCTGGGCGTTGCAGCAGGGAGGGTGGGACGTCTCCCATACCATTGTCGGCGACACGCAACACGGCGGCCCCGTCTGTGACGACCATACTTTCGAAGTGCTGAATGCTCAACTCCTGCCGGCCGACATCCTGCTTGCCGTCGGCGCGGGTGTCATCAACGATCTTACCAAGTGGCTCGCCGCCGAACGCGACCTGCCGTACGCCGTCTTGGCTACGGCCGCTACCATGAACGGCTACACCGCGGCCAACGTCGCCCCCACGATCAAAGGCGTCAAGACACTCCATGTCGCCCGCGCGCCGTTAGCGGTTTTCGCCATTCCGTCCGTCCTGAGCGATGCTCCTTTCGAACTAACCGCTGCCGGCCTCGGCGATGTCCTGGCCAAGCCGGTTTCGACTGCCGACTGGCTCATGAACCACCTTTTCTTAGGTGAATACTTCTGCCCCTTCTGTGCCCGGTTGATCAACGACCTCGAACCGACCTACCTGGATAACCCGGCCGCCATCCGTGAGCGTGAGCCGGCCGCCCTGGCGGCCCTCTTCAACGCCCTGGTGTACTCCGGCATTGCCATGACGGTCGTCGGAACGTCTGCGCCGGCCTCCGGCGGCGAACACATGTTAAGCCACACGCTGGACATGATGTCCTCCGTTGACGCCGTCCCGCATGACCTCCACGGCCGGCAGGTCGGCCTCGGCACGATCTTCGCCTGTGCGCTCTACGAACAGGTCCTGGCGATCGACACCCCCGAACCCGTCGCCCTCCCTCAAAGTATCGACAGCAGCTTCTGGAGGCATCTCGCTCCAAACGTTGCCGAGCAGTACCGAAACAAACAGCCTCTGATGAAAACCATTGCCGAAAAGATCACCGACCCCCAGACATGGAACAACTTCCGTGATGCCGTCGGCGCCCACGTCCGCGCGCCCCAGGAGATCAAAGATTGCCTTAGTAAGGCAGGCGCCGCTCACGCCTACGCGGACATCAATTGTACGCGCGACCGCCTTAAGGCCGCCATCCTCCACATGCACGAAATCCGAAAACGTCCCACAGTGGTCGACCTTGCCTGGCTGCTCGGCATCCTTCCCCAGGCCACCGACCACCTCGTCGATCAATACCTTGCTGCATGATACGCATGTGCATGAGCGAAAAGCAGGAGTGAACACAGACCGCTGCGTGTGCGATTCAGACCAGGCCCTGCCGTATCTCAGGCGACTCATCGACATGCCGCAAGGGAGGTTTTCTTCCCGGAACATAACTCTGCAAATGATGCCGGGTTCTGCATCCTCGGCGCAAAAAACAGGCCGCGAATCGCTCCACTCCGCGGCCTGCCTCCTCTTAAGTTAATCCTACCTTATCGCTGCCAGCCCCAGTTGTCGGCGAACATTGCGAAGTCCTTCATGTTGACCGGGCTCTCACCGTCCAGATCATAAGTGCCGGCATCCTGCTGAAGCCACCGAATTGCAAGCGCCTCCAGGTCCTGCCAATCGACCTTGCCGTTCAGATCAAAATCCGCCGGGTTTGTCTCCGGCTCCTCCGGCGAATCGGACAACAACCACTCCGACGCCATGATCGCAAAGTCGGCGAAATCCACGACGCAGTCACCCGTAAGATCCGCCTTCAACGGGCACGGGTAAATTGTAAAGGGCGCATCGCTCACATCCGCGACGAATCCCGACGCCGACGACACCCGCACCAGGCATTCCTGCGAATCGACATCGGGCGTCCGCCACTCATAGACACCCGTATTGCCTTCGTTGGCCGGGGTCACCGCGACCCAGGTCTGCCCGTTGTCCGTCGAATATTCGATCACCACGTTGGCAATTGTGCCGACCGTCGTCCAGGTAATCGTCTGCAAAGACCCGGCCCGGAACGCTTCTCCGCCGTTGGGGGCATTCACCACCAACGATGACTGCTCCCTGATCGCCAGTGCATGCTCGCCGCCCGCTGCAATCGCCACAAAGCCGTCGCCCATCGGTACATTGGTTTGGCCGCTCGACCACCGTCCCCACGCAACCAGCGTGCCGTCCGTTTTTAACGCCACGTTGAAACGATCTCCCGCTGCGATCTTGCTGAAGCCGCCCTCCTGAGGCGTCGCCGTCACCTGACCATAATCGTTGGCTCCGCTCCGGAGGCCCCATGCCGCCAACGTGCCATCGGCCCGGAGTGCAAGACTGTGGTCAACGCCCGCCTCTACCGCGACAAAATCGTTTCCGGCCGGTACATCCCCGAGGCCGTACCATGTTGCCCCATAGTTCACCACTGAGCCGGTTGGTCCCGCGCCGCGAAGCGCCACCGTATGGTGCTCCCCGCCTGCAACTGCCAGGTAATCCGTCGTTGCTGCCAAACCCGTAAACGAACTGCTCGGCCCCCAGGCGACGGCCGAACCATTTGCCCGGATAGCCACACCGTGATTGGTGCCGGCTGCAATAGCCACAAAGCCGCCGCCAGCAGGCTTGTCGGAGACCTGCGAGTGGTTGTTGCGTCCCCACGTGACAACCTCGCCGTTGCTCCTCAAGCCGATACTGAAGTCGCCTCCGGCCGCGATTGCAACAAAGTCCTGGAAATCGGGTATGTTAATCTGGCCGTGGTGGTTCGATCCCCATCCCACGATCGTCCCGTCGGCCCGCAAGGCCAGGCTGTGTTTGACCCCCGCAGCCACCTGCACAAAGTCGTCTCCCTCCGGCACATTCTGCAAGCCATCGATCTCCGATCCCCAGCTCCAAATCGTGCCGGCCGGCGCCGCCGCCAGCACAAACACCAGCCCAATCGCCCCGAACAGCATTGCCCTCTTCATAACGTCGTTCCTTTCCATTCACACCTGTACGCGCAGCCTTGATTCATGCCCTCACCCCACGGCAGCAGGGGCCCCCCGCCGAAATCCGAAACAAGCAGAAAAGACGTGCCCCACCCCCGAAAAACGCCCTTTCACCCGTCCTCATCAGTTCAAATTACTATAGTTTATTACACTGAAATTGTCAAGAAAACTTTTCCCTGCGCCGGGGTATCCGCCGGTTGGCACAGATGTGCATTTTGGGGAAAAGCGGAAAAAGAATGCAAGGAACTGTCAGACGTCTACCCCGAATATCGTCCGTGCCGCCATGCCGAACAAGAAGCTGATCACCGCCACTGCCAGTGAAATCCCCGCCATCGTCCCGAACCGCCTCCAGAGCGGCGTGCCCTTGGCCGTCGCGATATAGAAATTGTAGCTGAGAATCACCAGAATACTCAGAGCCATCATCACCGCTAATGCCCAGAACACGCTGCTGATCAGCAGGTAGGGTAGAATCAGGACAATGACCGTCGCTATGTATGCCGCTCCCGTGTATGCCGCGGACTTCAGCGGACTGCGTCCTTCTTGGCGGTCGGCCTCTTCCCGCGATGAGAGGAATGCCGATGCAGCCATTGACATCGATGCCGCCACGCCGGTGATCAGCCCCGTCATTGCGATGACCTGCCCGTTTCGAAGCGCCAGCGTCAGCCCGGCCAATGCTCCCGTCAACTCCACGAGCGCATCGTTGAGCCCTAATACGACGCTGCCGGCGTATGCAATCCGCTCCTCCTCGATCAAGCCCAGGATCTCCGTTTCATGCCGCTGTTCATCCAGAAGTACGTCAGCCAGTTGCGGATACTGCTCCTTAAGTCTTGCATAGACACTTTGCGTGAGCCTCTCGCCACGCTCCATCAGTCGCAGACCGAATGAAAGCCCCAGTCCACGGGACAGTGTGCGGTACCAGAACACACGGGAGCGCCGCGGCCCGACGTCCGTTCCTGTGAGCCGTTTGAAGACCTCATAATGACGGCGTTCCTCCCCTGCGATCCGCTCCAGAATGGCCCGGTTGCTCTCATCCCGCACCCTTGAGGCCAGCCAGGAATACGTCTCGTATTCGCTCGCCTCATTCCGCTGCGCGTCCAGCAGTTGCTCCCGACTCACCGCGTGCTTCATGTCAAATCTCCCGTGCCGCCCCCGCGAGCAATTATCGCATGCGGCAGGTTCAAATCAATCCCCTTGAACCGCCCGACTCATAATCGGCCAGTCTCGTCCGGCTCATCATCGAATACGACTCAAATTTACCCAAGCGCACTGCGACGCTTTGGATCGAAGGAGTACTCGTTAACGCGGGAGGACTGAAAGGAGTCGGAACGAGTTGGCAGTGGTCTGATTGTATGGTACACTGCCCGGCGTCAATGCCATGAAAAGGAAAGGAAGAACAATGCTCGTTGTGCATGTCTTCGTACACGTGAAACCCGAGTGCGTCGAAGCCTTCAAGGCCGCCTCGATTGAAAACGCCCGCAACAGCGTGCAGGAGCCCGGTATCGCCCGTTTCGACGTCGTCCAACAGGTCGACGACCCGACGCGATTCGTGCTCGTCGAGGTCTACCGTACTGCCGACGACCCGGCCCGCCACAAGGAAACGCCGCACTACGCCAAATGGCGCGACACCGTCGCCGACATGATGGCCGAACCACGCTTGGCGATCAGGTACACCAACGTCTGGCCCGATGAAGACGGCTGGGACACGACGAATGTGTAGGGCGGGGTTCTACCCCGCCGCCAGGCTGCAGCGACCTTGACCGACCCTTGACCCTCTGCTACTCTGATAAAACAGCAGAGCGGTTGGGCCCCAAGAAAGGACCCTGAGTTGCATATGAACCAGGAAACAAAACGAATCTACGAAGCCAAGGCCGAGATGGTGCAGGCGGTCGCACACCCGATTCGCCTGGCGATCATCGATTACCTCAGCAAGGGCGAGCAGTGCGTCTGCGACATAGTCGACCACGTCAGCGCCCAGCGCTCCAACGTCTCCCGGCATCTCTCCGTCATGGTCAAGGCCGGCCTGCTTAACAGCCGCAAAGACGGCCTTAAGGTCATGTACTCACTGCGGACGCCCTGCATCCTGAGTTTCCTGTCGTGCGTCGACGAGATGCTGCGCGAGCGGATCAGTTGCCAGGCGGCAATGTTGAAACATCTCGGAAAGCGCACGCGGTGATTTTTATTTTGACGACTATGTGAGTTTTTTGTAATATAGTGGCATAGTCAGAACAACAATCATGTGATATTCGTCAGGAGGGATCTAAATGGATCGACGTAGGTTCTTGAACAGTGGTTTGGCGGCTGGCGCGGTTGCGGCAGCAGAGCTGGGGACCGGAGTCACCGCAGCTGAAGATAAGCGCGTGAAAATCGTCGGCGTTTCGTGCAGCCCGCGGAAGGGCAAGACCACGGCTGCGGCAGTGCTGGTGGCGCTCAATGCGGCCAAGGCGGTGTCGCCGCGAATTGACGTGGAACTGGTTGACCTCGGCGGGCTGGATATTACCGGTTGGCAGGGCGGGGCAAAGCCCGGGGACGGAATGTCGATGGTCGACGATGACTTTGATGTGCTACTGCCGAAGTTTCAGGACCCGGCCCTCGGCGGCCTGATCATCGGTTCGCCCTGTTACTTCCGCGCAATGAGTGCTCTCTGCAAGGCCTTTCTTGAGCGGTTGGCCGTGCTTCGCACGCCCAGACTGCTGCTGGCCGACAAGCCGGTGGGGGCGCTGTCTCTCGGCGCTTACCGCAACGGCGGCCAGGAACTGGTTATCGAGCAGATCCTCACGGCGATGCTCTGCCACGAGGTTTTAGCCGTCGGGGGCAAGCCCGCCGCGCATCAGGGCGCAACCCTGTGGAACGCATATAACGATGACATCACCAAAGATGAGTTCGGCATCGACTCGGCCCGCAAATTAGGCGCCCGCGTTGCCGAGGCGGCCCTAAAATTACCGTGATCGCACAGGAGGCAACATGACTACAGAGCCCAGTGATCGTATTTGTGAAACAGTCCGCAAGGGCTATGCAGACATCGCCAAAGGCCAGTCGGGCGGCTGCTGCGGGTGTTCGTCGCCGGCTACGTTGGCCACTGCCGTGGGTTACACAAATGAAGAACTCGCAGCACTGCCGGATGGGGCCAACATGGGCTTGTCCTGCGGTAACCCGACGGCAATCGCCAACCTCAAGCCCGGGCAGGTAGTGCTGGATCTGGGTAGCGGCGGGGGATTCGATGTCTTTATCGCAGCCTGCAAGGTTGGCCCCGAGGGTCGGGCGATCGGCGTCGACATGACCCCGGAGATGCTGGACAAAGCAAGGGCGGCGATCGCGGCGTTCACGAAGAAGACAGACCTGCGAAACGTCGAGTTCCGCCTGGGCGAAATCGAACACCTTCCAGTTGCCGACAACAGCATCGATGTCGTGATTTCCAATTGCGTAATCAATCTTTCGCCCGACAAGCCGCAGGTGTGGCGCGAAATTTACCGGGTGCTAAAGCCCGGCGGCACGGCATGCGTATCGGACCTTGCGTTGAAGGAGGAGCTGCCTGCGGAAGTCAAAGCCTCCGTGCAGGCTCATTTAGGCTGTGTGGCCGGGGCGGTCAGGATTGAAAAGACTGTCGAGATGATGCAGGCCGCCGGGCTCACCGATGTGACGTTCCGAGACAAGCCCGGCAACATGGATGCTATGGACGGCTGCAACGATGCCTTGTACAAAGTAGTTCGCGAACTTCTTCCTGAAGGAAAGAAGCTAAGCGACTACGTGTCCAGCGTTGACTTCACGGGTTGCAAGAAGGTATGAAAACTGGCGGCGGCAGTGACCGAAGAGTAAGAGGACAGGTACGCGATGAGTGACAATGGAAGCAACACAGAAGCTGTACCGCATGTAATCACCGATGCATCGGCACCGCCGTTCGGCCAGACGAACAGGCTAAACTTCTTTGAGCGATACCTGACCGTCTGGGTGATCCTTTGTATTGTCGGCGGCATTGCCTTAGGCAAGCTCGCCCCGGGGTTCGCCCACACCCTTGACGGCATGGCGATCTATGTCAACAACGCTCCTGTGGTGTCCATTCCCATCGCCGTCTGCCTGTTTTTCATGATGTACCCCATCATGGTTAAGATCGATTTCGCCGAGGTACTCAAGGCTGGTAAGACAATAAAGCCCGTCGGCCTGACACTGTTCGTCAACTGGGCGGTGAAGCCCTTTACGATGTATGCCATTGCATTGTTTTTCCTTGGTACATTGTTCCGCGGGCTTATTGGCCCGGATGCGGTCGATCTCGTGAAAATGCCGTTCGGAGTGGACCTGCCGGTCGGCGCCGAGTACGGTGTAGGTACCGTGGTCATGGAAAATGGCGTGAAGATGCTGCAGGTTCCGCTATGGCGAAGCTATCTGGCAGGCTGCATCCTGCTTGGTATCGCCCCATGTACAGCGATGGTCCTGGTTTGGGGTTATCTGGCCCGCGGCAACGACGGCCACACCCTGGTCATGGTCGCGATCAACTCGCTGACTATGCTGTTCCTATACGGCCCCTTGGGAGGCTTCCTGCTCGGTGTCGGGAAATTGCCGGTGCCCTGGCAGGCGCTTTTGCTATCGATCGGTATTTACGTCGCTCTGCCCCTGGCGGCGGGTTATGTTACCCGTCGGTGGATCGTCGCCCGCAAAGGTGAGTCCTGGTTCCGCGACAAGTTCCTTCACGTTCTCACGCCCGTCACGATTACTGCATTGCTGATCACGCTCGTCCTGCTGTTCAGTTTTAAAGGGGAGACCATCCTTTCCAACCCGCTAACGATTCTCTGGATTGCGGTGCCGTTGTTCCTTCAGACGCTGCTGATCTTTGCGCTGGGCTACAGCCTCAGTAAGGCTCTGCGGCTGCGTTACACGGACGCAGCGCCGTCGGCTATGATCGGCGCTTCCAATCACTTCGAGGTCGCCATCGCCACGGCAACTATGCTGTTCGGCCTGTCGTCTGGTGCTGCCCTTGCCACGGTTGTTGGCGTCCTCATCGAAGTCCCTGTCATGCTCATGCTCGTGTGGATCTGCCGCCGCACACAACAGTGGTTTGCCCGCCCCTGAGGGTGCCGGGCTGCCCGGCCCGCGCTCGATTCTCCAAATCCGACCGTTTCGAAGCCGGTTTACGCTTGAAATCTTAAGTGAAGATCGAGTATAATAAAGATTTACATTTCGGACTCTAACGTCGAGTAATTATACATTTGGAGGTGGGAGATGGAAAAGGCCCGTGAAGTGTGGCTGGCGGTTCTGGCGGCTTTGATATGCGTGTTGAGTACCGGTCCGGCCGGCCTTGCGGCTCCGATCGGGACGAGCTTCACCTATCAGGGACGTCTTTATGACGGCGGCACACCGGCTGCCGGCCCGCACGATTTTACGTTCGAACTCTATGACGACGCCGCGGCCGGCACACAGCGCGGCACGACGATCCACCTCGACGACGTCGAACTTGTCGGTGGATACTTCACCGTGTCGCTTGACTTCGGCAACGTCTTTCAGGGCAGCCAGCTTTGGCTTCAGATCAGCGTCCGGCCCGGCGATTCTTCAGGTTTCTACACGACGCTTTCACCTCGCCAGCGCATCTCGGCGGTGCCGTTTGCACAAAGGGCGCTCAACGACGCCGATACCCTGGGCTCGCTGCAATGTGCACCCGGCAGCATCCCGAAATGGATCAACGGCCGCTGGACGTGTGCAGCCGATGACACCGGAACGCCTGCGCCCCGGCCGGCTGCAATCGAACCCGGCGACTGGAAGGTCATCATCAGGGCCCGCCGGGAGAGCCAACTTCAGGCCGTCATCCGCAGCGCCGCCGAAGGAGCGACCTTTGATGGAAGCCTGATCTACCTCGGCGATGACTCGAATGAAAAACGCCGAATCGACTTCTTCGACGCAGTCCCCGTACGCTACGAGACACTTCAGTACGATGTAGCGCAGACAACCTATCTTGAGGAGATCTTGTATTTCAAAGTGGGCCGCCTCAAGTTGACTACCGCAGGACTGACCAGTTCAACCCAGAAGAAGCTCTTCAGTAATCATTTCATCTTCCGATTAAACGGGGAGCCCGTCGCCAACACACACATTGTCGAGCCGGGCGTTATCATGTTCAATCATGGAGACGCCAAGCTGCTTGAGGAACTGCCCGCGATGCCGAAGTTTCCTGCAAATGTGCGGGCGTTGGGTTTCACCGTGGACCTGCCTTACGAAGTCGACCCGCCGGACAACGGGTGGAAATCCATTTCAGGCGGCGGACTTGAATGCGTGATGGAAGATCACCGGATCATCGGCTACCGATTCGGGGATGTACTCCTGCAGGGCGATCTCTCACCATATCGACAGCGCAAAGACCTGGTTGTCTGGATCAATGACTGGGTACAGGGTGACGGCAGGCCGATCGACGGTCTGGTGACCCTTTACAGTCAGACGGGCGACCCGCTCATGACCGTTTATTATGAAGAGGCCGTTCCGGTTCTCTACCGGCCGCCTGCTGTAAACAGCGGAGTGCAGGAAATACTCCGGGAGGAATTGACATTCCGCCCGTACCGGGTACAGTAATCAAGTGAGAGCGATGCTCGAATCGGCAGCCGAGGCAGGAGAAGCTTATGCGTAACAGGATTTGGATCATTACCGTGGCGCTGCTCGTCGGCTGTTGTGCGTGGGCCGACTATGAGATTTCGTGGTACTCGATTGACGGGGGCGGAGGCACGAGCACCGGCGGCCGCTACTCCCTCACTGGTACTGTCGGCCAGGCGGATACGGGCGTCTCGAGCGGAGGCAGCTACGTGCTCAGCACCGGTTTCTGGCCCGGCAGCTTCGGTTGCGTTGTAAACCTTACCGATCTGGCGATCATGGCCGAATACTGGCTGGATGTCGGCGCCGTACCCGCCGACCTGGACAACAGCGGAAGGGTAGACCTCGCCGATTTTGCGGAAATTTCGCACTGGTGGTACACTACCTGCCCGCCCGACTGGCCGCTGAAGTAACCGCCCGGATTGTCGGGAACTCGCCGAAGTGGAGCTGTGATAATCTGGATTGCTTCTCAGATGCCGGCCGCCCAGCCGTCGCCCGGTGTATGGGCAAGGGCAGGCCTCCGGGGTGTAACTTTTCAGCAGCCGCATACGCATGTCACGGTAAAGCTCAGGTTCACCTGTAACCTGCAGGCCGTTTTTCCCCACTATCCCGGTGCAGGGCCCTGTAAGTGTGGCAAATGAGACCAACGGTTTTGAAAGGGAAAAACGATGAGACACGCAGGATGGAAGCTTCTGGCGGTGGCTGCAATGGTCGCAATGGTGGGCGTGGCGGTTCACGCCCAGCCTGGGGCGGGACGCGGCCGCGGCAGGGGACCGGCAAGGGGACAGGGGATGGGCATGCGGGGCGCGGGCGCCGGCATGGGCCTGGCGGGCCCGTGGTGCCCGCTGCAGAATGACCAGATCGCCAGCAGACCCGCTGTACGGCCCTGGTGGCCTGGGGCAGGGCAGCGGCAGGCGCCTGCAATTGGTCGCGGAGGCGGCGTTTTCGAACCGGGCCGCGGAATGGGCGTACCGGGCAGGGGTGCCGGATTGGGCCTGGGTGCAGGCGTGCCGATGGGCCGCTGCATGCAGTGGCTCGACCTGACAGCAGAACAGCAGGCGAAGATCGGCGATATTCTGAAAGAGGCAGTGCAAGAGCGGGCCGAAGCACGCAAGAAGGTGCTTGAAGCGGTCAAGGAGGTGCTGACCGAAGAGCAATTAGAAAAGCTCGAAGACCTGCAAAGCAGGCGCCCGCTGCCGGCCGGCCTGCGACCGGGCATCGGCCGCGGACAAGGACTCCGCGGACAGGCTCCCGCACAGGCCATCGGCCGTGGACAGGGCAGAGGACGCCTGGATAACTTGCCAGCCCCCGCACCCCGGCAGGGCAGAGGTCGCGGAACAGGGCGAGGCGCGGGACTGCGACGCTGATTCGAAGATGCAAAGGTGCTGCCTGCATAAGAGAGCCCTCCTGAAGGGGATGGACTCTCTTATGCAGGCGTTTTGTGGACGTCGCGCTGAATAATGACCATACTGTATGTTGATTCTGCTGCTCTGAATGCCTGGCGCCAAGACGCTGTGCCTGGCATCCTGCGCCGTTTAGGTGCTGCCGTTGCTGCCGCATCATCCGGGAGGACGCGTGCTGCAACAGTCCCCGTCGCGGATCTCCGTCAAATCGAACAAACGCTCAACGGTGACTCCGAGGCTTACAAGCGGCTCATCGAACGTCACCAACAGCACGTTGCAAACATCCTCTGGAAGTTCACGCGCGACCCTCGCACGCATGAAGAACTGGTCCAGGACGTCTTTGTGGAGGCGTTCCTGAGCCTGAGGACCTACAAAGGCAAAGCCCCGCTGTCGCACTGGCTGGCGACCATCGCCACGCGCGTCGGCTATGCGTTCTGGAAAGACACATACGACCGCCGTCGTATGGAACCGTTCAGCCTGGCCGACTGGGACGAGTTGCTGGATCCTGACGGCGAGCCGAACCCGGACCCCTCCGATGCCGCCCGATTTATGTATGAACTGCTGGCGCAATTGAACCCGCGAGACCGCCTCGTCCTGACGCTGCGCTACCTCGAAGAATGCGATATCGATGAAACCGCCCGCCGTACCGGCTGGAGCAAGGCCATGGTCAAAGTGCAAAGCCTGCGGGCCAGACACCGTTTGAAAAAACTGTTCGAAAAGGCGGGCAGGGAGTTGGAACTATGAAGAAGTCAGTCGATCTGAGCCGACTCATCGCACACGCGCGGGTCGAAACACCGCCACGCGTAGACGTTGCTGATGACGTCCTGAGCCTGCTGGCTGTCCGGCGGCCGGCGGTATCTTATCATCCGCTTATGTGGATCGCGTCTCTATCTTCGGCCGCTGCGGCCTGCGCCGCCGTCATTTCGTTCGTGATAATGCGGGCGTCCCAATCCAACGCCCTCTCCAATATGTATGAGGTGATCTCATGGGCGGCCCAGTAAACGAACACACAACCGACCAACTGCAGTTGATCCTTCGTATGCACCGCTGGAAAACCGCCTTCTTCGGCCTCGTCATCCTTCTGGCGGGCCTCGTGATCGGCGCCTCCGCGGCGGCAATTTACCTCAGGCAGTTCAGACCTGGTGTGGCGCCGGGTATCGAATCCGTCAATGACCGCACCCTTGCCGCCTTGCAGCAGGAACTGCAGCTCGACCCGGCACAGAGGGAAAGAATACGCAGCATCCTGGCCAGGCGCCTGGAAGCCATCGACGAAATCCGCGCCGAGGCCCGCCCTCGGATCGCTCGTGAAATGAACGAACTTTACGAGGAGGTCTTCGCCGTACTCGATGGCCCGCAGCGCGTCAAATGGCGTGAAAGCATGATCCGTCTTGACGAGCATTTCCGAGGTCCGCATGGTCGCGGCCGCGGAATGGGTTTCGGCGGCGGCCGCGGAATGGGCGCCGGCCCCAATGGCCGCGGAGCCATGCGCCGTCCCTTTGATTACTGGCAGCAGCAGGGGCCGCCCCCGGATCGCGAAGGCGGACCGCCTTACGGGGGTGTGCGACAGGTCCCGCAACAACCCGACGCCTCGACGCCCCAGCCCGAAGCCGATAATGGCGATTGAATCGACGCCGGTTCCGGCCGGTCTGCGCAATGAAACGGCCATGAAGAAATCGTTCTTGCGAATTCCTCATGGCCGTATGTTGTTTTCGAAATCGGTCCGGCCTTAGATCAGCGCGTCGCGCCCGGTGGCGATCGGATGGAACAAGCCAGGGCCGGGCTTGATGTCCTTGGGAACGAGGTCCAGCTTGCTGGCGTTGAGCAGCCAGTTCCAACTGAACGTACGGCCCGTATACGCCGCCATTCGGGCGCCAATCGCCGTCAGTGTGCTCTCGGCAATCCGCTGTCCCTCATTGAGCGGCTCGCCTTTGCGAATGCTCTGGATCAGATCGATGTGTTCCTGCCGCATCCCGTCAACGTTTGGTCCGGTGTAACGCCAGGCATTCTCACCGGTGATGCTCGAACGGCAGTTGCTCGTGCCCTTGGAGCCGACGATCTTTTCACCGTTGCTGTCGAAATTGCTGGGGCTGTGCCCGCTGAAGCTCAGGCACCGCGCGCCGTTGGGGTATTCCAGTTCCGCAAAGACATGGTCCCAGATATCGCCGGCGTACTTCTCCCAGCCTTCCGTGCTGCCGTTGTTCAGCTTGGCGCAAACGTCTTTAGCCTGGGCCTCGTGGTTGCGCCAGCCGCGCCCGCCAACGGCCGTGAACTTCACCGGCGGACCGTCGAAGCACCAGTTCATCACGTCGATGTTGTGAATGTGCTGCTCGCAGATCTGATCGCCGGAAAGCCACGTGAAGTGATACCAATTGTGGCACTGCCACTCCATCTCGCTCATCCCTTGGACGTATCCGCGATACCAGATGCCGCCGCCGTACCAGTAGCACTGTCCGCCGACGAGTTCGCCGATTGCGCCGTCGTGTATGCGCTTCATGAGCTCGACACGGCCCAACTCGTGCCGCCGCTGCGTGCCGCACACAATGGCGAGGCCCTTTTCTTTTGCGATCCGCGAGGCTTCCATGACCTGGCGGCAGCCCGCGGGATCGGTGGCCACAGGCTTCTCCGTGAAGATGTGCTTGCCGGCCTTGACCGCCGCCAACATCTGTTGGCCCCGAAACGCCGGCGCCGTCGCCATCAGCAACAGGTCGGCCTCGCACCTGGCGATCTTTTCATGACAGTCGAAACCCCAGAACATGTGGTCGTCATCGATCTTCACGCGATCCTTGAACTTGCCATCGCGCGCAATGCCGTCACGCGTTTTTCTAACCTGGCTTTCGAACAGGTCGGCCAGCGCTATGACCTCCACGCCCGGGTCCGCCTCAAGGCACTGACGCAGCGCGCCGTTGCCTCGCCCGCCGCAGCCCAACAACCCGATCCTGATCTTGCCCGTATGCTGTGCATGGGCAACCTGTGCCGCCGCCGCGGTAATCGCGGCCATACCGCCGGCCGCTGTAATCCGAGCCTTTTTATTTTCTGATGATGCCATCGGCATTCTCCTTCATTCTTATCTCGTGTGTCGTCGCGTCAATAAACACCTTGCGCCAGGTTAAGCCGTCGGCAGCTTGTACTTGCCCGGAACGGGCACCGGCCCGACCTCGTGCGAATCGCCCAGCTTCATGTCCTCCGGCGGCAGGTAATTGAGCGTGCAGCGGGCCAGGAACCAGTCCCGCTTGAACTGCTGGCGGGCATAAGCGGATTCGCGGCCCATGATCGCGCAGAGCGTGCTGTTGGCGATTCGCTCGCCCTCGTTAAGCGGCTCGCCCGAGCGAATACTGGCGATAAGGTTCTTGTGCTCTTCGACATACGGATTTGGATTTGGCCCCTCGTAGCGCCATGCATTCTCGCCGTCGATGCGGCCTGCACAGTCGCTGGTCCCCTTTGTCCCCACAACCCGCTCACTGACGTTGGTCGTGGTGCCGTCGATCTGCCGGCACATGCTGATGGTCCGGACGTCGCCCGGATAGAAAAACTCCACGCCGAAATGATCGAAAATGTTGCCGTACTCCGGTCCGGTCCGCCACTGGCGCCCGCCCTGGCCGCGAACCTGCTCCGGCTGCACGTCCTTGAACGCCCAGTTGATCACATCAATGTTGTGAACGTGCTGCTCGACGATATGGTCGCCCGAAATCCACGTGAAGTACAGCCAGTTGCGGATCTGCCAGTCCACGTCCGCCTGCCCCGGCTGGCGCCGATTGACCCAGAGCCCGCCCTGGTTCCAGTAGCACTGAGCCGACACGATCTCGCCGATTGCGCCGTCATGAATCCGCTTCATCGTCTCGACGTACCTCGGCTCGTGCCGACGCTGTGTGCCGCATACAATGGCCAGGCCCTTCTCCCTGGCCTTGGCGCTGGCCTCCAAGACCATCTTGATGCCCGCCGGGCAAGTGGCCACGGGCTTCTCCATGAAGATGTTCTTGCCGGCATCGACCGCCGCCTTCAACTGCTGCGGGCGAAAGCCCGGAGGCGTCGCAAGGATCACCATGTTAATGTCATCCAGCGCCAGCAACTGCTTGTAACCGTCCAGCCCCGTAAAGCAACGATTGTCCGGCACCTTGAAATGATTCTTCAGACCGCCCAACCGATCGCCGAACGCGTCGGCAAGCGCTACGATCTCCACACCTTTCGACGAATTGAAGCAGTCATGTGCCGCACCCGTGCCTCGCCCGCCGCAGCCGATCACTCCCACCCGAATCGTGTCGCTGCCTTGTGCGTACGCCCAGTTACCCACAGGACCCGCCAGCGCAAGCGTTCCCGCCGCAACCGCCGAGTTCTTCAAGAGGTCTCTGCGTGTCAGTTTCTTTCTTTGCCCCATGTTCTGCTCTCCAAATATGTCCATGTATAGTTTGCGGATGGCCTCCGAGAACGTCTCGCGACTGGTCTGGCGCTACAGCACCCACGGGCTCCGCATCGGCCGCCGAATCAACTCATCCGCCTCGGGGTCGTTTACGAACTGCCACTTTTGCGGGTCCCATTTCAGCGGCCGGTTCAGCCGCGTCACAATCTCACCCAGCAAGCACACCGTTACCGAACTGCAGCCGATCTCCACGTCGCAAATAGGCCGCTTCCGCGTCCGAACACAATCCAGGAAATCCTGCCGATGGTCCTTGCTCTCATATAGACGCGTGTCGTTCGGCTTCATTTTCACTGAGAACAGGCTCTCCGACGATGCCCAGATCCCCCCGCGGCTCACTCCCACCCAGCCCTCTGTGCCGATGAACTGTATGTCTCCCCTGTGCGGCCCCTGTTTCTTGATCAGCGAAACACCGTTATCGTAACGGAAGGTCAGACCGTCGGCGCTGTTGCCCGTCCCCGGCGTGATCTCCACCGGCCCCGTCCCGTCCATCCCCATGCCCCATTGCGCAATATCGAAGTGGTGGGCCCCCCAGTCCGTGATATGTCCCGCCGAATACTCTCGCCATGACCGCCACGCAGACCCGAAGCAGTCATAATTGCCGCTTACCCGTTTCGGATGGTAGCTCGCCGCCGGCGCCGGCCCTAACCACATCTCGAAATCGAACCCGTCCGGCACAGGTTCTCCGCCGAACGGACATGGCACGGAAATCCCCAGCACCTTGGCATACACCTCCTTCAGCTCGCCAATGTAGCCGTTCCGCGCCAATTCGCAAGCGTGCCGGAACCGCTGGTCGGAGCGCTGCTGGCTGCCCGTCTGGAACACACGCCCATACCGACGCACCGCCTTGACCATCTCGCGGGCCTCGTAGATCGTCCGGGCCAGGGGCTTCTCGGCATACATATCCAGCCCAGCTTTGGCCGCGGCCACTGCCGCCAGCGCATGCCAATGGTCCGGCAGCGAGATCACCACCGCGTCCAGGTCCTTATGCTGAAGGAATTCGCGAAAGTCGTTGTAGCCTTTAACGCCTGTGTAAGTCGCCACCCCTCTCTGTCGGGCATACATGTCCTCAATTGCCTTGACGTTCGGTTCCCGTCCCGCAGGCCGGTTGCCCGCGTAGTTGGTCCCGCTGCGGTTCACGTCGCAAACCGCAACCGCCTGCACGTCCTCTTTGCCCGTGAACGCCCTCACGTGCCCGGACCCCTGGCTGCCCGTACCCCAGTAGCCGATTACGATCTTTTCAGACGGACTGATATCAGCACCATACACTGAGCCCGGCACAATACAGGGCATAGAAAAGCTGCCCGCGGCCATGGCAGAGGTCTTGAGAAATCCGCGCCGTGTGATTCTGTGCTGCGCCATTACCTGATCCTCCCTGGGGGATAAACAATGATCGACATGGACGGCGGCCTTGTCGGCGCCCCGACATGTATGCCTCGTATCATGTCGAATTCCAATATAACAACACCGTCCAAACCCTTCAAGGGGCGATTTTTTTGCCAAATACTGCGAACTGCGGCTTGAATCGGGCCGAAAGTCATTATATCCTGTCTCCAACGCCAGGGAAGAAACATGAACCAAGATGTTGTCATCCTGATTGCCGAAGACGATGAGGGTCATTTCTCTCTCATCCGCAAGAACCTCGTGAGGTCGGGAATCTTCAACGAAGTCATCCGTTTCACTGACGGACAGGAGGTTTTGGATTTCCTTTTCGATAAGGCCCGTGCCGCAGAGCCTCAGGCTTACATACTCATCCTGGACACTCAAATGCCGAAAGTCGACGGCGTTACCGTCCTGGAGCGAATCAAGGCCCATGAGGCGCTGAAACGCATCCCCGTCGTGATGCTCGCCGCGGACGACGATCCCCACGAAGTGGAGCATTGCCACGAACTCGGCTGCAGCATCTACATTGTCAAGCCCGCCGAGCACGACGATTTCGTTGATGCGATACGCAAAGTCGGGCAGTTCTTTTCGGTTGTCAGCGTTCCGAGAATCGGTGAATAGAGGAGTACTATGCGCGAGGACACGGTGATTCTGATTGCCGAAGACGACGCAGGCCATTTTGCGCTCGTCAAAAAAAACCTCTGGCGCACCTGTGTCACCTCATCGTTCATGCACTTTCGAAACGGCCAGGAAGTACTCGATTTCCTCCTGGGCAAAGGCGATGGCCCGAAGATTACGCCCAACACACCCTATGTGCTCCTTCTCGATATCCGCATGCCCAAGGTGGACGGCATCGAGGTTCTCCACCAGATCAAAGCCGACCCCGAACTCCGCAGGATACCTGTCATAATGCTCACCACCACCACAGAACCCACTGAGGTCCAGCGTGCCTACGATGCCGGCTGCAGCTTCTATATAGTCAAGCCGTCCGACTACAGCGAGTTCATGGCCTGCGTCGAGCACATTGGCGCGCTATTGTCGCTTGAAGGTGTTAAGGTCCCACTGGTCTACCCCTCCGGCCGGACGGGCGCTGAACAAGCGGAATAACCCCGGAAAAATTGCCGCGGCTCCTTTTTTGCTGTCCGAAAGCCGCGTTGAATCCCTTGCCGCCGCACATCTAACCCAAGTTCCGCAGTTAAGGGGTGAAAACGTTGTTTCTGGCGTAGAAACGC
>DAOTMV010000003.1:0-156327 GCA_035450485.1 Anaerohalosphaeraceae bacterium | reverse complement strand
AAGGATACGCCGCTTTTTTCATCTGTCCATCCACAACTTTCGGTTATAGCTCCAACGAACCCGGCGGACCTCAATGGCATGAATATGGGCGGCGGCTACACATTCGATTGCCTCAGCAACTGGGTGCACTGGGTGCATACGTTTGACGGATTGACCACAAAGATCTACGCCAATGGTCGCCTCATTGTCAGTTATGACAAGGTAATCAACACCGCCGACTCCCAGGACTGGCGTATTGGCGTCTACGGCGATGGCGATGAGTGGGACGGCTGGATCGATGATGTGGGCTTGTGGAATCGTGCGATCAGGCCCGCGGAAGTCGCTGCCCTCTACCAGGCCGGCCTGGCGGGCAAGCCGCTTGGCGGCATTAGCTGGGCCCCGGAGAACATCACGCTGGAGGCCAGCGGGTGGGTCGATCCTGCCGCGCCGCTTGAGGTAACTTGGGAAAAGGGTCCCTTGGCGCCGTGCACGGGTGTGACTTACACGGTTTACATCCTGCCCGACGAAAACGGCGAGCCGAATTTCGCCAACGCACCGGCGCTGGCCACTGCTGCCGTGCCTCCCGCAGTAGTCCCGGCCAATACGCTCGGCTACGAGGGCAAGTACTGGCTGCGCCTGGACGCCAGTTATGGCGGCGAGAGTGAAGCGGGCACGCCTATGTATTTCGAGACGATCCACCGGGTACCGGTATTCACGCAGCAGCCCGCTGACGTGTTTGTATTGCCGCATGAGACGGTCCAGTTCTTTGCCCAGGCAGAGTCGCTTGCCGGCGAAGTGAGTTATGCGTGGTTCAAGGAGGTTGCCGACGGTGACGATATCCAGGTCGCCACGGGCAATCCGGGTGTCATCGCCGAAGTCGACGTCGACGACATCGGCATGTACTACTGCGTTGCGACCAATTCTGCGGGCAGCGCAGCCTCTGCAGCCGCCAGACTGAAGCTCAAAGAGCTCATCGGCCATTGGACGCTGGACGCGATCGGAGACGCCAATGAGGTTCTGGATTCCAGCCGCTTCCAGCGGCACGGCATCGCTCTGGGCAATCAGAACCTGCCGGCGGTCGTTCCGGGTATGGTCGGCAACGCCCTCGACTTCAACGGCCTTGACCAGTGGGTCGACATCGGCCTGCTGGCCTCCGAACTTGGCATCGGCGGCAGCCACCCCAAGAGCGTCAGCGTCTGGGTCTATCCGCGGGCGTTCAATGACGGCGGCATCTGGGACATGGGCGCCCGGGTTAGCGGTCAGAACTGGGGCCTGCGGACCGAGAGCGAGGCCGATGGCGATCATGGCTGGCGCGTGCAATACTGGGGCGGTGACTATGACTTCAACACCAATACCGGATATCGTCTCTACGATGCTCCGGAACGGTGGAACGTCAATCGCCCGGCGCCGGTGACGTTTCCGTCCAAGGACGCTTGGGTGCATTTCATGCTGTCCTACGACGGGGACGTAACGAAGGTCTACGCCAACGGGCGGCTGGTGGTTCTCTTCCCGCGTGTCCTGAATACGGGCGATGAATTCTCGTTCCGCATTGGCGCTTATGGTTCGGGTAAGGGCGCAATCGAGAAGTCATTTGACGGCATTATCGATGACGTGCGCCTCTATAACTACAGCCTGACCGGGGCCGAGGCCGCTGAACTGTATGCCAGTGTCACGGGTGTTTCGCCCGTGTGCCCGGAAGATCCGCTGTACGACTTCAATGGCGATTGCGTGACAGATCTGGCTGATTTCGCCATATTTATGGCATCCTGGATGGAGTGCAATCTCGAGCCGTGCGATCGCTGGTAATCCGCGTCGTTCGGGCCGGCTGACAGCGGCCCCTGAATCAGAAGGCCAAGGGGTCCGTGACCTGTTCACGGGCCCCTTTTTCGTTGCCGGCACAACGGCCGTCAGGGTTATACTACTGGGAATGTAGTCTCGCTAATCCGACAATGTGAACAACAAAATTTTCAGTAAAGAAAAGTTTTTCCTTGATTCTGTCCCGCGCATCCGATAAAATGCTAACATCGCGAGGTCTTTGTAAAGGCTTAAGGGCCTTTGACGTCTCTGCTGCTGGATTCAGGTTATTCTGGGAGTGAGGAACCGTGCGGGTGCGATGGCGTGACTCCTTTGGACGGGGGAGATGGGGACAGGCGGTCGGTCCGTGCTTAAACGTTTCCTTTCAACTTCCTGCTAAGCAATTCTCAGACTCTTCCATGCTGTTGTCGCGGCGGTGCTCTGCGCAGCCTCAAGGCCGTCGCTGAAACCGCGCGCAACCGCTTTCCGGAGTCTGGGTTTGAACAGGCCGGCGCCGCGATGCCGGCAAATGACCGGGAATTACCAAAAGGGTGTTTTCGACGGCTTGAGAGCAGGAAAGGAGGTTGGATTGTGTGAAATGGCGGTTTTTTTTCTTTTCGTGAGGGGGTGCAAAACAGCTCTCATGAACGGCTTTATTGTTTATTGATAAAACGGAGGACTCACAAATGAAAAAAGCATTTCTGGTAACAATCTTGTGTTTGAGCCTGGTCGGTGTCGCGTCGGCCCAACTGTGGCGAAGCCAGGACATCGGTACCCCCACTGCGGGCGGAAGCGTCGTAGTGCATGCCGACGGCTCAATTTCGGTCAGTGGCGATGGTGACGACATCTGGAACGCTGCCGACAGCTTCCATTTCGCCTTCGTCGAACTGCACGGCGACGACGACATTGAGATAACCGCCCGCATTGTGAGTTTCAGTGGCGGAAGCAACGTGTGGCGCAAGTTCGGCGTGATGATCCGCGACGATCTCACTGCCGGGTCCCGGCATGCGTTCATGGCCGGTACGGCGGATGAAGGTGTACGCTGGCAGGGCCGGCGAGATCCCGACACGGCAAATTGCGGCAGCGCACCCACAATCCCCGGATCGCCTGATCCGTCCGCCAGCGTGCCTTGGGGGACGTACTGGGTGCGGCTTGCGCGGAAAAACGGTCTCTACTATGCCTATGGTTCGCCGGACGGCGTAAACTGGATACTGGCCCCGCAGAACAACGTGGCTGACGGTACCGGCGAGCACATCCTCAACCCGCACCCCTTCGCGATGACCTCGCCGGTCTATGTCGGGTTGGCAGTGACGTCCCATGAGACTGGCGTGTTGACCACGGCAACCTTTGACAATGTGACACTCAAGATCAACGGCATTCCCTTCTGGGGTGCACACTCTTGGGATCCTGCCCCGGAACAGAAAGACGTTCCTGTCGGCGTGTATCCGCTGACTTGGGATGCCTTGGCGCCTGAGGGCCATACCATTCGAGACTTCAAAGTGTATTTTAGCACGAGCATAGATGACATCGACCCCAACAATCCCAACGTCGAGAACTTCCTGATCGGCGGCGGTCCGGTCACGGAAATGACGGTCGATTCGCCGGTTCTCCTGAGTGATCAAACCTATTACTGGCGGGTGGCCTCGTACATCAATGATAGCAATTATATGGATGGCCTCATCATGTCTTTCAGCACGGTCAGATATGCTCCGGTAATCACCGGGCAACCGCAGGATACGCGTTACGGCCCCGCATGCAGCGCGGTCCTGACGGTTGAGGCCAAGCCCAATGTCGAAGGCGAAGGCGGCCCGATTACCTATCAATGGTTCAAGGTCGGCGATGCCAACGGCCTGCCGGACGAGACGTCTGATACGTTTGTGACAAATGTGCCCGGCGAGTACTATGTTGTTGTCAGCAATGATGCTGGCAGTGTACAGTCTGCTGCCGCCAAAGTGGCGGCCTCGGTGCATCCAAAGCCGGGTGCTGGCGACGGAAAGGCGTATTACGAGCGGTTTGCTGCGACTACGGCCGACCTGGCGGGCGCAAGGTCCCTCCTGACCGAAGACCCGACCAGTGCAACCATGACCCTCTTGCTCGACAAGACCGAATGGGGCCGTGATGATGGTGATGGTCCCAACAACTACCGCGCCCGATTCACGACTTGGTTGATGCCCACGGAAACCGGGACCTACCAGTTCCGTCTTTCCACCGATGACTTCGGTGTATTGTGGCTCAGCAGCAACGCCGATCCGGCCAATGCCGTCGAGATCGCCAGCGTCGACGGTTGGAGTGATATTGACCAATGGAACAAGTACGCCTCGCAGACCTCTCAACCGATTGAACTCCAGGCCGGTCTGGTGTACTTCCTGCGGGGTGGCCATACCGAAGGCAGCGGCGGGGACCATATCCACGTCCAATGGAAGACCCCAAGTGCCGACTGGGCGGATATTACCGGCGGTGTTATGAACAGCTTCATGCCCGATCAGTGGGCGGTGCGGGATATTGAGTTTGCACCCGTCGACATCAATGGCTGGCTGGACTACAACGCCGAGAACATCACCGTGACATGGAAAATGGCCCAGTATGGCCCCTGCGATGCCGTCTACAGGCTGTACATAGAATCGCAGGACGCCGGTGTGCCCGAGACTCTCGCCTACGAGGGCACGGACCTTACGGCAACCATCCCCAGCGGCGGGATGTTGGCGCATGATCAGATGTGGTACTATCGTATCGATGTTACCAGCGCCGCGGACGCCGACACTGAACGCGGCCAGACCTTCAGTATCAGCACGATCAAGTGGGTGCCCGAGATTTCCGCGCATCCGAAGGATCTCAACGTGGTCAAGGCCGGCAGCGATCTGACGCTTACCTGCGTTGCGACGGCGCTCAACGACGACGACGCGGCCTTGACGCAATTCCACTGGTATCGCCAGGGCCTGGCGACCCCCGTCTTCACGGGTGTCCCGACCGAGATCAGCCGCGACGGCAAGCGCTATTACGATTGCTCCATCACGCTGACCATCGAAGACGTCGAGCATGAAGGCTTCTACTACTGCGTCGCCGAGAACGAAAACGGAACGGCCCAGAGCAATGCCGCCAAAGTGCTTACCGAGCGACTGATGGTGCACTACACCTTCGATTCTCTCAACGGAACCACTGTGCCCGACAGTTCGCCCACCGGCGAGTTTGACGGCGTACTGAAAAGCGTCAGGCCCGCAGATCTCGAAACCGGTGAGTGGCCGGGCGTCGCAACAATCGTCCCCGGTATGATCGGCGGTGCGATCGATCTCGTGGGCGGTCGTGACCCCAACAGTGCCTACGTTGCCACCGACGCCACGCCATTCGACCTGGGCATCCGCGGCGCGCTTCCGCGATCCGTCAGTGTCTGGGCCAGAACCCGCAGCATGGCGCGAAGCGGCGTCTACGCCATCGGCACGTACTCCGAGTCGATGCAGTTCTTCGGTTGCCACAACGAGAACAACGAAGGCGGCAACTACATCTATCAGTTCGATCACTGGGGATCCAACTTCAACTACACCGACTGGAGCGCTTTCGGCACGTGGGTGCACATCGTTCACATCTATGACGGTGCCAACGTCCGCATCTATGTCGATGGCGTCAAGGTGGCCGATTATGCCGCGGCGCTGAATACACAGGTCGGCGGCGAGACTCCACAACCACTGGCGATCGGCTTCTGGGGCTCCATTGATGCGGCTTTCCAGCACGCCGTTTTCGACGGCCAGATTGATGATTTCCGCCTGTACAACTACGCCTTGTCGCCCGTCGAAGTCGGCCAGCTCTGGGTCCTTGGCGGCGGCGCAGGCGGCTGCATGGAGCAACTGGCCCAGGATTTCAACGGCGACTGTGCGGTTGACCTTGCAGACTTCGCCGAACTTGCCGCGCACTGGATGGAGAGCAGTCTCATTACTCCCTGACTGTGGTTATATGACTAACCGTAAGCAAGAGATAATCATGAAGTTTTAAATTGCGGAGGATCTTAGAATGAAGAATTTGCTGATCTTGGTGTTAACCACATGTCTCGGAGCGGCGATGGCATTCGCCGGGGACGGGCTGTGTATATGGGAACGCTGGGATACCCAGGACGGCGGCGTCGACGCAATGCTCACTCGAACCACAACGCCGGCCGACTCGAAGGAGTTAACAAAGACCGAGTGGGGCCGGGATGGCGTCGATCCGGACCTCGACGAGTATCTTGCGCGCATTACACTGTGGCTGATTCCGGAGGTAACCGGTAATTACCAGTTCCGTATAAGCACAGACGATAACGCTCGTCTGTGGCTCAGCAGCGATGCTAATCCAGCCAATGCCGTCCAAATAGCCGGCTACGATGGTTGGGCTGACATTGACCAGTGGGACAAATACAGTGGCCAGACGTCCGGTACGATTCACCTCGAAGCCGGCAAGTGGTACTTCCTGCGCGGTGCCCACAACGAGGGCGGCGGCGGCGACCACATCCACATCCAGTGGCGGGGCCCCGGCTTTGGCTGGCGGGACATCAGTGGTCCCGTAATGAGCAGCGCCCTCCCGATCGAAGTGGTCTGGGATGACGAACGCCTCGTACAGTACGAGATATGGAACCTCACCGCCGGCGCCGACGACGGCTCCTCGGGGCTGAATGTGGCCCCGTACCCCGGCGGCTATCCCGGCACCAATCCGACCATACGTCAGTTCGTCGAGGAAGCCGAAAATAGCGAGATCTGCGCCGTTTTGCGTAACGAGGGCGCTGCCGATTTCACCGGCTTCGTCAATACGTTCAAGTTGCCGCCAAGCCATGCGGCCTCGGCCAACTACTTCTTCACACGCGAACGCGCCGTAATCAAAATCGACCATCCGGGCCTCTACGGCTTCGGCATTTCGTCGGACGACAACGGCCTGTTGTATTTCGGTCCTTGGTGGGATAGTCTCACAAGAGACCTGATACTCGTTGCCCAGGACGACTCCAACCATGGCGTGCGCTGGCGCAGCGGCGGTGAGGCAGTTGAGCTGGAGCCTGGCTATTACGGCCTTCTCGCCTGGCAGTATCAGCATTCCGGTGGCGCAGGCTTAAGCGCGCGTTACCACAGCACCGAGACGGGCATCGTAAATCTTGGCGTCCACAATCTTGTGTCGCTCGTGGATGCGTGTCTGCACAGACCCCTCAACGGTGCTATGGATGTGCCGCTGGACGCTGTACTCTCCTGGGAGCCGCCGTTTGGCGCCGTCGATCCGCAGTTCAAGGTCTATGTGTGGAAACAGGGCGAAGCTCAGGGCGCCGGCGTCATCACCACCGAGACAAGCTTCGACCCGGATCTGGAGCTTGCTACCGCCTACTGGTGGCAGGTCAACATGTTGGAGCCCAATGACGTGACGGGAGTTGTAGAGGAAGTCCCTGGCAAGAAAATGGCCTTCCGTACCGTGACACCGGAGGTGGTTATCACTGCCCATCCCCAGGGCGGTGGTGTGGATTTGAACGGCGACTTCGAGCTGTCCGTCACCGCCACAAGTGCTGTGACGCCGCTGTATTACCAGTGGAAGAAGGATGGCGAAGATCTTGCCGGCGGTGATCAGCCTACATACCGGATCAGCGGAATGACGCGCCAAGATAACGGCGTCTATACGTGTGTGGTATCCAACGGCCAGGAGGCCAGCATCGAAAGCAAAGGCGCACGCGTCTTCCTCAAGGAGCTCATGGCGTACTGGCCGCTGGACAACGACCTCAATGACTACGCCAATCTCCTCGACCCGGCCGCGATGGGTGACAAGCACGCCCAGTACAAGGTCAACGATCCGAATATCCACGATGACGATGTCCCGGACACGACGGTGCCGTTCGTTCCGGGCAAGGTTGGCCAGGGTATCCGGTTCAACGGCGTGGACAACTTCGCCTATGCCGGCACGTGGAATCCCACTGAGGCCTCAGGCCAGATGACAGTCGAGTTCTGGACGCAGTGGTATGGCGATGAAGGCCATTGGGCCGGCCCCATAGCCAAGCGCGACTCGTGGTCAAACACGGATAGTATGTGGCAGATCGAACTGGACAATAGTACCGACTGCCTCAAGACGCTGCAGTCCAACCAGGATGGGACGGGCCAACCCGCCGGCGGCTACGCCACGATCCGTCCGCCCTATGTCGGAGCAACTAACGTGGCTGCCGGCGCGATCATCAGCTACAGCGCCCAGCACACTACCAACCGCGATGAGGCAGCTTGGCGCGCATTTGACGGCCGCTATGACACCAAGTGGCTGGCCTTCACGAATGCTGCATGGATACAGGCCACGTTCCCCGATATGAAGAAGTATGTGGTCACCTCGTACGCCATCACCTCCGGCAACGATACACCGGGACGCGACCCGGACGACTGGAAGTTGAAGGCTTCCGATGACGGTGCGAACTGGGTCATCTTGGACACCAGGACGGGCGCCGCAGGTAGCTGGACCGCAAGGAATCAGACAGTCACCTTCGATCTGAGCAGCAACACGACGGCCTACCGGATGTACAGGCTGGATATCAGCAAGACCAGCGACCCAAGCCTCAACATCGTCCAGCTCTCTGAACTGGAACTGTTTGCTGCCGAGCCGATCGGCGACGACGACGGCTGGATGCATGTTGCCATGACCTACGATGGCACGGCCGCAACGCTGTACATCAACGGTCGCCGGATTGCCACCGAGAACGTGGCCTTGGCCGGCGATACCGGCGCCAGTGTTGTATTCGGCGGCACCGAGGCCAATCCCGCCGGTGGCGGCGAAGTAGGCAGCAAGCCGTGGGGCGACAATCTGTACAACGGTGTATTGGACGAGATCAAGATCTACAACTACGTCCGCACCCCGCAGCAGATTCTGCAGGACTACGGCCAGGCAGTGGATGAAGATCCCGTTTGCCTCGACGGTACGCAGCCGGCCATGGATCTGGATGGCAACTGCGTGGTTGATCTGGGCGATCTGGTAGCCTTTGTAGGCCAGTGGCTTCTCGATAACTCCGTGGAGTAGTCGTTGGCAGGAACGCACGTGCAGATGAAAGTGGGACCTGCGCTGCCTTGCGGCGCAGGCCCCATTCCTGGCTCTGCAAGCGCGGCAAATGATCACAGCGTTACACACTCGACCCGGCCGCACGGCCGACCGAGTGGAAAACACCCTCCGGGGCCCGTGACTCACACCCTCACGGGCCCCCGTAATTTTGATCTCCCAACAACAACGGTTTGAGACGGCCTGTGCCGCAAGGTGCAGGCCTGTTTCTACATTCCCAGGTAATGTAGGCAGGGCGGATCTGCAATGTGCGGCCGCGCGGCTCAGATTTCCTCTGGGGCGAATTTTTCTCTTGTATTGGCCTCGTGTCGGTACTACAATTCCATCCAACGTAAAGTTTTGTACAAAGGCTGTGCCTTTGGGCTTCTGAACGCTTTGTCACGGTTTGACGGGAGCGAGGATCCGTGCGAATGCGAGAAGTTTCCGCAATTCCGGTTGTCCGCCGCATCGATGTCGGCGGCCTGCTGCCAGCCCACCCCCGGGTCACAGCCGGTGACTCTGCGTTCCTTCAGGCATTCATACCTTTACCTTCGCCGGTGATTTGATACATCCATGCTGCGCCGGCTTGCCCGTTTCGAAACGTCAGTGCTCCTGTGCCTTGAATGTACGAAGCGCCAGCAACAGCCCCGTGCCGCCCGGCCCGCGGCGCCATGCCGGACAATTTGAGGACGCCAAGAGAAAAGAAAAAGGCGAATAAAACCGCCGATTCGCCGCTGCCCGTTTCCAAAAGTGCGCTTTATGGTCACTTATAAATGGAGGAAAACAAAATGAAAAAAATGTGGATTCTGTTGATGTGTTTGGCGTTCACCGGCATCCTCTCGGCCGGCCCGGGCGAGGTATTGTATGAGTACTGGGACAACATCTCCGGTTCAAGCGTCTCGAACCTTACCGGCAACGCCGCCTATCCGGACAACCCGACGGGAAGGGAAATCCTGACCCGCGTCGATCACAACACCCGCGGCGACAATTACGGCGCACGCATCACCGGCTTCATCCTGCCTCCGGTATCGGGCGAGTACACCTTCTGGGTCGCAGGCGACGACCAGACACAGTTGTGGCTGTCCCCAAGTTCCGACCCAGCCGCACGCGTCTTGATCGCCCAGGAAAGCACCTACTGCAGCTACCAGCAGTTCGACGGCGAGGCGGAGCGTATGTCCGCCCCCATCCGGCTCTACGCGGGACGTGCCTATTCATTCATGGCCATCCACAAGGAAGGCACGGGCGGCGACCATATCTCCGCCGCCTGGCAGGGGCCCCCCGGTTCGCCCTTGGCCGTTCGGGCAATCATCGGAGCCCCTTACGTGACCACCATACCCCATGCAATTCACGTAGCCACCAATCCGAGCCCCGCCGACGGTACCCTCACCGTTGATCCGCGCGTTGATCTGGTTCTGAGCTGGTCGCCCCCGACCAATCCCGCCCCGCGCCCGATCATACGCTATGACGTCTATTTCAGCACCAACGATATCGCCGTCGGCGATCCCAACATGGGCCTGGCCCGTTATGCCTCGGTGCCCGCCGATCAGGCGCTCCAGATCACCATCCCCAAGACCCTGCTCGATTTCGACGTCGACTATTACTGGCGCGTCGACACGGTCACTCAGGCAACCGAAGTGCCCTCCGATCCCAACTTCGGCCTCGGCCTTGTCTGGCACTTCAGGGCTATTCCGCCCTCGCCGATCATTCTCGCCCATCCGCAGGGTGTGCGGCTGTTCCCCGGCGAAGATGCGGTCTTTACTGTCGTCGCCGAGACGCCCGTTCCATCATCCCCCATCACCGGCTACCAGTGGTACGAAAACGGTGTGGCAATGCCCGGCGAAACCTCCGACGTCCTGGCGATCCCCGACGTTACAACCGCACAGCACCGCAACCGTTATCACTGCGTCGTGACCAACTCCGGCGGAGAAACAGTCTCCGCGGCCGCCCGCCTCATTGTGCAGGGCTTGGTTGCCCACTACGAATTCGAGGAAATCATCAGCCTGGACTTCGACCACGGCGGCGGCTCCCTGGCCATCAATGATTCCGCCCCGTTCTGCGGCAACAGCATCGGAATCATACAGGGTACCGCCAACGGCGCCTCCATGTTGTCGCCCGGCGTCATCGGCAATGCCATCCATTTCGACAACCGTCTTGGCAAGGGCGTCAACGTCGTCATCGGAGGAGTCGGTGTCGGCGGCAGCGAGCCCCGCACAATTGCCGTCTGGGCAAAGACCGATCCCGATGCATACTACATGATGCAGGACTGGGCCAATGTCTTCGGCTTCTCACACTATCCCGGCTTTGAGACAGGCGCCGACAACAACTACCGCAGCTTCGATTTCAACAGGAGAAGCAGCGGAACACAGTATTGTATCCACGTCTACGGCTGGGAAAGAAACTTGATCGGCGACTTCAGAACGGGCTGGCGCCATCTGGCGGCCACCTACGACGGCCAGGTCGTGCGGTGGTACGTCGACGGCCGAGAAGTCGCCTCCACCGACGGAGGCGGCGATATTTCGCCCGAAGCGCCCCCGGCGACGCTCAACACCATGGACTACGTGGTCATGGCGCGCCGCGGCAACGCCGAGAACTGGTGGAGCGGCATGCTCGATGACGCCCGCATTTACAACTACGCGCTCGACGCACGCGCCATCGCGCAGCTCTACCTGTTCGGTCGTCCCGACGCAGGCAACTTTGTCATGGAATCGCCGACCGGTGACGCCAACGGTGACGGACGCGTTGACCTTGCAGATTTGGCCGAACTCGCCGCCAAATACCTGGACGATGCCATGGTGTCAAACTGACCAGACCTGGACGAAACTATCCGTTCTGAATGAAAGCAGCTCATCTTAGCGATGGAGGAATTTAAAATGAAAAAAGTAATGATGTGGCTTATGGTTTCGTCTCTGCCCCTCGTCTTGCTCGCCGCACCGGCACGGGCCGAGGTCATCATCGGTTTCGAGGCCGAGGCAGGACTCTACGGCGCCCATTCCGTCACCGCCCCCTTCACCACGATCGTTGATGAAAGGGCTTCAGGCAAGCTGGCCATAGGTACCGACGAGAGCGTCGGCGACTCCAATAACAACCCGCCCGCTGAGACCAGCGGCTGGGCAAGATACCGCTTCACCGCACCCGCCGGCCTCTACAAGATCATCGCACGCGTCCTCGCCGCCGACAGCGACTCCTTCTGGATCCGCATCGTCGATGCCGACGGCAGGGGGGTTGACGACAGCCGCCTGCGTGTCTTCGAGGACTGGACACGATGGGAAGGTATACACATACCCGAGGGAGCTAACATCGCCAACGTCACCAATCCGCGCGACTCTGTCTGGGCGTGGGACGTGGTCCACGCCAATAATGACGGCGACCGCGAGGCGGTTTACGTTCTGCCGGAAGACGGCCAATACGAAGTCCAGATCGCTCGCCGCGAGGACGGCGTCTATATTGACGGCTTCATCGTCACCAACGTGCTCGGTCTCGACCAGCGGAACCTGCCCGACTATATCCCCGCAACCGGCCGACCGACGCCTTTCCCCGCCGACAAGGCCGTCGCCGTGCCGCTCACCGGCGCAATACTGCAAATCCCCGCCGATAACGGCGCAACGTATGACTTCTACCTGGGCGACATAGGCCAGGTGGCGGTGCAATCGCCCGCCGCCTCTATCGGCAGCCGTGTCGCCGCTGACGGGGTCGTGACCATGAATCTCGCCACCGTCGGCTGGATGGGCATTACCCTCCCGGAGAATTCGACGTGGTACTGGCGGGTGGACAAGCAGGGGGGCGGCCTTGTCGGTATCTGGCAGTTCACCTCCTTCAACCCCGGCCCCGTCATCGTCTCACAGCCTCCCGAAGTCGTCAGAATGAACAAGGATTGCCCCGCGGTCCTGGAAGTCGTCGCCAAAAGCGGAGATGACGACGCCGGACCGGCTCTGACGTATCAATGGTTCAACGCCGCCGGCCCGATCGCCAACGAAACCTCCCCAACCCTGATCACCTCCGACGAGGGCGTCTACTACTGCCAGATCACCGGCTCATCGCCCACCGGCGTTGTAACCCGTTCGACGCAGGTTGTCGCCAGCGAAGTCAACTGGTTCTTCAGCGAAGGTTTCATCCATCAGGACATTGCCTCGCCGGCACTTGCGGGCAACATCGCACACATCGACGGCAGCGGCGCCATCACCGTCTCCGGCAGCGGTTCGGATATCTGGGGCGGCGTCGACCAGTGTCACTTTGCCGGCAGACCCTGGAGCGGCAACGGCACCTTCATCGTCCGCCTCGTCGACATGTACAACCCCACCGCCAAGGACATGGACCCCTGGGCCAAGGCCGGCCTCATGATTCGCAAGGATATGACTCAGGCCGCGGCCAATGCATACATCGCCTGCTCATGGCTCAACGGTGTAACCTTCCAGAGCCGTCCTAACAGCGGCGACACCACCTCCGTGAGCGTCCGCGATGATGGAACGCGCGGCGCCAAGGAAAGACCCATTCAGTGGCTCAAACTCGTCCGTGAAATCAACCCGACCAACCCGCCCCAGAGCACGTTCTACGGCTACTATGCCCTCGACAATAACGGTGTCCCCGGCGAGTGGATGACCGACCGGCCTATCGGCTACGTGGTTAATCTCACCGATCCCGTTTATGTTGGCGTCGCCGTCACGGCACACAACACGTCTCGCCTGACAAGCGCCGTCTTCGATAATTTCACCGGCGATTTCGGCATCACCTGGGCGCTCATCCCCCAGGGGCCCGACCCGCTCGTACCCCACGATCCGCAAAACCCCGTTACCTTGAGCTGGACGCATTCTCCGATGGCCGTTTTGCCGTGCGGCACGATCTCGTATAACGTCATCCTGGAGACTAGCGCCGCCGCTGCCGCCGATCCTGATGCAGTGCCGCTGGTGACAACCCAGGACATGCACGTCCAAATCGACGGCCTTGCCGAGAATACCACGTACTACTACCGCATCGACACCGTCGCAGGAGACCAGATCGACCGTGGCGTAGTCAAATACTTCAAGACCGGCGTACCCGTTTTGCCCATCGTCACGCCCGTGACGGTCCAAGCCCCGCCGCTGTGGACCATGGCCGACGTCGGCGAGCAGGTCATCCTTTCATACAAGGCCGCCTCACCAAACGGTGAGCCCGTTACCTATGAATGGCGCAAGATGATCGACGACGCCAACAGCGTCCCCGTCGCCGCCGGCAGCCAGTTGACCGTCACCGTCGGCCCTGACACCGTCGGCCGGTACTTCTGCCAGTCGTCCAATGTTTACGGCGACGGCGACAGGGGCCTTGCCAACATCGGCATCAAGAGGCTGATCAGCCACTGGACAATGGACGCCCTCATCGCCGATCCCAACGGCAAGGCCGTGCAGGATTCCGTCAGCGGCTACAACGGCCTTCTCTACGGCGCGACGGAACCCAACGTCGTCGACGGTGTCATCGGCAAGGCCATGCAGCTCAACGGTATCGATCAGTGGTTCGACGTGCGATTGCTGGCCTCCCAACTCGGCATCGAAGGCAACCATCCCAAGTCTATCAGTGTTTGGGTGTACACGGAAAGCATGAATGATGGCGGCATCTGGGACCTCGGTGACCGCCAGAACGGAATGGATTTCTCACTCAGGACCGAAAGCGAGTCCCACGGCGATCACGGCTGGCGCATGCAGTTCTGGGGCAGCGCCTTCGACCACAACTTCAACACCTACGACCCGACCAATAACAACCAGACCTGGGGCTTTACGACACCGGTCGCGCCCTTCCCCTCCAAGGATGCCTGGGTCTTCTTCGTGCTTACCCACGACGGCGAAAGAACCCGAATCTACGGCAACGGCCAACTCATAGTCGACGTGCCGCGCACGCTGAATACCGGTGCGACCATGACGTTCCGCATCGGCGCCTATGGTGCGCCCGGCGTCGATCTCAATGGCCTTCCGTTGGTCGGCAACCTGTTCCACGGCTCGATCGACGACATGAAGTTGTACAATTACGCCCTCGATCCCGTGACCATCGCCCGGGAATACCTCGCCGTCCGGCCGAAAGCCGCGCCTCTCTGCACGGACTTCTCGCCCTTGGACTTCGACGGCGACTGCAACGTTACGCTTGCCGATTTTGCTGTCTGGGCTGAAAACTGGGGCGCCTGCGGATTGGTTAATTGCGACTGAACACGGCCGTCGTTGCCGTGTAATCGGCTCTGATCGGCCGCGGGGGCGTGCCGCAAGGCGCCTCCCGCGGCCTTCTTCTTGCCTTCACGCGGCGCTGCCCCACAAACGTCCCTCCACACTGATCGACGACAGATGCTCCGTCACCTTGCCCCGCACCCACACCGGCCCGTCCTCCATCACGATCCGCCGGTACTGCTCCATCGCATCCGGGAAAAAGCTTACCTCCGCCAGCCCCGATGCATCCTCCAACGTCACGAACCCCATGATCCGCCCGTCGCTGGTCCGTGCCTGCCGCGCCGTCGCGATAAAGCCCGCCACCGTCACCTCACGATTCACAAACCGCCCTAAGCGATCCGCCGGCACATGCCGCGTGTGCAGCAGAACCGCCGGGTGCATGCAGAACGGAATCCCGCTCACGTCCACCTCCGCCTTCACCCGCGCCACCCGGTCGTAATCCGGCGCCTGCGACCGCGTCGGATTCGGCAGCAGATCGAACAGCGTCAGCTGCCCCCGCGGCGGCATCGCGTAATTCAACTGCATCAGCATGGCCGGCCGGCTGTTTCCCAACCCGTCGCACGCCCCGATATGAATCAGGTTCGCGATCTCCGGCAGGCTCGGCCGCACACGCTCCCGCAGATCGCTCAAATCCGAAAACGCCCGCACCTGCCGCTCCCTGACGATCGCCGCAATCGCCGCGCCGCTCAGCCCCTTGACGATCCCTAATCCCGCCCGGATCGCCTTGCCCTCCATCGTCCACTCCGCCTCGCTGTGGTTCACGTGCGGCCCAAGAACACGAATCCCGTGCCGAATCGCATCCCAGACGTAAACCCGCATCGGGTACATGCCGTGGTGGTTGTTGAACAGCGACGTATAAAACGCCTGCGGAAAATGCGCCTTCAGATACGCCGTCTGCCACGCGATATTCGCGTACACCGTCGCGTGCGCCTTACAGTAGCTGTACGCCGCGAATCGCAGCACATTTTCCCAGATCACCTCCGCCGTCTTCCGGTCGATGCCGGCCGCCGGCGCCCGCGAATACACGAAATCCGTGTACTGCTCGTGCAGCCGCGCCGCCGGCACCTTCTTCGATACCTCCGACCGGAACCGGTCCGCCTCCGCCACGCTGTACCCCGCCAGCTCCACCGCCAGCCGCATCACGTCCTCCTGGTACAGCAGCACCCCGTACGTGTCGCCGAACACCTCCTTGAGCTTCGGATGCAGATACTCGAACGGTTTGCCGTAAACGTGCCGGTCGATATACGCCGCCTTCATGCCGCCCGCCGCAGGCCCCGGCCGAATCAGCGACAGCGCAATCGCCACGTCGTGCCGGTTGCGCACCTTCAGCCCCCGCAGAAGCTGCCGCATCCCCGGCGATTCGCACTGAAACACCCCGAAGCTGTCGCCCCGGCTCAGCATCTCTGCCGTCTTCTCGTCCTCCCCCTCGATCCGGTCGATATCCAAATCCGCCCGGCCGACATTCCTCACCGTCTCCTGTACCGTCGAAAGCGACCGGTTGCCCAACAGGTCGATCTTGATCAGCCCCGCCGCCTCCGCCGCATCCTTGTCGTACTGTGTCACCACCACGCCCTTCGTCGCCATCTGCAGCGCACACAGCCCCGCCGCCGGCTCCGGCGTAATCACGATCCCGCCGCAATGCACCCCCACGTGCCGCGGAATATCCAAAAGCCTTTCCGCCAGCTTGTATATCCCCCGCTCCGGGTGCTCATGCCGGTGTTTCACCAACCAATTGATCTCCTCCGGCGCCAATCCCAGCGCCCGCCCGGTATCCCGGATCGCGCTCCGCGGCCGATACCGACTCAGCGTCGAAATCATCGCCACCTTGTCGTAACCCCAGTGTTCATAGCAGAACCGGATCACCTCGTCGCGCCGCCGCCAGCACAAATCCACGTCGATATCCGGGCAATCCCGTCGCCCGGGATTCATGAACCGCTCGAAGTAAAGATTGTTCGCAATCGGGCACACCCGCGTAAAGCCCAACACGTACGACACCAACGACCCCGCCGCCGACCCACGTACGTCCACCGGAATCCCGTTGCGCCGCGCAAAATCCACAATCTCCCGCACCGCCAGGAAATAGTCGCTGAAGCGGTTCTCGCGAATCACCGAAAGCTCGCACTCCAGCCGCTTCACCACGTCGTGCTTCAGCATCCCGTACCGCCGCGCCAGACCCACGTGACAAAGCCGCGCCAGTTCGCGATCCGCCGACGTACCGTCCGCCAGTTCCACCCGCGGCAGGAACAGGTGTCCGTCCAGAAGCTCGAACGCACAGCGGTCCATGATCTCCGCATTCGCCGCCAGCGCCGCCGGACATCCGCCAAACGCCGCCTCGAACGCCTCATGCGTCGGCAGCTTGACGAAACCCCCGCGATCCTCCGGCCCGCCTCCCGCCACGCTCAAATGCCGAATCCGCGACAGCAGCTTGACAGTCGGCACGTCCTCATCATCTAACACATTGAACCCGCCCCAGGCCACCGGACGCACCCCTGCCGGCAAGCCGCCTCCGCCGCACGGGGACACCCCTTGCCCTCCCCCGAACTCCAGCGCGGCAAACACGCTCCCGCGCGGCATCACCCGCGCAAGCCCCTCCAGCAGCTCCGCATCCCCGGCAATGCAAATCACCCCTTCCGAACGGTGCTCCAGTTCCGCAACCAGGTCGAACCGTGGATCAAGATTCCGCGCCGTCGTAATCCGGCACAAATTCCGATACCCCTCGCGACTCTCAGCCAGCAGCACCGCCCGCTGCCTGTCCGTCAGAATCTCCACCCCCACAATCGGCTGCACATCCAGCCGCCGCGCCCATTGAAACAAGTCCACCGCCCCGTGCACCGCATTGACATCCGCCACCGCCGCGGCCGCATACCCGTACGCCTTGGCCCGCTCGACAAAACGCTGCACCGAAACCGCGCCCCGCAAAAGGCTGTAATAACTCCGACATGTCAGCGCCGCACAGCGCATACCAACAACCCTCATAACCAGACGAGTTCTTCCTACGCATTCGCGGCAATCCTTGCCAGATTCGGATACGCCTTCATCAGGCACTCCGGAACGGGCTGCTTCCTGCCCGTCAGCAAAAACTTCAGCTCCAGCGCATTGGCCAGCTCCGCCCCGCGATAATGATTATTCCCGATCACCGTCAGCGACCGAAACGCCTCCGACATCTCATCGATCCGCGACTTGATCTGTTCCAGCTCCTCCCGGCTGTAATAATAATCGTACGTCTCGTCCCGTCCGCTCTTCGTATACCACGTCTCGTAATTCCGCCCGTGCATCCTGAAGTAACCGTTGGTCCCCACCGTGCACACCCGCATATCGAATCCCGTCGAACTCACCGGGTAATCCAGGTTGCACACCGTCACACCCAACTCCTCCAGAAACCTCAGCGCATCTGCCTCCTGCCACGACCGGTTCCGCACCTCCACCACGATCTCGAACGTCTCCCCGAAATGCTTCACAATCTCCGCCAGCAGATGCCGATTGGCGATCGTGTCGCCGAAATCATACCGGAACTGCGCCAGCAGCATCTTGAGCTTCTTCGCCTCCAACAGCGGCCCAAACCCTTTGTGAAACTCCCGCACCATCTCCTTGTCGATGTGCCCGTTATGCGTAAACTCCTGGTTCAGCTTGGCTGTAAAGAAAAACCCCTCCTTGTCCGCCGTCCGCGCCGCCCACGATGCCGACATCTTCTCTGTCGGCGGCCGGTAAAACGTCGTATTGATCTCGATGCAGTCCACAAACCCGCTCACGTAATCGAGCTGGTCCATCCTCGCATGCGGATACACTATCCCGTTCCAGTCCTCATACGACCAGCCCGCAATACCCACATGAATCGGACACGTCATGGCTCACCTCACCATCGATCTCACGCACCCCGTGACCACACCAATTATACGAATCTCCTTCTCCGTGCGTTTGATGTACCGCGTCTTGTACCCCCCGCGCCGATTCGCCGGCTTAAGCGCGATACGGTCCTTCCGCATGTACACCCGCTTCACCGTTGCCTCATCGTCCAGCAGCACCACCGCAATATCCCCGTCGGCCACGTCATGCTGCGGCCGAACCGCCACGAGGTCCCCGTCCATGATCCCATCGTCGATCATGCTGTCGCCTCGCACCCGCAGCAAAAACACGTCCTCCGACAGCCCCAACAGCGTCCGGATATCCACGTACCGCTCGATGTTCTCCGCCGCCAGAATCGGCTCGCCCGCCGCCACCTGGCCCACCAGCGGCACCCCCTCCGAAGCCGCCGCCTCGCGCCCCGCCGCGGCCTCATACTCCGCCGAAAGCCGAATCCCCCGGTGCCCCGAACCCCGCACCACGTAGCCCTTCTTCTCCAGATACCCGACAATCTGGTACACCGAATTCTGCGCCATCCCGAAATGCGCCCCGATCTCACGCTGGCTCGGCGGGTCGTTCCGCCGCAGCCGCCATTCGATATACTCAAGAGCCTGCCGCTGTTTTTCCGTCAATACATCCATCCGCAACGCTCCATTCGCATCCTGATACCTATATGGTCAAATTACCATAAAGTCAACCAAAAAAATTTTCACACACCCGCACCCGCTGCCAAACCAATTCCGCCGCACCTGCGCCCGGCACGAAGCTTACTCGCCCGTCGTCTGACAGAGCTTTCATCCAGACAGCCACCAGGCAATCAGAATTGCTTTATCAGCCTGATCTGCCTGATCACCGTTTAAATTCGTGCCAATTCGTGCGCATTCGCGGTTCTTCTCACGACCACATCGCGCCACCACCGCCCATGCCGTGCTTTGGAATTTGTGCCTTTGTCATTTGAATTTGTTTCGGATTTCGAGCTTGGTATTTGGGACTTAAACCATCAGTTGTAGGGCGGGATTTACCCCGCCGAGAAATCGCTGACGGAGCTGCCTCGCCAAACGAGCGGACCCAAGAATTGAGATTGCTTTGCGTAATCAGCGTTTAAATTCGTGGGTCGATTCGTGCTCATTCGTGGCTCTCTTCGCGAGCACATTACGCCACCACCGCCCATGCCGCGCTTTGGAATTTGTGCCTTTGCCATTTGATTTGTTGTCGCGTTTAAGTTCTGATAGAATTCGCCCACGCCGCTCGCTGGCCGCGACTCAGCGTTCCACCTCGCCTCATACAAACCGCGGCGCACACCCGATGTGTGCGAACGTATAAAACACAAGGAAAAGGCGACAGCTTGTCTCTAAGGGGGCGCATCATGCGAGAGAACAAAGAAGTCAACATCGGCGAACGCGAGATCCAGATTCCAATCAAAGGGTGGCGCACCATCTCCGGCGACCTGACCATCCCCGAAGGGGCCGAAGCGATCGTCGTCTTCGCACACGGCAGCGGAAGCAGCCGTTTTAGCCCGCGCAACCGCTACGTCGCGCAAATCCTTCAGGAGAAGCGCCTCGCCACGTTCCTCATCGACTTGCTCACGCCGGCAGAAGAATCCATCGACGATGTCACGCGCAATCTCCGCTTCGATATCCCGCTGCTCACCGACCGTGTCGTCGCTGCCGTACGCTGGCTGCGCGCACAGGACGAAACCCGGACAATGAAGCTTGGCTGCTTCGGGGCAAGCACCGGCGCCGCCGCGGCGCTCGCTGCAGCCGCTCGACTGCCCGATGACGTCACCGCCGTCGTATCGCGCGGAGGCCGCCCGGATCTCGCAGAATCCGCCCTCGACCAGGTCAAAGCACCCACGCTCCTCATCGTCGGCGGAGACGACTCCGTCGTCATCGACCTCAACCGCCGCGCGATGGAGCGGCTCACCTGCGAAAAGGAGATGACGCTCGTCAGCGGTGCCGGCCACCTCTTCGAAGAGCCCGGCAAAATGGAACAGGTCGCGCAGCTCGCCGCAGACTGGTTCGTAACGCACCTCATCGGTCTGCCGACAGGGAGGGCCGAAAGATGAAAATCGAAGCATACGAGTCTGGCGAAATGACCATCGAAGGCAGCCGGTTCACCGACGACCTTCTGGTCTATCCCGACCATGTCACGCCCAAGTGGTGGCGACGTGTCGGCCACCGTCTCGAACCCGAAGACCTCGCCGAAGTTTTCGACGCCCGACCGGAAGTGATCGTCGTCGGCATGGGCCAGTCCGGCATGATGAAGATACCCGACCTGACGCGAGAGACCCTGAATGAACAGGGCATCGAACTCGTGGCCGAAGAGACCGACAAGGCCTGGCCGCTTTACAACCGGCTCGCCGACGAAGGCCGCCGCGTCGTCGGAGCCTTTCACCTGACCTGTTGAAGCGAATGTAACTGAACCGAAGGAGGCGATCATGCAAACGAGAATACTTGGACGCACGGGAGAAGAGGTCACGCGCATGTCCTACGGCGCAATGGAACTCCGCGGCCGCCGCATCTGGAACGGCCGCCCCGTCAGCAATCGCCAGGCGGAAATGATCCTCAACGCCGTCCTCGACAGCGGCATCAACCTCATCGACACGTCCTACGACTACGGTCCCAGCGAAGAGGCCATCGGCATGTTCCTCGCCTCGCGCCGCCACGAATTTCTGCTGGCAACAAAATGCGGCTGTACCGTCGTTTACCGCGGCGCTCATGACGATACGCCCCACGTCTGGACCAAAGAGAATCTCACCCACAACCTCGAAACAAGCCTCAAAAGACTCAAGACCGACTACATAGATGTCTGGCAGCTGCACAACCCCTCCGTTGAGGACGTGGAGAACAACAACCTCATCGATGTTATGGACAAGGCCAGGACAGAGGGCAAGATCCGCTGGCTCGGTATCTCCACAACCCTGCCCGAAGTCGAGACCTTCCTCCAGTGGAATTGCTTCGACGTCTTCCAGGTTCCCTACTCCGCCTTCCAGATGGAGCACCACGACGTCATCACCAGAATCGCCCAGAGCGGCGCCGGCGTCATGATCCGCGGCGCGCTGGCACAGGGCCAGCCCGGTGTCTCCTACCGCGGCCGGCGTGAAAGGTGGATGCCCTGGTTCAAGGCCGCGCTCGACGAACTTCGAAGTCCGCACGAAACGCCCACTCAGTTTCTACTTCGCTTCGCCCTTTCCCATCCCGACGTGCACACCGCCGTCGTCGGCACCCTTAACCCCGACCACCTCGCCGAGGACCTCCAGGCCGCCGAAGAGCGCCCGCTCTTTCCCGAAACCTACCGCGAAACCAAAAAGAGGCTCGCAGAAGTCGCCCACGGAGTAACCCGCGTCTGACAGCATGCTGCCCCGGCCACGCTGCCATCCCCGCCGACACAGGGCGGCACGTGCACTTAGCATCCCCCAGCCGGGACGCCGCCCGTATAGCGCCCGTTTTGCGCCGGCTCTCGCACTTGAAACTCGAAGCCCTCATCCTGTAAAATGATCCCATATTGAAAAATAGGCAAACAAGGAGAAAAAACCATGGCTTCTCGTACCTTACTGATCAGCATGACAGCCCTCGCCTTCGCCGCCTCAGCCCAGGCAGCCCGAATCGACTTCGTCAAACACGCCAACCGCATCGACGTCACCGCCGACGGCAAACCCTTTACCAGCTACCTCTACAAGATCGACCCCGCCAAACCCATGGTTGCCGGCGGCATCCTCCTCACAAAACCGATACTGTTTCCGGTATATTCCCCCTCCGGCACCATGATGACCCGCGGCTATCCGCTCCTCGACATTCCCGGTGAAGCCAAGGACCACCCGCACCACATGGGCGTCTACTTCACCGTCGACGTCAACGACGACCACTTCTGGGGCAACAGCAAGAGCCCGCTCCCCAGAATCGAGCATAAAGAGACCACCGAGATGACCCCCGGCCTCGGCCGCGGCGTCCTCGCCACCGTCGCCCACTGGATCGGCAGGGACGGAAAAGTAACCTTCGTCGAAACCCGCCGCATGACCTTCATCGCTGAAAAGCCCGACCAGTACGCCATCGACTTCGACATCACACTCACCGCCGCCGACAAGACTGTCACCGTCGGCGACACCAAGGAAGGCATGATGGCCGTCCGCGTCGCCCCCTGGCTCAAGGAGCAGGGCGGCACAGGCCGCTACCTCAGCAGCGAAGGCCAGGAAATGGAAAAGGGCGTCTGGGGCAAGCGCGCCCGCTGGATGCGCCTCCAGGGCCAGACCGACGGCAAGACCTATGGCATTGCCATCCTCAACCACCCGGAAAGCACCAACTACCCAACCTACTGGCACGCCCGCGGCTACGGCTGCTTCACCGCCAATCCGTTAGGCCAGGGCGCCTTCCAGAAAAGCCACAAGGAACCCGACGCCAAAAACCTCGACCTGACGCTGGTGCCCGGCCAGAGTGCCGCCTTCAAACACAGAATGATCTTCTACGAAGGACCACGCACCGCCAAACAGATCGAAGCTGAATTCGCCGACTACACGGCCGCCGGCCTCAAACTCGTCTATTCACAGGATTTCGACGACCCCGCCTCAATCAGGGACTTCGAGTTCACCACCCCCGGCAAGTGGACCTGGTCCGACAAGGGAAACGGCAGCGGCGCCCTTGAACATCTCGGCCCCGGCGACTATCAGCCCAAGGTTCGCTCGCCCATCGTCATCGGCCTCATCTCCGACCGCATGTTCGGCGACTTCGTCCTCGAGTGCGACCTCCTCCAGACCGGCCGGGAGTACGGCCATCGTGACGCCTGCGTCTTCTTCAACTTCCAGGACCCCTCGCACTTCTACTACGCCCACATTGCCACGGCCGCCGACCCGCACGCCCACAACATCTTCATCGTCAACGACCAGCCGCGTACCGCCATTGCCGCCAAAACCACCAAGGGCGTCAACTGGGGCAGCAACGTCTGGCACAAGGTCCGCATCGAACGCAAACTCGCCGACGGCTCCATCAAGGTCTTCTACGACGACATGACCGAACCCATCATGACCGCCGTCGACAAGACCTTCGGCCCCGGATACATCGGCTTCGGAACCTTCGACGACTCCGGCAAGATCGACAACATAAGGATCTACGCCTCCCAAATGCAGGAAAAGCCCTCCAGCTTCTTTCCTAAGAAATAGGCTCTGCGACGGAGGTAATCTCGGCAATGCACCTATGGCGGCAAGGCACAGGTGGGGACAAGGTACTGACCTCTTAAGGTCAGGACATGCCTTGCCTTCTCCGCGACGACAAAGGTGAGGGAGCGTAAAATTGCCCGTTACCGCCTCGTCCGTCGGTTCATCATCGCGCACACAGGTGCGGCCTTACCACTGACGGCTGAGCCCAAATAGTCTGAAATCTTCGTCGAACGCCCGATAACAACGCCCTGTGCGATCCGCAACGCACATTCCGCGCATTCATGTTAACTCGACCTCCAATCCCGCCGAAAACCCGCACGTCCGCGCATACGCAAGGACCGGTAAGCACAAGGAAAGGAGCCAATATGAAGCCCGGACGTGCAAACGAATCATCCGTCGTACTGAGCCTCATCCTCACCGCGGCCGCACTGCTGCTCGTCACCCCCGCGACGGCCCACGGCCAGCAATCGCCCGCCGTCCCATCAGCAGCCCCGGCCGCTTCCGCCGACGCCGTATCGCCTCCCGCCGCCGCAACCCAACACAACCTCGGCTCGCTCATCGGCATCCTGATGGTCTCCGTCGGCGCCGTCATGATCCTTGCCGTCGCCGCACGCTCCATCCGATGGCCTCGCCGCTCAAGAAGGGCATACTATCCGCCCGTCCTCCTGGACCGCCTCAATCAGGACAGCATCGCCCGCCTCCAGGAAGGGATCAACCGCGCCAAAAGCTTGCGGCCGCCGACCCACCTTTACGAACGCACCGAGCCCGAAACCAATCTCGTCTTCGACGAACCCTTCTACCAAACCGAAGACCACCAACAGACAGTGGAAGCCGACGAGTCCGTCCATGCAATCGCCGCCGAGTTCGGCGACTCACACGACGCAGGCTATTAACCCTCACCCGGACCACGCCGCCGATCAGTCCGGCATCGGCCGAAAGCACTGTACGCAGTCGACGCCGGATGCCAGGCGCCTAATGGGTGCTGATCGCCAACCTGCCGGAACGCGCGTTCCCCGCTTGGCACCGCCCCTGATGCGTGCCTCCATCCCGCCGTCGTACACCCTATTTCCGCCAATCCTCCGCACGCGTCCCCTGGTACATCCTCAGTACGTACTCAAATGTCTGCTTCGTCTGCGGTTCCAACTCCAGGGTGTACTTGACCGTATCCATATCCTCGACCTCATACACCCCGACTTGGCCCTCATTGTCCAACTTCCAGTAAGACGTGGGGAAGTTCCGCCTGATCTCCACCTTCACCGCAACATCCCGCGTATTGCGAACCTCTATACGCCACCTCTGCACGTCATCCCACCCGCTCACGCTGCCCTTGTTGTCGAACCGGTAATTCTCCGTCGCCACCTCCATCAGCTTCGGCTCCACCACGACATCCGCCGCCGCCCCCAGGTTCAGCTCCACGTCCTCTCCCACCGGGATATACTTGAACGCCGATTGCCCCTCATACGAAAGGTGCCCCGCCTCGCCCACGTCGCGGTACACCTTCAAAACGCCTCCCGGAATCGGCGTCTCGCCTAACTTATGTTCCGCATCGTTGGCAAAGCTCAGGAAACGAATCACCTGCCCCCCGTACCGCTCCTCCTCGTACTTGTACAGGTTCACCACCGGCACCGCATCCGCCGCAAAACTCGGCAGCCGCTTCGACCAACCCGTCGCAATCGTCTCCGTCCCCTCAATCGTGTAGAGGAAGTACTCGCTGAGCCCCTCTTTCACGATCTCTTTCCCCTTGGATGCAGGCGCCCCCGCCATCACTGCCTGGCCAAAATAAACCTTCAGCTCCCGGCCTAATGTCTCACTCCGCTCATCCCTAAAGACCTGCCTGTCCTGCGGCGACCCGTACGGATACTGCCGCCGCGCCAGCTCCGCGATCTGATCCAGGATATGCACCTTGCCCACGATCAGCCGCGTCTGCGCATTCTCGTAGTCCTCGCCGCTGTTGTTCGTCACGACAACATACCCCTCCAGGCGCATTGCCTTCTCGTCCGGCCTCAGCGTCCCCATGTAGAACGCCCGCCACGAAAGCCCGCTCGTCAGGTACGTAATCTCCACCGGCACCTTCCCCGACACCTCGCTCTGCACCTTCCACAACCCGAGGTTCCGCACCCGTGCCGGGTACACCAATTCCGAGATATCGATCTGGCCCGCATGCGCCTTTGGCACCATCTCCAGGCTCGTCGGATCGATCAGCGTATTCTCCCAGGAGAATTGCAGGCTGTTCGCGCCTTCCTTCACCGTCAGCGGCCGACTCTCCCGCACCAGGGTCAAATCCGCCGAATTGTAAATCGTCAACTGCACCGTCTCCCGCTCCGGCAGCGTGCTCAGGTCCACCTTCGCCCATGCCCCGCCGGTCGCCGCCGCGGCCAACAATATATGGATAAACCGTTTCATGGCATCACTCCTTCAAAAATGAACGCACCGTGTTACGGCCGCACATTCCGCCGATGGTAGTGCATCTCCAATTCCTTCACCGCCGGCCCCTCAGCCGTCCGCGCCGGCAGCTCGATCTCGAACTCCAACGTAAACGCATCCTTCCGCTCATACTTCATGTTGCACTTTTCCATGTCCCACTGCCCGTCGATGCGCTGAATCATCGTCAGCACCGCCGGCCCGTCCTTGAAGTTCTCGATCTTCGCCGTAATCACCTCGTCCGTATCGTAAAGGATCACGTCCCCGCGGTTGTTCTTCCGCAGATTGATCCGGCTGTCCTGCATCTTCCGCTGCGTCACCACGATGTCCCGGCTGTCCCCGATATAAAGCTCCATCTTCTCGCCCACCGGCACCAGCGCACTGTTATCCTCGCCCAAAAAGATCGTGCTCTCGTGCCCGTCGTCCTGGAATAGCCGCGCCTTGCCGCCCCAAAGCGCAAACTCGCCCAGCCCGCTCTTCTTGTCGTTGACGATCCGATAGCTCACCGGAATCCCGACGTTCTCGTTATTGAGCTTCGACGGATCCCACGGCAGCGCCGCCGAATCCCACTTCCACACCTTTGTGATCGGCACGCCGTCGCCCTTCAGAAACAGCATCTGCTTCGTCTCCTCGTGGGCGATCCCCTGCTCGAACGAATCACCGTAATCCAGAAGCACCCGCGCCTTCTCGAAGTCCTCGCCGGAGAAATTCCGCAGCACCAGGTAGCTCCTCAGATCCACCTTCGTCTCCGCCTTGTCCGCGATCGCCTTGTACGTCACCAGGCGATCGATATTGCTCAACAGGTAACTGATCCGCACCCTCTCCGCGTAATCGCCGCCGCTGGCGATCTCCCAAACCAGCGCCGCCTCGTTCGGCGGATAGCTTACGTTCAGCAGCGTCACGTCCTCCGGATGATCCAGCACCGTCAGCCGAATCGAATCCGGATCGATGCTCACCGACTTCCACGAGAAGTCCACCTTGTTGAGGCCCTTCTGCAGCGTCAGCACCCGCTCCTCCTCGATCAGTGTCGCCGTCGGATTATCCAGGCGGATCACCGTCTCCGACCGCTCCGGCAGCGCCACCAACTTGATCCGCGCCTCCGCCGCGGCGATAACGACCAGCATCCCCGCCACTGCCATCAGCATACTCGTTCGCACCTTCATGATTCTCTCCTTCATCAATTGCACTGTTCTACAGGATTATTCTCGCTCGTACCAACTTACATTAGTATCCACTCGCGTCGTTCGTGCACACACTGCACCGCAACACACCGCGCTTCCATCTGACGCTTTGGATTTTGCGCTTCCGTCATTTGAATCTGTTTCGTATTTCCAATTTCGCATTTGGAATTTAATCACCGTTATCAGCACAACCAGCGTCTAAATTCTTTCCAGGAAACTCGTGCCCCTTCGTGGCTTTGATCCCGCCACGCTCACTTCCGCCAATCCTCCGCACGCGTCCCCTGGTACATCCTCAGTACGTACTCAAATGTCTGCTTCGTCTGCGGTTCCAACTCCAGGGTGTACTTGACCGTATCCATATCCTCGACCTCATACACCCCGACTTGGCCCTCATTGTCCAACTTCCAGTAAGACGTGGGGAAGTTCCGCCTGATCTCCACCTTCACCGCAACATCCCGCGTATTGCGAACCTCTATACGCCACCTCTGCACGTCATCCCACCCGCTCACGCTGCCCTTGTTGTCGAACCGGTAATTCTCCGTCGCCACCTCCATCAGCTTCGGCTCCACCACGACATCCGCCGCCGCCCCCAGGTTCAGCTCCACGTCCTCTCCCACCGGGATATACTTGAACGCCGATTGCCCCTCATACGAAAGGTGCCCCGCCTCGCCCACGTCGCGGTACACCTTCAAAACGCCTCCCGGAATCGGCGTCTCGCCTAACTTATGTTCCGCATCGTTGGCAAAGCTCAGGAAACGAATCACCTGCCCCCCGTACCGCTCCTCCTCGTACTTGTACAGGTTCACCACCGGCACCGCATCCGCCGCAAAACTCGGCAGCCGCTTCGACCAACCCGTCGCAATCGTCTCCGTCCCCTCAATCGTGTAGAGGAAGTACTCGCTGAGCCCCTCTTTCACGATCTCTTTCCCCTTGGATGCAGGCGCCCCCGCCATCACTGCCTGGCCAAAATAAACCTTCAGCTCCCGGCCTAATGTCTCACTCCGCTCATCCCTAAAGACCTGCCTGTCCTGCGGCGACCCGTACGGATACTGCCGCCGCGCCAGCTCCGCGATCTGATCCAGGATATGCACCTTGCCCACGATCAGCCGCGTCTGCGCATTCTCGTAGTCCTCGCCGCTGTTGTTCGTCACGACAACATACCCCTCCAGGCGCATTGCCTTCTCGTCCGGCCTCAGCGTCCCCATGTAGAACGCCCGCCACGAAAGCCCGCTCGTCAGGTACGTAATCTCCACCGGCACCTTCCCCGACACCTCGCTCTGCACCTTCCACAACCCGAGGTTCCGCACCCGTGCCGGGTACACCAATTCCGAGATATCGATCTGGCCCGCATGCGCCTTTGGCACCATCTCCAGGCTCGTCGGATCGATCAGCGTATTCTCCCAGGAGAATTGCAGGCTGTTCGCGCCTTCCTTCACCGTCAGCGGCCGACTCTCCCGCACCAGGGTCAAATCCGCCGAATTGTAAATCGTCAACTGCACCGTCTCCCGCTCCGGCAGCGTGCTCAAATCCACCTTCGCCCATGCACACGCCGAACACCCAACAGCCACAACCGCCAGCACTATTCGTCTCATTGTCATTATCCCCTGTATTCAGCTTCCAGTGGTAGGGCGGGGTTATACCCCGCCGCAGTGCATCCTAATCCGCGGTGTCAGCATTTGTAGGGCGGGGTTCTACCCCGCCGCACACCGTCAAACCCGTATCATCGTCCACACGCTTGTCATTGCGAGCGAAGCGAAGCAATCTCAACCTATCCATAACCCTGTGCGCGCTTGCGCCAACTGCATTGTTGTTCCGACCGTCGATACTCATAAAGTCGCATTCTGATCTGCAAGCGTCAGCGCATCGGCGCTCTTGAGCTGATCCACCCGCGCCCGGATCATCCAGTTGCCCTCGTCCATCACACGCCCGTCCCGTCCCGGCAGGGCGGCCATAGAGCCCTTGCCCGCCGTCCCGTCCATGCCCACGTAAACACCCTTCGTGGCCGTCGGATTGAACCCGACGCAAATGACAAACTCGCGCGGCACATTCGTAGGCCGCGTGAGCAAATTCACCCACGTCGGCTCGCCTCGCCTGAACTTCCCATACGGCTGCGGAAAATCGGCGATCACGTTCAGGTCGGCGTCACAAAGCCACACATGAAAATCCTCCTGCGGCGCCTGCGGCATACCGTAACGCGACCCGAAGATCCGCACCCCCGTTAGATACCACCCCTCGCCTCCGACCGTGTACTTCACGGCATGTCCGCCGCCCGCGATAGATTTCTTGTCCGCCTGGCGGCCGTCATCCAGCGCAAGCTCGATCGCCTTGCCCTGAAGCTCGTTGGCCATCGCCGTCCGCGCCGCAAACCCGCTCTTGGGCTGCCTGACCACAAACACAGGCTCCGCCTTGTTCCACCACGCCGCCGTCCGCGGGTCATTGTTCACAGCCAGAAGCGCCGCACGAAGCCCCGCCCCCGGATCGGTCATGTCGATCTTGGCCTTGGACCACGCCCCGAACACCGCCGCAATCTGCTTGACCTCCATCAGCGCCGCCAAATCCTGCCACAGACCCGCCCCCTTCACCGTTGCACTCTGCCCCGCGGCCCCCAGTTGCGCCGTCAGTCGCGCCGTACCGTCAGCCGAGTAATCATGCCCGTCCGGCCACAACCCCTTGCCGTGCGCCTTCCACACGCGGTCGACGATCCGCGATCCCAGAAAGTGCGCCCATCCCTCCGCGCCCGCCGAACTCAGCCACATGTGCTCCGGTACAAGCCGGTACATCGCTAGATGCCCCACCTCGTGACATATCCCGTAGACGTTGTGAATCCCGCTCTCCGCCGGGCCCGCCAGGTTCTTCTCCGACCGCACCGTCAAATAGATCCGGTCGTTGCCGTCACAGTACAGCCGAACCGGCTGCGCAGCATCGCATACTGCGCTCATCCGGACCGTCTGCGGCATATCGAAACCGAGTTCCCTGCACACGTCCGATGCCGTGCTCGCCGTCTTGCACATCGCCTCTGCGTACTTCGCGTCGATGTTCTCATACTCCACCACGGCGCGATCCATCCTGTAGAGTTCGGGCGCCCCTGCGCGACTGCATGTTATCCCAAGGCTTGCCAACACGGCCGCTCCCGACAACCATACGATCCGTTTCATAATCCTGTCTCCCTCATACGGTCAACGCGACCTGGCCTCATCCTGCAGCAGTTCCACTTCGTACACCGTATCCCCCCGCACCGATACAAGTGTCGCCTTCTTCTTCTCTTCCTCCGTCTCGATCATTCCCCCGATACCCACGAGGTAATCACCCGGCGGAACACCCTTGAACTCGAAACTCCCGTCCTCCTGCACCCGCATCGACCCGCCCCACTTGCCGATCTGCTCACCCACCGGCCGGATCGTAACGTGCACGTTGCCCTTCGGCGTCTGCCATTCCTTCGTATACACCTTGCCGCGCACCACCGACGTCTTCGTCATGACCAGGCGAACACCCTCCGACGGCACGGGGTAAAGCTCGAAAATTGAATTCGTCAGGTGCATATCCCCCGCACGGCATCTCAGCGTCACCGAGCCCACCGGCAGTGATGCGATTTGAAACATACCCCGTTCGTCCGTAATGGCCGAATACGGTTCAGGCATCATATACCCCAGGCCGTCCACCGTGATCGCATTGCCGGCCGACACCTTTGCGTTCGCAACAGGCCTCATGTCGGTGTCCACCACAAACCCCCAAATCGCGGCGAATCGCGTTAGGTGCGTTTCAAAGGTGAAGTACTCCGGCAGCGTATTACCGTAACTGCCGATCTTACGGGGGGCATAACCGTCCGCACGAACTGAAACTGTATAGTTGGCCAAGGGAATCTGCGCAATCTCGCACGACCCGTTCGCATCGGTCTTTCCCGTAAGCGGCGGCCTGGGATTCACTTCCTGATTGTACTCCGCAACCACGACCTCCGCCCCCGCCAACGGCTTCTTCGTATCGAGATCGAATACGCGGCACCGCACCAGTCCCTTGCCCGCAAACGCCTCACCGATCGCGCCCGGCCTTTTCTCAACCACTGTAACGCCTTCCGGCACGATAACCTCGTCCCAGACAATGCCCCCGCCGCCAACGTAAACGTCGATCCACGGTGCCGGCATGGGCTTGCCATAATCGGGATGGTCCGCCATGAATACGCTTTTGGGGTTGTTGAAGAGTTCCTTCCAGTTGTCCGCAACCCACGCCGTGAACGTCCAGTCCATGCGCGGCTTCTCGCGCAGGGGAAGCGTGCGAGGCCCGTTATGCACAACAACCTCATGCCTGTCGCTCGCAATGGCGGCAAACACCCTCAGGGCCTCGTTGAACTCGGCGGTCCCGTTACAGCGATACTGAAACCCGTACAGGCCGCCCCCGAACGACGGCCCTTCCCACCAGTGTGCCCGGCTCGGCAGATTGGCCATGGTCACCGTCCCCTCCGGCCACCCGCGATCCGTCACCGGCTCGCTTCCGCCCACGCCGATCAGACCCAGCGCCGCCTGTCCGGCCGCCAACACCACCGTCACCGCAATCAAACCCAATCTCATCATTGTCCCCTTCATGCCACGCCCCTTATCATGGACGCCGTGACATCACGCTTTTGCAAAAAAATATTCAGCATTTCTCCCGCCCCTTGAAATTCAAAAACCAGGGACAGCCACCTGTTTTCCATTTGCCGCCCGCGCGGCCGCACTTCCATCTCGCGTTTTGAACTCGTATTCTGATGCTGAATCATCAGCGTAATCTGCGCAATCAGCGTTTAAATATTCTCAGCAAAATCAGCGTTTTAGATTCTTCGCATACATTCGTGTCCATTCGTGCTCATTCGTGGCTTGGATTCCGCAGTACACCACCTTATTCCTCCACCACGGGATTCATAACCCTGCCGATAAACAGTATACTCCCCGAACGATTGTCGCGAATCATGAACACAAACGGCCGGTCCGCACGAAATACAGGTATCTGCACCACCGCCGTCCCCCGCATAATAACTCCCGTAGCAGCGGCGGCCTCAGTGCCTTCTTCATTGACCTCTACAAATGCCTTATGCGCCACCGCCGAAACCCAAAGATCCTCACGGCCTGTCATACCCGAAAAGTCCGCACGTCTCGAAAAGGCATCCTTCATGCCCATCTCCTGGAGGATCTTTCCCACGTCAATCGCCCCGGTTGTCATTTTGAACTTGGGCAGATAGACCTCGACCTCCCACTCCCGAGCGCCTTTCAGCCGCGCCTCCAGGCTGGTACTGGTAAGCCCTCGCTCGACCTCGCCCATCCTGCCTTTGCGCGGCAGCACGACAACCATCGAAAGCTCTTTGCCCTTATAAGGCAGCACCAGGGTCTCCGCCTCATCGTCGGCGCCGTATCTGAAGAGGCCTTTGCGGCTCATCAGCGGAACCTGCACGGTCGTGTCTTCGTCAACGTGGAACGGAGCATCCTTCGTATCCGTCTCCTTGAACTTGATCGCCCACTCTCCCTTGAAGTAGATCGCGTTGGTCAGCACGAGAGTCGTAGCACGGTCGATGTCACCCCTCTTCAAGAGTTCTTTGATCTTGTCGCGTGTTTCTCTCTCGACCCAGGCGTTTATCGTCTTCCGCGTCTCCTCTGTTGCCCCGACAAAGTCAACCTCGTGTGCTCCCGCCCCGAAACACCGCCTGTTGATTTCAAGAAACGAATCCAGGAAGCCATAGTCCTTCTGCAGCCACAGGGCGTTGGCGACGTTCAGCTCATAACCCTTGTCCTGTACGTTTCCCTTGAGTCCCTGCTGCAGAGCCCCGAAGGCCGCGGCCAGGTCGGACACGCTGCCCATCGGAAACCGCAGTGCGCCGGCCATCTGCTCGGCCGTCTCGCCCCGCGCCCCCGTGTACGTCATCGCAAGCGCCGTCGAGATACTGTAAGGCGAGAAAAAGAGATTGCCCCTGGCGTTCCTGACCTGCGCATCGTCCTTCAGCCGCGCATACAATTCAAACGCAAACTCGTTATTACCCGCCACAACCGCTTCTACATCCGCCTTCGCAGCGGATGTATCTGCGCAAGCCTGCCAATCTCTGCAAACCGCCGGCCCCATCATCAACACCCCTAACGTCACAATATGTATCGATCCCCTTTGCATGTCAATCTCCCTTTCAATACATCCCGCTCTTACGAAACCAGTCACATCCGTCCATTTCCGTTAGCCGCGGCCGCACGGCTGCACTTCCATGTCGCGTCTTGAATTTGTGATTTTCGCATTTCGAATTTATTTAGGATTTCGAGAGTAGTATTTAGGATTTGAATCTCTGCGCCCTCTGAGGCTATTTAACCGCTTCGCGCCGCGTCCCCTGGTGTGTCGTCAAAACGTAAACAAACTCCCGCTTCGACCGCGCCGGCGCCTCCACCGTAAACTTCACCGTATCCATATCCTCCTTCTCGAACGCGTCGAACTGCCCGCTGTTTTCGATATCCCAGTAAGGCGTCCCGAAATCGCGGAACACCTCCACCTTCACCCCAATCTCGCGCGTATTCGTCACCGCCACCTTCCACGTCTGCACCTCATCCCACCCGTCGATGTTCCCGTTGCGGTCGAACTGGTAATGATCCGTTCGAGACTCCATGAGCACCGGCTCCACCCTCACGTACCGAGCCGCCCCAAGGTTCAGCTCTGCCTTTTCGTTTACCGGGATATACTTGAACTCCGTCCCGCCCGTATAAGCCAATGCCCCGTCCTCACCCGCCCGCCGATAGATCCTTACGCTCCCCTCCGGCAGCGGTGTCTCGCCCAGGTTGTGATCCGCATCATTCTTGAACGACACGAACCGCACCGTCTCCGTCCCCCATCGCGTCTCATCGTACTTGTAAAGATTCTCAACCGCAACCTCGTCCACCGTAAATGACGGCAGCCGCTTGCCCCACTCGTTCGGAATCGTGTCCGTCCCCTCGATCGTATAGAGGAAGTACTCGCTCAATCCCTCCTTCTCCACCTTCCTGATGGCCTGCAAAGCATCGAAATTAAGGTCATACAGATCGACCCCATCCCTGTCTATGTCCCCATCGGCGAACCAGTTGTAACGCACACCCTTATCCATCCCCAAGCCCCCGCCAAAACCGCCCATGCCGCCCATCATGCCCATGTCAGTCGCTATAGGCGACCCATACGGATACGGCCGCCGCGCCAGTTCCGCGATCTGATCCAGCAGATGCACCTGCCCCACAATCACCCGCGTCTGCGCGTTCTCATACTCCTCGCCGCTATGGTTGTCCACCCGCACATACCCATTAAGCTGCATCGTCTTTTCGTCGGCCGACAGCGTCCCCATGTAGAACGCCCGCCACGAAAGCCCGCTGGTGAAGTAAGTGATCTCAAAAGGCGCCTGCCCCTCTACCTCCGACCGGATCAGCCACCGCCCGATCTCCTTCAGCCTCGCCGGATACACCAACTGCTGCACCTCGATCTTGTCCTTGTGCTCCAGGGGCTCCAGGCTCAGCGACGTCGGATCGATCAGGGTATTGGCCCACATGAACTGCAGCCAGTTCCATCCCTTCTTCAATGTCAGGTTCCGCCGTTCGCGAACCAGTGTCAGGTCCGCCGAATTGTAGATCGTAAGCTGTACGTTCTCGCGCCGCGGCAGCACCACCAACTCGATCGCACTGGCCGGCGCAAAGGGCGGCCTTTCCTCTGCCTGGACGCCATGACCGGCCGACGCCAACTCTGCTGGCGCCCCGGCGGCGACCAGTCCCTTCGCGGCCCCCCCGAATACAGGTTCCGGGCTGGCCGTGTGTTCGCCGCCATCGCCCCCTATTTGTGGCCCGCTGACCGCCTTTTTCTGAACGCCATCTGCCTTCCACCGCTCGTTAATCACCAACACCGACGCAATCACCAGCAAACCCGCCGCAATCCCCATCCATGCCGGCGCAGCCCATCGCCTTCCACCCCGATTCACCACACAATCCCGCGCATCCCCCGCGCCTTGCCGCGCATCAGTCGCACTTTCTCTCGCATCAGCCGCACTTTCCCCCCAAACCTCCGCCAGGACCCGCGCACTCAGCGCCTCCGACACCGCAATATCCTCCGAAAGCACGTCAAGCACCGCAAACCGCCCGCGGATCGCCTCCAACTGTCCCCGACACTCCGCACACCCCTGCAAATGCGCCTCGATTGCCCGCGTCTGGCGCTGCGAGCCTAAGTCGAACGCATAATTGATAAGTTTATCTTCTGAAAGATGGCCGTTCACAGAGCACCTCCCGGCCCGTCAGGCAGCACCCGTCGTAAATGCTTGAGAGCGCGGAACATATGCGTCTTTACGGCCCCCGTGCTGCAGCCCAAGACATCCGCAATTTCCGAATATTTCATTTGCTGATAGTAAGCCATAACCAGCGTCAGCCTCTGTTTCGCCGGAAGCGAATTTACGGCCGCCCAAACCCGCGTTTTCAGTTCTTCGCGGAGGATTTGCGCGCCGGGTTCCGTTTTTTCATTTGCTGTGAGCGTTTCCACGAATTGGCAGTTTCCATTTTCGCATTTTGCGTTTTTCGATTCTGCGATATGCTCCAACGAAATCTCAGGCCGCCGTTTCCGTTTTCGAAATTCGTTAATCGCCAGGTTCGTCGCAATCGCATAAAGCCACGACCGGAAGTTGTTGCCATTAAAGGAGTTAGCTTTTTCGTGGACCCGGCGGAAGGTTTCCTGGAAAAGGTCTTCTGCGGTTTGCCGGTTTCCTGTTGTTCTGTAAAGGTATCGTAACAAAGCGTCTCCGTGGCGGCGTACGAGTTCTGCGAATGCCGCTTTTTGGCCCAAAATGTGGGACTCTACCAGGCTTTTATCGGAACTGTCCATCCACGGGTTCGTTCTGTTTATATCGACAAGTATAGGCGGCGATTGGTTGACAAAAAAAGGGAAATGCGCGGGAAAAGGCGGTGATGGGCGGGGTTTCGCGGCTATTTGCCGTGATTGTGCCGGGATTGTCGGCGATTGCGCAGGGGTTCGGGGGGATTGTGTGGTGATTGGCGGTGATCGGCGGCGATTCTACGATGATTGGGGGTGGGTGCGCGGGCATCGGGGCCTGATTGGGTGGGGATCAGGGGCGATACAGGGAGAAATGAGGGAGTGTGCGGGCGGCCCGGGTGGGATCGAGTGAGGCGGTCCGCAGCGTTCGGCGTTGAGCCTTTAGTTGGGGCAGGGCCGGTCCCGCCGGGTGCACTTTGAGGCGGGCTTTGCAGGCCGGCATTGCCTTTGCGCGTGAGGGCATGGGAGCCACGAATGCACACGAATGGTCACGAATTGTGACGTTTGCAGGAACCACGGATTCATGGGAATTTGCACGGGTTTTTTCCAGTTCACAGGGATTCGACTTTTCGGTTTTCGACTTTCTGTTGATTCTGGGCAGTGAATGGTTCGCGGCGAATAGTACACGGAGCGCCGAAGGCATGAGGAGGCACAGGAGCAGCGCGGCGAGCAACGCCAGTGGGATGTAGCCTTGTTTGGCTCTCATGGCGACTCCTTTGGTCATTCTCAATCCTCACCAAGCCCTAATCAATTAATCGTCCCTCTACCTATGCACGAACCTGCACGTTTCGTGCGAAAAATCCGATTTTGTACCTGGGTCCAGAATACGTAAGTCCTTGTGCAGCAAGGGAATAAAATTTTTTCACAAAATCGGCGATAGCAAGATAGTGCAAACGCATTTCGTGCTATGTGGAGACAAGCGTGCGTTATTTCCTGATCCGCAGATTGCGCAGATTACGCAGATATAGATTTATTATGGCTTATTGATGATTGGTCATTGTTGAGGGGCGCATTGGGGAGTGCTGTGAGGATGGAGGGTTTGGCGGCGGGACGGAACTGGAGCAAGGACTATGAAGAGGCGCCACTGAGGGCAACGAGATGGCGAGAAGAGACAAAGAAACGCTGATTTGGCTGATTTCACTGATTCTTCGACGCGTTAGAGCAAGCACGGATTCTGTCGAATTGGACGGACTCTGCGCGTTTGCTATACGCGGCAAAGGAGGGCGGCAGGGTCGGGTCCCAGTGATTTTTTTCGAAGTTTTGAAAAGTGCATCACGTTTTTGCCGGTGGGGCGACTCTATATTGGCTCAGGTTGGCAAGGCGAATCTCTTGTCAGGGTTTCAATGGCAATGTTCGCGGTCGACATTGGTCGAGTATGGGGGGCGGATATTTGTTATTGGGGGCCTTTCTGGTATAATATGACGGTGCGGCTGCGACACAGCGCTGCGTCGGATTTAGGAGAAGAGCGTCCTGCCACGAGGACGGGACTGGTGGTCTGATGATGGAGGATTTCCATGGTGGGCATTCGCTTGTTTGCACTTTCGTTTGTCGGCGTGTTGTCAGCCGCGGTCTGCTCGGGGCGGACGATCACCGTCGCGCTGGACGGGTCGGGGGGGTTCAGTACGATTCAGGCGGGGGTCGATGCGGCGGTGGACGGGGATGAGGTGGTCGTGGCCGACGGCGTATACATGGGGGTGGGGAACCGGGACATCGAGTTCAAGGGGAAGGCGATTACCCTCAGAAGCGCCAACGGTCCGGCAGGATGTATCATCGACTGTGCAAGCACTCCTGATGACCCGCACCGAGGTTTTATGGTTTTGTCGGGTAATGTAACAATCGATGGTTTCGCCGTTACACGCGGTCGGCCCCGACCCGACGCGCGAGTGTCAGGAACTTCTGGGGGAGGCATATTCGTCTATGTTGTTCCAAATGTATCCATACTCAACTGTGTCTTTACGCGAAATGCGGAACAAGGAATCTTCTGTGCTGGCAACAAGGCCATCATTGCTGATTGCGTCTGTAGTGAAAATGATGGCGATGGAATCGTTCTCGCCTTCGATAGTATAGTTGTCAAAAGGTGCATTGCCCGTCGCAACACAGGAAGCGGAGTAGCCTGCGGCGCTGACGATGTCTTGATCCAAGACTGTACAATCGATCAGAATGGGCGGGGGGTGAGTTTCAGTGGGTCGAATGATCTTCTGCGTTGTCGAGTGGTGGACAACTTATATGAGGGCGTGAAATGCTCCAATTACAGTGCGACGATTACGCTCTGCGAGATCGCACGAAACGGTGATGCCGGAGTCGAGGCGTTGAACTCAAACATCACCGTGAACAATTGCCTCATAGTGGAGAATGAAGGCGGTGGTATTAAAGGGAGCGGCGGCACCAGTTCTGAAGTGTATGTATACAACTCTACCATTGCCAATAATGTCGCCACACGATATGGGGGAGGAATCAGCGGAACGCAGTTGCGTATCGCAAACTGCATTCTTTACGGCAACATCGGTCCGGGTGCGGGCCAGGTCTACGTCACCGACAACAATGGCATCAATTCTGCGTGGGCCTCCATAGCAGATTGCCTCCTGCAGGGCGGGCCCGCCGCAGTATATCGTGGGAAGAAGGTTAGCGTGAACTTCGAGGGAAGAATCATTGATAATGACCCGGGTTTTGCATCGGCGCATGATTATCACTTGTGTCCCGGATCTTGCTGCATTGATGGGGACGGTTGGGCTCACCAGCCTCAGTATGACTTAGACGGTAACGCGCGGCGCGAGGGGGGTGTTTACGACTGGGGCGCCTACGAGTACTGTGCCTATAAGCCCACGATCGCCGTCTCGTGCGGCGCCCTTATTTACTCCGTACCAGTTGGCGGCGAGAGTCCGCAAGAGCGATCCGTTGTTCTGCGGAACTGCGGGGGTACGGTTTTGAACTGGGAAGCCGTGGAGGACTGTGGCTGGCTGACGGCAACTCCTACGTCGGGGACACTTGATCCCAATGAAACTCAGAACCTTTCTATAAGAGTTGACGGATACGGATTACCGCGGGGGCGGCACGAGTATGCTGTGCGGATTCGCGATCCTCAAGCTACGAATAGCCCGCGGCAGGTGGCTGTCACTCTGAATGTCAACTCTACGCGGCGGGTTCCCCAGGAGTACGGCACGATCCAAGAGGCACTGGACTCTGCCGTGGATGGGGATGTGGTTCTGGTTGCGGATGGGTTGTACAGGGGCGACGGCAACAGGGACCTGACCATGAAGGGCAAAGCGATTCGGCTTCGGAGTGCAAACGGTCCTCGAAACTGTATTATCGATTGTCAGGGGCGTGCCAGCGACAGGCACTGCGGAATCCTGTTTAACTCGAAAGAAGGACCCAACTCAATTGTCGAAGGTTTTTCGATCACACATGGCTGTCTCGAGGCGATCTCGTGCCTGGAGAGTTCACCCGTTATCGCGGACTGTGTTCTGTTTGGAAACGAACGTGCGGTGTACTGCTCGGGCGGTGCTACGACGCTGGTCAATTGCCTCGCTGTCGGCAACGCGCGGGAAGGAGCACTCAGCACGGTTGTCATTGTTGACGGCAGTCTTGGCATCTATAACTGCACTATCGCAAGTAACACATCCGGCCACTATACCGCGGGCATTCTTAACGCGGGCGCACTAACTCTCGCCAATTCGATTGTCTGGGGTAACCGAGACAGAACAGGTTCCGGGCGAGCGGCTCAAGTGCGCGACTATCCGGATGCGACTTCCCATTTGTACTATAACTGCATACAGGGCTGGTCTGCGGCGGATCCCAACGGGGTCGGCAATTTCTCGAGCGACCCGCGATTCGTCGATCCGTTGGACGGGGACTTTCATCTCAACGGCGATTCCCCTTGCATTGGCGCGGGAGATCCAAACGGTGCTTACCTGGAGATAGTCGCTGATTTCGAAGGTGACTGGCGCCGGCCGGGGAAGCGGGTAGATCTTGGGGCGGATCATTTTACCTCTTATGATTTCGACAGTGATGGGAAGGTAGACCTGGCGGACTTCGGCGCTTTTGCGGAGACTTGGCAACGAGAATCGTGTGCTGATCCGGACTGGTGCGAAGGAATGGATTTCGATCTTGACGGAGTTGTCGCCTGGACAGACTTGTTAACATTCATGAACGGGTGGCCGGAGAAGACGGCCCGCAGCAACTATCTTGTAAGGGGGTTTTGGCCATTCGATCAGGATTCCGGAATGGTGGCCTATGATGGATCGATGTTTCTGCAAAGTGGGACATTGGTGAACATGGATGAGGATGCGTGGGTTGCAGGCAAGCTTGGCGGTGGGCTGGCTTTTGATGGGGTGGATGATTATGTTCAGATTGGCGGTTGGAAGGGGATTGGCGGGGGGCGGTCTCGGACGGTTTGTGCGTGGGTGAAGACGGCGGATACGGCGGGGGTGATTGTGTCGTGGGGGCCGACGGGTGTGGCCGGGGCGCGATGGCTGCTCTTGACGGAGGGTGGGGGGCGGCTGCGTTTGGAGGTTGGGGGCGGGGCGGTTGTGGGCAGTGCGGCGATCTGTGATGGGCAGTGGCATCATGTGGCGGCGGTCCTGGACAACGACGGGACGCCGAATGTGGGGGATGTGCGATTGTATGTGGATGGGGATTTGGATACGTTGAGTTCGTCCGGGGATCGATTGGTCAACACGGTTGTCGATGCCGCGGGATCGCCGGATGTGGCGATCGGCACGTGGCTGCCGGGCGGGGCTTATTTGGCGGGGGTTATTGATGAGGTGCGGATTTATGAACGCGCGCTGAGCGCCGAGGAGGTTGCGACATTAGCGGGAGGCAATTAGCTTGCGTTTAGTTGGGGTGCTGCTGGGCGTTGGGCTTATCTTTGTTGGGGTGCTTGTGTTTTGCGGGTATGCCGATTTGGCGTATCCGTTCGGGCGTGCGAATCTGGAGGGGATGCCTTCGCACTATTACTGGGGGCCTGTGTTGTGTGCGGTGATGGCGGGCTGGGGGAGTTTTCTTACGGTGTTGGCGTTTCGGGGTGACGGCGGGGGCTGGGCTGTTGATGTGGGAGGGCGTTCGTGGGCGCGCGGGGCGGCGGTGTACTGATTGACCGCATCCCACTGCATCGTCAGGGCGTTCGTGGGCGCGCGGGGCGGCGGTGTTTGTTTTGCTCCTGCAAATTGGCCTGTTGGGGGTTCAGGCGTATCAATTGTGGCGGTATGATGAGATGGTTCGGCCGCATATGCCGTCGATGGCGCGCGAGGGGGATGCGGCGGTGGTGGGCACTTTTTACTTGTGGACGGCCGGCGTGCCGTTCGCTGCGCAGTTGTTCCTTGTGCCGGCGGTGTGGGCGCTGGCACGGTATGCGATGCGGGATTCGCTGCGGGGCGGTGCGGCGGCCGCGGGGACGGTTTGGATGGCGGCGCTGTCGTGGTTTGGGGCGTTCATGGCGGTGGGGCTTGGGATTGTGGCGTTTGATTGAGGGGTTGTGTGGGACAGATAGGACACATGGGACGTATGGGACACATGGGACGTGCAGGGGCGTGGGAGGCGGCCGCGCGGGGATAACTCTGTGGGCAGACGATGAATGAAGGGAGAATGGATGAAGCGGTATGAGTATAAGACGATTGAGCTGAAGTTGAAGGGTGCGGGTATGTTCGGGCCGGGGAGGGCGGAGGGGTTCGATGAGATACTGAATCGCGAAGGGGCGGCCGGGTGGCGGTATGTCGAGACCATTCCGGCGACGGAGGCCTTCGGCCAGGCATCGCGTCTCAAGCTGGTTTTCGAGCGGGAGATCGAGTGATGGGCGGCCGATGGGCCCCAGCGAAGCATGGAACTTAAACGCTGATTGCGCTGATTGCGCTGATGCAACAAGACGTTTCACGGGGGTGACACTTGGCATGGAGCTGAAGGGCGCGCTGGCAGGTCAGCCCCCGGTTCCCTGGGGGTTATATATAGCGGAAGCGCCTTCGGCGAAAGTAGAACTAATGGGGGTGGTGGGCTTGGACGACGTGGACGGGTGGCGGTAACAAAGAAGGGCGGCCGCGAGGGCCGCCCCTACGTTGCGTGCGTTTGTTCACCACGGGCAAGATGCCCGTGCCACGTCAGGTTTCGTGGATCATCTTCCAGTTGATGGTTTGGGCGAAGGCTTCGGCGGGTTGTTTGAGGTCTCCGTAGCAGGTTACGCGGTGCCAGCCCCAGTGGTCCCATTGTGTGAAGAGCTTTTCTATGTCGCCGGTGGGTTCTACGGCGAGTTTTGTTCTGCAGGCGCGGTCGTCGGGGTCGTTGTCTACGGCTTTTCCCTGGTGGATGATGATTTCCTTTTGGTCGTGGCGGATTTCGAGTGTTGTGGTGAGGTAGCCGAGGGGGAGTACGGAGCGGACGCTGGCGCCCTGTCGGTCTTCGGAGTGGGTCATGATTTTCCATGGGTTGGTCGGGCCGGCGGGGCCGAACATGCGGTTGGGGGCGACGCAGTGGGCGTAGATGATTTGGCGTTTGGCGGTGTCGATGACGGGGTCGGAGATGAAGCCGGGTCGGCCGCCGGTGAGGTGGTTGATGAGGAGCATCGTGGCGGTCGAGCGGATGTCGCATTCGCAGGCGCCGACGAGGCCTTCGTTGCAGAGTTCGTGGAAGCCGAGGCAGGGGTAGGCGTGGATGTGGCCGCCGTAGAAGCCGCCGAGGCAGTTGATGGTGATGGCGTTGGCGTTGTGGTCGGCGAGGACTTTCTTCATGCCGAGGTACATGGCGGCGGAGGTTTCGAGGGTGGCGCGGGAGACGTCGAGGATTTCGGCGGCGTTCTTTTGCCAGCGGTCGGCGATGGCGCGGGACTGGTCCTTGTCGGCGGATTCCCATGCGGCGTTGACTTCGGCAAAGGCGACGTTTTCCATTGGGATGCCCATGATGGGGGCGGCGGGGCCGGCGTCCTGGCTGCGGACGGCGAGGATTTTGGAGGCGGCGAGCTTCTTGACGCATTCTTCGGGGGAGATGGTTTTCAGCGGGTCGGCGGTGCAGGCGAGGTCGCCGGGGGCGGGGGTGGCTTTCATGCGGACGGCTTTGGTTGCGGCGGCGAAGGTGTTGGGTGCGGCTTTGGCGGCGGGGAAGCATTTGACGGCGGCGACGAGGTCGGACATTTTGGATGAGGCGACGAAGCCGACGTTGGAGGCGGCGGCGCGGAGGAATGCGGCGTTGTAGACGAGGAAGCCGCCGGAGCCGCCGTACTGGAAGTCGGCGTAGAGGGTTGGTTTGCCGGCCTGGGCGACGGTCTGGACGACGCGGTTCCAGCAATTCATCTGGTAGACGAGGTAGCCGTCGATGTTTGCGGAGGCGTCGGCGGCGAGGATGGCCTGTGCCTGTTCGGGGCCGTTGGCCATGGAGGTGAGGAATTCGATTTCGGGGCAGCGTTCGGTGAGGGTGTTGGTGATGCGTTTCATGTGGGGGGCGAAGTCGAAGCCGACGTTTGGCCAGTCGGGGCCGGGCTGCTTTTCGGCGTGGAGGGCGTAGATGATGCGTACGCGGGTCTTGTCGGCGGCGCGGGCGCGGGGCGCGAGCGTGAGGCCGACGGCGCAGGCGGTGCAGCCGGCGAGGAAACGGCGGCGGGTGCAGCAGGCACAGGCGGTTGGGGTGGTGCTCATTTTGATCCTCCTTATTTTCTTGTGGTTTCAAATGGAGCTTGGCTTGAGATTACCGCGCTGCGGCGGGGGTGTCAAGAGGCGGTCGCTTGGGGTTGAGGGTGGCACCCGGTCTCTGGTGGGGCGTTGGGCGGCATAGGAGGGTGGGTACCGCCAAACGTTTGGGGCGGCGACTGCGCTGGGGCATTGCGACGTTTCGGACCGGCGTGAAGCGTGTGGAATTCGCGGTGCAGGCGTTTGACGGCGGCACCCAAGGTAAGGTGTCAGCTCTACTGTCTTTATGTTTTTTCCCTTGGGGGGCTCGGGTCTTGGTTGATTACCAGACGCCGTCCCAGAGGTACATGAGCTGGGGCAGGGCCAGTTCGTGGAACGTGTTGCGGTCGATTTCCCATGGTCTGGTTTTTGCCTCGGCACCGAGTAGGGAGGAGAGGCTGAAGAGACGCGTGTACTCGATAACCTTGGCGCCCTTGATGCCGGCCAACTGCTCAGTGAGGCGGACGGCGTCCTCGAAATATCCGATCTCGTCGACGAGCTTTTTGTCGACTGCTTCCTGGGCGCCGTAGATGCTGCCGTCTGCGAGGACGCGGACTTCAGCCTCGGTGAGTTCGTCGCGACCCTCGTCGACGAGGCTGACGAAGCGGTCATAGGCGGGCTTGATGAGCTTGTCGTAGATGTATTGCTTCTGTTCTTCGGTGGTTTCGGAGAACATGCTTGGCCAGTCCTTCTTGGGGCCGGACTTGACGACGACGGGCTGGACACCGAGTTTTTCTTCGAGCAGTTCCCTGATGGCGAGGTTGTTCATGATGACGCCGATGGAGCCGGTGATGGCGGTGGGCTCGGCGATGATCTTGTCGCAGGCAACGGATGTGTAGTAGCCGCCTGAGGCCGCCACCGTCTGCATGAAGGCGACGACGGGTTTGCCGGTTTCGCGGCGGAACCTCGTGATGGCGTTGTGTATCTGGTCGCTGGCGGAGACGGTGCCGCCGGGGGTGATTGTTCGTACGATGACGGCCTTGACGTTTGCGTCGTCCCTTGCGGACTTGAGGTGCTTTTCGAACTTCTCGCTTTGCTGGCCGTCGATGATACCTTCGACGCGGATCACGGCGATTTTGCGGTTGACGGGGCCCTTGACGAGGACCTGTTCACCGAAGCCGTCACGCGTGTCGAAGAGTTCGGCGGGTCCGGACATTAAGAAGGAGACCATCATTATGATCATGAAGAACAGGACCACGTTGGCCAGGATCGAGAGTGCGATGACGATGCCCCAGAAGATGCGCCAGCCGCTGCTCTTGCGCGGCGGTACGGGAGGCGGCGGGGGCGGCGGAGCGATCTGCGAGGCCTGAGCGGCCTGCGGCGACACTTCGGGCGTGGGCTGAGGGCCGTGGGTCTGTTCGTATTCCATACTGTCCCCTTTCTACAGGTACAGGCAAATTATACCGCCTGCTCAGACTGCGTCAACTGTATAGCCCATTCATCGCATTTCGGCGGGCGTTCCTTGACAAGGGGCGCTGATAAATGATAATGGGCATTGTATCGGGCGGGGGGCGGCCTCGGCCATGGTTAGGGCTGTAGCGGTTGTGACAAGTGTATGGGTGATCAGACGGGATGTCGAAGCGAGGCAAAGAGGCAAAAGAGCGCAATATCGCGGCGGACTGGCTGGCTTATGCGGGTCTGCGGGTGGTGGTTTCCATTCTTTACCTGTTTCCGGTTCGGTGGAACCTGCATTTTGCGGCGTTTCTGGGGCGGCAGTTATGGAAGCATTATCATCGCGGGCGGCAGCGGGCGATCGATAATCTGCGGGCGAGCTTTCCGGAGAAGGATGAGGCGTGGATCGAGGCGACGGGGCGGCGGAGCTTCGAGCAGATTGTCATGCTCGTGATCGATGTACTTTTCACGCCGCGGTTAGTGAAACGCGACAACTGGAAGGAGTATTCCACTTATCGCCATATCGAGAGGCCCAAGTGGCTGATGCAGGAGGGACGGCCGCTGATTTTTGTGGGGGCGCATTACGGCAATTTCGAGATCGTGGGTTACATGATGGGCCTGTTCGGCTTCGATGTTTACAGTATTGCAAGGCCGTTGGACAATAAGTTCATCAATCGCTGGCTTTATGGCGTGCGGGAGCGGGTGGGGCAGAAGATTCTCGATAAGAAGGGTGCGGCGGAGAAGATGGAGGAGTTCGTGCGGCAGGGCTCGACGCTGTGCTTTATCGCGGACCAGGACGCCGGCAAGAAGGGGATCTTTGTGGATTTCTTCGGGCGCAAGGCGAGCACGTACAAGTCCATCGGGCTGGTGGCCATACAGTATAACATCCCGATCGTGGTGGGCTACAGTCGGCGGCGGGTCAATGACTTCTTTTTCGAGGTCGGTGTGCAGCGGATGATCATGCCGGAGGAGTGGGCGGACAAGGAGGATCCGCTGTACTGGATTACGCAGGAGTACACGCGCTGCATCGAGGAGTTCATCCGGGAGGACCCGACGCAGTACTGGTGGCTTCACCGCCGATGGAAGCACCGGCCCAAAGAGGAACGTAGGGCCAAAGAGACGCAGGAAGAGACTGCCGTGTTGCGTTCTTAGTCGGCCGAAGTAATGGGGGCCACGAATCGGCACGAATTCGTTCTCATTTAAATGCTCATCAGGTGGGTTGCGCTGATAAACCATTCAGTTTTCGATCCATGCGTTCGGGTGGGGTAAGTTTTCTCGGCGGGGTAAACCTTGCCCTCCAGCTACATCAGCGATTTCATGGCGGGGTAAACCCGCCCTACGACCTTAGTCGGATCGGTTTAGTAATCGGGGGGGTCATAGCGGGCGGTTCGCAGCGGTTGCTTGTGACGGCCTGCATGAGTGAGTGCGCGGCAAGAAATTGAGGGGGGTTGGGATGGGGGGCATGTCGAGATGGGGGGAATGTGGTTGCAGGGTGGGTGGATTACTAAGCGGTTTTTCGAAAAGGCTCGGCGGCTGCAGGGGACGGCCTGCGTAGTATATTTGTCAGTTTGGCAAGAAGAGGGGGCATATATGGTACGCAGGTTGACGGGAGAAGCGACGGTTCTTTGGGTTGTGCTGACGGCGTTTGCGGCGGCGGCATATGGGACGACGCCGCCGACCTTGGCGCCGTGGGTTTACATTGGTGAGGGCATGTACCGATCCGAATATCCACGCATCGACGAGGAGTTGCCGCGCGTGGAGGACTTGCAGCCGCCATACAGCGCGCAGGAGCAGCGGCAGGTGGTGGAAGGGGCCGTGCAAACGGTCGGCAACGCGGCGGAGGAGGTTGCCGATACGGCGGAAGTGGCGTCGGATGCGGTAGCGCCGCCGCCGCCGCGGGATATCGTTGCGGGGGCCGGGGCACTTCTGGTCAATACAGCCAAGGCGGTGGCGGGGGCCTTCAAGGCGGTTTTCGGGGTATTGTTCTAATTGCATGATGATTGCCTTGCGGGTTTGCGACTGCATGTCGGTGTGCTGTTGGCCGATGAATGGGCATAGGGTCACGCCCACAGGGGGTCGAGACGCAAATCATGCGAGGGAGAAAGACAATGAGAACGAAGAAGACGCGTATTTTGACGATTGCCTTGACGGTGTTTGCCGTGACGGCGGGGGCGGCGGCCGAGGATGCTGCGGCGAGGCCGGGGACGCCGGACGGTACAAATGAGCAGGCGTATGTGCATAAAGACCTGACGCCGCAGCCGGCTGCACGGGAGGTGCTAAGCGGGTCGGCCAATGCCGTCGGCGAGACGTTCGGCGCGGTATACGGGTCGCCTTTTACCGTTAAGAAGCACATGTCGACCGCTGCATTGGGTGCGCCGTGGGGTCAGCGGCGCGGGCATCGGCGAGGCGAACTGGTGTATCGCTATTGGCCGCGCCTGCACGGACGGGTTGCCCGCTGGACGGTCAGGGTGCAAGATTAGGCACCCGGCAAGAGCGGATGCAGCGGAGAATCTGATCGGCGCCATGGTCTGCGGCTTTCGTTGCAGAGAAGGGGGCCGAACGTGTCAAATACGTGCCAGTCTCTCTTTGGTTGCGGTGCGGCCGGCAAGCGCATGTATGCACTTGGCTTCAGCGGACGCCTCGCCAACGTTTTTTGAGTAAGGGTCGGAGGCAGTCATGCGCACAAAGCGGACCTGAAGCCGCCTGCAACCTTGACACGGCAGGGGGGCCTTCTTATCATGCCGCCGTTGCCCGCAATGTGTTGGCTGCGGGCCGGGTAACAGATTTGCCGGGAGATGAGAATGGCAGAATCCGAGAAGAGCTGGGAGAAACGGCTCAGCGGCGGGCCTGATGAGTTGGCGGTCGATTTCGTCGAATCGCTTTCGTATGACCGTCGGCTGTACAAGTACGACATTGCGGGCTCGATTGCGCATGCGGAGATGCTGGCCGAACAGAAGCTGATCACGGCGGAAGAACTGGCGGCGATCAAGAAGGGGCTTGGCGAGATTTCGGAAGAGATCGCCGCGGGGACGTTTGTGTTCGACAAACGTCATGAAGATATTCACATGGCGGTCGAGGATGCGCTTGTAAAGAAGGCCGGCGATGCGGGGCGGAAGCTTCATACGGGACGGAGCCGCAATGACCAGGTAGCGACGGATCTGCGGCTTTGGATGCGGGATGAGATCGAGCTTGTGCAGGGGCGGATTGCGAGGCTGCAGAAGGCCCTGGTTGCCCTGGCGGCCAGGCATACGGACGACGTGATGCCCGCTTATACCCATCTGCAGCGGGCGCAGCCGGTGTCCATCGGGGCGTATTGTCTCAGCTTCGTGGAGCAGTTTGCGCGCGATTATTCGCGGCTGGGGGATTGTCGTGAGCGTCTGAACGTGTCACCGTTGGGGTCGGGTGCGGTTGCGGGGTCGACGCTTCCCTTGGATCGGCGCAAGACGTGCGAGTTGTTGCGGTTTGACGACATTGCGCGGAATTCCATCGATGCGGTGGCGGATCGGGATTTCTGCGCGGAGTTTATTTTTGACTGTTCGCTGATAGCGGCGCATCTTTCGCGGCTTTCCGAGGACTGGATAATCTATGCGTCGAACGAGTTCGATTTCATCCGCATCGACGACAGGTACTGTACGTCGTCGAGCATGATGCCGCAGAAGCGCAACCCGGATATGCTTGAACTGATACGCGGCAAGACGGGCAGCGTGTACGGGTCGCTGGTTGCGATTCTTACGATTCTGAAGGGGCTGCCGTCGACGTACAACCGGGACCTGCAGGAGGATAAGATTCACGTGTTCAAGGCCGCGGATACTGTGAATGCGTGCCTGGATATGGCGGCGGCGATCGTGGCGAATACAGCGTTCAATACGCGGCATATTGCGGCGGGGCTGGATGCGGGCTTTCTGGACGCGACGGCGCTGGCGGAATACTTAGTGCGGAAGGGTGTTCCGTTCAGGCAGGCCCACGGGGTGGTCGGGACGCTTGTGGCGGCATGCGAAAAGCAGAACAAGAAGTTGGCGGACTTGCAGCTTGAGGAGTTCAGGCAGGCGTGCGATGTCATTGGGGAGGACGTGTATGAGAGTCTGACGGCGGGCAAGGTCGCGGCCGCATACGTTACGGAAGGGGCGGCCGGGCCGGGCCAGACGAAGGCCGCCGTGGCGTGGTGGAAGGACCGTCTGAAGGTGCAATGACGAACCGGGAAGACGAAATCACGCAATGGTTCGCGTCGCAGGCGGAGGCCTTGCCGCAGGTGCTGATAGGGATCGGCGACGATATGGCACAGGCGGCGGTCGGGGGTGACGCGTCGGTGCTCGTTACGACGGACATGCTGTTGGACGGGACGCATTTTGACCTGGCAGAGGCGGGGGCCGAGGCGGTCGGGTACAAGGCGATGGCTGCAAGCCTGAGCGACTGTGCGGCCATGGCGAGTGTGCCGCTGTGTGCGTTTGCGGCGGCGGCGTTGCCGCGGGGGTTCGGGGCGGAAGGGCTCAAGCAGATTTACCTGGGGCTGAGGCGTGCGGGGCGGATGTTCGATTGTGCTCTGGCAGGGGGGGACATTACGTCGTGGCAGGGGGCCGGCCGGTTGGCGATATGCGTTACGATGCTGAGCAGGCCGGCGGAGCACTGTGCGCCGGTGCGCCGCAACGGGGCGCGGGCGGGGGACGTTATCTGCGTGACGGGGGAGCTTGGGGGGGCGATTGCGGGCAGGCACCTGAGTTTCGTGCCGCGGGTGCACGAGGCTTTGGAGATAACGCGGCTTGCCCGTGTAAACGCGATGATGGATATTTCGGACGGCCTTTCGACGGACCTGAACCGCATCTGCGTGCAGAGCGGGGTGGGGGCCCGGGTGGAGGCGGCGGCGCTGCCGCTGTCGGAAGCGGCGGGGCTGTCGGCTGATCCGATCGTGGCGGCACTGAATGACGGGGAGGATTTCGAGCTGCTGTTTACGCTGGCGCGGGAGGAGTACGAGAAGCTGATGCGGGGGTGGACCGGGACGACGCGGATTACCAGGGTGGGTGAGATCATCGAAGGCGCCGGCATGACACTCGTTCTGCCGGACGGCGGGATGCGGGCACTTGAGCCGGGAGGCTATGATCACCTGTGAGCGAGTCCGGGCAAGAGAACGTGATCGAATTCATTTCTAATTCGCCGGAGGAGACGGTTGCGTTGGGGCGGCGGATCGGGGCGGCTTTGTCGGGCGGCGAGATCATCGGCCTGGTCGGTCCGTTGGGCAGCGGCAAGACACACCTTATCAAGGGCATCGCGGCGGGGGTGGGGGCGGGGGAGCCGGCGCGTGTTTCCAGCCCGACGTTTGTCATTGTCAACGAGTATCTGGCGCCGGGGGCGCGGCTGGACGTCTACCATATCGACGCATACCGCATCGAGACGATCGCGGAGTTCGAGATGTTGGGCTTCGACGAGTTGTGCTATCCGCGGTCGGTCGTGCTTATCGAATGGGCCGACAAGGTCGCCGCGGCGCTGGCTGACACCGAGTACATCACTATCGATATGGCCCATCTTGGGCCTTCAGAGCGGAAGATCCGCCTGCGGCGTCTGCCGTCGGGTCTTGCCGATGCGCTGAAGCAGGGGCAGCGCAGCACCTAAACTTTTCGTTCCCGAAGCGGCTTTTTTTCCCTTGCAGTCTTCATGCCTATAATCCGCCGGGGATTGCGGCCCGGTCGGTCCTATTATCGGATAGTGCACGCGCCCGATAGAGTCGCCCTTTTTGCCTCCTGCCGGTTTGCCCGCGTTTTCTTTGTTTCTTATGTTTTTGTTGTAGCGGAAATGCTCTTTGGAAAAGTGATTCCAACAACTGATGACACAACCGTCTTAAAGCTACTTTGAGCTTTTCAAGCCAAAGCGAAGAACTGAGTTCTCTACGGTTTAGCCATCAGTTTGAACAGGCCAATTCAGTGTTTTGAGCGTTTCAAAACCGATGCCGAAAACGTAACGTGGTTCAATTGGAGAAGTATGATGAGAACGAGTAATGGTGGTTTCACACTGGTCGAAATTCTGATCGTGGTGGTGATCCTGGGTATTCTGGCTGCGATCGTGATCCCCCAGTTTACGCAGGCGAGCACCGAAGCCCGCGAGTCGTCTCTGGTGAGCAACCTGCAGACGATCCGGTCGCAGATCGAGCTGTACAAGATTCAGCACAATGACAATCCTCCCACCGATGCGACAACGTTCGAGGCGCAGATGACCGGTCTGACGGACGTTGATGGTAACGCCGCGGCTGCGCCTGGTCCCGGCGTCTTCGGGCCTTATCTCCAGAAGATTCCCGTAAACCCCTTCACGCCTGGCAACAATAACGTGGCGGGGGCCGCTGGCGACAGCTGGAGGTACACGAACTATGGCAATGGCAGCTATACGTTCATTGCCAATGACGGTGGAAGCTGCCCTGACGGTACGGCTCACGCTGATCTGTAAGCGAGGCGGTTACGACACCATACCAGATATGGCTTAAGGGTGACGATTATGAAGCTGACCAGACGGGGCGTTGTCCGTGGCTGGTCAGCTTCGTTCACAGAGGGTGATGGTCAAGCGAGCGAACATGGAAAGAAAGAAGCAAGACCGTTCCGCTTTTGCTGTACCGCCGGCGACATCGAATGAGTCGTCAGGCGGGGCAGGCGAGAAGGATAAGAGGATGCGCTACAGTATTCTGGACATCCTCATGACAATGGCCCTCGTGGCTCTTGTCGCGGCGAGTGCGGGACCCCGGTTCAGCAAGGCCAGTTTGGAGAATCGACTGTCCGAGATGGTCGACGGCCTGTACGCGGTTCGGTCGCAGATCGAGCGCTACCGCGTCGAACACAACGGCCTGCTGCCCGGGCAGACGAGCCCCGGCGGCCATGTCAGCCCCGATGCGTTTGCCGAAGCGGTGACACGGCCTGACGCTTCGGGACGCGGTCCCTGGTTGAGGGCCATACCCGCCAATCCTTTCATGACGGGTGATAAGGCCGACGACGTGACGTGCGTCAACGCGGCGGGCGCATCGCCTACAGGTGATGAGGGCACCGGCTGGTGGTTCAACGCCGCGACGGGTGAGTTTCGCGCCTGTGACAACAGATTTCATGCCGAGTATTGACTTGTATCGGCGGGGCATGGCTTCGCCGTCAAGAATCGCAGGGAAATAAAATGAAAGCCAACAAACATAACCGAAGAGGCTCGAGTTTTGTGGGACAGACCGACTGCAAGGGGCCAAAGCGGGCACGCATCCGCCGGGGTGAGAGGGCCAAGAAGGCTTTTACCTTAGTGGAGATACTGATCGTTGTCGTGATCTTAGGCATTCTGGCGGCGATCGTAATCCCTCAGTTCAGCGAGGCCAGCAGTGAGGCGCGACTGGAGACGCTGCGCGGCAACCTGCAGACGGTTCGGTCGCAGATACAGCTTTATAAAGTGCAGCATGACGATCTGCTGCCCGGACAGGCGGTGATCGGCGGTGACGTTGCAGCGGCGGATTTTGTCAGCGCACTGATGAACGATTCCAAGTACGGCGCGTATCTGCAGCGTTTCCCCGTCAATAATTACATTGCGGACCCCACGCAGCGGGATGCGGTGACGTGCGTCAACGATATCAACGCATCGCCCGCCGGGGCGGAGGGGACGGGGTGGTGGTTTAATGCGGCCAACGGCGATTTCCGCGCCAATTCGGTCGGGCATACTGATTATTGACACATGCGTATCAGCAACGTTCATCGCAGAAACGGTTTTACAGTTGCCGAAGCAATGATCGCAATGGTCGTTCTGGCGACGGCGGCGGCGGCGATTGTTCTGCCTTTTTCGGCGGGGGCGGCCGCTCACGTGGAAGGGGCCAAGCAGACGATGGCGGCGCAGTTGGCGGCAGAACTGCTCGAACGGCTCAAGAGCGAGCCTTACGATACGCTGGAGCGTTATTACAACGGGTACGTGGAGGCGCAGGGAGCGATGTTTGACCCTGGCTGGCAGCCTTATACCGACGAGGCGTACAGGCGGTTCTGGAGACGCTGCACCTGCACAAAGGCCAACGTGGGCGGGCAGGCGCGATGGTGGGTGACCGCGTACGTGTACTACGACAACAACGAAGTAGTGCGGATGAGCACGTTGATCGGTCCTTAGAAGATGAGAAGGCGTGCAGACATAATGAAGGGGCGTCGGGGCGGCTTTACCGTCGCGGAACTGCTTGTGGCGATGATGATATCAAGCATCGTTTTGGGCGCCGTTGCCACGCTTGCTTTCGCCACCGGCAAAGCGGACAGGGCAATGGACGAACTGCTTACTGCCCGACAATTAACGCGTTTCAACAACAGCAAGATTTCTGATGCGCTTCGCTACAGCCGGCGCGCGTTTCGGACGCCCAATGGCAATGTCGCCTTTTGGAGGGCGGACGATGAAGGAGAGGACGACGAAAGCAATGTCGCCAATAATAAAATAAACGGATCGGAACTGCTATTTCTAAGAACGGAAGGATCTGATTTGAGGCTGTATCAATTCGAATTTTTCGGTAAGACAACAAAAAGCCCTTTCACCATCGCCACGCTTGACGAAGCACCAACGGACGAACCTATTCGGTTGGAAGTGAGCATCGCCGAAATAGAAAATGACACAGCTTTCAACGAGTTGCTCAACCTGGCTGTGGTGAACAGGTACGTTACAAAGCAGGTGTTAGTAAAGCTGCCTGACAAGTACAACCTCGATGTCGACAACAGCGCAGGCGTCAAAATGGCGTTTTCGGACGTCGCGTTCGGTTTTCCGGCTGCTTCTAACCCTCACTATACCCGACTGACCTACAACCTGATCGTCACGCGAATCAATCAAAGCGGCCAGGTCACGTCACAGGTTATCATGCCGTACAGCCTGGTCGCGCATACGCTTGCCTCGGCCGAGAACCTGATTGATGAGACAGGCTAACTTGCACCATCCGACGATGATTAATCGAGCACGATATGAATAAGGTCAAGGTCAGACAATACGGCAATAGCAAACAGCGGTTGGGGGCTGTGCTGCTGGTTGTGTTGTTTGTGTGCATGGTGGTTTCCGTCTTGTCGATGACGGTCATTATCAGGGCAAACCGGCAGATGATTGTTTCAGATGGCGACGCCACGAGACTCAAACTCGATTATCTGGCTGAAGCGGGGCTGGAACATGCCAGGACGCTGCTGCTTCATCCTCAAGACGTGAATACTTTGCCGAACGGCTATTGGGCGGGGGACAATGAGCTGTATATCGAGGCCGCCGCCGGTTATTACGACCTAACGGTGACGCAGAGCAAGTTGGGTCATACGCCCAGGTGCACGTATGATGTGGTTTGCGAGGCGTATCTGAATCTGGAAGAAAAGAAAAACGGGGTACGGAGCAAGCTGGAGGCTCAGGTGCGGCTGGACCCGTGTGTGGCTTACTGGGCGGGGGGAGGCTCAAGCCTGCCGCCGACCGTTACCGTGAATGGCGATGTTTACTGCGGGGGCGAGCTGACAAGCGCGGGGGTGATTAACGGGGACGTTTTCGCCGAAAGGTTCTTGGGCACGGCTGCGGGCCAGACGCTGACGCGCGCCAAACTGATCGATCCCGAGACAGGGCCGCCTTTTGGCTTCCCGGAAGTCACAGCGGATTACTTTTCGCCGGGCTACAACTATGACGGTCGCTTTTGCACGCCGCGAATCCTCAGCGCGAGCGATTGCAACAATCCTGCCGAATCATTTGTGCCCACGGGGGCGAATCCGGCGGGCGTTCTTTACTACAGCGGGGCGCTGACGTTAGCCGGCAATGTCACCATCAGCGGCACGCTTGTTGTGGACGGCAATGTGACCTTGCAGGACGGTGTAACGAAGATTATTCCCAGCAAGAACGACCTGGTGGACGACCGCTACCCGGCGCTTGTGGTTAACGGTGAAGTGACAGTGGGTGACAGTGCGCAACTGGACGTCAGCGGCTTAGTGCTGGTCAATAGGATGGTCGTTGACCCAAACGCACTGAACGTAAGCATAACGGGGGCGCTGTTTGCCAAAAGCGGCGGGGTTGATGTTCGGCCCGGCTATGCCCACAAAGTTACCATAACCGCGGACCCCATGCTCGCGGCGGTCAAGCTTTCTTCGTCGACCATGGAGCTTCTTCAATGGTCGCCGGCGGTGGACGCGTTCTATACGTATGTCAAGCGGGGGGATGAGAAAAAAAGCGGATTGTAGTGATTACGCAGGGCGGCGCAGAGACGGAGGGCGGCTTGCGGACCGCAGTCTGTAACGAAAGAACCGACTGTGCGAGGCGGCTTCGCTGCCGTGCGCGGCAATACGCCGGCGGGCGGGGTTGGTGATTAAGGCCGCCGCCGAGGATGCCGAAGAACAACTCGAATGGCCAGGCGGCCGTTGCGCGAATGAGTGATGGAAAGGCAAGAATAGAGATGATTTTATCAGACAAAACGACCTCCACCAGGCTCGCCTTCACGCTTTTGGAAATTATTATCGTGATTGCCATCATTGCGGTGGCGGCCCTGTTTGCGGTGCCGATGTTTTCTCAGGCGGCGGACGTTCAACTCCGCACCGCAGCAAACATGGTGGCCGCCGACATCGAGTACGCCAAGAGCCTGGCCATTACGCGGCAGCAGCCGCATTCGGTTGTATTTGACACCGTTAATCACGCGTACAAAGTGTGCGACGAAACGGGCGACGGCTTGCTGTCTATTTCGTTCGGCGCGGATCCGCGGCTGAAGAAGGTGCGGGTTGCGGCGGTCAACTTCGACGGGGCCGGCGATAACGCGATTACGTTCGATTACCTTGGCAGTCCTAGTTCGGCAACGAGGGAGCTGTTAGACCCAGGAACGGTCACGTTAGCCGCCGACGGCATGACGCTGAACATCACCATCGAACCGGTAACAGGGTATGTCAGCATTAATTAAACAATGTGCGGCGGCCGCCATGCGGCTGTTCGACAACAGCGCCGGCCCGATCGGGCTGGACGTGGGCCGCAGTACGATTCGCATGATCCAGTTGGCGTTCCGCGCGGACAAGATCAGCGTGATCGCCGCGCAGAAAGCGGATGTGCCGCTGGATCTGCCGGATGACGAGGCGGTGCGGACGTACACCGTGCAGGCGATTCGACGCATGTGCGCGGAGGGGGGTTTTTCGGGCAGGGAGGTGGTTTCGTGCCTGTCGGCAGACAGCCTGAAGATCAAGAGCCTGAGACTGGACACGACCGATCCTGCTCAGATCGAGGGTCAGCTCAAGATGGAGGTTGCCCAGCGTTTCGGTCTCGACGCCGCGGTTGACGAGATTCGGTACATGATCGCCGGGAGTGTTTACCAGGGCGAGGAGATCAAGAACGAGGTTGTTTTCTTCGGTACAGACTGTCAAAGCATAACGCGGCACCTGTCGCTTCTCGAAGAAGCGGGGCTGGTTCCGATCGCCTTGGACGCGGTGCCGTGTGCATTGTTCCGGAGCTTTCAAGCATCGCTGCGGCGGCATGAGGACCAGCGTCTGGTCAGCGTTATCGTTGACGTGGAAGACCTCTACACGACGGTCATCATTGCCCGCGGCCAGGAGATCATTTTTGTCAAGCAGATTCCGGTGGCGGCGGCGCGGCTGACGATGGAGGTGGCTTCGCGGCTCGGCATTTCGGCTGAAGAGGCGAGGCTGCTGCGGACGAAGCTGAAAGACGATGCTGACAGCGTTGATCCGGTCACGCGTCAGGCCGTCATCGATGCGATGAGTCACGTCACCGAGGAACTCGCCAAGGAGATTTCCCTATGTTTTCGCTATTACGCGGTGACGTTCCGCGGACAGCGGCCGACGGAGGTTGTCTTTGCGGGTGGCGAGACGGACGAAACGACGCTGCTTAACGCGCTGCGGCGGCACTTAGGCGTTCAGGTCAGCGTGGCGCGGCCGCTTCGCGGCATCGACGTGGGCAACACGGTGATCAACCGTCGGCGGAACGTTGAGATGTCCGAGTGGGCGGTGGCCGTGGGCCTTGGCCTCAAAGGCGCGGATCTGGCAGCATGCGGGTTGGCAGGTTATGAAAGAAATTGATTTCATCCCGGAATGGTACAGGACCGGGCGCCAGCGCCGGGTCAGCTATCATCGTCAATACACGATGATCGGCTGTCTGTTCGTGGCGCTTCTGGCGTGGAGCTATGCCGCGGGCAGCTTTTTAGGGGCGGCCAAGGCCACCGTCGAGGGGGCGCGCAATCTGTTGGAGGCGAGCGAACCCTTTGCGCGTGAGTATGCGGTCCTGAAGGACGAGATCAAGACACTCACGGAGAAGGCGGACGTTATGGAGCGTATCCGTACGCGGACGCCGTTGGAGAGCATTCTGGCCGAGCTGAGCTGTCTTATCGGGGACAGAATTGTCCTGAGCAGCCTGGAGATCAGCACGGAACCCTGGCACAAGGAGGGAATCAATACCGGCCGAGGCGCGATCGTCATTGCCCGCAGGCCCGACAGCGATTGGGCGTCATTGCCCGAGGCGGATGTTTGCACGCGGGTGGTCCTGGCGGGTATTGCGGCCGACGCGTCGGACGTGGCGGCCCTGATTGCGGCGATGGAGAAGTCGCAGTACTTCTGCAAGATCATACCCGGTTACTCGCGGAACAAAGACTTGCGCGGCTGCCGTGCAACGGAATTTCAGATAAGTGCGCACATAGCTGACTATGTCGTGAATAATGAAACGGCGTCCAAATGAGGCAGGTTGAGAAACAGCAGTGGATCATCATCGGTCTTTGCGCGGTCCTTGTGGCCGGCTTCGCCCTGCTGCGGTTTTTTCCGCTGATGCGGCGTTCGTCGGAGGTTCGCCAGGTGCGTCGCGTCCAGGAGGCGGATGTCGCCAGGCTGCGCGAATGTGCGGTTCAATTGCCCGAACTTCGCCGCAAGGCGGACGCGCTGAAGGAGGAGACGGCGGAGTACGGCCGCATGATTCCGCAGGCGCCGCAGTTCGCCGAGTTGTGGCAGCAGATAGCCGACGTGATGAACCGGCTCAATCTTACGGACCAGATCGTGCAGCCTGGAAAGGAGAACATCGGGCGGACGATCAACAGCATTCCCATCACGATTCAGTGCGCCGGGACGCTCGAGCAGCTGTTCCAGTTTCTCGGTGCGCTGCGGCGTTTCGATCGGGCGGTACGCATCGAGAAGTGCCAACTGCTCAACGACAATGATTTTTCGGGCCAGCTTAAGCTGAATGCGGTGGCCACGATTTTTTACCAGACTTCCGGAGGATCCGGTTCTTAGTGTGAATCGATTTCCGTATGGGTAACGGGAAAGAACATAGAAAACGTGATCTGGAACTGCTGCGGCGGCTGCCGATGCCGCGCGGACGTATCGTCATTGCGGTAATCCTGGTGACGACGATGCTGTTCATGTGGGCGCGGCTGCTCTTTTCGGGCAAGGGCGGCGGGACGACGGCCGTAAGCGCGGCGGTCCAGACGAGTGCGGTGACGAACAGCGGCAAGCCGACAACGCGGCTGGCGGGCGTGAAGCTGCCGGTTGAGCCTGGAAGGCACGATCGGCTGGCGCGCGATTTCTTCACGACGGCCAACTGGAAAGCGTTTCAGTCGCTGCAGGGCGGGTCATCGAAAATGCCGCCCAGCGATGCGGCCGACCGCCAGGGCCTTACGGAATATGACATTCAAGTGATCGAGGAGAATCTGAAGCTCGACGGCATTATCTCCGAGCAGAGCCGACAAGCCTGTGAGGCGTTTATCAATGGCAAGCTGGTGCAGGTCGGCGGTCAAATCACAATCGAGTACAAGTCCCGCCAGTGGACTTTGACAGTTCTGTCGATTCAGAAAAACAACGTCGTTCTCGGGCTGGAGAATTACACGCTCAATGTGGCAATGCCTCAGGCCGACAGTCTGAACAATTGATGTAGAAGGAAGGAAGGTGCAGTATGTTGCAGACAAGCAATCGAAAGCGCAAGATCACCAGCGGCATGGTCGTGTGGGGCCTTGCCGTCGCCACGTTAGCGGCGCTGGTGCTGGCTCAGGTGGAGCCGGGAGAACGTGCGCTGGTGGTGTTAGAGCCGGTGATGGACGAAGCGGCGGAGCCGCAGGCGGCCCCGGCGGCGGAAGCGCTCGTGGATGGTGAACTCTCCGGCGGCGCTATTCAGTCGCTCAGCTTCAAGGAGGGCACGACGATCCGCGCAGCGCTTAAAATGCTGGCGCTGAAGTATCACAAGAACATTGTGCCTACACCGCGGGTGGAGGGCCAGATCACGGTTACGGAACTGTTCAACGTCTCGTTCGAAGAGGCCCTGCAGGCTGTAATCGGGACCAACAAGTACGAGGTCCAGGGCAACTTCATCATGGTGTATACGCATGACGAGTACGAGCAGATCAAGGCTGACAAGCGGCGCATGGAAGACAGGCTCTTTACGCTGTACTACATGACCGCGGACGAGGCGCAGAAGCTCGTGACGCCGCTGCTTAGCCCCGACGGCACAACGGCGATCAGTTCGCCGGCCCAGACGGGCGTTCCTGCCGGGGAGTCGATCAGTGACGACTCGGCGGGCGGCGACAACCTGGCGTTTCAGGACACGCTTGTGATCCAAGATTATCCGGAGAACCTTGCCCGTGCCGAGGCGCTGATCAGGAATCTCGATGTTCGGCCCAAGCAGGTTCTGGTTGAAGCGACGATCCTCAGCGCGCGGCTGGTCGAAGGGATGGAGTTCGGTGTCGACTGGAGCTTCGCTGCAGGCGTGAGCCTCACCGGCACAGCGGCCAGCGGCGGCACGCAGGATACGGTGTTGGGCGGCGTGTTAGAGGGCAGTGAGTCGCCCGGGCTGACACCCATGCAGCAGGTCGCGAAGTGGGGACAGTCGGGCACGCCTCTTGAGGTGGCCGGCTTTGCCAACACGGGCAGCAGCGGTCTGCGTATCGGTGTGACGGCCGGTGACGTCGGAATCCTGATCACGGCGCTTGAGCAGATCACCGACACCACGATCTTAGCCAATCCCAAGATCTTGGCGGTGAACAAGCAGTTGGGCCAGGTCTACATCGGCACCAAGCTGGGTTATCGCGAGGGCAATGTCATCACCGACGGCGGCGCCACTCAGGAAGGGTCGGTGAAGTTCCTTGATACCGGCACGAAGCTGGCGTTCAGGCCTTACATCGGCGATGACGGCTACATCCGCATGCAGATCCATCCCAAGGACAGCACCGGTGCGCTTAACGCGCAGGGGGTGCCTGATGAAACCTCGAGCGAACTGGCCACCAACGTCATAGTGCGCGACGGCCAGACGATCATCATCGGCGGTCTCTTCCGTGACGCCGTCAGTTCGATGACGCGCCAGGTGCCGCTGTTAGGCAGCCTGCCGATCGTCGGCGACGCGTTCAAGGGTGTCAACGACAACAACTGGCGCGAAGAGGTCATCGTCATGCTGACGCCGCACATAATCGATTCGCCGGATGGACTGGTAGACAATGATAAGAACAGCGATCCGATGCGGAAACTGTATCGCGGGCGCAAGAAGCTCAACTGGATGAGCACGGCGCGGCAGGCCGACGACTGCTACGAGAAGGCCGCCGGGCTGTATGCCGCGGGCAATACCTGTGAAGCGATGCGTGAACTTAACTGGGCGCTGCACCTGCGGCCAACGTACACCGAGGCGATACGGCTGAGAGATCGCATCGTTCGCGAGACTGCGGGAGACAGCGGCCACGACATCGAGATGATCATGGCCGACCTGATCAAACGCGAAGAGATCGTGTGGTTTAAGTAACGAGAGAGGTATCGAGCGCTCCAGCCGGCCTTTGCCGGTCGGCTGGAGCTTTACTGAGAATTGGGTCGCGGGGGGATAAGGATTGCAGTCATGAGAAAGCACGCATGCATGGCGGGGCTGGCCGCCGCGGTTATCCTGGCGCTTTTGCCGGGGTGCACCTCCTACGCCGACAAGAAACGCGCAGCACGAATGAGATGGGACAAGGTGTCCGCGCAGGCCCGTGTCATCGTGGCACGCGATCTGTTCGAGGACGGCCGCTACGATGACGCCGCGACCACGGCGCAGCAGTGTCTGCTGTCGGACCCCGAACTGCCCGAGGCGCACCTGATCGTGGGCAAGTGCCGCTATGTCAGCGGCCAGATTGTCCAGGCGCAGAGCGCGCTGATCAAGGCTGTGGGGTATGATGAGAACCTCGACGAGGCGTGGTACTGGCTGGGCGAGATTGCGGCACATAACCGTCAGCCGGCGCAGGCGCTGGAATACTACGGCCGGGCCGTGTCGCTGAGGCCTACGAATATCGACTATATCCTTTCGCTTGTCGAGACGTATTCGGAATTAGGGCGCTATGATGAGGCCCTGGGTCTGCTCGAAGAGAAGCGGACACTTATGCCGGGCGATGTCCGCTTGAAGGTGACGACGGCGGACATTCTTCAGCGGCTTGGGCGGACGCGTCAGGCCATTTCCATGTACAATCAGGCGCTGCTGCTTGATCCGAGCGATACAACCATTGCTGAGTCGCTTGGCTACTGTTACATCACGGAGCAGGACTATAACCAGGCCGCGGCGATGTTTGAGAAGGTGGTCGCCCAGGCGACCGGTGACCGGAAGGCGGCTTGCCTTCAACTTCTGGCGATCTGCAGCATGAACGCGGGGCAGTACGGCAGGGCGGTCGGCTATTACGACAAACTGAGCGTGGACCAGCGTGACGACGAACACGTCTGGCTGCGAATGGGCCAGGCGGCACTCGGCGCCGGCGCCGCGGGACGTGCGGCGGCCTGCGCGGCGCGTGCATTGGCGCTTCGGCCGGGGTGGGAGGACGCCATTGCCTTGCAGGGCTGCGCACAATATCTGAGCAACGATTACGACGCGGCGATACAGACCTTCAGTCGCGTAATCGGAAGCAAGAAGATGGGCGGTTTCGCATGGCTGATGAGCGGCAGGTGCTACCAGCAGTTAGGACAGCATGACCTTGCCGACAGAGCGTATGAGAACGCGAGCCGGCTTAATCCGGAGAGCAAGCTGACGAATCTGCTGGCAAAGAATCGTTGATGCGGCCCCGGCGGCACAAAAAGGACAGGGAGAAAGGGTGCGTTCATTTCGATACAGCATTGGCGTTGTATGGGCGTTGGCTGCATGCAGTGTAATCGCTGTTGTGGCGGCGGCCTGTGCCGGGGCGCCTGTGACATTACTGGTGATCCTTGGAGGCATGGCTCTGGCAGCGACGACAGCGACGGGAGTTGTCGTACGGCAGACTGCCGACGCTGTGCAGTGCTTCTTAAGAGCCCTGCAAAACCCGGATGCGGTATCGCTGCCCGGCGGAAAGCGGTTTCCTTTGAAACCTCTGTATGACGCGCTGGGCGAGTATCTTTCACTTCGCGCGGAAAGCCGGAAGAAGTCCCGCGATCGCGAAAGCGAAGTCATGCTGCGGCTGCAGCTTCTTCAACGGCAAAAGAAGAACACGGAGGCCATTATCTACAGCATCCGCGACAGCGTCATCGTGACCGATGCATCGGACCGCATCATCCTGGCGAATGCCGCAGCAGAGGAACTGTTCGGCTTTAAACTCGCCCGCGAACAGGCGCAGCCGCTTGGCGATGCCATCGGGAACACGGATTTCGTTAACCTGATCCGCCGAAGCCGCGAGAACCGCAATTCGCACGTCCGTCATGAACTGACCCTTGATGGGGGGGGCGGGTCAAAGGTGTTCGATTGCATTGTCTCCTGTGTGGAGGACGAGAACGGCTCCGCCTGCGGGGTGGTCGCCGTGCTGCACGACATCACGCGGGAGAAGGAAATCTCGCAGATGAAGAACGACTTCGTCAGCCACGTTTCGCACGAGCTCAAGACGCCGCTGGCGTCCATCAACGCTTATGCGGAAATGCTCGTGGACGGGGAGGCCGGCGATGCCGAGACGATGAACAAGTTCTGCGCCATTATCCAGTCGCAGGCCCAGCGGCTCAACCGCCTAATCGAAGACATCCTCAATATTTCGCGCATCGAATCGGGCCTGATCAAGGTCGCCAAAGAGCCTTGCAGCGTGGCCATTCTGGCCCAGAACGCCGTGGAGATGATCAAGAGCTACGCCCTCGAAAAGAACATCACCGTCACGGCTCCCGCGCCGATTATCCACGACCAGATCCTTGCCGACAAGGACATGATCACGCAGGTGATCATCAACCTGCTGAGCAATGCGGTCAAGTACACGCCGTCGGGGGGGTCGGTGGGCATCAGCGTGGAGGTCGACGAGATCGACCAGCAGGTCCGCGTCGCAGTGACGGATACGGGCGTGGGGATCCCGGCGGAGGACCTGCCGCACGTTTTTGAGAAATTCTATCGGGTGGAAGCGAACAAAAAACAGGCCAAAGGTACGGGTCTGGGACTCAATCTGGTCAAGCAGATCGTCGAAACAGTGCACGGCGGCCGCGTATTCGTGACGAGTACCCCGCAGAAGGGCAGTACTTTTGGCTTTACGCTGCCGTTAGCGGCCGAGCGGGTCGTCCAGAACGTCTAAGGGATTTTCGGAGAACAGCCATGACCGACAGAAAAGTTCTGATAGTGGATGATGAGATTCATATTGTGCAGGTCGTCGCCATCAAGCTGCGAAACAACGGCTTCGAAGTGATCACGGCGGAAAACGGGGCCGAGGCGCTGGAGCTTATCCAGTCGAACCATCCCGACCTGGTCATCACCGATTATCAGATGCCGGTCATGACGGGCGTCGAGCTGATAGAAAACCTCCGCAGCGACCCGCGTTTTGCCGAACTGCCGGTGATCATGCTGACGGCAAGGGGGTTCGCCATCGAAGAGGAGAAGAAGGAACGCCTGAACGTGGCCGCCTGTCTGAGCAAGCCGTTCAGCCCGCGCGAAGTCTTGCAGTGCGTGCAGGACGTGCTTGAGCAGGTTTCCGCATAACATCGCCCACGGGATCACGGAATGGCACAGACGATCACAACACGCTTGTCCACCAGCCAACTGGAAAGCCTGCGGACCTTCGCCAGGATGGTCAACCGGTTCGATGCCAATTTTTTTGCTTATGACACGTCGGCACAATGTCTTGTCGATTCGCCCGGCGGCCGCTTCCAAAGCGAGCCCGAGCAGATCGTCAGGTGTGTGCAGCAGGCGCTGGAACGGGACCGTCCCGGCGTGCAGCGGTTCGGCGAGGCAGACGAGATTCTGACATTCTGCCTGAAAGACGGTCCGGGTACGGTTGCCGTGGCAGTGGTGCACGCCTGTGTCAACCAGGGCGAGGATGAGGCTGACAGCGAAGTTATTGCGGCGAACTGCGCAGGCGGTACTGAGATTCGTTACCTTTCGGAACTGTTGGGCCTCTTCGGCAGTGATTTTCAAAGCAGCGCAAAGGCGGCCGGCCAGCTCGAGAAGGTCTGTACAGAACTGTCGGACACATATGAAGAGCTGATGCTGCTGTATAACCTTAGCTCTCACATGAAGGTCACGCAGTCGGACGCCACGTATCTGCAGATGGCGTGTGATCAGCTTACGCAGCTTGTGAGAGTCGAGGGTATCGCCATTTTTCTTGAAAAGAAGGTCGACGGGGAGAAGCGTCTTACCCTTACCGCCGGCTCCGGCCTGGTCACCATTGACCCTGTCCTGGCCGATATTCTCCAGGTACATCTGGCGCGTGAACTCAGCAGCGGCCGGGAGGCGCTGCTGGACAGCAACGTGGATGGCCCGTTCAAGTATGAGTGGCCGGACCGCATCAACAACATTCTCGCCGTGCCGCTCAACGGGGCCGACAGCATGATCGGCCTGATGGTGGCAACGAACATTCTGGACAAGCCGGACTTCGACAGCACGGACGTCAAACTCTTCAACACCGTCGCGCACCAGTGCGCGGTGTTCATGGAAAACGGCCGGCTTTTCGGCGATCTCAAGGAACTCTTTGTCGGCGCGTTGAAGGCGCTGACCAACAGCATCGACGCAAAAGACCAGTACACCCGCGGCCATTCGGAGCGCGTTGCGTTTATCTCGCGCTGGATTGCCGAGCGCCTGTCGGAGACAATCCCCCTTGACGAGGAACAGATCCACCGGATCTACCTGGCGGGCCTCCTGCACGACGTCGGCAAGATCGGCGTCAACGAGGCGGTCCTCCGCAAGAAAGGCAAGCTCACGGACGAGGAACTTGCCCGGATCAAGGCACATCCGCAGATCGGGGCATCGATCCTGTCGGAGATCAAGCAGATGCGCGAAATCGTGCCCGGCGTTCTCTGTCACCATGAACGCGTCGACGGCAAGGGTTATCCCAAGGGGCTCACGGGCGATCAGATTCCGCTGATCGGCAAGATCATCTCGCTGGCCGACGCTTTTGACGCGATGACTTCCAAGCGGGTGTATCGCGAGGCGCTGAGCATCAAGAGGGCCATCGCGGAGATCAAGAAGGGCATAGGGAGCCAGTTCGATCCGGAGGTTGCGACGGTTTTCATCGAAAGCGACATTCGCAAGCTCTGGAGCATCATTCAGGACGGCTTTATCGAGAGGTGGGATTACAGCAATTTCTCTGAATACGGAACGGTTGCGGTAGGAACGCTGATACGGTGAAGATTCAGACGCAAAACTACAACGACGTGACGGTGGTGGAACTCCAGGGAGAGTTTACGTCCGAACTGATCAAGCCGTTCGTCGACACGATGACGTCCATTGTCGCCGGCGGGGCATTCGGGATCGTTCTGGATATGTCCAACGTGGCGTTCATCGACAGCAAGTGTCTGGAGCAATTGCTCTGGCTGCGGGATTATTGTCACGAAAACAATCGCCAGCTCAAACTGGCAGGCCTCGAGGAGAACTGCAAGAAGATCCTGGAGATCACGCGTCTGTTGGGGAAGTTCGACGTATACGAGGAATTGGCGCCGGCCGTAAAGAGCTTTGCGTAAAATGATCGAATAGCATGGGCGAAATCGGAACAGAACAGAAGCTGCAGTTGGGTCAGGTTCTGCTGGATCGCGGAATTGTCACTGAGGAGCAGATTCAGCAGGCCCTCGAACGTCAACAGCAGCAGGGCCATCAGAAGCTGCTCGGCGAACTGCTGGTCGACATGGGCTATTGCTCCGAGAACCAGATCGCCTCGGCGCTGGCGCATGCGTACGGCGTTCCGTATGCGCAGGTCACTCCCAAGATCTGCGATCCGGCGGTGGTGGAGATCCTGCCGCGGGACTTCCTGGAAGAACACGCCGTGCTGCCGCTGTTCAAGGTTTACGATGCGCTCACAGTGGCCGTCAGCGAGCCGTCGAACGTATTTCTGATCGATGAGATCGAAAGGCTGAGTAACTGCAAGGTGCAGGTCGTCTGCGCGACGGTCAAGGACATCCATGCCACGCTGCAGACGTATATGCCCGCGGCGAATGTGTTCGTCATCGATGACATTATCGACGACGCCGCTCTCGAGGATTTCGCCCTCATCGAGAGCATTACGGAGGACATCAGCGAACTGGAGCAGGCTGCGGGGCAGTCGCCGGTAGTGCGGCTGGTCAACAGCCTGCTTTATAACGCGGTTCGCGAAAACGCCAGTGATATCCACATCGAGCCCGATGACAAGCGGCTCCGCGTCCGCTATCGCGTCGACGGGCGGCTCTATGAGAAGATGCGGCCTCCGTATCAGATGCACTCGGCGATTGTGTCGCGGATCAAGATCATGGCCGAGTTGGACATCGCGCAGCGTCGGCTGCCGCAGGACGGCAGCATTCACGTGTTGATGGAAGGGCGGCCGATCGACCTCCGCGTTTCCGTCATGCCCGGCAACTTCGGCGAAAAGGTCGTCGTCCGCGTGATCGACGCCAAGAAGATTCTCAACAGTCTCGAAGCACTCGGCTTCAGCTACGACAACCTCGAACTGTTTCGCGAGAAAATCAAGGCTCCGAACGGCATTGTGCTGGTGACAGGCCCGACGGGCTCGGGCAAGAACACCACGCTGTATGCGGCGCTGGCGGAACTCAACGGGGAGGATGTGAATATCTGCACCGTCGAAGATCCGGTGGAATGCAATATTCCGGCCGTCAATCAGTTCGAGGTGCATGAGGCGGCGGGTTTCACGTTCGCCACGGCGCTGCGGAGCCTTTTGCGTCAGGACCCGGACATCATCATGGTCGGCGAGATACGTGACCGTGACACGGCCAACATTGCCGTGCAGGCGGCTCTGACGGGGCACCTGGTGCTGTCAACTCTGCACACCAACGACGCCCCGGGGGCCGTGACGCGGCTGATCGATCTTGGCGTTCCCCCGTATCTCGTCAGCGCGTCGCTGATCGCGGTTCTGGCGCAGCGGCTTGTTCGCAAGATATGTCCCAACTGCAAGGAGGAGTACGAGGCGCCGCACACCATTCGCAAGATCGTCGAAAACTGGATGCCCGGTATCGACCGGTACTATCGCGGCATCGGCTGCCGGAAGTGCCGCAACACCGGCTTTCTGGGCCGTATCGCCATTCACGAATTGTTCGTGCCGACCGAGGAAATACTCGACATGATTGCCCAGGACGCGACGCTCAAGAGCCTCAGAACCGCCGCACGCAACGCGGGCATGGTTCCGCTGCACGTCGACGGTTTCGAGAAGGTCCGCGCCGGCATCACCACCATCGACGAAGTCCTCAGGGTCAGCAATCTCACGGGATAAGCGGAGCGTGCCATGCAAAGCAGCAGGCAGACAGTTGAAGCGAAGAAGCCCGAACAGGCTGTATCCAATCTGCGCATCAAGTCGTCTGAGCTGATTATCTTCACCACGCAGCTTTCGGTCATGCTGGAAAGCGGCGTTGTTCTGTCGGATGCGCTGGAAGCGATCGCTCAGCAGACGCGTCCGGGCATTACCAAGCTGGTCATCCAGGACGTGGCCGATCGCATCAAGTCGGGCGACTGTTTTTCTTCAGCGCTGGCCCAGTACCCGCGCATCTTCAGCGCGATGTACGTGAGCATGGTCAAGGCCTCGGAGGCCAGCGGCAACATGGCGCGTATGCTGCAGATTCTCAGCGGCTACCTCAATGCGGACGCCGACACCCGCAAGCAGGTCAAAGGCGCGATGATTTATCCGTTCGTCATGCTCATGATGGCGATTGCGGCGACGGGCTCACTGATGTTCTTTGTGCTGCCGCGATTCACGAAGATCTATGAGTCGCGCGGGGCGGCGCTGCCGAAACTGACGCAGGTGCTTGTGACCTTCAGCTCGTTATTGGGCAACATGAGATTCATGACGGCAGCGGTTACGCTTGCGGTGTGCCTGGGGATATTGTTCTGGATCTGGAAGCAGACCACCAGCGGCCGCAAGACGTTGGACTGGATTCTGGTTCACACGCCGATCTTCGGAACGATGTTTATCGACGCGGTGCTTACCCGCTCGATGCGGATTATGGCGACCATGGTTAATACCGGCGTGAGCCTGCTGGAGGCGCTGGATGTGATGAAGACCTCCTGTGACAATTATTATTTTCAATCGCTCTGGGCGGCGGCCGACAGCAAGATCCGGGACGGTTATCAGCTTTCTGACTCGATCGTTCTGGCTCCCCATTCGGAGCTTGTCGCTCCCGGCATTATTCAAATGCTGCGCGCCGGTGAAAAGTCGGGCCAGATCGGGCAGGTTGCCGATAAGGTCTCGATTTTTTATGAGAAGAAACTCGCCAATTCCATCCGCACCGCGACGAGTCTTATCGAACCTCTCATGGTCATGATCATGGGCGTGGTCATCGGCACCATCGCCATAGCGCTGCTTCTTCCCGTCTTCCGAATCTCCACGATCATTGCCCAGTGAGTGACAGCACGACAGCGGCGCGGCAGGTCAGAGGCCGTCGAGTCTTCGCACGGCACCACTCCTGTGAGTCAGGGCGTTGGTCCTGAAGCCGGTGTGTGGGGCAGCGGGATTTCAGACCGCGGCATTCATGATGTGCAGGATGATGTCGCGGCGGCTGACGATTCCCACCAGTTTGCCCTTGGCGACAACCGGTACACGGCGGAACTCGTTTTTCATCAGGCAACTGCAAAGCGATGCGAACGAGTCTGTTACTTCGACGCACACGACATCCCGCGTCATGAAGTCCTCGACCCGCAAGCCGCGTTCGGCTGAATCATCCGTTCCTTCAAGCCGCCGAAGGGCCAGGGCCAGAACGTCTTTTTCAGAGAGAATGCCGATGACGCGGTTCCTGTCGTCAACAACCGGCAAACCGGTGAAATCGTGTTCGACCAGCTTGCGGACCGCTTCCAGAATGGGCGTGCCCTTTTCGACGGTGACAACGTTGGTCTTCATGGCATGCTCTATACCGATCATGCGCAACTCCTTTCCGCAAGCAGCATACAAAATGGTCGGCGAAGCACACCGGAACAACATGGGAAAACCTTCTTATATGATTGGTGATTTTACTGAATGGCAGGCAGACTTCAAGGCTCCATTCGGTGGAGGTGGGTAATGCCGCGGCGAAACCGATGGTCTGACGCGGGGGCGGGGCAATTGCGATTGGTGAGCAGGGGTGTTTGGCGGTAAAAGCAGCTTTCCGGGGGAGGCGAGGCCGGGCGGGGCAAAAACCTTTCAAGAATTTCACAGGGGTTCTCCGATATTGTTTACGAAAGAGGTCACATAAAGAGGTTTTTGGCGGGCGATTTGGTGGCAAATCCTGAGTGGGGGTTTGCCGTTGGCGTTTGTGCTAATGGGAATCTAAGTGTCGAGGGAAAAGCAATGTTGAGACTGGGGCGTGCACAACTGGTGCTTGTGGGGATAATTGCGGTCATGTGCCAGTTCTGCGGTTGTCATGTTTCGACGAACTGGACTACATACGGCCTGTTTACGCGTCCTGAGCTGCAGCGGTACGACCGGTTTGCGGTTTTCGGGGTCCGCGGGGAGAAAGAGCAGATTTTCATGGCCGAATTTATCAGGTCCTTAATGGGCTATAACATCGTATTTGTGGAGCGGGGGCGGATCGCGGAGGTGCTGTCGGAGCAGGATGCGCTGGAGGGACGGCTGAATGAGTCGACGCGGGCACGTTTGCAGCAGATTTATGGTGTGCAGGCGCTGATTTTGTGCGATTACGTGATTGAAGATGAGCCGACGAACGGGCGGGAAATGAAGCTGCGGGTACGGATTCTGGACACGGAAACGGCCGCCATAATTGGTTCAGTGGTCGTCAGCCGGCGAACTTCGCGGCCTAAGGACGATATCGAGGACTACACGGCGGCGGTGAAACAGGCGACACGGTCGCTGCGGGACAATGTGATGGGGGGAAGTATCTATTGAGCATACGGATGAGGAGGCAGCGGTCGGCCTCTCTAAGGTTGTGGGCGACATACATCGCCAAACAAGACGTCAAGAGATCGTGCGCGTCTGAGTGACGAGGGGGGTGAGCCAAGGGTATTTTGCTGCAGGTTATGGGGTTGTTAGCCGATAATTGGACGCGGCGATGTGAACAAACTGGTGTGTCCGAGCATAGGTTCTTGCGTATGGGGGGCGGAGGAAGGGGAGAAGCACCGATGGGGGCTGAACGCGACGGGTGGTGCGCGTGCCAGGGGCAGGTAAAGTCTGCGATTTTTTTATTTTTTTAGATTTTTTGTGTTTACACTGTGGCGATTGGGTTTATATACTCTGGCTTTTGCCAATAGTGCCGGCGGTGGTGAATCCCTAAGAAGTCCGCGTTCAGACCGGATGATCGGAGGAAACAGTCGTCTTTGTGCGAGCGGCGCTATTTCAGCAGGTTGCTGCTGTAGCTCAGTGGTAGAGCACGTCCTTGGTAAGGACGGGGTCGTGGGTTCAAGTCCCATCAGCAGCTAAATGACAACATGGTGGCGGTCCAGATTCGGCCGGACGTATCGTTATTAGTGTAAGAACCGGGTGTTAACAAAAGATAGCAAACTGTTTGAATTCGAGAATATCAGGAGGTTATTGACAGATGGCTAAGGCTGTATTCGAGCGCACGAAACCGCATGTGAACATCGGCACCATCGGCCACATCGACCACGGCAAGACGACGTTGACTGCGGCCATTACGATGCGTCTGGCGTACAAGTGCGGCGGCACCGTGAAGAAGTTCGAGGAAATCGACAATGCTCCGGAAGAGCGGGAGCGCGGTATCACGATCAATACTTCTCACGTGGAGTACGAGACTGCGACGCGGCATTATGCCCACGTGGACTGTCCGGGCCACGCCGACTATGTGAAGAACATGATTACGGGTGCGGCCCAGATGGACGGTGCGATCCTTGTGGTTGCGGCCAGCGACGGTCCGATGCCGCAGACTCGCGAGCACATCCTTCTGGCCCGTCAGGTGAACGTTCCGCGTATCGTGGCATTCCTGAACAAGGTGGACCAGGTTGACGATCCGGAATTGTTGGACCTTGTGGAGATGGAGCTGCGTGAACTCCTGGATAAGTACGAGTTCCCGGGCGATGAGATTCCGATCATCAAGGGATCTGCGCTTGCGGCGATGGAATCCGAGGGCAAAGACGATGCGGCATGTGCGTGCATCGACGAACTGATGGCGGCCGTGGACGAATACATCCCGGTGCCGGAGCGTCTGGTTGATCTTCCGTTCCTGATGCCGGTCGAGGACGTGTTCAGCATCAAGGGTCGCGGCACGGTGGGCACGGGCCGTGTCGAGCGAGGCAAGGTGCGCGTGGGCGACGCAGTGGAAATCGTTGGTCTTGCGGACGAGGTTGCCAAGACGACTGTTACGGGCGTCGAGATGTTCAACAAGACGCTGAACGAAGGCCAGGCGGGCGACAACGTCGGTCTGCTGCTGCGTGGCGTTGAGAAGAAGGATCTGGAGCGCGGCCAGGTTATTGCGGCGCCGGGTTCGATTACGCCGCACACGAAGTTCGTGGCGGAGGTGTACGTGCTGACGAAAGAGGAAGGCGGCCGTCATACGCCGTTCTTCGCGGGTTATCGTCCGCAGTTCTTCTTCCGCACGACGGATGTGACGGGTTCGGTGAACGTGATCCGCAGCCGTGACGGCAAGCCGGTCGAGATGTGCATGCCGGGCGACAACATCGAGATGGAAGTGGAGATCATCTCGAAGATCGCGATGGAAGAAGGACTTCGTTTCGCGATTCGCGAGGGCGGACGGACCGTCGGGGCGGGCGTGGTAACGAAGATTCTCGAATAAGAGTCAACGGGATAATAAAGGTGCTGCGGTTTTCCGCGGCACCTTTTTCGACCTCTTGAGCGCCGACGCACTCGAGGGGTACGTTTTTTTTGCGAGGGCGTCATGGCCAAGGCTTTAAGACGTGAATATGTGTGGCTTGAATGTCGTGAGTGTGGGGACCGGAATTACCGCACCGAGGTGAATGTCCAGGGCGGCGTGCCGAAGCTGGAATTGAAGAAGTACTGCAAGCGGGAGCGGAAGCGGACGGTCCACAAGATACGGCGGAAATAATCGGACAGGCCAGTAGCTCAATTGGCAGAGCAGCGGTCTCCAAAACCGCAGGTTGGGGGTTCGAATCCCTCCTGGCCTGCTTTGATCCGGAAAGCGGGGGCCGGCAAGGAAGATTGAGAGCAGGAAACGGGTTGACATGGAACTGAAGATTTACCGGCGGGGTCAGGGCGTTTACACACGGCTGTGGACGGGTCTGATATGCACGATGATCATTTCGATCGGCTGCTACAGACTTTACGATGTTCTGCGGCCTACCGATAACATCTGGCTGTACGTTTTGGCGCCTTTTGCGGTGTGGGGCGGGCTTGTCCTGCTGACGTTCTGGCTGGTGAACAAGCCGAATGTGGCGGACTTCATGATTGTTGCGGAAGGTGAGCTGAAGAAGGTGAGCTGGCCGAGTCGGCGTGAGCTTGTGGTGTCGACGACGATCGTGATCTGCCTGTCATTGGTGATGGGGTTCATGCTGTACTTTGTAGATTTTCTGTTCATCGTGCTCTTTACGAGGGTCTTCAAGCTTTATTAGTCGTTGCGGGTTCAGGGAGAATAAGGGCTTTTGCCGGAAGCAAGAACGATGGCGATGCAGTGGTACGTATTGCGAGTGGCCTCCAACAAGGAGGAACAGGTCCGAGATACGCTTGCGCGCAAGATGGAGGTGGAGGGCGTCAAGAGCGTGGGGCGGATCATCGTGCCGGTTGAGCAGATTAAACGCATCCGCGGCGGCAAGCAGCGCGTGGTGAAGCGCAAGCTGTACCCGGGCTACGTTTTCATGGAGATGGAGCCGAAGGAAGACGGTCGGATTCCGGATGATGCGTGGTTCATCATCAAAGAGACGATGGGCGTGGGGGACTTCATCGGAACGGAAGGCATTCCGACGCCGATGCGGGACACGGACGTTGCCAAGATGCTTAAGGAAGCGGAGAAGCCGGAGGATACACCGAATATCAAGGTGGAATTCCAGAAGGGCGACGTGGTGAAGATACGCGACGGCGCCTTTGAGAATTTCGAGGGTACGGTAGATTCGATCGATACGGAGCGCGGGGTGGTGCGCGTAATCGTGACGATTTTCGGCCGAAGCACGCCGCTGGATATCGAGTACTGGCAGATCGAGAAGGTCTGAGAGGCGGCGGTTAAACGGATAGTCATTGCATCGCCTTTGAGAGGCGGGTTTTCCAGGTAACGAGGATTTCGATGGCCAAAGAAATTGTAGCCAAGATTAAACTTCAGGCAGCGGGCGGCCAGGCGACGCCGGCGCCGCCAATCGGCCCTGCGCTGGGTCAGCATGGTGTAAATATCGGTCAATTCGTTTCGCAGTTCAACGAGCGAACTCGCGAGCTGAACGGGGTGACGGTGCCGGTGGAGATCACGGTGTTCTCCGACAAGAGCTTCGAGTTCGTGGTCAAGAGCCCGCCGGCGGCCGTGCTGCTGAAGCAGGAGGCGGGTCTGGCCAAGGGCAGCGGGGTTCCTAACAAAGAGAAGGTCGGCAAGGTGACGCGGGCTCAGATCCGGGAGATTTCGGAGATGAAGATTAAGGATTTGAATGCGTTCGACCTGGAACACGCCGACCGGATCATCGAGGGAACGGCTCGGAGCATGGGAATTGAAATCGTGGAGGATTAGCCTGTTGCAAGGGGCGTCGGGTTGCGGGGGAACGGCGTCGCGGCGGGCACGATTCATGGCGTCATTAAAATAAGGTTGCTGACCACGGCACGACAGTGGGAGCGAAACAGAGGTAAGATTCGCGGAGAAGATTATGGCACGAAGCAAGCGGTACAAGGCGGAATTGCAGAAGGTCGACAAGACCCCGGTGCCCCTGCAGGCGGCGGTGAAGAAACTCAAGACTTTTGCGTCGACGAAGTTCGACCAGACGGTGGAATGCGTGATGCACTTGGGCATCGACCCGAAGCAGGCGGACCAGATGATCCGGGGTGCGATCAGTCTTCCTCACGGGATCGGTCAGGCTCGCCGGGTGATTGCGTTTTGCGACGATTCGGAGGTGGCGGCAGCCAAGGCGGCCGGCGCGGTGGAGGCCGGCTGCGACGACCTGATCCAGAAGGTGCAGGACGGCTGGTCGGAGTTCGACGTTGCGATCGCCTCGCCGAAGGTGATGGGCAAGGTCGGCAAATTGGGCCGCGTTCTGGGTCCGCAGGGGAAGATGCCTTCGCCCAAGAACGGGACGGTGACCCCGAATGTGGTAGAGGCGGTGGGGGAATTTGCGGCCGGCAAGGTGGAGTTCCGTAACGACGCCGGCGGCAACGTTCACGCCGTTGTGGGCAAGCTGAGTTTCGAGGAAGGCAAGCTTGTGGAGAACATCGACGCGTTCCTGTCGCACATAAAGCGTTTGAAGCCGAGCACGGCGAAAGGGACATATATCAAGAAGGTGTGCATCAGCGCGACGATGAGTCCGGGCATCGTGGTGGACTACGCGTAGGCGGGCGTTCGGCTCAAACGAGGCTCCAGTAAGGGGAGCATGCATATCGCTTCGGCGGCGGCATATCATTATCGAGAGGTCAGGTCATGAGTACATACGTCAAGGAATTGCTGAGCAAGGAACTGGCGGAGAAATTCGCCGATGTAAAAGATTTCGTGGTGGTGGACACGAAGGGGATGTCGGGCAATGAGAATAACGAGATGCGCGGCGCCCTGCGGGAGAAAGGTATTCGGCTGACTGTGGTGCGGAACGCGATGATGACGCGGGCGATGGAAAGTCTCGGGCGGGGCCAGGCGTCGCAGTTGTTCCAGACGGGTCCGTGCACGGTGGCGTACGGCGGCGACAGTGTTGTCGACGTTGCCAAGGAGATGGTGGACTGGACCAAGAAGGTCAAGACCCTGTCGCTGAAAGGTGCATTTGTTGACGGGATGGTGCTTGATGTGGCCGGGGCGGAGGCGTTGGCCAAGATGCCGAATCGCGCCGAACTGCAGGGCACCATTGTGATGCTGGCGGCGTCGCCCGGTCGGCGTGTGGCCGGCTGCATTTTGAGTCCGGGCGGCATCATTGCCGGCTGCATCAAAGGGCTTATCGAAAAATTGGAAAAGAGTGCTGCATAAAGTTTGATTGTAAATGAACCCGAAGGCGGGTTTTTGACTACGAATAAGTTCGGCGACTTACGGTTGTCCCCGTGAGGGGTTAAAGGAGACGGCGTAGTCTTGTCAACCGTGAGCACCATAGAGATCAGGAGATAGAGATGTCAGCAAGAGAATTCAGTGCGGAAATCAAGGCGTTGGGCGACCAGATTGTTGGCCTGACGCTGATGCAGGCCAAGGAGCTCGGGGACTATTTGAAAGAGGTTCACGGGATTGAGCCGGCCGGCGGCGGCGCGGTTGTGATGGCGGGTCCGGTTGCGGGAGCCGCGGGCGCGGAAGCGGCAGCCGAAGAGAAGACCAGCTTCAACGTGATTTTGAAGAGCTTCGGAGACAAGAAGATTCAGGTTATCAAGGAAGTTCGCGCACTGACGGGCCTGGGACTGAAAGAAGCCAAGGACCTTGTGGATGGTGTGCCGAAGCCGGTGAAGGAAAAGGTGAGCAAGGAAGAGGCCGAGGATGCCAAGAGCAAGCTCGAGGCGGCCGGCGCGGTGGTGGAACTTGTCTAAGCTGCGGCGAAACGCAGTTGTTGATCAGAGAATTGAATTTGCTGTCTGAATGGAGAGTGATCGCATGACGTCACGACCCACTCGTAACTTCGGAAGAATCGGCGACGCGATAGAGATCCCGGACCTCATCGAGGTCCAGTTGGCCAGCTATCGCCGGTTTCTGCAGGAAGACGTGCCTCCGATGAAGCGGAAGGTTGCCGGCTTCGAGGAGCTGCTTCGGGAGATATTCCCGATTGTCAGCTATGACAAGTCGATGGAACTGGAGTACATCTGCTACGAACTGGAGAAGCCGCGTTACACCCCGCAGGAATGCCGTGAGTTGCGGTTGACGTACGGGTATCCTCTGAAGATCCATTGCCGCCTGAAGCGGAAGGATTCGGAGGAGATATCCGAGCAGGCGATCTACTTAGGCGAAATGCCGATCATGATCGGGGGCGGCGAATTCATAATTAATGGCGCCGAGCGCGTGATCGTCAGCCAGCTGCACCGCAGCCCAGGCGTGGATTTCGTGATCGACAGCAAAGACGGGGACCGTATTCTGCACGGTTCCCGCATCATTCCTGAGCGCGGCAGCTGGATCGAGATTTCCGTCACGAAGAAGGACGTGCTTGTTGTGCGGATCGACCAGTCGAGCAAGATTCCGGCGACGGTCTTCCTGCGGGCGATGGACGAGAAGTACGGCAAGACGGAAGAGTTGGTGCGCCTGTTCTACAAGACCGAGTTGGTAAAGGTCAAGAAGCTGGAGCCGACCATGTGGTCGGTGGGTCCGATTGTGGACACGGAAACCGGCGAGGTGCTTGTCGAGGCCGCGTCGCAGTTGGGCGACAGCGTGAGTCTGATTCAGTCGAGCAGCCTGGACAGCGTCGAAGTTGTCAAAAACGTGGGTGATCCGCTGATTCTCAATACGCTGGCGGAGGACGACTGCGAGAGCCAGGACGAAGCGCTGATGAAGCTGTACGTGCGTCTGCGGCCGGGCAATCCTGCGCAGATCGACAAGGCTCGGACGCTGTTCCACGAAAAGTTCTACGATACCAACCGGTATCGCCTGGGGCGCGTGGGTCGGTTCCGTCTGAATCGGAAGTTCAACCAGAGCGTCGACGAGAACGAGATGTCGCTGCGGCCGGAAGACTTCCTGAACACGATGCGGTACATTCTGAAGCTGCGGGCCAACGAGGGGAACGTCGACGATATCGACCACCTTGGCAACCGACGGCTTCGGACGATTGACGAATTGGCGGCCGGAGAGATTCGCAAGGGGCTTTTGAAGCTGCGCCGGACGGTGCAGGAACGCATGAGCATGAAGAGCCCCGAGGACATCACGCGGATTGCGGATCTGGTCAACAGCAAGAGCGTTTCCTCGAGCATCGATTATTTCTTCGGGCGGGGCGAGTTGAGCCAGGTGGTCGACCAGACCAACGCGCTGAGCCAGTTGACGCACGAAAGGCGCTTGAGCGCGCTGGGACCGGGCGGTCTCAACCGCAAGCGTGCGGGTTTCGAGGTGCGCGACGTACACATCAGCCACTACGGGCGGGTGTGTCCGATCGAGACGCCGGAAGGCACGAACATCGGGCTGATTGTGTCGCTGGCCCTGTTCTCGAAGGTAGACGAATACGGCTTCCTGGTTACGCCGTACCGGAAGGTGTCAAAGGGCGGGAAGCTGACGGACGAAGTGGTGTACCTGCGTGCCGACGAGGAAATCGAGGCGATTTTTGCGCCGCCGAGTATGGTGGATCCCGAGACGAAGCAGCTTCGCAAGGGCATGGTGTTAGCGCGGGTACGCGGCGATCTGAGCCAGGTGGACTCCAGCGAGGTGAATTATGTGGATATTTCGCCGAAGCAGACGGTTGGCGTGTCGGCCTCGCTGATACCGTTTCTGGAGCATGACGACGCCAACCGGGCGCTGATGGGATCGAACATGCAGCGTCAGGCGGTTCCGCTGCTTGAGACGGAGGCGCCGCTGGTCGGGACCGGTCTTGAGCGTGCGGTGGCGCAGAACTCCAGCATGGTGGTTCGTGCGCGGAACGCGGGGACCGTGACGGCGGTTGACGGCAACCATATCGTGATCAACGGGACGGATGAGTACAAGCTGCTGAAGTACGTGGGCCTCAACGAGCGGACGTGCCTGAACCAGACGCCGATCGTTAAACTTGGCGAGAAGGTCAAGAAGAATCAGATCATCGCCGACGGCGGCGGCACGTGCAACGGTGTGCTGTCGTTGGGACGGAACGTGCTTGTGGCGTTTGTGCCGTTTGACGGCTACAACTTCGAGGACGCGATTCTGATCAGCGAGCGGCTGGTGAAGGATGACGTTTTCACGAGCATCCACATCGACGAGTTCAGCGTAGAGATCCGCGAGACGAAGTTGGGCCGCGAGGAGTTTACGCGGGACATTCCGAACGTCAGCGAGAAGGCGCTGCGCAACCTGGACGAGAACGGCATAGTGCGGGAGGGGACGCGTGTTGCGGCAGGAGATATCCTGGTTGGCAAGGTCTCCCCGAAGAGCAAGACAGAGCTTACGCCCGAAGAGAAGTTGCTGCATGCCATTTTCGGGCGGGCCGGCGAGGACGTGAAGAACGATTCGCTGGAGGCGCCGAGCGGTTTCGAGGGCGTGGTGATCGGCACGCGGCGGTTCATGCGGCGAGGCGCGGGCAGCGAAGAGCAGCGCAAGACGCAGAAGCAGGAGATGCAGCGCTTCGAAGCGGAGATGGTCACCAAGGAATGCCAGTTGTTCAAGCGGATGATGGAAGAGATCCAGCAGAACCTTGGCATCGAGGTGGTGGACCCGTCGACGCGGCAGAAAGTGGGCGCCAGCGACGACGAAGACGTGCTTTACGAGCAGATCGAGAACTTCGATCTGGCGTGGGTGAAGCCGGCCAAGCTGCGTGATGACGTTCAGAAGATCGTGGACAAGTATTGGCCGAAGCTGGAAGAGCTGCAGGAAGAGAAGAAGCGTCGCCTGGAGCGGATGAAGCACGGCGACGAGCTTCCCAGCGGCGTTCTGGAGATGGTCAAGGTCTATGTCGCAACGAAGCGAACGCTTTCAATCGGCGACAAGATGGCTGGTCGGCACGGGAACAAGGGCGTCATCGCGAAGATTATGCCGGAAGAGGATATGCCGTTCCTGGAAGACGGGACGCCGGTGGATATGTGCCTGAATCCGTTAGGCGTGCCGAGCCGTATGAACGTGGGTCAGATTCTGGAGACGCACTTGGGTTGGGCGGCGAAGGTTTTGGGCTTTGACGCCATTACGCCGGTATTTGACGGGGCGACCGAGGAGCAGATCGAGGTCGTGACGGAAGAGGCCAACGCACACGTGCGGCGGCGGATGGAGGAACTGGCCAGGAACGCGGAGGCCCCGCCTGCGGACGAACTGTTTACGTTGATTCCGCCGGAGTTGAAGACGAAGATCTACGACGGGCGGACTGGCGAGCCGTTCGAGCAGGAAGCGACGATCGGCTACATCTACATGATGAAGCTGCATCACCTGGTGGATGACAAGATCCATGCGAGGGCGACCGGTCCGTACAGCCTGATCACGCAGCAGCCGTTGGGCGGCAAGGCGCGGACGGGCGGCCAGCGTTTCGGGGAAATGGAAGTGTGGGCTCTGGAGGCGTACGGTGCGGCCTACACGCTGCAGGAACTTCTGACGGTCAAGAGCGACGACATCGAAGGGCGTACGAAGATTTACGAGTCGATGGTCAAGGGGGACAACACCCTGGAGGCCGGGACGCCGATCTCGTTCGACGTTTTGTGCAACGAGATTCGCGGTCTTGGGCTGAACATTCAGCTCGAAAAGAAGCGCATCGGCGTGGGGATATAGACGAGGGCTGCGGCGGACGACGGGACGGTTGGATTTTGACGGTTAGTCGAGGTTGATCAAGAAATGGTAGAGTCTATTTATGATCGCATTAACGATTACGGTTCGGTGAAGATCTCATTGGCCAGCCCGAACGATATTCGGAGCTGGTCATTCGGCGAGGTTCGCAAGCCGGAGACGATCAATTACCGCACCTACCGCCCCGAGAAGGACGGTCTTTTCTGCGAGCGTATTTTCGGCCCGGAACGTGACTGGGAGTGTGCCTGCGGCAAATACAAGGGCACAAAGTTCAAGGGAATTATCTGTGATCGCTGCGGCGTGAAGGTGACGCACAGCCGCGTGCGGCGCAAGCGGATGGGGCATATTAATCTTGCTGCGCCGGTTGTGCATATCTGGTTTTTCAAGGCGATGCCGAGCCGCCTGAGTACTCTGCTTGGCATGAAGACCTCCGATCTTGAGAAGGTGATTTACTTCCAGGATTACGTGGTGACGGATCCCGGCCAGAGTCCGCTGATGGCCAAGCAGCTTCTGACGGAGGACGAATACCGCGAGGCGAACAGCAAGTACGGCTCGTGCTTCAGGGCGCTGATGGGGGCCGAGGCGATCAAGGAACTGCTGAACCGGCTGAATCTTGACGAACTGAGCGCGGAGCTTCGGCTGGCGATTACGCAGACGTCGAGCAAGCAGAAGATCAAGGAACTGACCAAGCGGCTGAAGATCGTCAACAGCATCCGTCAGAGCGAGAACAAGCCGGACTGGATGGTGCTGGAAGTGATTCCGGTGATTCCGCCGGATCTGCGGCCGCTGGTGATGTTGGAGAGCGGCAATTTTGCGACGAGCGATCTGAACGACCTGTATCGCCGGATCATCAACCGCAACAACCGTCTCAAGAAGCTCATCGATCTGAATGCGCCGGAAGTGATCATTCGCAACGAGAAGCGGATGCTGCAGCAGGCGGTGGATTCGCTGCTGGACAACGGGCGGTGCCGCCGTCCGGTTCTGGGGAGCAACAACCGGCCGCTGAAGAGCCTGACGGACATGATCAAAGGCAAGCAGGGCCGTTTCCGCGAGAACCTGTTAGGCAAGCGCGTGGATTACTCGGCGCGGTCGGTGATCGTGGTGGGTTCCAACCTGAAACTGCACCAGTGCGGGCTGCCCAAGAAGATCGCGCTGGAGCTGTATCAGCCGTTTATCATCCGCAAGCTGAAGGATCGCGGCCTGGCCGACACGATCAAGAGCGCCAAGCGGATGCTGGAGCGTCGCGAAGAGCACGTGTGGGACATTCTGGAAGAGGTGATCCATCAGCACCCGGTGCTGCTGAACCGTGCCCCGACTCTGCACAGGATGGGTATTCAGGCGTTCGAGCCGGTCTTGGTGGAGGGCAACGCCATCATGCTGCACCCGCTGGTATGCCAGGGGTTCAATGCGGACTTCGACGGCGACCAGATGGCGGTGCACCTTCCGCTGAGCATCGAGGCGCAGGTGGAAGCGCACGTGCTGCTGCTGTCGACGAACAATATTTTCTCGCCGCAGAGCGGGGCGCCGATGTTGGGGCCGTCGCAGGACATCGTGTTGGGCAACTACTATATCACGTTCATGCGGCCGGGCCAGAAGGGCGAGGGGATGATATTCCGCGACCCGATCGAGGCGATCACGGCGTGCGAGATGGGCAAGGTGGGCATCCACGCGCGTGTGAAGGTGCGTCTGCCTGACAACAAGAAGGTGCTGACGGAAACGGGCAAGGTTCAGCAGGGCGGCATTATCGAGACGTCGCCGGGGCGCTGCCTGTTCAACGATATTCTCGACGAGAGGATGCCGTTCTACAACATGCTGATGGGCAAGAAGCGGCTCGGCCAGGTGATCCAGGACTGTTACGAGATCGCCGGCGGGCGTGCAACCCTGGACCTTCTGGACAACATGAAGGAACTCGGGTTCAAGCGGGCGACGTTGGCGGGCCTAAGCTTCGGTATCAAAGACCTGCGGATTCCGCCGGAGAAGCAGGAGATCATCGAGCGGACGCAGAAGCGCGTTGACCGGGTTATGAAGAACTACCAGAACGGCGTGCTGACGGAAGGCGAGCGATACAATCAGGTGATCGACGCCTGGACGCATGCTCGTGTGGCGGTGACCAACGCGATGATGCGTGCTATGGAGAAGGACGAACGCAACGGCAAACCGTATCTGAACCCGATCTGGGTGATGCGGGATTCGGGCGCTCGAGGCAGCGTGGACCAGATCCAGCAGTTGGCCGGCATGCGTGCGCTGATGGCAAAGCCCAGCGGCGAGATCATCGAGACGCCGATCAAGTCCAACTTCCGCGAAGGACTCAACGTGCTGGAGTACTTCAGCTCGACGCACGGGGCTCGCAAGGGTCTGGCGGATACGGCGCTGAAGACAGCGGACTCGGGGTACCTGACGCGAAAGCTGGCCGACGTGGCGCAGAACGTGATGGTGACGCAGGTGGACTGCGGGACGCTGCAGGGCATCACCAAGTCGACGGTGTACAAGGGCGAGACGGTGGACGTTCCGCTGAAGCAACTGATTATCGGACGGACGGCCCGCGACAATATCCGCAACCCGATTACGGACGAGATGATCGTTCGCGAGAACGAGGTGATCACGACGGAGGCGGCGGAGAAGATCGAGCGGCTGGGGCTGGATGCCATTCGCGTGCGGAGCCCGCTGACGTGCGAAAGCGAAATGGGTGTGTGCGCCAAGTGCTACGGATGGGATTTGAGCACGGGGCAACTGGCCGAAGAAGGCCTGGCGACGGGCATTATTGCGGCGCAGTCGATCGGCGAACCAGGCACGCAGTTGACGATGCGTACGTTCCACACGGGCGGCATCGCGGAAATCACGATTCTTGAGACCGACCAGAAGGCGCCGCGCGAAGGCATTGTGGAATATCGCGATTTGAACGTGGTGCCGGACCCCGACATCTGGATCGACGCCGAGGGTAAGGCGTACAGCACCGATCTGGCAACGGGCGTTGACGATCCGAGCAAGAGGCGCCTTGTCGAATCCAAGGGTATTGTGCTGGCGCGCAACGGAGAACTCGCTCTGGTTGACGCCAAAGGCCGGGAACTGGAAAAGTTCAGAGTCCCGTATGGCGCGGTTATGCAGGTCGAGGCCGGCGAAACGGTGAAGGTCGGTCAGAAACTGTACAGTTGGGACCCGCATCGGTTGCCCATCCTGGCCGAGGTATCGGGCTTTGTTCGCCTGGTCGACGTCATCGAAGGCGAGACGATGCGCATCGAAGAAGAGCGCAGAGGTCAGCAGGGCCGGCCGGTGGTGATTGAGCACAAGGGCGACAAGCACCCACAGGTGATCATCGAGGACCGCGAAGGCAAGATCCTCGACGTTCATTACCTGCCCGCCAAAGCCCGAATTGAGGTTGACGAAGGGCAGGAAGTCAGCGCCGGTAAACTGTTGGCGCGACTGCCGCGCGGCAGCGGCGGCACGCAGGACATCACGGGCGGCCTGCCGCGCGTGACGGAGATCTTCGAGGCCCGCAAGCCGAAGGATCCGGCGGCGATGGCGGAGATAAGCGGTATCGTCGAGTTGAAGAGCGACAAGCGGCGCGGCAAGATGACGATTACAATTCGCAGCGAGAGCGGCATGGAGAAGGAACATCACGTGCCGCGCGACCGTCACCTGAACTTCCACACGGGCGACAGGGTGGAGGCGGGCGATGCGCTGACAGATGGACCGCTGGTGCCGCACGATATCCTGCGGATCAAGGGCGAAGAGGCGCTGCAGCGCTACCTGTTGCGCGAAATCCAGAACGTATATCGGGCCCAGAGCGTGAACATCAGCGACAAGCACATCGAGATCATTATTTCGCAGATGATGCGAAAGGTCGAGATCGAGTCGGTGGGCGACAGCGATTTTCTGCCGGGCGAGGTCGTGGACCGGTTGGCGTTCCGCAAGGCCAACGAAGAGCTTGCACACAGCGTCCGGATTACGGACCCTGGCGACACATCTCTTGCCGTGGATCAGCTTGTGACGAAAAAGGAGCTGGAAGCGGCCAATGAGAAGGTCGAGGCTCTCGGCGGCACGCCGGCAAAGGGCAAGAAGCCGCGGCCGGCGTCGGCAAAGACGCTGCTGCTGGGCATCACCAAGGCGTCGCTGCAGTCGGAAAGCTTTATTTCGGCGGCGAGCTTCCAGGAAACGACGAAGGTGTTGACAGAGGCCTCGCTCGCTGGTAAAGTCGACTATTTACGGGGCCTTAAGGAGAACGTGATCCTGGGGCACCTGATCCCGGCGGGTACGGCGTTCAAGCCGTATTTGGATATGCGTGTGCGGCATCTTGCGGAGCCTCCTGTGCCGAAGCAGCTTGAAGAACTGCGTGAGGCCAAGGAAGCCGAGGCGGCGGCCGAAAAGGCGGTCAAGGCGGCTCTTGGGTTGGAATAGCAGATGTGGTTTTAAGGTGAGATCGACAGACGGTCGTTTTGAAGTGTTGGTTTGGAGAGAATATGCCGACTATTAATCAATTGGTGCGAAAAGGGCGAAGCTGGAAGGGCAAAAAGCGTGTTTCGGACATTTCGGGCTGCCCGCAAAAGCGCGGCGTGTGCCTGATTGTGCGAACGCAGACGCCCAAGAAGCCGAACTCGGCGTTGCGGAAGATCGCGCGTGTGCGGTTGACCAACGGCAAGGAGGTGACGGCTTATATCCCGGGCATCGATCACAATCTGCAGGAGCACAGCACGGTGCTGATCCGGGGCGGCCGCGTTCGCGACTTGCCCGGTGTGCGGTACCATATCATCCGCGGTGTGCTGGATACGGCAGGCGTGAGCGGCCGCAAGCAGGGCCGGAGCAAGTACGGCGCCAAGAAGCAGTAATGACCCGCTTTGCGCGATTGATAACAGAGGCGGAAAAAGTAATCGACAGGTGTGTGAATGGCTAAGAGGTTTACGGCATCGAACTGGCAGTTGAAGCCGGATGCAAAATACAACAGCCGGCTGGCGGCGAAGTTCATCAATTGCATGATGTGGGACGGCAAGAAGAGCGTGGCGTGCAGGGCGTTTTACGACGCGCTGGATATCGTCGGCAAACGGATCAAGGATAAGTCGCCGCTGGAGGTTTTCGAGACGGCGGTCGAAAATGTCAAGCCGATGCTGGAGGTTCGCAGCAAGCGCGTCGGCGGGGCCAGTTACCAGGTGCCGATGCAGGTGGGGCCCAAGCGGCAGCAATCCTTGGCGTTCCGGTGGATCTTGGCGGCGGCACGCGCCAAGAAGGGTAAACCGATGAGCGCGCGGCTGGCGTCCGAATTGATCGATGCGTACAACAAGGAAGGCGCCGCGATGACGACGCGTGAAAACGTGCACCGCATGGCGGAGGCCAATAAGGCGTTTGCGCACTTTGCGTGGTAGCTTTTTTGGGAGTTTTCTGCCACGGCCGCTTATGATGGCCGTGGCAGTTTTTTATTGTTTTAGATCGGCGGTATTTTAAGACCGACATTTAATGAATAGACGTCTGGGTTACAGGGCCGAGAAGTAGCAACATGGCACGGGATTTGGCAAAACTTCGTAATATCGGGATCATGGCGCACATCGATGCGGGCAAGACGACCGTGAGTGAACGGATCCTGTATTACTCAGGCAAGATATACAAGATGGGTGAAGTCCATGAGGGTACGGCTGTGATGGACTTCATGGAAGAGGAGCAGCAGCGGGGGATCACGATTGCGTCGGCGGCCACAAAGTGCCTGTGGAAGGGCTATGAGATCAACCTGATCGATACGCCCGGACACGTGGATTTTACGGCGGAGGTGGAGCGGTCCCTGCGGGTGCTGGATGGGGCGATAGCGGTTTTCGACGCCAGTGAGGGTGTGCAGGCGCAAAGCGAAACGGTGTGGCGGCAGGGGGCCAAGTACGGTCTTCCGTGTCTGTGCTTCCTGAACAAAATGGATAAGGTCGGGGCCGATTTCGAGATGGCCGTGGAAAGCATCCGCGACAAGCTGCTGGCCAACCCCGTGTGCGTGCAGATTCCGATGGGGGCGGAGTCGAACTTCGAGGGTCTGATCGATTTGATCAAGATGCGCGCGGTGTTCTACGAGCAGAGCGCGCTGGGGGCAAAATTCCGCGAGGAGGATATCCCGGAGGAATACGCCGACCGGGCGGCGGCTTATCGGCATTTGCTGCTCGAGGCGGCGGCTGAATATGATGACAGGCTGATGGAAGCGTATGTGCACGATGAGCCAGTGGAGGCGGAGGCGATCGTGGCCGCGCTTCGCAAAGGGACCTTGGCGGGAAAGGTAAACCCGCTGTTCTTGGGGTCGGCGCTGCGGTATATCGGGGTGCAGCGGCTCCTGGACGGCGTGACGGCGTTTTTGCCCTCACCGTCGGAGCGGCCGGTGATTATGGCTCGCAAGCCGGACAGCGACAAGGAAGTTGCGGTTTCATGCGACCCCACGAAGCCGCTTGCGGCGCTTGCGTTCAAGATTACCAGCGACAAGCATGGGGATCTTTATTTTCTGCGGATTTACCAGGGGACGCTGAAGACCAGCAGTCGGGTGCTGAACAGCAATCGTTCGCGGAAGGAAAACGTGACGCGGATTTTCGAGATGCACGCCAACAATCGGAATATCGTGGATTCGGCGTCGGCCGGCGATATCGTGGCGGTTGTGGGGCTGAAGGAGACGCTGACCGGCGATACGATTTGCGATACGAAACATCCGCTGATTCTGCCGAGTATCAGTTTCCCGCAGACGGTGATCCATATGTCTATTGAGCCGCGATCGGCGAGCGAGCGGATGAAACTGACGGAGGCGCTTTCCATACTTCGACGCGAGGATCCGACGTTCGAAACGCGGTATGACGAGGAGACAGGGCAGATGCTTATCGGGGGTATGGGCGAGCTGCACCTGGAGATCCTGCAGCATAAGCTGACGCGCGATATGGGCGTCGATGTGCGGGTTGGCAAGCCTCGGGTGGCTTATAAGGAGGCGATCACGGAGACGGCCGAGGCTGAAGGGAAGTTTATCCGGCAGACGGGCGGCCGGGGCCAGTATGGCCACGTGGTGATCCGGATCGAGCCGCTGCTGGACAGCGAGGGGCAGTACCAGCGAGAGAATGCATTCGAGAATGCCATAGTCGGCGGCGCAATACCCAAGGAGTACGTGCCAGCAGTGGAGCGGGGCGCGATGGAGGGCCTGTCAAGCGGCAGTCTGGCAGGGTATCCGGTTGTGGGGGCGAAGGTCACGCTTCTGGACGGGTCTTTTCACAGCGTCGATTCGTCGGAGCTTGCTTTCGAGCAGGCGGGTATCCTGGCGGTTCAGGAGGCGATGCGGAAGGCCAGCCCGATACTGTTGGAGCCGGTGATGAAGATCCAGATCGTGGTGCCGGAGGCGAACTATGGTGCGGTTCAGAGCAACCTTATCAGTCGTCGCGGCACGATCACCGACAGTTATTCGCACGGGAATATGCGGGTGATCGACGGGAGGGTTCCGTTGGCGGAGATGTTCGGCTATTCGGGGGAGATTCGAAGCGCGACGGGGGGCAGGGGGACGTTCTCGATGGAGCCGTTGTGCTACGAAAAAGTGCCCGAACAAATTTGTGAAAAAATTCTTGTAAGTTGTTATTGACAGTACTTCGAACGTATGTTATATAGCTGAGTTTTTACAGCCGAAGCGAGCACGGAACGGATTTCCGTGCGTACCGAGTTGGGCTGGTTCACGTCATGTGATTGGTTCAGGGACGGCAGAGAAACGCCCGCGACGGCCGGAGGAAGCCTCTTTCGGGGTGGTGATGAGGTTGTGAGGCGAAGTTCCGGGTAGACCGGGGTGCGGGTAATTGAAGGAAGGCGACAATCAGGCCTTTCCTGCCCTAATGAAGCAAGAAGACGGGATGGCGGTGTCTCCGTCGGGTAAGACTGCCGTCTTCGTGCCGCAATTTAGTATTGTAGCGAGCTTTTTGCTAATTGCAGTAGAGACATTATAGGTATATTGAGGAATAGAAATGTCCGCTGACACCGAAAGAATACGAATTCGTATGGAGGCCTACGATCACCGGGCTCTGGACACCAGTGCCAAGGAGATCGTGGAGCAGGCCCGCCGCACAAACGCGCGTGTGAGCGGTCCGGTTCCGCTGCCGACGCGGATCGAGCGTTACACGGTGCTGCGCAGCCCGCATATCGACAAGAAGTCGCGCGAACAGTTCGAGATGCGAACGCATAAGCGTCTTATCGATATTCACGAAGCGAACGCCCGCACGGTGGAGGCCCTGAACAGGCTTGTGGTTCCGGCGGGCGTTTTTGTCAAGATCAAGGCGTAAGAAGCGGGTGGCGAATCGGATTCATTTGGCAGCGTGAGTGGCTGAGGATAGACAGATGGTAATGTTGCTTGGCAAGAAGATAGGCATGACGCAGGTGTACGACGAATCCGGCAGGATTACCACCGTGACGGTCTTGCAGGCGGGGCCATGCAAAGTGATGCAGGTCAAGAGCAAGGAGACTGACGGGTACAATGCGGTTCAATTAGGCTATGAAGACGTCAAGGAGTCGCGTCGCCGCAAGCCGGATCAGGGCCATGCCGCCAAGGCGAACACTGTGGCCAAGAAGTTCGTGCGGGAGTGGCGTCTGGCCGACGACAAGCTGGCCGAAGTTGCCCCGGGTGACGACCTGACGGTTTCGGTTTTCGCCGACGTCAAGTACGTGGACATATCGGGTACGAGCAAGGGCAAGGGGTACGCCGGCGTTATGAAGCGGCACGGCTTCGGCGGCTTTCCGGCGTCGCACGGTACGGAGCGGAAGCATCGGGCCAGCGGCTCGATCGCCAGCTACGGCAGCGACCGGGGGCACGGGGGGAACTTGAAGAAGGGCAAACGCATGGCGGGGCGCATGGGGGGGGTGAGAGTCACAACGAAGAATCATCAACTGGTATCTATCGACGAAGCACAGAATCTTTTGATTGTCAAGGGGGCGGTGCCGGGGGCATCGGGCAGCTTCGTCGAGATTCGCAGCGCCCGTAAGGCATAGTTGGGTAAGAGCAGAGAAATTGGAATCGTGACATGATCGATGTAGCCGTACATGACAGAAAAGGCAAAGAGATCGACACCTTGCAGGTCGACGAAGCCATATTCGGGATGACGGTGCGTTATCCGTTGTTGAAACAGGCGATCGTGATGTACCACGCCAACAAGCGGGTGGGTACGGCGGCGACGAAGAGCCGGGGCATGGTGGCCGGCTCAACGCGGAAGTTGTACCGGCAGAAGGGCACGGGTAACGCGCGGGTCGGCAACCTTCGCACGGGCAAGCGGGTCGGCGGCGGAATGACCTTCGCGAAGGTTCCGCGGGATTTCAGCAAGCGGATGCCGCAGAAGCAGCGTCGGATGGCCCGGGATTCGGCGATTCTTGCGAAGCTTCTGACGAATCGGCTGCTTGTGGTTGACGAACTGCAGTTCGAAAAGCCGCAGACCAAGGCGCTGGCGGAGGTGCTAAACAACCTGAAGATCAACCGGAGCTGCCTGGTGACGATTCGCGACAACGACGAGAATGTTTACAAGTCGGCGCGGAACATTCCCAAGGTGGCGGTGATAACGGTCAAGGACCTGAACGCGGGCGACATCTGCAATCGTCAAAACATGCTGTTCACGAAGGAGGCGTTTTTGTCGCTGATCAATCGCGACGAGAACGCGGGTTCATAGTTAAAAGGTACGGGTGCGTCGTGGATGAATATAGCGTAATTATCAGGCCGTTGGTGACGGAGCAGGGGATGCATTTCGCCAATACGCGAAATGCGTACAGCTTCGAGGTGAACCGGGAGGCCAACAAGCCGCAGATCAAGGAGGCCGTGGAGCGGCTTTACAACGTGAAGGTTACGGATGTACGCACGGCAAATTACATCGGCAAGCCGCGTCGGCGCGGTCGGCATATCGGCCGGACGCGGAACTGGAAGAAAGCGGTGGTCGTGCTGCACGAGGATTATCATATTGATTTGTTCTAATGATCGTGCCGGCAGGCGGCAGGGCATGACCTGGCTGCGTGTCGCGGCAATTTGAGAGAAGTGAGTTATGGCTATACGGATTTACAGACCGACGAGCCCCGGGCGACGCAACGCTTCGGTGATCGATTACAAGCGTGAGCTTACGGCCACCAAGCCGGAAAAGTCGCTGTGCAAACGGATCAAGAAAAGCGGCGGGCGGAACCACCACGGGGAGACGACAGTACGGTTTCGCGGCGGCGGGGCACGGCGCATTTACCGGATTATCGATTTCAAGCGCAACAAGGACGGGATTCCGGCGAAGGTGGCTACGATCGAATACGATCCGAACCGCAACTGCTTTATTTCGCTGCTGCATTACGTCGACGGCGAGAAGCGGTATATCCTTTCGCCTGCCGGTATCAAGGTGGGGGAGATGGTGGAGAGCGGGGAAAATGTGGAGCCGAAGACGGGCAATGCCATGCCGTTGGGGTCGATTCCGGTGGGTGTCGAGATTCACAACATCGAGATGATGGCCGGCCAGGGCGGCAAGCTGGTCCGCAGCGCCGGCGGTACAGCGCGTTTGATGGCGCGTGAGGGCGACTGGGTGACGGTTGTTTTGCCCAGCGGCGAAATGCGGATGCTGCGGAGCGAATGCCGGGCGACGATCGGTACGTTGAGCAACTCGGATTATCAGAACGTCAAGATCGGCAAGGCTGGGCGCAAGCGGCATATGGGCAAACGGCCTCACGTTCGCGGCAAGGCGCAGAACCCGGTGTCGCATCCGATGGGCGGCGGCGAAGGCCGGGCCAACGGCGGCCGGCATCCGTGCTCGCCAACGGGGGTGTTGGCCAAAGGCGGCAAGACGCGTAATCCGCGAAAGGTGAGCAACAAGCGCATTATTCGCCGGCGCAAGAACAACCGCGGCGGGCAACTGGTTCTGTAGGCATGGTGCGGCTGAAGGCGGATTTTGAGAGCAGAGATTGAAGGTTAATCATGGGACGATCGCAGAAAAAAGGGCCTTACGTCGACGAGAAGCTTTTCTTGAAGGTTAATCGGCAGACCCAGAGCGGAACGCGTGAGCCGATCAAGACGTGGGCCAGAAGCTGTACCATCATACCGGAATTCGTGGGATTCACGTTTCTGGTGCATAACGGCAAGATATTCAACAAGGTTTTCGTCACTGAAGATATGGTGGGACATAAGCTTGGCGAGTTTTCACTGACGCGTATCTTCAAGGGGCACTCGGGCGGTAAGGGTGCCAAGAAATAGGCATTAAGGACATCAGGTCCTGGTCTCTATAAATAAGGTTTTTGCGATGTTGAGCGGCAGCAGACTGAATGAGCTTTGTGAAGAACTCGGCGTGAGCGTCGACGTGCTTGCAGGTCATCTGGCGCGCGGCGGTTTCAGCCGTGAGGACGCAGCCACGGCAATCCGCAATTGGCGCCGGCGTCTTTACAAGCCTTTGCCAACGGCGGCGGATGTGGAGCATCTGGCCAGTGGGCTGGGCGTGGAGCCGGTGGAGATTTCGGAATGGCGTGCGTCGCATCGGTACGCCCCTACGGCGCCGCGGAAGGCGCGGCTGGTTACCGAACTTATAGCTGGGCGGCCGGTGCAGGAGGCACTGGACCTGCTGAAGTTCGAGCACAAACGTGCGGCGCGGATGGTAGAGAAGCTCTTGCAGAGTGCGATCGCCAATGCCGACGAGGCCGAAGCGGACGTGGAACGGCTGGTGGTGAGCGAGGCGCGTGTTGACGGGGCGGGGAGGCGCATTGGAACGAAGGGCTGGATGGCCAAGGACCGCGGGCGGGCCCATCCGATTCGCAAAGAGGCCAGCCACATACATGTTACGGTTAGGGAAGAATAGGGCAGACGCCGGAGTCCTGAGACGGGTATTTTATGGGTCAGAAAACATCGCCAATCGGGTTCAGAACAGGGATCACGTTAGGGTGGCAGAGCACGTGGTTTGCTCCGAAGGCCAACTACGGCGAGTTCCTGGTCGAGGACTGGAAGATCAGACAGTACATCGACAAGAAGTTCAACCGGCAGCCTCCGTATGCCGCGGTTTCAAAGGTCGAGATTGCCCGCACGCGCAACGAGGTCAAGGTGACGCTATTCACCGCTCGGCCGGGCATGGTGATCGGGCCGCGGGGAGCCGAGGTCGAGACGCTCAAGGAAGAACTGGAAGAGTTGGTGGACCGCAAGATCAACGTGAACGTGGTTGAGATCAAGGAGCCGGCTCTGGATGCTCAGCTCGTGAGTGAGGCCATTGCCGAGCAGCTCAAGAAGCGTGCTTCGTATCGTCGCGCGATGAAGGCCCAGTGCGAAAATGTGATGAACGCCGGCGCCAAGGGGGTGAAGATCATCTGCAGCGGTCGGTTGGCCGGGGCTGAAATCGCCCGCACCGAAACGCAGAAGATGGGCAGCATTCCGCTTCAGACGCTGGATGCGAACGTGGACTATGGTTTTGCCGAAGCTGGTACGACGTACGGGAAGATCGGCATTAAGGTATGGATTTATAAGGGCAAGTTCGGCGAGGAGATTACGCCTGCGGCTCGGCCGCGTCGTCCGCAGCGGGCCCGTCGGGAAGTCGGGCGCAGCGAGGGCGTACGGCGGGCCGGGGCGGCGACTCCCGGGGCACCGCAGGAGGCTGAGCCTGCCGCTCCGGCAGAGTCTGTTGAAACCGGCGGCGAGCAGTCCCAGGCCAGCTAAGTGGTACTTTAGTAGAGGGTCAGTGACATGGCGTTAATGCCAAAACGAGTGAAATACCGCAAGCAGCAGCGCGGGAGGATGAAGGGCAACGCCACCCGGAGCAACTTTGTGGCGTTTGGCGAGTATGGGCTCCAGGCGCTGGAGACGCATTGGATCACAGGTCGGCAGATCGAAGCGGGCCGTATTGCCGCGACGCATTACCTGCATCGTGAAGGCAAGGTGCATATCCGGATTTTCCCGCACCATTCGTACACGGCCAAGCCGCTCGAAACGCGTATGGGCAAAGGCAAAGCGGAAATCGCCGGCTGGGTGGCGCGCGTCAAGCCCGGCAACATCCTGTTCGAGATCGGCGGCGTGCCGGAAGAGGTGGCCAAGGCGGCTCTGCTGCGGGTTGCCCATAAGATGCCGATCCGCTGCCGGTTTGTAGCACGACGACATTCCCTTGCGTAAAGCGGAGAAACGATGAAGGCTTCAGAAGTACGTGAATTACGGCCCGACGAATTGAATGAGAAACTGGACGATCTGCAGAAGCAGCTGTTCGCGCTGCGGGCGCAGGCGGTGACGGAGAAGCTGGAAAACACCAATGCGGTGAAGAACATCAAGCGTGACATCGCACGGGTCAAGACGATAATGCGAGAACGTGAATTGAAGGGCCAGTAAGGGCTATGGACGAAAAGAAGCAAGTGCAGACGAAGCGCGCGGTGGTTGTCAGCAAGAGCGGCGACAAGAGCATCAAGGTGCAGATCGATTACCGCGTGAAGCACCCGATATACGGCAAGTACGTTCGGCGGCACACCCGTTTGGGCGTGCATGATGAGAAGAATCAGGCGGGCGTCGGCGACGTGGTGGAGATTGCCGCATGCCGCCCGATCAGCAAGACGAAGATCTGGCGTCTCGTGAAGGTGCTGCAAAAAGGGATAATTGAGTAAAGGGACAGCGCGGTGATTCAGCAAGAGACCATGTTGAACATAGCCGACAACAGCGGCGTTAAGACGGCGCAGTGCATCAAGGTGCTGGGCAAGACGAGTTCCCGGCCGGGCAAGTACACGCGTCCGACGGCGACTGTGGGCGATATTGTCTGTGTGGCGATCAAGAAGCATCTACCGAACTGCCCGCTGGACGACAAGAAGGTTCACAAGTGCGTGATCATCCGGACCAAGTACCCGGTGCGTCGGCCGGACGGCAGTTATGTGCGGTTCGACAGCAACGCCGCGGTGATGATCGACGGTGACGGCAATCCCATCGGGACTCGCATTTTCGGTGCGGTTGCGCGGGAGTTGCGGGAAAAGAACTTCATGAAGATTATTTCGCTGGCCGCGGAGGTGGTTTGAGGCGGCGGGCGTTGTGAGAACGACTGAGTCAGGAAGCGACGGACTATGGCAAGGCACATTAAGAAGGGCGAAATGGTTGAGATCATCGCCGGCGACCACAAGGGTGCGACGGGTCGGGTGATGCGGGTTATGCCTGACAAGCAGCGTGTGCTTGTTGAGGGGCTGAACCTGGCGTACAAGCATGTTCGCCCGTCCCAGCGCAACCCGCAGGGCGGTCGAATCCGGGTTGAGCGGCCAATCCACATCAGCAACGTTCAGCCGGTAAGCGGCAAGGGTTCCAAGGGAACGCGGGTGCGTTTTCAGACGGACAGCAAGGGTGTGAAGAAAAAGGTGGCCGTTGACGGCAGCGAGATCGCAGTGGTGCGGAAGACAAAGAAGGGCTGAGAGGCCGATCCGGCAAGATTGAAGCGAAGGTTATCAGATGGCGCGTTTACGAGATATATACCGGTCCAAGATAGTGCCTGCCATGCAGGAGCGGTTTGCTTACAAGAATATTATGGCTGTGCCCAAGGTAGAGAAGATCGTGGTGTCGATGGGCGTGGGCAAAGCCGTGGCCGACAAGAAGTTCCTTGAAACGGCGATGCGGGACCTGACGGTGATCACGGGTCAGAAACCGCTGATCTGCGCGGCCAAGAAGAGCGTGTCGAACTTCAAGGTGCGCGAAGGCATGCAGACGGGCTTGAAGGTAACGCTTCGCCGTGACCGGATGTACGAATTCATGGATCGGCTGATCAACCTTGCGATCCCGCGGGTGAAGGACTTTCGGGGTCTGAACCCGAACAGTTTCGACGGCAGGGGCAATTATTCGATGGGTCTGCAGGAACAGAGTGTGTTTCCGGAAATTGAGCCGGGCAAGATCGAGAACACGCAGGGCATGAATATTACATTCGTGACGACGGCCAGGTCGGACAGTGAAGGTCGCGTACTTTTGCGGCTGTTCGGTATGCCCTTCAGGGAGTAGTGAGTCGAATTCGGCGACGGGGCTGTTGCCGCGTGCCGGTGGAATAACGCGTATCGGAGTATGTGAATGTCGACGAAGGCGCTGGAAAACAAGGCGAAGAAGAAACCGAAATACCGCAGCCGTGCATACACGCGATGCGAGATATGCGGGCGTAGCCATGCGGTGTATCGCAAGTTCAAGATCTGTCGAATTTGCTTCCGGACCCTGGCCAACGCGGGCAAGATTCCGGGTGTAAGGAAGGCGAGTTGGTAAGTCATTTGGTTGCAATTGAAGCGAAGAGCGGAGCAGAATAAATGAGTTTAAGCGATCCCATAGCGGATATGTTGACACGGATACGCAATGCCGGCCGTGCGGGCAAGCAGGAGGTCCGGATCAAGGCCTCGAAGGTCTGCGAGGGCGTGGCGGCGGTGCTGAAGGAAGAAGGATACATCCGCGATTTTGATCGCATTGACGACGGCCTGCAAGGGCTGATTCGCATTTTCCTGAAGTACTCTGAGGATGGCGAATTCGCGATCAGCGAACTGCGGCGGGTGAGTAAGCCTGGTCGCCGCATTTACAGTTCAGTGGCAGATCTGCCCGACGTGCTGGGCGGGATGGGAATCGCGATCGTGTCGACAAGCAAAGGGATTATGAGCGATAGAAACTGCCGCAAGCATAAGGTTGGCGGCGAATTGATTTGCACGGTGAGCTGATGAGTCGAATAGGCAAGAAACCGATATCCATTCCGAAGGGCGTCAAGATCGAGCAGAAGGGTCGGACGCTGAAGGCGACCGGGCCGCAGGGCACTCTCGAACTTACGCATCATGCGGGCATCGAGGTGACCGTGGACGAGGCGGCGGGCCAGATTGTCGTGAGCAACCCCGACACGGAAAACAGCTACAAGAAGGCGATGCACGGTACGACGCGGGCACTGATTCAGAATATGGTCACTGGCGTCAGCCGGGGGTTCGAGCGGGCGATGGAAATCTACGGGACAGGCTACAATGTGAAGGAGCAGGGGGGCAAGCTGGTGCTGGCGGTGGGCTACTGTCACCCGGTCGAACTGAAGATCCCGAAAGAGGTCAAGGTGGAAATCAAGGTCGCGGCGACCCGCGGCAACGACGTGCCGGCTTCGTTTCTGCTGCGGAGTCCGGATCGCCAGGTGCTGGGTCAGTTTGCCGCGAATGTGCGCAAGGTGCGCCCGCCGGAGCCGTACCAGGGTAAGGGCATTCGTTATGCCGACGAAGTGGTGCGGCGGAAGGTCGGCAAGGCGTTTACGTCGGGTGGTTAACAGATCCGGCCGGCGGTACCAGGCGGACAAGAGATTAACAGGTTGGAACGACAGAGATGCAGTCAGAAAGAATCAAGAAGGCCAGATTGAGGCGGAAGTATCGTGCCCGCAAGCGTATCTTCGGCAGCCCGGAGCGTCCGCGGCTGTCTGTTTTTCGCACGAGCCGACATATTTACGCGCAGATCATCGACGACTACGCCGGCGTGACGCTGGCATCGGCGAGCACAAAATCGAAAAGTCTGCGGCCTGAGATCGGCAACGGCGGAAACATAGCTGCCGCAAGCATGGTGGGCAAGGCGATCGCCAAGCAGGCGATGGGCGTCGGCATTCAGCGTGTCAGCTTTGACCGTAACCGGTACCGCTATCACGGCCGCGTCAAGGCTCTGGCGGAGGCTGCCCGCGAGGCGGGGCTGGTCTTTTAGGAATCATGTGGACAGGCAGGTAATAACGAAGTTGGAGATAACAGTTGGCTGAAGAAGCAATCAAAATGGCGATGCAGGGCGAGCAGCCGCTTGAGGACACCGTGGTGAAGGTGTATCGCTGCGCCAAGGTGGTCAAAGGCGGGCGGCGGTTCAGTTTTGCGGCCCTGGTAGTCGTGGGAGACCGCAACGGGATGGTTGGGATCGGCTATGGAAAGGCCAATGAGGTGCCTCCTGCGGTCGAAAAGGCGGTGAAGGATGCCAAGAAGAATCTTCAGGAGATCGCGCTGCTGGACGGAACGCTGCCGCACAAGGTCGTGGGCAAGTGCCGGGCAACGAGGATTGTGATGCTTCCGGCCAGCGCAGGTACGGGCGTGATCGCCGGGTCGAGTGCACGGGCGGTGCTGGAATACGCAGGCGTCCGCAACGTGTTGACGAAGATTTACGGCAGTACGTCGGCCAAGAACGTGGTGAAAGCGGTGATGGATGGACTGTTGAAGCTGCGTAACAAAGAGGCCGTAGAAATGCTTCGCGGTGTTGAGATAGAAGCAGTTAAAAGGTGGTGATATATAAGATGTTGAGCGACGAAATAACTTCAGTTGCCGGTGCTTACAAGAAGCGCAAACGTTTGGGCAGGGGCCGAGGAACGGGCCACGGCAAAACGTGCGGCCGGGGCCACAAGGGTTCCGGAAGCCGGACGGGGAGCTTTGCTCGTCCGACGTACGAGGGCGGGCAGATGCCGCTGTTCCGCCGGATGCCGAAGCGCGGCTTCAACAACGCCAATTTCACGAAGCGCTATGAGGTCGTCAACGTATCGCAGTTGGAGCGGTTTTTCAACGACGGGGCGGTCATCAACATCGAGCAACTGGTGGCAGCCAATCTTGTAGACAATGCCAGCAGCCGCGTGAAGATTCTGGGCGACGGCGAACTGACAAAGAAGCTGGAAGTCACCGCGCACAAGTTCAGCAAGACCGCCGAGCAAAAGATCGCCGACTGCGGCGGTACGGCAAGAGTTGTGGCGTGACGGACAGGGACAGTAAAGGAAAGAGCGAATGCTTCGAACCGTAGCAAATGTGTTCAAGATTCCGGACTTGCGCAACAAGATCCTGTTCACGATTGCGCTGCTGTGCATTTACCGGATCGGATATCACATTCCGGTGCCGGGCTTTGACCAGACGGAGATCCGGAAGATCGGAGAACAGCGGGATTCGGAGAGCCCACTGGGTCGTGTAGCGGCCTATCTTCAGATGTTCAGCGGCGGGCGTCTGGATCAGAGCAGCCTTTTCGGTCTGGGCATTATGCCGTACATTTCGGCATCGATTATTCTGATGCTGTTGGGTGAAATTGTGCCCGCCCTTCGCAAGCTGCGGCAGGAGGGTGCGACCGGGTACAAAAAGATTAATGAATACACGCGCTACCTGACGGTGCCGTTATGCGTCATTCAGTCCTTAATGATGCTGCAGGTGATGCGTACAAGCGCCTATCCGGGACTCGGGTGGCAGCCGCTGTTCATGGGCGTTCTGGGCATGACGGCGGGGACGCTGTTTCTCATGTGGCTGGGCGAGCAGATCGACGAGTACGGTATCGGCAACGGCATCAGCCTGATCATCATGGCGGGTATCGTGGCCGGCATGCCCTGGGCCATTGGCCAGGTCTGGAGGAATGCGGAACTGCGGGTCGGCGCCCGCGAAGGGGCGTACGGGCCGGGGACGATTGCGGCTTTGATTGGCGGGTTTATTCTTGTGGTTGCCGGCGCCATCCTCATTACCCAGGGCCAGCGCCGTATCCCGATCCAGCAGGCCAAGCAGATGCGCGGTCGGCGGATGTATGGCGGACAGAGGCACTATCTGCCGCTGCGGATCAACCACGGCGGCGTGATGCCGATTATTTTCGCATCGAGCCTGATGATGTTCCCGTCGGTGATCCTGCAGCAGATTGCCAATATCAAGGCCGTTCAGCAGTCGGAGCTGTGGAGCAGCATCATGGTCAGTCTGCTGGACGCGTTTAATCGACAACTGGCGTTCACTTACAACCTGATTTTTATCCTGTTGATCTTCCTGTTTGCATATTTCTGGACAACGGTTCAGTTCCAGCCAAAGGAGATGGCCAAGCGGCTTCGGGATGCGGGCAGTTTCATTCCGGGTCTTCGGCCGGGGCACCGAACGGCGGAATATCTGGAACGTGTCATGGTCCGGATTACCTATTACGGTGCGGCGTTCCTGGCGTTTATCGCGGTGGTGCCAAGCGTGGTCAGCCAGATGTTGGGAGTGGACTATCAGGTGGCGATGTTCCTGGGCGGTACGGGGCTGTTGATCGTCGTGAGTGTCTCGCTTGATCTTGTCCAGCGCGTCGAGGCGAACCTGATTATGCGCAACTACGACGGGTTCAGTGAATAAAGGGAGCGTACAGGTGAAATTGATTCTATTGGGTCCGCCCGGCGCCGGCAAGGGCACGCAGTGCAAACGCATCGTCGAGAGGTATGCGATGACGCACCTGTCCAGCGGTGACATTCTGCGTTCTGAGCGTGCAGCGGGCAGCGAGCTTGGACGCAAGGCGCAGGCGTATATGGACTCGGGGGCGCTTGTGCCGGACAACCTGATCATCGAAATGATGATCAGCGCGATGAAAAAGGCGGGCGGCGGTTACGTGCTGGACGGCTTTCCGCGGACTGTTGTCCAGGCCGAGGCTCTCGACGCGGCGCTGGCGAAGGCCGGCGAACGCATTGACGGAATTGTCAACCTGGTGATCGATGATGCGATTATTATGCGGCGCATGACCGGCAGACGGAGCTGTCCGAAATGCGGTGCGGTATATCATGTCGAGAACCTGAAGCCGAAGGTTGACGGCATTTGCAATAATGACGGTGAGAAGCTGGTTCAGCGGCCGGACGACAAACCGGAAGTGGTTGCCAATCGACTGAAAACGTACCATGAGCAGACCGCGCCGGTTCTGGGTTATTATGAAAGAACCGGCAAGGCGATTATGACGATCGACGCGGCGCAACGGCCGGAAGAGGTTACCGCGTCGGTATTCGCCTCCCTCGACACCCTTAATGGTCAGGTCGTGTAGATGGCGATTACGCTCAGAAGCAGCCGCGAGATCAAGTTGCTCCGGAAGGCCGGAGCGGTGGTTGCTGAAGTTCTTTCAAAATTGCAGGAAGCGGTTCAACAGGGGATCAGCACGGCGGAACTGGATGCCCTGGCCGGTGAGATAACGAGCCGGAGCGGGGCGACGGCCCTTTTCCAGGGTGTCAAGAATCCGTATGCGTCCATACCTTTTCCCGGCGTGATCTGCGCATCGGTGAACGAGCAGGTAGTGCATGGTATCCCTTCGCGCGATGTGAAATTGCGTGAGGGCGATATCTTCAGCGTGGATTATGGCGCCCGGCTGAGCGGATACTGCGGCGATGCGGCCGTGACAGTGCCCGTGGGGCGGATCAGCGCCGACAGGCAGCGGCTGATTGATGTGACGCAGCAACTGCTGGATATTGCGATTGAGCGGTGCGCCCCGGGCGTCAAGTGGAGCGAGATCGCCGGCGCGATGGAGCGTTGCGCCAAGGCGGCCGGTTTCTCGGTAGTGACGGATTTCGTTGGCCACGGGATCGGTACGGAGATGCACGAGGACCCGAAATTACCGAATTTCGTCAGCAAAGAACTGTTGCGGAACGATATCGTACTGAAGGCCGGCATGGTGTTGGCGGTGGAGCCGATGGTGAACATGGGCCGTGCGGCCGTCAAGACTTTGAACGACGGCTGGACGGTGGTGACGAAAGACGGAAAGTGCTCGGCGCACTTCGAGCACACGATCGCGATTGTGCCGAGCGGCTGCGAGGTGTTGACGAGCTGATTATGAGAATTGATTAAGAGGATATGCGGACCCAGAGACGGCCTTGCCCAAGGACCTATGGCGAAAAAGGATGCAATCAGACTCCAGGCGACAGTGATTGAGGCGTTGCCGAATGCGATGTTCCGGGTGGAGCTTGAGGGCGGCCACCGGGTCCTGGCTCACGTTTCGGGCAAAATGAGGATGCATTTTATTCGTATTTTGCCGGGCGATACGGTGACGGTCGAGATGAGTCCGTATGATTTGAATCGCGGACGCATTGTCTTGAGGTCGTAAGGCGGGTCGTTAACGACGTTTTCGAAATTGACGGTGAAACTATGAAGGTTCGAAGTTCGGTAAAACGTATCTGTGAAAATTGCAAGATCGTCCGCCGCAAGGGCGTGGTGCGTGTGATCTGTTCGGCTAATCCCCGTCATAAGCAGCGTCAGGGTTAATGCGGCCGGCAATTGAGACTTGAGAGGTGAAATAAGGCGAATTTGAGGAGCACTTATGCCGCGTATATTAGGTATTGACGTTCCGAACAACAAGCCGGCGTGGATTGCGTTGACGTATATTCACGGCATCGGCAAGTACACTGCGGGTCGGATTTTGAAAGAGGCCGGCATTGATGGCTCTGTGCGAGCGGCAAATCTGACTGAAGACGAGGTGAGCCGGATTACGCAGATTATCGACCGTGACTACATTGTGGAGGGGCAGTTGCGGCGCCAGGTTGCGCAGAATATTGCTCGCTTGCGGGATATCGGGTGTTATCGAGGCATTCGTCACCGCAAAGGTCTGCCGGTGCGCGGGCAGCAGACCCAGAGCAATGCGCGAACCCGCAAGGGCAAGAAGAAGACAGTGGCCGGCAAGAAGGGCGTCAAGGAAATGCGGTAACCGCGTCGTTGTTTGGGGTGATATTCGAAAACAGGAAAGTTCATGGCAAAGACGGCAAAACGAAAGATACGAAAGAACGTGGCCAAAGCCATTGTGCATATCAAGGCGACGTTCAACAACACGCTGATTACAATTACGGACCAGAACGGCGACGCTCTGTGTCGCGATTCGAGCGGAACGGTGGGCTTCAAGGGTTCCCGAAAGAGCACGCCGTTTGCGGCGCAGCGGGCGGCGGAGAAGTGCGCCCGAGCGGCGATGCGGTTCGGCGTTCGCGAGGTCGAGATCAAGGTGAAGGGCCCCGGCAGCGGGCGTGAGTCCGCAGTGGCGGCCTTCCAGCAGGCCGGTTTGCGGATCGCGTCCATCGAGGACGTTACGCCTATTCCGCACAACGGCTGTCGGCCCCGGAAGCGCAGACGCGTATAATATGCAGAGAAAGCAGACAGGAACAAGAACACAATCGTAACAGGAAATTGATTAAGTATGGGACGTTATCTTGAGTCATCCTGCAAGCAGTGCCGTCGCGAAGGCATGAAGCTCATGCTGAAAGGTCGGCGGTGCGAGACGGCAAAGTGTGCCGTCGAGAAGCGCGAACGCAACATGGCGCCTGGTATGCACGGTTGGCGTCGCGGCCGCAGCAGCGACTACGGCGTTCGGCTTCGTGAAAAGCAGAAAGTGAAGCGTTACTACGGTCTGCTGGAGAAGCAATTCATGCTGTGCTTCGAAGAGGCCGAGCGGCGCAAGGGCAATACCGGCCAGGTGCTGCTGGAACTGCTGGAGCGGCGTCTGGACAACGTGATTTACAAGCTGAACTTTGCCCCGTCGCGCAAGGCGGCGCGGCAGTTGATTACGCACGGCCACATTTATGTGAACGGCCGCCGCGTAAACATTCCCAGCGTTCTGGTGAAGATCGGTGATAAGATCACGCTGAAGAACTCGGAACGCAGCCGCAAGCTGGTGAAGGATCAGTTGGCAAGCAATCCGAATTTCACCGTGCAGGGATGGCTGCAGCGCGATGTCGACAAGCCGTCGGCGACAGTGGTGGGTCTGCCGTCGCGGGAAGACGTGCAACTGGCGGTCGAGGAGAATCTGGTTGTTGAATACTGTTCGCGGTAAGCATGGCGACAGCCGGCGACGGCGGATGGTTACAAGAGCTGTGTTATAAAGCGGTGAATTCCAGAGAGCAGCAGCGTCGGACGGTGGCCCGTGACGGCTGTTGCTGAGAACATTTGCCGCGGATACAGGAGGCCATATATGAGAATAACCTGGAGAGGTTTGGAATTACCGACCAAGGTGGTGCGGGACGAGACGGTCTCGACGAACATGTACGGGCGATTCTATATCGAGCCGTTCGAGCGGGGGTTCGGAACGACGATCGGCAACAGCCTGCGCCGCGTTCTGCTGTCGTCTCTTGAGGGCAGTGCGGTCACGTCGGTTAAGATTCGCGGCGTGGATCATGAGTTCACGACGATACATGGCGTGGTTGAGGATGTCACAGGCATCATCCTGAACGTGAAAAAATTGGTCGTTCGGCTTCAAGGAGATGAGCCCAAGACGATCAAAGTCTCGGCGGACAAGGCGGGAGCGGTCACGGCGGGCATGATCGTGGCGGACCCCTCTGTTCAAATTGTCAACAAGGACCTTGTGTTGGCTACGCTGACGGAAGATGTGCCTTTTGAGATGGAAATGGTCGTCGGTAACGGCCGTGGCTACTCGCCGGCGATGGAACGGATTGCCCAAGCCGATCGGTTCGACCAGGAAATCGGACGGATTGAGATTGACGCGATTTATTCGCCTGTGCTTCGTGTCAGATATAAGACCGAAGACACGCGCGTCGGCCAGCGCACGAACTATGACAAGCTCATTCTCGAGATCTGGACCGATGGAACGGTGACGCCGGAACTGGCGCTTGTGGAAGCCGGCAAGATTCTGAGAAAGTACATCAATCCGTTTGTCCATTACGCGGAACTCGGCGAAGAGACGGTCGGAGAGGAAGTTGTAGCCGAGGAAGTTGAGGAAGGCGGCCTGGACGAGGAACTGGCGGCCAAGCTTGCCATGCCGGTTGAATCGCTGGATCTGACGGTCCGCTCGAGCAATTGCCTTAATTCGAACCATATAGAAACTGTAGGGCAGTTGGTACAAATGACTGAGGCGGATCTGCTGAAGATTCGCAGCTTCGGCAAGACGAGCCTCCGTGAGGTGCGGCGCAAGCTGGCGGATCTTGGATTGTCGCTGGGCATGACAGACGTTGACAAATACGTGAAGAAGAAGTAGTCAGGGGTAACCGTGATCGACCGACTGCACTAAGGGTCGACACCGGGCAGTAAGAGGTTTAGATATGCGTCATCGAATCGCAGGACGTCAATTAAATCGTACAAGTGAGCACCGCTTGGCCATGCGCCGCAATCTGGTGTCGTCTCTTTTCGAGCATGAAACGATTTCGACTACGATGGAGAAGGCCAAGGAAGTGAAGCCCTTTGCGGAGAAGCTCATCACGCTGGCCAAGAAGGGGACCTTGGCGGCCCGCCGGCGCGCGATCGCCTTACTGAATGACCGAGCGATCTACAAGGAAGAGGACGGTGATCTCGTAAAGTCGGGCACGGTAGTGGGCAAGCTGTTCAGTGAACTCGGACCGCGGTATCTGGACCGGCCGGGCGGCTATACGCGGATAATCCGGCTTTCGCGGCGGCGTCTCGGCGACAATGGCAAGCTGGTTCTGCTGCAATTGGTTGGTGCGTCGGAGTCGACTGAAACGTCCGGCAAGAAAAAAGGCGGCAAATCGAAGAGGAGCAAGTCGAACGAATAAGCGGAAAGAGCCGTAAAGGAGGGGCGCAGGATGTGTGCGGACAAATGCGTTTTTTGTTCGATCATGAGGGGTGACGTCCCGTGTGTCAAGGTGCATGAGGACGCGGCGGTTGTCGCCTTTTTGGATATCGGGCCCATCAGCGAAGGGCATACCCTGGTGGTTCCGAAGATGCATTGCGAGACGTTGGACCAATGCCCTGCGGACGTGCTGGCGCAAGTGGTTGGGCTTGCGGCGAAAATCGCACCTGCGGTAGTGTCTGCCGTACAAGCGGAAGGTTATAACCTGCTTTGCAACAACGGCAGGGCGGCCGGACAACTGGTCGGCCATCTGCATTTTCATCTGATTCCGCGGCATACCCAGGATGGCGTGTTTGCTCGATGGCCGGCGGGCAAGTATCTGCCGGGACGTGCAGAAGAAATTGCTGCCAAAATTCGCGAAAAACTCTAATTCTGCCGATATAAGACATTGATCCCGACTGGAAATTCTGGTAGGGTGATATAATAAGATCGCGGGGTAGAGCAGTCTGGTAGCTCGTCGGGCTCATAACCCGGAGGTCGCAGGTTCGAATCCTGCCCCCGCTATTGCGGTACGCCACATAGCGGACAGACAGTCAGGTCTGTCCTTTTTTGATGCGCACAGGCAACCGCAGAAAAACCCTTGCAGAACACTGCGAAGTTCTCATCCCCACCCTGATGCGACTGCCTCGGGCGTTGAACCGGCGGTAACCTTTTCCCGCTTGAGTTCCGGCAAGTACTCTGTGATTGCACCGCTGCTGCAGGCGATGTATCTCGTCGCGCTGTGGCCTGCGTGCGGGCTCTTGCTGTCGGAGAAGTACAGACGGCCCACTTGGATCTCACATATGGTCGGCTACAGCGGGTTGTCATACCTGCTGGTGGTACTTGTGTGGACGATACTTCGCGTCATAAGTGTTTCACGGTGGGGGTATCTGTTCGAAACATCCGGCGTCTGCGCGGCCGCGGCGTGGTCGGCAAAGCAGATCAGTCGGGGGGGCATGTTCATCACTTGCCCAATCTACTGCGGGCGATTGTCCGTTCAGTTGATAGGGGGGACCTTCGATATATGGGTAGTGAGCCGCGCCATTCTTGAAGAAACCGCCGACTGTACATTTAGTGCCCACCTTGTTGCTGCCGCCCGGTGTGAAATCGCTGCGAAAACACAGCCACCCGCAACCCTTCGATGCCAGTTGTCCCAGAATGTTGTTACCATGTCGGATGTTGGGCCATTTCTGTGACGGGTCGAGCTGAAGCCTGCCCGTTACAATATTGTTGAAGAGCGAAAGGCCGGAGCCGTCGCTTCTTGTCGCCAAGATCATGACGACGTCGCCGACAAAGGTATTGTTGCAGAAAACGCAATTCGGCCCGACATCGAGAAACTCCGTCCACCACTGAACGCCGGGAAAATCCAGTGTCTTGTAAACGAGATTGTTCTCCACTCGCATGTTTCTGTAGCCCTCGGGCCCTGCGTAGTCCGGATAGAAACGGATAGGACGTGTGTTGCCGTAGTTGTAAATGATGTTACTACGCAGGGTGGTACCATGGCTGCGGACGGAGATTCCCGAACCGTGAACGCTTGGGTTCCAGTCGGCTTGCTGGTCATGAACAATGTTGTGTTCGATAGTGTAATCTTCACCGCCGTGTGTACGGATACCGCTGCTGACGATGTCATGGACATGGCAGCCGCGAACGGTTACGGCATTGGACCCTTCCATCTGCACGCCATGGGCCGACGGGCCGCTGCAGTATATCTCGCAGCGGTCGATCAAGACATTTTTTGAATTGCGGACGACAACATTTGCGTGGGTGGGGCCGGCTGCATTCAATTGCCCGTGGATTTTGCAGGCAACGATCCTCACAGCAGAAGCATTTTCGACCTGGATGCACGAGTCATGGGTCCCGGTATTTTCAATCTCGCAGCCCTCGATTGCGATGTGCATATCGGCGTTGCGAAACGCGATATGCGAAAAGACGGCGCGGCCATGTTTTGCCGGTGCGCTCCTGTACGTCGCGTAATCGCCGTTCTCTCCTTTCTTGGCGGGCGTGAAAACCACATCTCCGTAATCTGCCGGCATGAGAATGATGATGTCTCCGCGTGTTAGGTCTCTTTGTGTCCGGGCGATTGTGCGCCAGGGATGTTCTGCCGAGCCATCAGCGGTATCATTGCCGGAGGATGGGTCAACAAAGTAAGTTGCGGCATGCGCAATCGAAGGGACCGGCGCTGTTAGCATGACGGCTGGGAAGCCGATGAGCAGGAATAGCAGACCTTTACGATGCATGTGCCAATCTCCTCATACAATCCAAAATCATCCATCGTCATCTGCGTCGGTCCTGACCAAAGATTAATGTGCTGTTTCTGAAGAGAAGTCTTTTGTCAGGCCTATGGGACCCTCTCGGCCACCTGCACTATCAGGGGGCGTTCTTTCGTGGGATACGGCGCACAAGGCTGTCAATGATTGGTAGCACGCCATAGGTCTACTTCTTTTGGCCACTCTTCAACGTCGCGGCGTCGGCGGTCTGAATTTTCCTGTGTTTTTCTGAATTGCTGCGCATCGTTTGCCGACAGAAGAGGCCGATGACAGAAATTGGGGGTAGCAGTTTGGGGTAAACTCTTTCATGTGACAGAGACAGTTGCCACTCAGTTGCTGCTGGCCTGTCACTTCCACCCTCCGCAACAGATCTGTTGCATCTGTCTTCGCAAGAGCACAGAGGTGCGCCCGTCGCGTGGAGTTGACGGTGTAACCGAAGGGGACGGAGTCTATCAGGACGATCCATATGTATCGGATTTGCTGATGAGAAGAAAGTATATTGCCTTTACATTCGCAGGCATTGCGCTCATGGGCTGCATGCTTGTGACCTGGTCAATCGGAGCTAATCGCCGCATACCCTTTGTCAAAAAGATCGGTGAGTACAGTATCGGTATCTACACCGGTACGAGCCCCTTCGAACTCCTGCCGGATGCGGCCATCGAAAACCCCGTGCTGACTGCGCGGGATGTGACGGATGTGCCCGCTTCTTTTGTGGCGGATCCGTTTATGGTGCACTGCGATAATCAGTGGTACATGTTTTTCGAGGTCATGAATGCCGCCAGCGGCCACGGGGATATTGGCCTTGCAGTAAGCCAGGACGGGCGCAAGTGGGACTACAAGCAGATCGTTTTGGACGAGCCGTTTCACCTATCCTATCCAAACGTGTTCAATTGGAACGGGGACTGGTATATGGTTCCCGAGACGCGTCTGGCCTATGCGGTGCGGTTATACAAAGCAAAGGTCTTCCCCCAGGAATGGGTGTATGTCCAGGATCTCGTCACGGGCAACTACCTGGATCCGTCCATTTTTCATGACCAGGGACGATGGTGGATGTTCGCCGCCGAAAGGTGCGATGTCCTGCACTTGTTCCATGCTGAGAGCCTGACCGGCCCGTGGATTCGGCATCCGAGGAGCCCGGTAGTCACACTTGACGGCAACATAGCACGGCCGGGCGGGCCCGTCATCAAGTGCAACGGGCGCTTGTACAGGTACACCCAGGATTGTGATCCCGGTTACGGCAATCAGGTGCGGGCATTCGAAATTACGAAATTGACCCCAGAAGTCTACGAGGAGCAGCCCGTGCCGCAAAACCCCGTTGTGCAGGCGACGGGACAGGGTTGGAACGGCGAGCAAATGCACCACGTGGATCCCCACTACGTCGAAGGGGTGGGGTGGATCGCCGCAGTCGACGGATATGGCAACCGGCTGGTTTTTGGACTTGCTTACTGACTGCACATACTTGTCAGGCGGAGGGGCGACGTGGCGACAACAGCGCTAACAGGCAGACAAGGGGACATGAAGGACGTTGTAGTTTACACACCTGGGTCGCATATTGAGCCGGGACTGCGGCACTGGGGCAAAATGGCGGCCGCGCTTTATAACGGCCGCGAGCTTATCTGGCGGTTTTTCCTTCGCGAGTTCTCGGCGCGGTATCGGCAGAGTCTGTTCGGATACTTGTGGGCCGTCATGCCGGCGATCATCACCGCCGCCACGTTCAGCTTCTTGAACCGTACCGGGACACTGAAGATTGCCCAGACCGACCTGCCGTATCCCGTGTATGTGCTCTTGGGTATGACGGTCTGGGAATTATTTGCCACGGGTTTGACGCGGAGCGCCCAGTGTCTGGTGAATGCACGAACAATCATCACGCAGATCAATTTTTCGCGTGAAACGCTCGTAGTAGCCGCATTCTGCGAAGCGACGTTGGATTTTATCATCCGGCTTGTTGTGATCGCGGCTGCGTTCGTGTGGTTTGATGTCAGGCCGGCTCAAACGGCGATATATGTGCCGCTGATACTGATTCCGTTGGGCGCGATGACGGTCGGCTTAGGCTTCATGCTGGCATTGGCCAATGCCGTGTTTCGTGACATCGGTAATTCGTTGACGGTCCTTCTGACCTTCGCCATGTTTCTGACACCGATCGTGTATCCGCCTCCAGAACAGGGCGCCAGGGTGCTGATTAACTACATGAATCCGGTAAGTCCCTTTGTAATCGCTGCTCGCGATCTGGCGGTCAAGGGCGAATTGAGCCGGCCGGGCGCCCTCTTGTGGGCGAGTGTATTCGGGGTATTGGTTCTGTTTGCCTGCTGGCGCGTGTTTCATCTGGCGATGGTGCGGATTGCTGAGAGGGTATAGTGTGGGTGACGATATCGTTGTAAAGGCCGATGGTGTTTCCAAGAAGTTTTGCCGCGATCTGAAACGGTCCATGCGGTATGGATTCTGGGACGTGCTGCGTGATACGGTCGGCCTGCGAGTGCCGTCGGAACGTCTCCGCAAGAAAGAGTTCTGGGCGCTGGACGGAGTATCCTTTGAGATCAAGCGGGGCGAGCGTTTCGGCATCATAGGGCCAAACGGTTCGGGCAAGACGACGATTCTCAAGATTATCAGCGGCATCTACGGGCCGGACAAGGGGTCTGTTACCGTCAAGGGGCGTGTCGGCGCGCTGATCGCGGTAGGCGCCGGCTTTCATCCACAGTTGACCGGCAGAGAAAACATTTATATCAACGGTTCCATTCTCGGCATGAGCCGGCGCGAAATACGCAGCAAATTCGACCGCATTGTGGCGTTCTCAGGATTGGAGGATTTTCTCGACACGCCGGTCAAGTTCTATTCCAGCGGTATGTTCGTCAAGCTGGGTTTCGCGGTTGCGGCACATTGCGAGCCGGATATCCTGCTCGTGGACGAGGTGTTGGCGGTCGGTGACATTGCATTCCAGGCCAAGTGCCTTAACCGGCTGGAGGAATTGAAGAAGCAGGGGGTGACCACGCTGCTCGTCTCACATCACATGCCCAAGATCGGCAGTTTCTGCGAGCGCGTGCTGTACCTGGCTGAAGGGCGTGCAAAGGTGATTGCCGAGCCGCACGTGGCGATCAATGCCTTCGAATGTGATACGTACTTTGCGGATGAGGCGGTCAAGAGCAACGTTCAATGTCCCGGCTACGTGCCGTTGGGCGGCGCGAAGATAACGAATCTGACTTTTGAGAGACACGAAAACGGTCACGTGCGGGTGGATTACGGGGCGCCTATTCGGTTCAGCTTCGATTATGACCTGATGGACAAGGACCCGGCCGATTGTGCGTTTGCAGTTCTCGTCAAGCGGGTATCAGACGGTGTCATGTGTTTTGGCGCGCTGTCCAGCTTTCACGGGTTTCGAGTGGAACAGCCGCGAGGACGGATGCATGTCGATATCGACGGACATAATCTTGTGCCCGGCATCTACAATCTCGACGCACAGATCCGAACGATCAGCCACGACCGGTCCTACGCCGCGCATCGCGAGCCCAAGGTGGTAGTGGAATATCCACAAAATCAATACCTGCTCAAGAATCTGGCGGGAGTGTATCAGCCGGCCCACGTTGAATGGCGCCTGATTGGTGACCATGTGTCGGAGGAGCATCCAAAGGCGGACTGTTGTACATCGGAAAAAGATTCGTCACCAAGGGAGCAACAAAAGGCATGTCAGTTACGCAATTGAAACCATTTTTCAGGAGAACCAAAATGAAAACCGAAAACCACTGGATCGTGAAAGGCTTTGCGTACATGACGCTTGTACTGTGTGCGGTATTGTCCGTTCGGGGTGATGTGATCATTGACAACGGCGACACCGGCACCTCGTTTACCGGCATCTGGGAGGTTTCCGGCGGCTCGGATGCGTACGGCGCCGACAGCGTGTGGTCACGTAACGGCGCCAGTTATTCCTGGCAAACTGACAATCTGTCGGAGGGACGGTACGAGGTTCTGATGTGGTGGTCGGCCTGGGCGTCACGAGCCCCCGCAGCAGAGGTGTCCGTTGAACATGCCGAGGGCTCAGATGTGCTGCTTGTCAATCAGCAGGTTGCCGGCGGCCAATGGAACAGCCTCGGCACATATCCTTTCAAAGGGTCAGGCAAGGTGACGATAATTGCGTCCACGGGCGCAACCATCAGCACGTGTGCCGACGCGGTGTGGTTCAAAAGAGTCAACACGTCGGACGAGATCGTAATCGACAACCGGGACGAAGACAAGACATCCAAGAGCGGTACGTGGGAGGTGTCGACGGCCGAGGGGGCCTATGAGGCGGATTCGGTGTGGGGCCGCGACGGCAGCACGTTCACATGGCATTTCACGCCTCCTGCAACCGGCGATTATGAAGTCTCAATGTGGTGGACAGAATGGTCCTCGCGGAGCGCCGCAGCGCCCGTGGACATTTTGCACGCGGGCGGCACCGAACGGGTGAAGGTCAATCAGCGGACAAATGGCGGCCAGTGGAATCCGATAGGCACTTATACGTTCACAGCGGGCAGCGAGGGGACCGTCACACTGGTGGCCGAGGATGGTTCGCCGACCAGCTACTGTGCGGACGCTGTCAAGTTCACGCTGATTCATGCTACCGAGGCGCCGGCGGCGGAGATCAATAAAATACATCCCAATCCTGCCATGTTGGGCAAGACCGTATCCTTCGAGGGCAAAGGTTCCGACAGCGACGGACATATTGTCGAGTATAGTTGGGAGTCGAGCCTCGATGGCCATCTTAGCGATGCAGCGGAGTTTAAAACAGACAAGCTTTCCGAGGGCGTTCATGAAATCACGTTCAAAGTCAAGGACGACAAGCATCAGTGGTCGCCACCGGCTGCGGCGACGCTGACGATCAGCGCAAAGCCTGTCGAAGTCATTGTGGACAACCGCGACAGGGATACCCGCAGAAACGGCAAGTGGCCGATTGCGGATACCCCCGGCTGTTATGGCGAGGACTCGGCATGGGCGCGCAATGGAGCGACGTTTACCTGGTATTTCACCCCGCCGCTGGATGGTGACTATGAGGTGTCGATGTGGTGGACTGAATGGGATTCGCGCAGCGATGCGGCGCCAATTGACATCAGGCACGCCGACGGCAAGGAAAGGGTCTTCGTCAACCAGAAGACTAACGGCGGCCGATGGAATTCCTTAGGTGTTTACCCCTTTAAGGGTGACGTGCGGTACTCGGTGACACTGTGGGCACGAGGCGGCTATCCGACAACTTTCTGTGCGGATGCCGTGAAGTTCACGCCCGTAGATTGGGCCAAAATGCCGGTTGCGGTAATCGATACGTTGCATCCTAATCCGGCTGCTGCGGGTGAAGCCATTACGTTCGAAGGCCACGGTACGGTTGCGGAAGGACAGATCGTTGCCTACAAGTGGGAGTCGAGCATTGACGGAGATTTGAGCGATGCGGCCGCTTTCTCCACGGACACGATATCTGAAGGCGACCATGACATCAGCTTCAAGGTACAGGATGATGCGGGCCAGTGGTCTGCCGCGGCCAAGCTGAAGTTGACTGTCCATGCCGGCCCATCGGAGAAGATTATCGACAACGGAGATACTGCGACCGCGAAGACGGGTACGTGGGAGGTCTCCGAAGCTCCCGGCGCATATGGGGCTGACGCCGTCTGGAGCCGGGATGGCGCAACGTTTACGTGGAAGTTTAAGCCTAACAAGAGCGGCGATTATGAGGTGTCGATGTGGTGGACCGAATGGGAGTCGCGAAGCGATTCAGTGCCGGTGGAGATTAAACATGCCGCGGGCACGAAACGTGTCAAGGTCAATCAGAAGACAAACGGCGGCAAATGGAATCTGTTAGGTGTGTACCCGCTAAAGAAGGATGTGGAATGCACGGTGACACTGACTGCCGAAGGATCGGCGCCGTTGAGCTACTGTGCGGATGCCGTCAAATTTACACACAGGAGCGCGAATAAACAGCCCCTGGCCATCATTGATCTGATCAAACCGAATCCTGTTAAAAAGGGTGAAAAAGTAACGTTCCGCGGTCATGGCCGGGACCCTGATGGCAAGATCGTCGCATACCGCTGGACTTCAAGCATTGATGGTCATCTCAGCGATTCGTATCACTTCACCACGGATACATTGTCCAAGGGCGTACACGAGATCACTTTCGAGGTTCAGGACAAAGCCGGCCGGTGGTCCGAAGCCGCGGTCAAATCTCTGACTGTGGAAGGCGGAGACATGGAGACGATCATAGACAACCGCGATGCCAAAACGTCGCGGAAAGGCAAGTGGCAGCTTTCGCGCGGGCCTGATTGCCATGGCCCTGATTCGGCATGGGGTTGTGGCGGTGCCGCATTCACGTGGCACTTCACGCCACCCACGACAGGCGACTACGAGGTCGCAATGTGGTGGACAGAAAAATCTTCACGCAGCAGTGCCGCGGGTGTGGACATCGTGCACGCCGGAGGCACCAAAAAAGTCACCGTGGATCAGAAGACCAACGGTGGTCGATGGAATGTCTTAGGTGTCTACGCTTTTGACGAAGGTGTTGAAGCCACTGTCACGCTGTGGGCGGAGGACAAATATCCAACCACATATTGCGCAGATGCGGTGAAGTTCTCGCACGTTGACTCTTTGGACCCGCCCTTGGCAGATTTTCATGCCGATAGTACCAGGGGACCCGCCCCTTACACTGTACATTTCACTAACGAAACGGCGGGCAAAGCTGATGAATGGCTCTGGGATTTCGGAGACGGCACCACCAGTACAGAAAAAACCCCCAGTCACACCTACAGGATACCCGGCGTACATACGGTTTCATTGAAAGCAATGAACGGCAGCCGGACCCATACAAAAACACGATACAGCTATGTCGACATCAAGGCGAAGGGCACGGAAAATATCTATGTCGTTAATGGGTATGCCGGTAATGATTTTCTGGTGCCGGACCTCACCAAGAGAATGCACGACATGGGGGCACAGAAGACGGCCGGAGGGTGGGTATACAACGCTGTCGGTTCGCCCATGACCTATAACATCTCAGTTGTGCATGACAAGGACGCCGCGGTGAATGCCTTCTACGAAGAGGGTTCGCATATTGTCATTGCCGGCCACGGAAACTTCGGATTCGGCCTGGTCTTTGCAGATCCTGACGAGATTCGCGCGCATACGATCCGTGATTATCGTTATGTCGACGATGATCGGCTGCTCAACTACTCAACGGATTGGGTATCCACCAAGGTAGACGGCATGAAGTACGGGCAGATGTATCCCAATTGGGAGCCCGTGTTCAAGGATGGGCGAAGTGCCCTGATGCCCTATGAGTTCGGCGACCCGCGAGGCAATCCTCCTTACAACTATCACCTGACTTATCAGGTGCCGGACGATCCGACGCATTACCGAATTGAAATTGACGGCAGTTACGTAGAGCGATTTCCGGATTCAGGCGTTCCGGCATGGTATTCGGCCCAGGGTCTGCCCCCTGATCCCAAACGTAACCCTGAGTTCTACATCACGAATCCCGACCTGTACTACAACCGTTTCGACTGTACTGGGGAATGGGCGATTCACAAGGTTTCAAACGGGGGCTTTTTGGGCGAAGTAGGCTATATGGGCTACAATTACCAGGCCACGTGGCCCGGCACGGGCAGTAAGGTGGCTGTATGGACGATGGTCCTCCCTCAGGCCGGCGAGTACGAGGTGCTGGCTAATTGGCCTGCTTCGCCTGAAAATGCTACAAATGCCCAATATATTGTTCATCACGCCGGCGGTTCAACGGTGGTGCTGGCAAATCAGACTACCACATCGCGGAGGAATTCACTGGGTGTCTACAATTTTCAGGCCGGCGTTACCAAAGTTGAGCTGAATGACAAAGCAAATGGCCGAGTTGTCGCCGATGCGATCATACTCAGGCCCGTTGTCGATGCAAAAAAGATTCTTAAGGCCGAATTCAGCGCTGACAGTACCTCGGGTTCTGTTCCCATGACGGTGAAATTCCAAGACAGAAGTCACAATTACACGTACGACTATTCAACACGTATCAAGGAGTGGCACTGGGATTTTGGGGACGGCGAAACGAGTGGTGAACGGCATCCCAGTCACACTTATGCTCAAGCAGGGGCGTACACCGTAACACTGCGGATCGTTGACAGCGAGGGTGATGAGGACACGGAAACAAAAGCCCAATTTGTCGTCGTCGATGCCAAGCCGCAGCAGCCTCAAGCCGAGTTTTGGGCCTCTGTCATGCAAGGTATACAGAAGACTCATGTAAGTTTCTATGATCAAAGTTCCGGAGATATCAATCAGTGGTACTGGGACTTTGGCGACGGGACCACCAGCAACGAAAAGAACCCTGTGCATCTATATACGAAGCCAGGCATCTATACCGTACGTCTGACAGTTGCAGGTCCGGGTGGCAGTCATACCGCCACCGAGGAGGACTACATACATAACTGTGTCGGCGAATCCTATACGGACAACACGTTTCAGGTGAAACCGCATTTCTATTCACGGGGCTATTCGACCTTCGGCATGGTGATGTGCTATGCCGGTACACCATCGGTTGACAAAGGCAAACTGCGCTATTGCCGGTTATACCATGGCTCCTGCGGTTCATTCATGTATTTCGGCACAACGTTCGATCGCGGTCTGATGTACGGCAAGTCCGGCGTAACACAGGTTGAGCACGACACCGCGGTAGATTACCTCGAGTACTATCTCAAAGGGTACACGGACGAGGAGATCGTAAAACGCCTCAATAAGATTGAGAATATACACCATTTCTACAATTTCGCAGAAAAGCCGCTGTCAATGCATTAACTCACCGGCTCGGCCGCAGCTTGGCGGTTTGACAACCAAGGCCTGACACATGCCAAGTACCATCGAACACAATCACGGAGAGCGACGCGCATACATTTCTGTAACGTCATGAGCTGGTATGGTTTCGGGATTACGCCCGTTATTACGTGAGGGGAAAACATGATTATCGCTATCCATCCGGATGATTACACCACGCCCGACAGGCCGGGGCCTGATGCCTCATCACCTCTCTGGACACAGTTTCTTCAGCAGGCCGGGCATCATGTACGTACCGTCGACGTGTTCAGGGCGGACATTCTCGATCAGCTCAGAGGATGTGACGCCTTTATGTGGCGCCACGGGCATCTGCCTCACCATCGTCAGATTGCCCGGCGCCTTCTGCCGGTCGTGGAGAGGGAACTTGGCCTTCAGGTGTACCCCGACCAGAAGACCTGCTGGCACTACGATGACAAGATCAGCCAGTATTATCTTTTTAAAGCTGCCAGGATTCCCATGCCTGACACGTGGGTGTGGTTCAGTTTCGAACAGGCCATGTCCTGGGCCGAATCAGCGAGGTATCCGTTTGTGATCAAGCTCTGGAGCGGAACGGCTTCACAAAATGTGCATCTGGTGCAGGATTTCAAGGAGGCCGAAAGGTGGATTCGGATGCTTTTTGGCCAAGGCGTGGCAGGGATGAACGAGTTTTCAGAGCCGGCGCTTAAACGCGTGCTGAAGCGGCTGCGTGCTGCAGTTGGGGTCCTTGCCAAAGGCAGATTCAACCGCCCATGGGAGTTGCATCGCAATTACTTGCTCGCACAGGAGTTTGTTGCGGGCAATGAATATGACATACGCGTTGTGGTTATCGGCAAAAGGGCGTTCGCCAAGAGGCGGTACAATCGTCCCGGGGATTTTCGAGCCAGCGGAACAACGCGTGTGGACTATAACCCCGCAGGAATCGATGTTAATGCACTGTACCTTGCCTTTCGCGCGGCTGAGCGGCTTGGGACTCAATCGTTGGCGTTTGATATACTTCGCCGCCGCGACGAGTGCCTCATCACCGAGATCAGCTACACCTATCCATCCAGACCGCAATTTGACTGCCCGGGTCATTGGGAGAAGACCGATGACGGTCTGGTATGGGTGGAAGGGCACATGTGGCCTGAAGAGGCCCAGGTACAGGACTTCCTTGTACGTCTTGAAGAACGGCGTTACTGCAGGAGACTGGTTTGCGTATAGCATTCCTCACAACCGAATTTACGACTGAGCCAAACTTCGCCGGTGGATTGGCTCAGTACCTTGGACGGGTCACACGCGGGCTTGTTGAACGCGGCCATCATGTTGAAGTGTTTGTTACTGCCGATGCGTGTGAAACGCTGAAGGACGGCGGTGTTATTGTGCATCGCGTCAAGCCGAAAAAGTGGCTGCCGCTGAGATGCGGCAACTGTGCCCTGGCGGCAATCGGCAGACCACGCCTGGGGAGACTGCAGTTGGCGTACAGCACGGCTCTGGGGCTGAGCCGTGCGTTCAACCGCCGCGCCTCCATGGCGGGCTTTGATATTGTGCAGGCGGCCAGTTGGCTCGGGACCGGCTATTTTGTTTCGTCGAATCCCTGGGCGCCGGTCATTGTGCGGGCCTCTTCGTTCGAACCCTTGCTGGCCGAGTATCGGGGTCAGGACCCGAGCCTGGACGAAAAACTGTACCGCCGTTTCGAGGTGGCGGCGATGCGGCGGGCCGCGGCCGTCTACGCACCCAGCAACTTTCTGGCCGGTGAAATCCGCAGAATTGCAGGGATCGAGTCGCATGTTGTGACTCCGCCATACTGCTCCTCGGATGGAGCGACGGCCGATACAGGCGAAGATCCCCTTGGCGATTGGAGCGACTACGCGGTTTTCTTCGGCAAGGTGGCCAAGTACAAAGGCGCCGGCTTGTTGGCTGACGCCATTGCGCCCTTGCTTTGCCATGACAAAACGCTGCGGATTGCATTTGCCGGCCCCATTGAAAATGATGCGGAAGCCGGCAGACTTCTGACTCTTGCAGAAAGTTTGCCTGAGTCCGTGCGTTATCTGGGAACACTCAAACATGCCGATCTGATGCGAATTGTTAAAAGGGCACGCTGCGTGATTCTGCCGTCATTGATGGACAACTTGCCCAATACCTGTTTCGAAGCAATGGCGCGACAAAAGGTGGTCATTGGTCCCGACGGCGTGAGCTTTGACGAACTCATCGTCGACGGCAAGTCGGGTTTTCTGTTTCGCAGGGGTGATCCTGTGTCTCTGCGGCAAACGATTATGAAGGCTTGGCGCCTGGATGACGAGAAGCTGAGGGCCATCGGGCGTGAAGCACATGCAAAGATTCAACAGATGTCGCCTGCAGCGACGCTTCGAGATCTCGAGCGTTTCTATACCCGCGTCATCGAACAAACCACAAAACGTTGGCTGGCCTGTGAACGTCGGCCTGCAAAGCAATGTTCTTTACCGTAACCATTCAAACACACAATAATGCGGATACGCTGGACATCACGTTGCGGCACCTGCGCGCGCTGCAGTGTCCTGAGCAAGTGGATTACGAAATACTTGTCGTTGACAATAACAGTTCCGACGGGACATCACACGTCATCAGAAGGCATGCCGAATTGCTTCGGCCGCGCATGAGAAGTGTCTTCGAACCACAGCAGGGACTCAGCCATGCCAGGAACCGGGCGTTGCGCGAGGCGCAGGGAAATGTTGTCTGCTTCGTTGATGACGATGTGATCGTGGACCCTCGCTGGTTACACGCCATGTCCGCCGCATTTGCGGGCTATTCGGCAGACGTCGTGGGCGGCCGCAGCTACCTGATCTTACCGGACAAAGGGCCCCAGTGGCTCAGTCCCCTTGCTGAAGGACTGCTTTCACGGCTCGATTACGGTGACAGCCCGCTGGTGAACACGGACAAAGACCTCTATGGTTTGAATTTTGCCGTGCGTCGCGAATTGGCCGTTGACCTGGGCGGTTTCAGAACGGATCTGGGCAGGTGCGGACGCTCGTTGGCTTGCGGCGAAGAAAGCGACCTGCTCAATAGGGTCCGCAAGCATGGGGGGATAGTTGTGTACGAGCCGGCGGCTGTTGTTGGCCACCTGGTTAAGCCGGAACGCTTATCAAAACGCTGGCTTCTGCGGCGGGCATACGCTGGAGCCGTTGCAACCGAGCGTCTGTCTATTGAGAGAGGCCAGATCTGTTCAACGGCAAGGCTGGCCGTCCATTGCATGCGGTGCTGTGCAAGTGTCTGCAAGAGCGTATTGTGGCGCCGTGATACAGCCGTTGAACTCTTTGAAAAACAGTACCATGCGGCTTATAGCCTAGGCCGACTTACCGCCACTTTAAGCAGTCGGTGCTCACGGAAAAGCCCGGTCCTACCAGAGAGGTTGATGTGCACGCAGTAAGTGTAGTCATTCCGCTTTATAATAAGGCCGCCTGGATCGGTCGGGCTTTGGAATCGGTTTTTCTCCAGAGTTTCCAGAACTTCGAAATCATCGTCGTCGACGACGGATCTACTGATGGCGGCCCAGAGATCGTCAGAAGCTACAAGGACAGCCGCCTGCGACTTCTTCGGCAGGCAAACGCGGGTCCGGGCGTGGCGCGTAACCGTGGCGTGGCGGACAGTCGACACAGTCTTATCGCATTTCTCGATGCGGACGATGAATGGCTGGACGGATTTCTGCAGACCTCGGTGGAGAATCTGCAGTCATGTCCGGACTGTGCAATTTCGGTGACGGCGCACGTGATCGGACAGGACAAACAGCCGTGGCCGGGACTCGAACGGCTTGGCATCACAAAAGGACCGTGGCGGCTTGAACGTGACATGGACCACCGTCTGGTGGGGGCGGCTCTGGCGTTCATCCACTCGGCGGGCGCAGTGGTGTGTCGCCGTGAAACGATTATGCGTTTCGGCGGGTTTTATGAGAATGGCTGTACCTATGGCGAAGACCTCTTTCTATGGCTGCAAGTCTTGTTGAATTGCCGCATATTCCGGGATCCGACCCCGTTGTTCTGGCAACATACGGAATGCTCGCGATTGGCTGTCGCCGGCCGGGCAGTGGACCGGACGCGGCCTGTGCTGCCATTCGTGACCTTTCCCGAGCGCATTCTCGCTAATTGTCCCAATGAACACAAATATCTGCTGGAACGGTACTTGGCATATGAGGCGCTTGTCAGCGCACATGAGTGTTCAAGCGAGGGCAATATGGCGGTTGCACGTGAACTGATGAAGAAATATCCGTTGATGAAGTCATTCGGCTGGCAGTACGCCAAGCTCAGATACAAGGTGGCATTCCCGTCTACAGTGCCTTTTCTGCAGCGATCCAAGAAGGCCCTTGGTTTGGCAGCAACAGGTACTGGTACATCGCATGTGTAACATGTTCGAGGTTCTTTGTACTATCTACAGCCACAGCCGCGGCCAGATCAACAATGCCTGACGTCAGCGTAATCATACCGCTTTACAACAAGGCACGCTATATCGGCAGAACGCTTGATTCCGTCCTGGCCCAGACTCATCCGGATTTCGAGGTTATTGTTGTCGATGACGGCTCTACCGATGATGGTCCGGACATTGTCAGGCGTTATCGTGACAAGCGAATCATGCTTGTTCGGCAGGATAACGCCGGTCCTGGTGCTGCACGAAATCATGGGACACGCCGCAGCAAAAGCGAACTGGTGACGTATCTCGATGCTGACGACGAATGGATGCCCCAGTTTCTACAGACATTAATTGACATACTGCGGAAACATCCCGACTGCGACGTGGCGGCCTCCGGGTACTACATCGGACCGGAGAAGATTGACAGAGGACGCGAGCTGACATCGCATCGAATTCCGACCGGCCCGTGGCGTCTGCCGTGTGAAGCGGATCAGGAGCAGCTGGGTTATGCCCTGGGTGTATTTCATTCCTGCGCGACGGTCTACCGTAGTTGGGTTGTCAAGAAATACGGTGGTTTCTACAGCAAGAACAAATGCAGTTATGGCGAAGATGTCTACCTGTGGCTGCAGATTCTCTTTGGGCATAAGCTTTACCGGCACGAGCCAGCGCTGGCATGGTACCATTGTGACGCCAGCGAACTGGGGCTAAGGAGTCCCCGCAAGTCGTTCCCTGTAGAACCGTCCCTGATCGACACCGAGCCGCTATACCGCAATTGTCCGCCGTCTCATCGTCCGTTACTGGACCGCTGGCTGGCCATTCATGCCCTGCGCGCAGTACACCTGAACATTGAACTGGCGGACATGAACAGGGCACAACAGATTCTGCATGCATTTCCCTTGATCAAACAGTGGAAATGGGAGTACCTGAAAGTCAGAGCCAAAATGGCTTACCCCGAGTTGATTCCTCACGTTCGCCGTCTCAAAAACGAAATGCGGCTGCTGATGCGCCGGTAGTGTCATTAAGTGAGGCCAAAATGGATACGAAACGAGACATATCACGCGACGATGAGAACGTTGTTTCGGTCGTAATTCGTGTGAGAAACGCCGCGGGCCATATGCAGCGCTGTCTGGCGGGCCTGGAGCGACAAATCCTGCCGGAACGCACGCGCCTGCAAGTCATCGTAGTCGACAACAGTTCGGATGACGACTCGAGGGTGGTCGCTCAAAGATACGGCGCGACCGTCGTCCGTATGAAGTGCGAGGAATTCACTTGGGGCGGAGCGCTGAATAAAGGCCTGGCACTCGCAAAGGGCCGCATCGTCCTGCTTCTTTCGTCCGATGCATACGCATCCGACAGCCGCTGGCTCTACAACATGATCAAGCCGTTCGAAGATCCCAAGGTTGCCGCGGTGTACGGCCGGCAAATACCGTATCGGGATGCACCTGTCGATGAACGTGTGAGGCTGCAAAAGCACTTTCCGCCTGAGTCTGTGCGATTCAACAGCCATGGCGCTCATGCGCACCCCAGCGGCAGGGGTATCATCGTATCCAACGCATGTGCGGCAATTCGCAGGGATGTCTGGCTTCAGCTTCCGTATGACGACACAGTGACTGCCGGCGAAGAGGGGCCATGGTCGTACGAGGTACTTCGAAGGGGATACAGCATCGTTTACGAGGCGTCCGCAAAGGTCTATCATTCGCATAAGGACAATCCCCTCAAACAAGCCTGGCGGCATTGGGAACTCCGCGTTAAGGAATCGCAGCTTGCCGGCGACGGTGAAGCCGCACCGTCTACATGGCGATGGCTGGCGAGCTTTGCCAAACGCCGAATCCGCAACTGCCTGTGCCCGGGTCTGCCCATGTCCTCTCGAGTTGAGGGTGTGGCCGTACTGCCGCTGGAACTGGCCGCATTTGCACTCGTTGAACTTGTCGCCAGGCGAAACGCAGACCCATCGAAACTTAAACAGTTCTTCTGGCGCTGATCAAACGAACTGACGACAGATGACGCCAAATACGACAATCTACCAATTCACCATCTCAATCGCCGTGCTGCTGGCGGTTATGACGCTGATTGTACCACGCCGATTCGTTCTTGCTCCTTTTGTTATTGCCGCATGCTTCGTCCCCACGGACCAGCGCGTCATAATTATGGAGTTGGATTTCACGGTTCTCCGCATGCTCGTGGTAGTCGGCGTTTTACGGGTATTTCTGTACGGCGAGTATCGGCCTTTGCGATATACCGCTATCGACTATTTGCTTCTTGCGTGGGCGGTGGTTGGCAGTGTCGTGTTCATCGCCCGAGAAGGCGACACAGAGGCGGTGATCAACCGTGCGGGTTATGCGTTCAATGCCGTCGGGCTTTACTGGCTGTTTCGGCAGAACCTCGTCACATGGGACAGCCTCAAGCACGTATTTGCGCTGTTTGCTGTCGCTGCACTGGTTTCGCTGCCGCTGGTCCTGATTGAGTCCACCACGGGCGCCAATCCTTTTGTGTATTTGGGTAAGGTAATAACGGCGGTTAGAGAAGAGAAACTGCGGTGCCAGGGTGCGTTTCCGCATTCGATCATGATGGGACTGTATTGGGCCGTCCTGACGCCTGTTTTCCTCGCCTTAGCGCGAGTTGAGAAGCACAAGCTGCTCTATCCGGCGGCGTGTGTCGCCAGTATCGTCATTATCGCGGCCACGGCATCCAGCACGCCAATCCTCGTGTTCCTGATGACTGTAGCCGTGTTTGGCGTATTCGCCTGGCGGCAATATACCTCCGTCGCCGTGTGGGCCTCGGTGGGGGCGCTTACTGCGCTGCACATTGTCATGAATGCACCGGTATGGCATCTGCTGGCCCGCGTCAATGTGATCGGCGGCTCCACGGGCTGGCACCGATACAACCTGATTGACAAGGCCATTCGGCACTTCGGGGAGTGGATGCTCATGGGTTGCAGCCGTACGGACCATTGGGGATTCGGCCTTGAAGACGTGACCAACCAATACGTCCTGGAAGGGGTGCGAGGCGGCGCTGTAACACTCCTGCTGTTTGTCGCCCTGATGTATGTTGTCATGAAAACGCTCTTGCGGTCATCGCTGGCCCACAGCGATCGCCGAAGCCGATTCCTGGCATGGTCGCTTTTCGCCATGATGTTCGCTCACGGCGTCGGTTTTATTGGCGCCTCGTACTTCGGGCAAATCACCGTGCTATGGTATTTGACGCTTGCCGCGGCCGCAATGCTGGCGGAACCACATCGCATCCGAAACCGAAACGCCGTAAGGCCGGTGTTCTTAAATGGGGGATCAATTCATGCCAACCACGCTCCAGCCAGATGCGCTATGCGCACAGCCGGCAGTACAAGCTGAACTGAGTTGCCGCATATGCGGTAACGCTCATTCAAGCACGATCCACCGCGTTCCTGAAATGATGTATGGGCTGCGCGAGGAATTCAATTATCTTGAATGCCATCACTGCGGCTGCCTCCAACTGCTTGAGCATCCTGACGATCCCTCTAAATACTATGGGCCGCATTATTATGCTTACCAGAAGCCCGCAGAAAACGCACTTAAAGCCTTCTTGAGGCGGCGTCTGGTGCAGCATGCCCTCTATAGGAAGAACCTGATTGGGCATGTGTTGTCAAAACGGCTTACACCGCCGACATATTGCGACTGGTTCAAGAAGTGTGCCGTGACGCCGGAATCCGAAATTCTCGATGTGGGATGCGGCAACGGCGGCCGCATACTCAAAATGCACAGCGATGGGTTCCGTTGCGTGACCGGTCTCGACCCCTATATTCAGGAGGACATCAGATATGAATGCGGGGTTACGGTCCATAAGAAATATCTTCGCCAAATGGACGGCGTGTTCGACTTCATTATGCTAAACCACTCCTTCGAGCACATGGCGGATCCGTTGGATGTAATGCAGTACCTGAGGCGTCTTGTCAGCCCTTCGGGATATGTGCTGATTCGTATTCCCGTCGCCAGTTCTCATGCGTGGCGCAAGTACGGAGTACATTGGGTGCAGCTCGATGCACCACGTCATGTTTTTCTGCATACGCCGAGAAGCATTTCCTTATTGGCCGGTCAGGTCCAGATGAGGGTAGTCGACATAACTTATGATTCCTGCGAGTTCCAGTTCTGGGGCAGCGAGCAATACAAACAAGGTATTCCTCTTACGGACCCGCGATCATATTGCGTCAATGCGGGCAAGAGTATTTTCTCGAAAGCACAGATAGAGGCTTTCCGGGCGCAAAGCAGGATTCTGAATGCGAACAATGCGGGTGATTCGGCCTGTTTCTTTCTTCGCAAGGCTTAGTATGGATCTCAAATGTACGCATCGTTTAGCCCGCCATCGTGCGGACGTGGTTCAAAATACAAGGTGTGGATATGAATAACAAATTTCTGTCCGCTCCGACCGTACATTTTGTGGCCAAACGTCTTGTGAGTCCCTTCTGGATTCGAAGACGGTGGCTTGCTCAAACACAATGGCTGTCCGCGGATTGCTTGTCCGATTTGCAACTGGACCTGTTAAAGAAAACCGTACGGTATGCTGAACATAACGTTCCGTATTATCAGAAGCTGATGAAATCGTGCGGGTTTTCGTCTCGTGATATTCGTTCATTGGAGGACATTCGCCTGTTCCCGATCCTGACTAAGAAGGACATTATCGATGCTCGCCGGGACATGGTGTCACGGGCTTTTGCAAGAAGCCTGCTTCGGCGAGAATGTACCGGCGGAACCACAGGCACTCCTTTGTGTGTGTACCGTAACTATGCTTCGATCGGGAATGAGCACGCCTTCGTACGGCGGCAGTGGGACTGGGCCGGCCTTGGTTTCGGTGATAGATGTGCATATCTGCGCGGCCGCATCATTGTCGGTGCCAATGCTGATAGCCCGCCGCTTTACAGGTATGACGCACCCATGAAGGAACTGCAGTTGTCCACGTATCATCTTTCGCTGCAAACGGCGCCGGCGTATATCGACGCCATGAAGAAGTATCGCGTATCAGCACTGGCCGGCTATCCCTCGGCCGTATCGTTGTTTGCAAGGATCTGCCTGGCCAGGAATCTCTCGTATCCACTGAAAGCCGTACTTACCTCTTCGGAAACGCTGACGGCCTGCATGCGTGCCGAGATATCCAAGGCATTCGAGTGCCGCGTCTTCGATTTCTACGGCAGTGTTGAGCGGGTCTGTTACATCTTTACCTGCGAACATGGCTGCTACCACGTGCAGCCTGAATACGGGCTGACCGAACTCATCCCTGTCGACAACGCTGTAAGTGGACAATGCCGTGTTGTGTCCACCGGTTTCTGGAACAAAGCCATGCCGCTGATCCGCTATGACACCGGAGACCTTGTAGTAAAAGGCGAAGAGCCATGTGCCTGTCGGAGAGCGTTTCCGACGATAGCAACCATCATCGGAAGGGAGGGTGACGTCGTCAAGATCCCTTCGGGCAAGGAGTTTGGAGCAACGCTTCTGATCACTCTATTGTACGTTGCATGTGGGGCATCCAATATCCTGGAGAGCCAGTTCATTCAGGATGCGCCGGACCACCTGACGGTAGAGTATGTACCGGCTGCGGCGTTCTCGCCGGAGGATTTCCTTGCGGCAAGGAAGAAGTTCATGGAGCACATGTCCCACGACATGGTTGTCGACTTCCGGCAGGTCAAGGCCGTCCGGAGAACAATGAGGGGAAAAATCCGACCTGTCATCAACCTGGTCAGCGGTGGAACCGCGAGAATCAGCCAGGACGTGCCGCAAGAAGAACCGGTGAGTCAAACAGCGTGATGGGGGAACAACAAAGGATGCAGGAAACATTGATCACAGCCCGGCCATCTGCATTCAGCGAAACCGCAGTACCGGTGTGCGACGTGTCAATCATAATCGTCAATTGGAATACCCGCGAGCTGCTGCGTGATTGCATCGCATCCATCTACGCCAACGCCGGCGACACAGGTCATGAGATCATCGTTGTGGACAACGCTTCCTCTGACGGTTCGGTCGAGATGGTGAAAACTGAGTTTCCAGACGTTCGCCTGGTGCAGAATACGGAAAACCATGGTTTCGCCCGTGCCAATAATGAGGGAATGCAGCTTGCAGGTGGCAGATACATATTGCTGCTGAACAGTGACACACGGCTGCTGGACAACGCCCTCGAAAAGGTGGTTGCTTTTGCGGACCGAAATCCTGACGCGGCCGTGGTCGGCTGCCGCGTACTCAACCCGGACATGACACTTCAGCCCACGTGCTTCATGTTTCCTTCTACACTTAATATGTTCCTTTCATTCAGCTATTTGTACAAGAGTTTCGAGAAGAATCGCTGGTTTGGACGCGAGCGGATGACATGGTGGAGGCGCGATGACGTGCGGGCTGTTGACGTGGTCACCGGGTGCTTCATGCTGGTGCGTCGCCGCGCCATACAGCAGGTCGGCATGCTTGACGACCGGTTTTTCATGTACGCTGAGGAGACAGACTGGTGCTACCGGTTCAAGCAGGCCGGATGGAAGGTCATGTTCACGCCGGACGCTGAGATCATACACTATGGGGGCCAGAGCAGTCGCGCCGTGAGGGCTGAGATGCTTATTGAGGTCAGGCTCAGCATCTTGAAATTCATCCATAAACACCGGGGCCGCCTGCAATATGCAATCGCCTGTGGTCTTGTGATTTTGTTCGCCGCGGTTCGGCTGCCGGCCTGGCTGGCACTCAATAGATTATCAGCCAGACACAGGCCTCAGGCTGCTGTCAAGGTCCGGGCCTATTGGGGATGTATACAGCGAATACTCTTTGGCAAGCCAGTTGGCGCCCGCATGGAAGCCGGAACGGCATAAGCACACAGACGCGGTGTGCCAATTGATTGGTACGGGCAGACGCCGCAATATGGGGGATATTGGATGAACGTCAATTTGCTGGCGACATCATCATTGCATTTCATGCTGAAGCGCATGATTGGTCCCTTTCGAGCGCGACGCAAATGGCTCAGCAAAACGCAATGGTACGACAGAGAAGAGCTCAGTCGACTCCAGTTGCATCGCCTGAGGAAAATGCTTCGTCACTGCTATGACACTGTGCCGTACTACAGAACTCTGATGGACAATAAGGGCATTGACCCAAACGCCATCAGGACGCTTGAAGACATACAAGTGTTTCCGGTGTTGTCCAAAAAAGACGTGCTGGCGGCGCCTCACCGATTCCTTTCTACGGTCTATCCTAAATTGATGTTGCGCCGCGCGCACACGGGCGGTACGACCGGCACGCCGATGGACGTTTACAGAAGTCCTCTGTCGATCGGTACGGAGCACGCGTTCGTCAAACGGCAGTGGGACTGGGCGGGTATCACCCTTAAGGATCGCTGTGCTTATCTTACAGGCCGGATTGTGGCGCCGCCGGACGGCACGGACGGTTGCCTGTATGCCTATGACCCGTTTGCAAGAGAGCTGATACTTTCAACGTATCACCTCTCGACGCAGACGGCCAGAATGTATCTGGACATTATGAAGAAATACGGTGTCCGCGCAATCGCGGGTTATCCTTCGAGCGTGTTTCTCCTGGCCCGTGTATGCCTGGATTGTGGCTTTGACATGAAGCTGAGGGCGGCCCTAACCTCTTCCGAAACGCTCACCGACCCCATGCGGCAGACCATTTCCAAGGCATTCGGCTGTGCCGTGTATGACTTTTATGGCTCAGCCGAGCGAGTCTGCTATATCCATACATGCGAACGGGGCAGGTACCACATTGTGCCGGAATACGGTCTGACCGAGCTGATTCCTGAAGACGTCTCGGACAGCGGCCGCTGCAGGATTATCGCCACTGGCTTCTGGAACTACGCAATGCCGCTGATTAGATACGACACCGGCGACGTGGTTATCAAGTCAGAGGAACGCTGCCCCTGCGGCCGGGCCTTCCCTGTGGTCAAATCGATCGAGGGCAGGCAGGGGGACGTGATAAGGACACCTTCCCAAAGAGAATTCGGCTGCGCGGTCCTTACGCATCTCTTGTATGGAACCGGCAATATCATCGAAAGCCAGATTATCCAGGACCGGCTGGACAGAATCGTCATCGAATACGTGCCGTCCGAACGGTTCGGCAAGGATGACCTTGCCGCCTTTCAGCGGTTGATTCGCCAGCACCTGCCCACGGAACTGCAGGTGGAACTGAAGCAGGTTCCGTCCATTAAGAAGACGACTGCCGGCAAGTTGCGCCCGGTGATTTCAAACGTAACGGTGTGAAAATGGATGTGTTAAGAGGCCTGCATATCGTATGTTTTGGGCCCTCCGACTGGTGGGGTATGAACCCAAGCAGTGCCACGCACATCATGGCGCGCCTTGCCAAAACAAACCGCGTGCTCTACATCAATCCGGTCAGTTCCGATCTGTTGGGCGTGAAGAACCGTAAAGGTTTCGCTGTCAGGATCTGGCGCAAGCTTAAAAGCATGCTGCGCGTGATGCGCCGGATCAACAGCAATCTATATGTCATGAGTCCCGTGTTCGTTCCGGTTCAGGGTCATGCCGTCATGGATCGGCTCAACAATGTTATGCTGCGGCTTCAACTCGCTGCGGCCATGCTGCTGCTGCGTTTCAGGCGGCCGCTGCTGTGGGTCGAAAACATCCGGGCGGCGGACTGCCTGGATTGGTTCACATGGCGTCTTGTGGTGTATCACGCCTCTGACAAGTTTGACGAATGTTCCAACACGCGAAATAAGGCCGTGCTCCAGCAGAGAGAAAGACAGGTAAGCAGCCGCAGTGACGTCGTCATCTGTGCGTCTCGCAGGCTCTATGACGCCCAGAGGCGGTACAGGACGAACGTCTACTATCTGCCGCATGGAGTCGATTTCGAGCGTTTCGTTGAGGCAGTTGAGAGTGCGAGGCCTTCTGACGGCCTGGTGGATGTCACCGGTCCCATTGCGGGTTATTTCGGAACGCTTACCGAACAGAACGATATCGAACTGCTCGAGCACTGCGCCAGGTCACTGCCGCATGTTAACTTTGTGTTTGCCGGTCGGGTGACCGGCGGTGATTATGAAAAGCTCCGCCGCATGTCGAATGTACGATTCCTCGGTCACGTGCCCTATGAAAAAATTCCGCAGCTCTGCGCCCGTTTCGACGTGTGCCTGCTGCCGTGGCGTATGAGTCCATGGATCGAATACTGTAACCCGCTCAAACTGTTCGAATACATGGCATCCGGCAAGCCGATCGTTTCCGTACCTATCTGTGAGGTTATTGACCGGTATTCACACATCGTGTCTGTTGCACACACGCCCGAGCAATTCTGCAGCAGTATCGAAACCGAACTGGTCGGCGACACAGAAAAGAGAAAACAACTGCGCATCAGCACCGCCAAACAACATACGTGGGACAAATACATCGTCAGGCTGTCAGGCATTATTGATGACGCGCTCGCCCGTGGCTCGTCGAACACCGTGGCGAAAACGATAACCGTCTGAATTCCATGAGTACTGTACGAATAGCATGTCTTGGTGACATCATGTGCGGAGATTCCTTCTTCAACATGGGCGCCGGTGTGGCATCTTCGCTGAAAAAGTACGGCAAGGAATTTCTGCAGCTCGAAATTGTCGAGTTTCTCGGCGGCCATGATATTGTGTGCGGCAACATAGAGTGCGTTCTTTCCGACAAGGGCAGAGACGAGAGCCGTTTGCGAAGCGTGCACATGAGGGGGGCCGGCCGGGTGGCCGATTTGCTGGCGGGCTGGAATCTGACGTTGGCCAACGTGGCCAACAACCACATCCTGGAGCATGGCTACGAGGCCGCGGTTGACACAATCGACAATCTGCTTAAATCCGGCATACGGGTTGTAGGCGCCGGTGGCGCCAATCGGTTCCGCGAGGGCATTCATGTCGAAACGATCTGCCGCGGCGGCCGGACCTTTGCTTTCATAGGTATGTGCCTGCGAGCTGAGAAATACGCTTTCAACGGCGGCGCCGAGCCGCAGGATGTCATTCAGACCGTCAAGACTCTCAGCGCCTCCGGCGTGTGTGTCTGCGTGTCAGTTCACTGGGGCGACGAGTTCATACACTATCCCAGCGTCGAACAAACCAGGCTTGCGGATGCACTCATAGAGGCGGGCGCCCGCATGATTGTGGGTCATCATCCGCATGTCCTTCAGGGCATCACGTACCGCAGAGGTGCACTCGTCGCTTACAGTCTGGGTAATTTCATTTTCGACAGCTTTATTCCTGACTGCCGCTGGTCCGTGATGCTCAGCGTTGATGTGGTCGACGGCAAACCCGCACGCTGGCGATATGTGCCCATTCTTCAGGATCGCGAACATCGCCCCATGCTGATCGGCAACCCCGGCAAGGCCGGACTGATTCATGAATTCAGACGCCGATGCACGTTGCTGAATGATCAACAGGATGAAGAGCAGTGGAAACAGCGATACGAGGCGGAGGTGAAAATCAGGGATATCTGCGCGCGCAAGAGCCTCTGGACTCACTTGCTCAAGCAGGCTGTACGCATTGACAAGAAGTATTGGCCGCAAATCCTCTCAAGGCCCATTCAAAGAAGATTAGGACTATGGTAAAACGGAAACTCAAGATATGCCTCGCGGCATCCGCGGGGGGGCATCTCACCCAGCTGCTCGCCTTAGCGGACAGTTGGCAAGGACATGACACATTCTGTGTGTGTACATCTGAAGTCGTCCGCAGCCGGCTTGCCAAGTATGGCAGAAGTTACATCGTAGGTGAATGCAACCGACAGCACCCGCTGCAGGTTCTCAAGGTTTTTCTTCGTTGTGCTGTAATCGCACTGCGCGAAAGACCGCATGTTGTGATCAGTACAGGCGCCGCCGCCGGCTGCATGCAGTGTTTTCTCTGCAAATGCACCGGCGCAAAGGTAATCTGGATGGACAGCATTACCAACGTGGAACGTCTCTCTCTGTCCGGACGGATGGTCAGGCATATCGCCGATCTCTTCCTGGTCCAATGGCCGGAACTGGCGACCAAATACCGCAACGTATACTTTGCAGGAGCCGTCATTTGATCTTCGTTACAGTGGGGACGCAGTTTCCGTTTGACCGTCTCATAAAGGCCGTCGATGCGGCCGTGGAAATGGGACGCATTCAAGGCGAAATCTTTGCCCAGACGGGCGAAACCGCGTATCGACCCCGTAATTTTCCCGCCGTGCCTGAACTGAACAAGGAGACGTTTGATGATTACGTCAAGCGTGCGACCGGCATTGTCAGTCATGCCGGTATCGGCTCCATCACAATGGCCATGGCCTGTGCCAAGCCCATGCTGGTCATGCCGCGGCTGAGAAAGTACGGCGAAGTTGTCAATGATCATCAGGTTGCCATTGCCCGGAGGTTTGCCCAATCAGGATATATCCTGCTCGCTGAGGATGAACAGGATCTCATTGCAAGAATTGCCGAATTGCCGTTTTTCGTGCCAAAGCGGCGTGTCGCAAGGCCGGAAACGGTCAGCCGTCGCGTCATGGAATTCCTGGAGCAGGTAACTGTCTAAAGTGAGGGGAACATGAGTTGGTTTACAAGTCTGTCCAAAGTGAGTCGAAGGCGGAAGCTGGGCCTGTTTTATCGCACCTTCCAGCCGAATGAGTACACGCGCATTCTCGATGTTGGCGCCGAAATCAATCCAACCGGGGAGCGGGGGCTGCAGCTTATTGATACCTACCGCTGGAAACATAACCTGACTGCGCTCAATCTGTCGAAGGATCACATATGTCAGATCAAAAGACATTACCCTCAGATTGAGGCTGTTGTCGGCGATGCATGCCATCTGCCCTGGCCGGACAAGTATTTCGATGTCGTCTACAGCAATGCCGTTATTGAACACGTCGGCGATTATGAGCGGCAGAAGCAAATGGCCCGTGAAATCATGCGCGTCGGCAAACGCTGGTTTGTCTGCACGCCGAATCGCTGGTATCCTTTCGAGTTTCACTTGCGCCTGCCCCTGGTGACATGGCTTGCCGGCGATGCTTATCTGCACGCCGCCCGCGTTCTCCGTTACGACCATGTGCGAAGGCGATACACCTTTGTGAATCCGATGGCGGACTTCCGGCTAATGAGCTTCCGCGAAATGAAATCCTGTTTTTCGAACAGCCGAATAATAAAGCAGAGGGTCACATTCATGGCCGAGACACTCATCGCCCTCGGTCCGGTGATGGGTGAAGCATACAGGGGAGAAAATGAGCGAACATACATGGCACAGAACCAGAGTCAAGGCGATTATCCTTGCGCCGATTCTCGACTTCGGGCGATGTCGTTTGGCTTCTCACACGTGTGCGGCACTCTGGCCGGCAGCGGGACAGCCGGTCCTGAAACGCCTGCTTGTGAACCTGTATGAGCAGGGCATTGATGAAGCGGCGATCTGCGCCTACGGGGAAGCCTCTTCGCTGAGAGAAGTTGCCAGCGGTATCGGCGGAATGCGGCTGGAGTTTTACGATGAACCGCTCCCGGTCGGTAACGCCGGCTGCGTTCGCGATACCTGGGATGGCGATCCCGATACGATCTTCCTCGTTCTGCATGCCGCAATGATGTCGCCGCCTGATGTCGGCTCACTGCTGGAAGCACATCGCCTCGGCGGATCGCACCTGACTGTGATGCTTGGCTCCGCAGCGTGTGAAGAACACACTGTTGGTCAGATCCCCGAGTTGTATGTGTGTGATGCCAAGGTAATCGAGTACATGCCGCCGCAGGGATATTTCGACATGAAAGAAGGGCTTATTCCGGCGATGGTTAAAGCTCGCCAAACGGTGGCTGCGAGGGTGCTTCCGCGGTGTACCTGCGGTTTTCGTGACCGTCGCACTTACTTGTCCGCACTTGGCCACTGGCTCGAAAGCGGTTGTGCGTCGAGGGAGCTTGAGTCCATGGGCCTCGTCAATGTATCGGATGATCTCTGGCTGGCGGCCGATGCCGTAGTCGATTCGGGTGTCGCGATCCACGGGCCGGTTGTGGCCCTGGACAAGGTCCGCATTTGCTCCGGCGCCGTCATTTTCGGCCCCGCGATCCTGGAGCCTGATGTCACTGTCGGCAGGAATGCCGTCCTTGACAACTGTGTGATCTGGTCCGGCGCTTGCATAGGGCCGAACGCTCACGTCAGTGCGAGTGTTGTCGGGTCAGGCGGACATGTCGAGGAGGGCGCCGTGGTAGATGGAGATGCGATCTTACCGATCAAGACGCCACCCCGAAATACGGCCTGCTTGAAAGGCACGTCCAGAGGCTGATGTTACCATGCAGCGGCAAATCGTCCGGAGAGCTTGTTCTGGTACGTGAACGGCTGGACTCTAATAACCGAAAATTCTCGTATTCAGGTCATTCATTTCAAACAGGAGGTGCATGTTGAACACCATTCAGAAACGTCAGGATCAGGCGATGACCCCTTTTACGGACTCATATGACGACGCGGGGCCTGAGGAGAGCCCGTTGCTGGGACTGCTGAACGGACTTGTCCGCCGTTGGCGCATCGTGTTGATAACGTTTTCGGCAATCTGCGTAGTAGGTATCCCGGCGATATGGATTACCATGGAACCTTACTATCAAGCTACCGCGGCAATCCGTGTCACTCCGGTGGTCTCGAGCATTCTGTTTCAGGGCGAAAACAGCATTCCCATGTACAGGAACTTCGTCCAGACCCAGGCCGACCTCATGGTCAGCGACATGGTGCTGGAGAAAGTCGCCGAGGAATTGATCAGGGAAAAGATAATCGTCACCGACGAGCCCAATGCTGCTGCCGCACTGAGCGGCAGGCACAACCACGAAACCGGTCCCGTGGCTACTCTGAAGGCCATGGTCGCCAGGGGAACGCTTCGTGTTCAGCCGGAGGACAGCACGGAACTGATAAAGATCACCATGAAAAGCAGCCGTCCGGATGAAGCCGCCGCCGTCGTCAATACGTTCCTTAAAGCATACATGTCCATTGTGGCGTGTGAAGAATCCCGTTGCGAGGACGACAAAATAGCAGTGCTGGAGGAGGAATCACGCGAGCTTGGGGCCAAACTGCAGAAACAGCGCCGAGCCATTGGCGCCATGACGCGTGAATATGGGACGGCCTCTCTTACCGCGCGTCAACAGATGAAACTTGAAAGCATCTCGGCCCTGCAGCATAAACTCACCGAATTCGAAATGGAAATAATCGCGCTGCAGATCAAAGAGCAGATGCTCGTTAACCAGGATAGCGCGGGAATCGCGCCGCACGATCTGATCCGTTTACGGTACGATTTTATCAACGCCGATCTGATGGTCAAAACCCTGACCACGAATGCCGCCCAGTTGGAGCAGGAGTTGATGATCGCCAAACAGCAGCTTACTCCATCAAATTCTGCGCTGCGTCGTAAAGCCGAACTGGTTGAAGCATTGAAGGACCGCCTCGGCCAGCGGCGCAAAGAAGTCGGAGAGGACTTCGACGCTATGGTTGAAAAGGAATCGACTCGCAAAGGTGTAGATGAATTGGCCGCTGTCCGAGCACAGCTGCAGCAGATTGACATCTACAAGAAGCGTCTGGAGGAAATGTTAGCCGCTGAGGACAAGACCGCAATTGAACTCGGGCGCAAGCAGCTTGCCATTGATGACCTTCAGAGTCAGTATGAGATGACCAAGGACATCTACGACACGGTCCAGCGCCGCATCCAGGAGATCGAAGTGGAAAGGAAGCGTCCCGGAAGAATAAGCCGTGCCTATTACGCCAACACGGCTCCTTTGCAAGACAAGCGGAAGAAGTATTCGCTGGCGCTGATGTTCGGTGCAATCGGGCTCGGCGGGCTCGCTGGCGTTCTGAGGGATCGGTTCGATCTGAGCCTGCATACGCCTGAGGATCTTGCTCGGGTGGCTGCCATTCGCATTCTGGGCACCACCACGCGGTCGCGTGACGTTGAAGAGGCCTTTCTCCCCGAGCACTACATGAACGACTATCAAACGATTTGTGCAAACATGGGATTGCTCTATGAGACTGGCATTCCGCAGAAGCTGCTGGTAACCAGTCCCCGCTCCAAAGACGGCAAAACCACCTTTGCCATCAACCTGTCGGTGACATTGGCGAAGATGGGTCGCAAGGTGCTGCTGATAGATGGCGATCTGCGAAAGGCGGACGTCGCTTACCTCCTCAAGTTGTGCGGCGCCGCCAACGGTCTCAAGCATGTGCTCATGGGAGAATCGCCGGCGGACTACATATGCCATACCTCCGTTGACAATTTTGACCTGTTGCCGAGCAATCCCTGTGAGGCCTCCGTGATATATAATCTGATGACGCCCGATCGCCTGCGTGACAGCCTCGACGAACTGGGGTCACAATATAATCACATCGTCGTTGATACGCCGCCGACTTTGGACGTGCCGGATGCCCTGATGTGGTCCAGGGCGGTCGATGGCGTTGTCCTTACCGCTTATTCCGGCCAGACCCGCAGCACGGATGTCAGGGAAACGCTTTTCCGGTTCGAACAGATGCGCGTCCCGGTGCTGGGTGTTGTTCTCAACAATGTGCCGGCAAGGCAGAGTTATTGTACGAGCCGCTATTACGCCGAATCCACGTCCACCGCCGCGCCGCACCTGGACGGCGCCACCAGGGCCCATCTGCTGCCGATGGGCGATGAGTACGATACAGCCGGCACCGAGGAGGATGAGGTGGAGTATGCAGTTGATTGTGATGCATGAACGCCTTGCCGAGCATGGCAGCCGCCATCGCTTCTTGCCTATGATTCTGGCAACGGATATTCTTGCCCCATTGGTCTATGAGGCACATGGGCGGCTTTACGGCTCACTTGTCAGCAAGAAGATGATTGCCGTGCCTTCGGACTGGCAGGTTCGCAAGCCACGCGGCGGCTTGGCCGTTGCGCGTTATCGAAGCGGCCGGCTGCGCAGGCTTCCTCTCGAGCGCTTGCACCACGGTAATCGCTGGTGCATAATCTCCAACGGCAGATTTGTGACTGATTTCGCAGGTGAGCAGATCGAGCGGATTCTGGCCAACCGTGACGGTGCAGTGGCCATTCAGGTTATCCCTTCGCTCAGGGCGTATCGCGAAAACATCTGCCTTGGTTCCGGAGGTTGTCTTGCGGGATTTAAACGCATCTACGCCCATTCCGTATCGCCTGGCTTTCTCGGCAGCGCCTGGCCGCACCATGTCTGCGTAAGGTTTTCGGCTTTGGATCGCCTCCTTATCGATGGTGAATTGCCGTTGAATTTCGACGATTTTCTGAACATCTGCTCGATGCGCTCGCTCGGCCTGACGTGTCTCAATGTTGGCGGCAGCGTGCTCGATCTGGAAAGCGAAACCGGCCTTCTGAATCTCTTCAGGGAGCGGCACATCGTCACCGCGCGCCTGAGACGCAATGCACGTAAGTACGGCGCAAGAGTGCGCGGCAACGTCCTCATGGGGGATAACGTGCATATCGGAGACGACGCGCTCGTTGTTGGCCCCGCCGTGCTTGCCGATCGCTGTTCTGTCGGAAGGGGGGCCCTGGTGAAAGGCTCCGTCATAGCACCCGATGTGCACGTCCCTGACGATGCGGTCGTGAGCAACCGCGTTCTCATTTCTGCTGATGTCGACATAATGGAGGAGGTGACGAAAAGGCGGCCTGATCCTTTATCCGGCCGGAGTTTCTGTACGACAGCATTAAAAAGCGGCTACCGTACGTGGCCGATGTTTTCGTATGCGCGATTCACAAAACGTGTGCTTGACATAGTGTTTGCATCTGCCGTGCTTTGTCTTTTCGCGCCCGTTTTCCCCTTGATAGCCTTCGTACTGAAAGTGAATTCGCCCGGCCCGGTCTTCTTCAAGCACAGACGGCAGGGCCTGCATGGCCGCCCGTTCGACTGCCTCAAGTTCCGAACAATGATTGTCCAGGCCCACGGCATGCAAGACAAACTGAGATCCAAGAACCACGTCGATGGCCCGCAGTTTATGATCGAAGACGATCCGCGAGTGACCGGCGTAGGCAAGTTTCTGCGCGCCACATTCATTGACGAAATACCGCAGTTCGTCAACGTCTTGCTGGGCCAAATGAGTGTCGTCGGTCCGCGTCCTTCACCCGAGACGGAAAACATGCTGTGCCCCTTCTGGCGTGATGCCCGGCTTTCGGTGCGTCCGGGCGTGACGGGTTTGTGGCAGGTGCAGAGGACCCGTCGCTTTGGCCAGGATTTCCAGGAGTGGATCCACTATGACACCGAGTACGTCAGAAACATGTCTTTCCGGCAGGATGTTGCCATATGCTGCAAAACGGTACGGAAACTCATCAGCAACTTTGTTCACCACGTCCGGAGATGACGGTGCCGAAGGACGCGGTTCACGCGACGACGAAATGAGCCGTTCACACATAACATGACGGTGAGCGGGGTTGGAGAGAAGACTCGCCGGTGGCGCAACTGAACAAAAGAGAATCACCCGAAGAGAATGCTCTTTTCAGACGCCCTGAAGGTGTCCTGAAAGACGACGAGCAGTGGATGTTTCTCAAGAAGCGCTACCACCTGACCTCGCGCGAAACCCAGGTCGCCATTCTGATATGCAGGGGTTTCACCAACGAAGAGATCTCCGAAGCCCTCAGGATCAGCGAAAGCACCGTCAAAACGCATCTGAAAAACCTCTACCGCAGGGTGCGCGTCGATAGCCGCATCCTTCTCTTGCTCCAGTTCGTCGAGGACATTAACAAGGCGTATGGCAAGACGTAACAGCCGGCTTGCCGAAATCGCGCGTTACTGCTTCTCCCTCCCAGGTTCGAACGAACGCCCGTGAAATCCCCCGGCAGGCAGCCTTGAACACATCCAGCCGGGACAAGCCTTTCAGCGGCTAACGAGAGTATAGGCCCTGAGCAGGGCGGCGACGCTCCAGGCCTGAGCGAAGCAACCCCGGGGGGTGTGAGGCGCGTCGCCGTCGAATATCTCCGAAACACTCTGCACACAGCCGCTGTTCATGAAATGGTCTAACAGCGGCTCCAGCATCTCCATCGCCTCGACTCGTGTTGCACGGTCATTGCCGTTGACTCGCAGGAATGCATCAATGAAGGGGCCCATCAGATGTGACCAGACTGTCCCATTGTGATATGCCCGGTCTCGCTGCATCTGGTCGCCCTGATACCGGCCGATATAGCCAGGATCCGTACTGGCAAGTGACCGCAGACCGTACGGGGTCCACAAGTCGCGTTTGACCACGGCGACAACCTGCCTCTGCTGTGCCTCACTCAATGCACAATGCCGAAGGGCGACGGCGTAAATCTGGTTGGGCCGCACCGCAGAATCGGATCTGCCGTCCGGGAATACGCAATCGAACAGGCAGCCCGCCCGCTCGTTCCAGAACAACTCTGCGAATCGCTTCCCCACGCGATTGGCCCATTGCCGGAAAACCTCGGCTTCAACCTCATCCGTACTTTGGTAATAGTCGGCCAGATTGCACAATGCGTCGTACCACAGTGCATTGACCTCGACTGCCTTGCCATAGCGAGGCGTGAACGCGATGCCGCCGCACTTGGCGTCCATCCACGTCAGCTGCGTGTTCTCGTCGCCGCCGGTTATAAGCCCGTCGGTGTCGGCATGAATGCCAAACCGCGTTCCCTTTTCATAGGCGGCGACAATCCGACGGATGGCCGGCAACACCTTCTTGCTGAATAACTCGCGGTCGCCGCCCGCATACAGGTATTCGAACGCCGAGTGGATGAACCAGAGTGACGCGTCAATACTGTTATAATGCGGCTCGCCGCCATAATCGTCGAAACGGTTGGGGATCATACCCTGATCTTCGGCGGCTGCAAACGTCGTCAGGACGGCCGCAGCTTCCTTAAGCCGGCCCGTGCACAAAAGCAGTCCCGGCAGGGCGATGAACGTATCGCGGCCCCAGTCCAGAAACCACGGGTAACCCGCCAGAATAGTCCATGAATCTTTGCCCCTGATCCGTCGTTCGACGACAAACTGGGCCGCCGAGCGGTACAATGCCTCCGTCATGGGATCACGGATCTTCTCTTCGCCAAGGATCTCGCGATCACGGATGGAGAGGCTCTCTATGGCGATGTCCAGATCGACATCGAGGTTCAGGTGTGCTTCGTTTTGAGGGCCAAAGGCGGCCCAAAGTACCACAGTAAGCATCGACTCGATGTGGCACGTGAACACGCCGGGCGACCAGAGATCCTCGGTGCAATCCTGTCCGCGCTGCTTGTCTTTGCGGTAAAAGAAGTTGTACCACCACTGAGGATCGTTCTTGAACCACATGTGGTCGCTGAGCAGGAAGAGTTCACCCGCGTCCTGGGCACTGCTGCGTATCGCCAGACCGTCGTCGCGCCATTCGGATACCAGCGGCGTCCATGACTTCTGCAGAGCATGGAAGTCGCGCATGGCCGCGAACGGCCGAACCTCGAACTCGCATTTCTGGCAGACATTCGAAAAGTGGTAGACGACGGCGGTTGTGTCAAGTTCCGGCAGTAGATAAATCGACTTGGTCATCTCCATGATCCCAAAGTCGTAGTCGAAGTGTACACCCGTGTCCCTGCGGAACGAGACAGCGTAGCGCAGCCCGTTCAGTGCCAGTCTGCCGGCGAATTCAAAGTTGCCTAGATCAACCTCAACACCATCGATACGAAGAACTTCGCGGTAGCACGAAAGCCCCACCACTCGATTGGCAGGGGGGTTGAGACTGCCGATCAGCAGCCCGTGATAACGTCGGGTATTACAGCCGCCAAGCGTACCGCTTGAGAATCCGCCGCGACTGTTGGTCAGCAGCCACTCACGCTCCAACAGCGCGTCGGGCCTTGCTTTCTGAAGTTGAACAGATATGCCCTGTCCCTGATCCCTTGAGGCCAACATTACGATTCCTTCCGCTTTCTTCGTGCTCAAGGCGGGCACAAGCCCGATTCACCCCGTGGCGCTTAACAGCCGACGTTTTACGCCGTCGATTTCGCCGTGCTCTCCGCGACGCTCGCCATGCAGCGCTTGCGGAGATTGTTCAGCACGTTCATATAATTGATATATGAATCATACGGCGAATCATACGGATTGAAATACTTGTGAACGTCGCCATCGGCAAAGTACTTGGTGCACATGTAGTAAAAATGGTCAGACGTCTGGAGTCTGCGCCAGTCTGCCATAAGCTGCTCGTCCTGCGACTGCTTGACAAGGCCCTCCAGTCGGTACACCTCGTGCAGAGCATTCGACTGCATCGCGTTGCCGAGCCAGGCGGACAAGTCTCGCTCGGTATCGGCCCAACTGACGATATGCGGAACGTCGACAACCCCCACCGGGGGATAGCGTTCGATCACCTCGCTGGGCGTGAGAAAATTGTTGTCCGGATGCTTGAGCACTTCGTACGGCAGATGCGAGAGGAAATCGAAGATGCCCGTGTCCTCCCACTGATGTTCGCCGAACGTTTCGTAGTCCATAAACAGATTGACGACCTGCCCGTTGCCGTTGACGTGGTTGATCCACCTGGCGAACTTGTCCGCCATCAGCGGGAATTCCTTCCAGTGGCGATTGGAAAACCGGAAAGCAATATCATCGCTGAGGCGATAGTTCTTCAGCAGCAGTCGCGTTTTCTCGCAATCCGGCGGACTGTAGACGAAATTTGGGCTCCTGTCGCCGAGGATATGGTCGGCCCCTTCGGCCAGAATGCCGTCAAAGCGATCCATCGATTCGATCGTCCGGGCAAGGTCATTGTTGTAAATCAGCTCAGTGTTGCGGAAAACGCGCGGCGTCTGGCCGAATAACTGCTCGATCATCTCAATGTGCTTGAGAATCTGGTCGGCGAACTCGGTCCGCGAATAGAGATAACTGAGACTGTGGTAATATGTCTCAGCGAGAAACTCCACACAGCCGGTCTGCGCCAGCGCATCGAACGTGCTGATGACCTCCGGGCAGTATTTATGGAACTGCTCGAGCAAGACGCCGGTTACGCTGAACGAAACCCTAAACTGCCCGCCGAATTTCCTGATAAGCTTCAGAAGCAGACGATTCGTGGGCAGGTAACACTTGTTGGCGACCTTGCGGCAAATCGAGGCGTTCTTGAATTCGTCGAAGTAGTGCGGGGCCTTGTCAAAAACGGTATAATGTCTCAACCTGAACGGCTGATGCACCTGGAAATAGAAACACACCGAAGACATGACGACTCCATCCTGAAAACCTTAGTTACACATGCACCATGATGTCGCTGTACACACGGGCGCATTTCTCTGCGGCATCCTGCCAGCGCAATCGTCGTACTTCGAAATTGCCATGCTCGCGAAGCGTCAACTGCAGGGGCGGGTACTTCAGAACCGCGATGATCTTGTTGGCCATTTCATTGATGTCCCAGAAGTCGACTTTGAGCACGTGTGTAAGCACCTCCGCGACGCCGCTCTGCTTGCTGATGAGCACGGGCACGTCGTAGTTGAGGGCCTCCAGAGGAGCGATGCCGAACGGCTCCGAGACAGACGGCATAACGTAAAGGTCGGCCATCTGATAGACGCGTTCGACGTCTTCGCCTCGCAAAAAGCCTGTGAAGAGCACCTTGTGACCGATGCCCATTTCCGCAGCCATCTCGATGGTGCGGTGCATCATGTCGCCGCTTCCGGCCATGACGAATTTGACATTATCCATTTCCTCAAGGACCTTTTTGGCGGCCATGAGGAAGTATTCCGGGCCTTTCTGCATCGTAATGCGGCCGAGGAACAGCACGATCTTCTCATCGCTTGAGATACCGGATCGCGGCATGAGGCGGCTGTCGCCGTTGCGCTCCACGCCGTTGTAGATGACCTCAACCTTATCCCCCATGACGCCGTAGCGGCTCAAAATGATATTGCGCGTCAGATGGCTGACCGCGATGACCTTCGCGGCGGCGTGCATGCCGCGCCGCTCGATGTCATAGATCATCTGGTTAACGTGTTCACCGCTGCGATCAAATTCCGTCGAATGCACGTGAACCACCAGCGGACGGCCCGTCACGGCGGCCACGGCGATTCCCGCCGGATACGTCATCCAGTCATGCGCATGGACCACGTCGAAGTCTTCTTCCATGGCGAGTTTGACGGCCGCATTGGCGTAGCGATGCACCTCGGCGAACATGTCGCCGCTATAGTGTTCCGTGCCGAAGGCCCGCTGCTGGACTTCGGCGGCACTGGGTTGAGCTATCGTCCGCTTGGTTCGGATGACTTCCTCCATCCGCTGTTGATACTGCTGTGGATCCGTATACGGGGAAAGCATGGACTCGATGGCGAGAAAACGCACACGCTGGAGTTCGTCGTAGGCGTACTCCAGTTCTCTCCCGCCAGCGGTCGGTTTTGGGGTAAGCATCCTGACGTGGGTTGCATGGCTGGTATCAACAGGACGGGGCAGTACAAAAAGCACATCCATGCCCATAGCGCTCATGGCTTTGGTCAGCCCATAACAAGCCGTACCGAGGCCGCCGCTGATGAAGGGCGGAAACTCCCAGCCGAGCATGAATACCTTCATCTGACACCCCCGCTTCCGACCAGGCCCATTCCCTCAGACACGTTCAATTCCATTGTGTAAGCCCTGCAAACTGCCGACATTGCAACCACTTCCGTGTGCTGCGATTATAAGCCGCAAATCGGTCCCGCGTCCAATAATTTTTACAAAAAAATTTTGTAAAGTACGCAAACCGACTTCTATCTGCTGGTATATCGTCTGGCTTGTCAGAACCCTTAACAAAATTCGCACAAACGCCAAAAATCCGGCTGGCGACAGCAACAACCGGCCTGCCGGAATACAGACAGCTGAAAACGAACAAAGCCGCCTCCGCGGTGATGACGGCTCTGCGGATGGGATGCGAAGCGGGCCTACAGGTCCTGCGGCTTGACGGTGCTGCGGCGATTGGCCTCGGTGCGAGCAATGGCAGCGTCGAGCATCGCGTAGATGGCATCGTTCAAAGCGCTCAGCGACTCCGACGAGGTCATCATGCCCTTGCTCTTGATGTAGGCCTTGACCTTGCTTGCAACGACCAGTGGTTCCTTGGCTGCGGCTTTCTTTGCGGCTTTCTTCTTTGCCATACTAACCTCCGTGTAAACAACAAGTTCCCATAACATCCGGCCGCATGGCCCCAAAACGCCGGTATTCTCCATGCCGCGCTGCGTGTTTGCAACTAAAAAATCACGCCAGCGCTCAAAATTTTGCACTCTAAGGCCGCATAACGCAGAATCTCTCCTCGCGGCCCGAAAGCAGGTGCCGGGCCGCGGCCCGCAGCAGGTTTTTCGCGAATTTAGATAAACCGGTCCGACCTGCTGGACGATACGTCGCTTGGTTTTTCAGGCTGACTGTTTTTGCCCCATAGAATTACGGAGTAGTAAAATGGCGAATCGCCGCAAGAAAAAGCCCAGCCGTCAGGCAGCTTTGAAGGAGTTTGTCACGGTAGCGTTTGCCGAAGACATGGAATTGGCGCAGCAATACAAGAAACTGCTCAACGAGGGCGGTATCCCCGCGGCGATCAGGACGCAGCCCGACGCGGCGACCGGCTTTCCCGGTATCGCCGTCATGGTCCCGGAAGACTATCTCGATGAAGCTCACGTGCTGATCGAGTCACAGGGTGCCTACAGCGACTTTTACGACATGGTCTTTGAAGACCAGGACGATTTCGGCGACGATGACTACGAGGACGAGACCTTCTGAGTCGTCAGCGCCGGTATGTACGTGTCCCTGGGGGGCAACGTAACCAGTTTCGACGGATGATGGAAATGACCAGCAAAGCCAACGAGCCTGTAGAGGAACGAAGATCCTTTGTGGAGCGCCGCAAGAACGTTGTCGACAGACGACTTGGTTTGAATCGCCGCCGCGGTCCCGGGCACCGACGCACGGAGGAACGCCGGGCCGCCGAAGAAGGCGAAATGACCGATGAGCAGTTTGATTTCCTCATGGCCATCGATCGCTACAAAAAAGAGAACCAGCGGCCATTCCCGACCTGGACCGAAGTACTGGAGGTCATGAAGGCCCTCGGTTACCGCAAAGTCGCCGAACCGCAGGATCTTGTCTCTTTCAGAAAAGCCGACCGCGTTGCCGAGCCCCTCAATGTGGGACCGGAGGATTAGAGTCGGTTAGACAATTCCTGCTTCACTGCCTGGCACAGTTACCGGGTTTAGCCTGAGACACGCCGGTGTGCAGCACGAATACCGTTACAGGGCAATCGGCCTGAACTTGACGCAAACAATACGTCCTGGCCGCCCCGTGACTGCACCGACCACGTTTATCCATGGGGTCTCAGCAGATGACCGTCCAGCGCTCAGCCAACGCCGCAGGAACTCGGCATGGAAGCCGTCTGAGAAAGCAGCTGCGGCTAATACCTCTGGAGGGTGTTGCTTCGGGTGTTTTCTCTTCAACCTCGCGGCCTTGCCTGTTGTTACATGCCGCCAAGTCCATTTTGGTAGGCGCCGGTGATATGCGCATAACCCCGGAATACCTGGCAAGCAAGGATTATCATGATCAGCAAGTAGACGATTCGAGGCAGCCACTGGGCGAGCTGTGCAATGCGAAATTCGGCAGACTCGGCGGTCATGCGTGCAAGCCGTGCTGTGACATCATCCAGATTACCGCTTTCTTCACCTACCTGCCATATCTGGCGATAATCAGCCGGAAGGCGCTTGGAAAAGCCTTCACTGATGTCGTTACCTTCCTTTGCGCTTTCAAGCCCGCCTGCAAGAAGGGCAGCCAGCGCCTCATTGCCCGTACATGCCAGCCCCATCTCCATGCAGCGAGTGTAAGGCACGCCTGCCTTGCAGCCGATGTGAAACGCCTGTGTGAAGCGGCTCAGGGCAAGTTGTTGGACCGCGCCTCCGATAATCGGAATGCCGAGAATGAATGCGTCGGTGAGCCGGCGAATACGGCCGCGGCGGGGGCGAAATTTGATAAAGGTAAAGATCGCCAGCGCCGGAATATATATCAGCGCCAGTATAGCAAGCACCGAACGGATGTAGCCAACGGTCCCGCTGCCTCCAAGTACGACGCTGGGCACAGGCCCCAGAAGTGCTCCGGCGTGGAGAATAAGGAGGGGATAGATGAGCCCTGTAATGAGAGTGGCCCGCATGCGGTAAATGAAATCGTACCAGCAGCCCAACTGCTCGAATCGCTCCGGCAGGGCGCCGGATACTTCGCCGACGGCAACCACGCTGACGTCGAATTCACGAAAAAGTCTCGGATGCTGCCGCATGGCCTCGGCCATCGTGCTGCCTGTGCGCAGGTCACAGCCTATTTGCCGGATCGTCCGGTCAATGCGGCCGTGCTGGGCGGAGGCTGTCTCCATTGCGCGCAGGATCGGCACGCCGGCATCGAGCAGCCGCGCAATATTGTGATAGGCCTGGGCCAATTGTCTTGACATCGGTAGATCACTTTCTGAACGTGTGCAGCCCTGTTTCGGTTAATGCGGCGCTGCCCCACGGCGTCTCGATACGTATTGCGGTCAGTGGTCTGTCATATAGCTCTACTGTGACGGCGTCGCCGCGCGCGGCGACGCCCATTCTGGTGTTCTTGTACACTAAAGGCCGGGCCTTGATTTCGCGACATGCCTTTGGCAGGTTCGGGCGGATATGGAGTGTGTCGTCGGGACGGGCGTCGATAGCCAGAAAACCGTAGACGATGATTGAGGGGATGAGGCTGCTCTCAAAGAACTCGAAGTCGATGCCCAGACCGCCCGCCGTGCCGCCCCCTTGCAGTGTCGTACCGCGCTTGCCGCTGCCATAATACGCACGATAGCCGCCTTCGCTGTGTACTTCCGCTTCCCAGTCAAGGATCTCCTGCAGTCGCTGCCAGGCGTCATCTGCCCCTCGAACCTTGAGGCGAGCCCAGAGGTCATAAAAGGAGAAGCCAAGCACTGCACCGCCGTCCTGCACCTGGCCGCCCCAGGCGATGGACTCGGGGCTGAGCCAGCCCTGCCCGTACCAGTCCAGATTCCGGAGTGTGGTGGCGCGAGGGCCGAAACGCCAGTGATAGATGTCCTTGCCGGTTGAGGTGTCGCCTTGCACGATACGATCGCCGGCGATCCAGTCCATTATGCTGCGGGCGTGTGCATCGTCAGCCAGTCCGTACCAGATGGCGTCGAGATTCAGGAACGTGTAGCCATAATCATAACGGCGGCCTTCCTTGTCGATACAGGCAAAAAACCGTCCGGCACGGTCATTCCAGAAAAGGCCGTTTGCAGTCTGTTTCACCTCAGCAGCATGTTTTCTCAGGAACCCCGGGTCGAGTCTGAGCGCGCCGGAAGGCATATCCCAACCCGGATGCCTGTCTATCGCTTCTTCAATGTCCGCCATCGCGACTGTCGCGGCATGATATTGATTGGTAGCGTAGAGATCGTCCCAGCCGAAAGGCATAAGATCCCAGTAGTTATTCCCAATGCCATGACCCCCGCGGACGGTCTTGCCGCCGCTTTCATCCTTGACAAAGCCGGGCAGGCCATCGTGGCCCGGCCAGGGATTGCGAATGTGCTTGTACTCCAGCCCGCCCATGACCGTTTGCTGGTAACGCAGGGCCAGCCGCATACGATTGATCTGCGCATGCAGGAAGTCGAGGTCCTGCGTCCAGGCGAAATAGCGGGCGCACGCAAGTATAAAGATCGGGTTGTTGATTGAGTGCCGAGTATCATAGACGGTGAAGAAAGAGTCTATCTCGAACGTACCCGTTGATTCGCCCGGTGCCAGGCATAACCTCATTCGCTTGATGCTGCCTTGCCATTTTGGGTGACGGTACATTGTGATAATCGAATGATCGAACTCGCCAGAAAGGGGAGTCCGCTCGCGGCGGAAATACACACGGCGATCAGGCCCGAACTGCTCATCGTCTTCGCCTAACCATTCCACATACGGCAGTGCATGACCCCGCTGTGCATCGACCCTCTTCCAGCGGAGTTGCAGGTAAGGGGCTTGAAAAGCCTCGATCGATACGCCTTCAGGCGTGAGCAGGGTAGGTGATTCCCCCGTCGCTTCGATCCGCCAGCGGTTATTGACAATACCGTGCGACTTGGCGTTGACAAGTTGCCAGCTCTCGGCGGCAGTCTGGCCGACGTACATGTCCCGTTTCCAATGACGCAGGAAATTCTGTCCAACCCAGCCGGGCACCGCCTCGGCCGAGGCTTGAAAGTGCCAGCCTGCCGTCTTGCCCATGACCCTGGTCGGGCCGGTATCGGCCTGCGGCCACAATGGAAACGGCCAGCCGTGGTCGTGGGCGTGGGAAAAGTGCTGATGCGTGAGGACATAGCCCTCGTCGTCCATCTCTATGGCAAGAAGGTCGCGGCGATGGACTTCCTGAATGGTCTCATTGACGTTCCGCGGACGGGCGTTACCCAGCCATATATCTGCCGTGAGCAGGTACTCTTTGTTGAACAGCGTGGGGTTGTTGCCCAGGCGATGGTGGAAATGATACCACAGATAGTGGTTTAGCAGGCGGGCTTGTTTATCATGGCCGGCAAAGGAAAAATGCGTGAAATCGGCCGGCACTTGGGCGGCAAGGGTCACCGAGATGTCCGCCTCTTCACCGACGACGGGCACGTTACTGATGATGCCTGCCAGCACCAGACAAATGGCGGCGCAACCTGAGACTCTCGCGTACATAACCAGCTCCCACTGCCAAACACCCGCTGCGCGGATCCGTTCCCTGTCGTGGACCACATGTCTATTATACAGTGAGGATGTTGTGAAGGCCAGAGTGCTTGTATGTCGCAAAACTGCTACTGGGCTGAGTCCGGACGCTTCCTTGGGCGGCACATGTGCGCCATAAGCAGGATGACTTTCGAAAACGTCTCCGGGCGCAGTTTGTCCTGGAGAAGGCGCTTCGCCTCGGCCATACTGGTTCGCTGTGTCAGATGCGTCACCACTATGTGCTCGTTGTGCATACCTTCCACCAGCCTGGCGAATTCATCGATGTGCATATGGCGACCGGCATCAGCCCGGCCAGCATGCTCGTCGATATAAAACGTACATTCGGCAATGAGAATCCTGCTTTGCGCCACGTACGGCAACTGGGCGAAATCGACGTACTGTGTATCACCGAGATACGACACAATAGGAATTTCCACGGGGTAGTCGATGGTGATCCCCTGCTTCTTCAGCTCAACGATCTGCGGCCCGGTTAGACCAGCGTATTCGGGTTTGAGCTTCTTGCGCTTTTCCAGGACGGTGAAACCGACTGAACCTCGACTGTGTTTGGTCGGAAACACGCGGGCAAACAGATTCGGCTTGATCGCGTATTCGTCGCCGGCCTTGACAGGCACCAGATTGGCAGGTACCGAATTGCCGTCCAGTTTCCCCCATGCGTCCAGTATCTGACGAATGGGGGCGATGAGATTCGCCGGCGCCAGCACAGTACCAGGCGATTGGCCGCAGAAGTTCCGATGTGACAGGTAATAAGCCAGGCCCGCTGCGTGGTCCATGTGGCCGTGTGTCAGAAGAACGTGATTGATCGGGATGACCTGATCGGGAGCCTTGCCGATATCGAAGCAGACGTCCAATTGCGGTATGGCGACAACTGTCTCCTCACCGGCGACGGAATAGCCCGTGATCTCCAGATCGTCAATTGTTACGCTGGCCAAACGATGACTTGGCATGCACCTGTTCCAAAAATTGAGTAAAGCAGCTTCGGACACAAACCGCCCGGGCACACATGGTAAAATCTTCGCCTGGACCTGTCAAACACTTTAGCCGTCTTTCTCGCGCAAGCCGCCGGTATTGAATGGCCCAAGCCTATTTGCGTGCCTCCAGGCAGACCAGTTCCCTGACGGCATTGCGGAGGTAAATGCGGCCGTTGGCCAGCACGGGGACCGTCCAGCATCGGCCGGTGATCGGCTGCATTTCTACAAGCGGCTCGAAAGCAGCGGGATTCGCACGGGCAATGACGAGTTGGCCTTTTTCGCCGAGGATGATAAGCCGGCCATCGATGCTGGCTGTCAACGAACCTTGCCCGAGGCCGCGATGGGTCCATTTGACCTCGCCTGTCGCATGATCGACACAGGCCAGCGTGTAGTAGTCCATGCCATAAAGATAGCCGTCCAAGAGCACGCAGGTCGCAAGGTGATTCCGCATTGCCTGGGTTTTCCATACAACCTCCGCGCGATCACAGGCGGCGATGATCTTGGCGCAGCCCTGGCGGTAACCGGACGAAATGAAAATCGTTTTGGTCAGATCACCGGCGATTACTGGATCAGCCATATTGAAGCCGTCCTTGGTCGGCCACGGAATACGCCACATTACCTCGCCGGTATCCGGTTTGACGCCTACCAGCGCCGTTGCATTGAGCAGGGCCAGCATATCGCGGCCTTCGGTTTGGAAGGGCACGGCCGTCGAATAGCCGCACGGCGCCCTGCCGTTCTGCCAGATCACCTTGCCTGTTGCAGCATCCAGGGCAAGGCCGCTTTCACCCGCACTGAGAATCACGCGGCCGTTCCACACCACCGGTGAACCGGCAAAGCCCCATCCCGGTGTTTCTACACCCAATTCGCCAACCACGCTGCGGGTCCATATCACACGGCCGCTCGCCGCGTCGATGCAGCAGACGTCGCCAACCTTGCTGAATGTGTAAACCCGATCGCCCGCAACTGTGGGGGTGGCGCTGGGACCGCCTTCGTACTGTCTGGGCAACAGGGGACACTTGTAGCTGTGCCGCCACAGGATATCTCCGGTCTCAGCATCGAGACAGAACACGGTGTCGGCCTGATTGTTCGGATACTTGTTGGTGTCGCTGCCGCTATTACCCATCGTGTACAAGCGGCCTTCGGAGACCACCACGGAAGAAAAGCCCGTCTGTACGTTTTGCCGCCAAAGGACTTTCAACTTGTCACTGCGCCAGTCCGTCTCGCGGCTGATGCCGTCATAATGAGGCCCGCGCCAGTGCGGCCAGTCCGCGGCCCGGATCGGTCCGGCAAGACATGCCACCAAAATTAAAACAATGGCTCGATAACCCATAGAAGGTCCATGAAATCACCCGATGCTGACTCCATCCACCTTAGCAGAATTGGCATTTTGGGACAATGCCAGCCCGCATATTTTTCTTGCGTTGCCGCAGTGGGGCGTTAGATTGACAGCTATGCCGGATACGCGAAAACACAGAGGACCGCGTCCCGACGACGTGAACATCTTCTCGGAGGCCAAACGCGGCGACCTGCAGCGGGCGATGATGGACTATTCGATGCTCCTGTCGCGGGGCTATGCCCAGAAGAGCTTGCTCAAGCTGGTCGGCGACCACTTCGCCCTGACCGAGCGGCAGCGGCTGGCCATCATGCGATCTGCCTGTTCGGACGCCCAGCTTGCCTGCCGCCGGGCCAAAGAACTCGACGTGTCCCAACTTGCCGGTCGGCAGTTGGAGATCGACGGCTACAACCTGCTCATCACGACCGAATCGGCGCTTAGCGGCGCGCCGATCTTTGTCGGTCGCGACGGCTGCATGCGGGACCTGTCCGGGATCCACGGGTCGTATCGCAAGGTGGAGGAGACGGTGCCGGCCATTGAGTTGATTGCGCGGCATGTGCTGGCATTGGGCGTGACATATGCGCGGTGGCTGTTCGACAGTCCGGTATCGAATTCAGGGCGGCTCAAGACGCTGTTAGGGGAGCTTATTGCAAGACACGGATGGCCATTCGAGGTGGAGCTGCATCTCAATCCGGACAGCGTGCTTATCGCCAGTGACAAGCCGGTCGCGACTTCGGACAGCAACATTCTCGACGAGTGCGGCCACTGGGTAAATCTCATCACGCATATACTCTGCAGTGAGATGGACGCCGGCAGGCTTAAGATCAATCTCGTGGACCTTTCCTGTGCATAAGGCCGGTTTAAGGTCCATCAGCGCGAGATGTCAGTATGGAGCTTTGATCGGCTCGAAGGTCAAGTCATTGAAGTCGCCCAGTTTCTTGATCGATCCCAGCCCATTCGCATTAGGCCGAGCCATAATAGCAGCCCCTACCTTCAGCATGGTCGCAAGTTGCGACCGCGTGCTTCCTCAATATCCACGTGGCCGACACCCTCTTCTCGAATGTATGTACCGAACGTGACTCACTTGCTTCCATGCTCTGGAGTTGCCAGCCATCTCGCTGCAGTCGGATGAAATAGACACCAGGGCATTCGCCGCCATAACAGGGGTCAAACGGCGGTTCGTCGACCTCGTGCAGCATAAGTGGAGAAGTCAGAACACGGTGTCCATAGCCGTGGTTTATCCAGAAGGTACTGTTAGTCAGGAACAATCCTCCGCCATGCCAACAATCGCCTTTTGCCCACAATCCCACGGCCTTCAAATATGGCGCCCGTGAGATAGCAGTCCACGATCCGCCGGTCTCGGAATGCCACTTTCCATTCATCGCGAAATAGATCATGTGTTTGCCATCGGGAGACAGGTCGCTTCTCCGTTCATAGATGCGGCCCTTGAGCCATTGCCCAACCGTGAAAGTGTCGTTGGTCCGGTCCCATCCGATGGTGCAGACACGCTTTGACGGTCCCCGCCGAATAATCACGGCGTAATCCGCTTCGCTGGCGAGCAAAATATGCAGTCGGGCGGCCGGGGGCATCACAGCAACTCCCTGAAAGCCTTTCGGGCTTCGTGCAAACACGTTATAATGTCGACACCGCGAGTGGTAACCTCGTGTGCCCAAAGATAGCGAAGGATGCCGCTGATGTCGGCATCTGTGAGATCGGCGGGGGAGGTGTGCCTGGGTATGCCCGGGATTTGATCCTGTTTAAGGAGCGCGGCGAGGCCGGCAAGCGCGGCCAGCGCCATGTTCTTAGGGCGGATGCCCTGGCTTAGCGCCAGGTCCATGGTTCCGAAGATACGGTCGTGGTAGGCGAGTTTGCGGCGCGGGTCTCGGCCGGCACGAGCGATTGTGTCGGCGAGGTGAGGGTTGGTCATACGTTCGAGCAGATCTTCGGCGTAGGCGTGGTAGCCGGCTTCGGTAAAGAGCGGGTCACTCAAGTGAGCATATTTCTTTATGAGGGCAGTGCCCGATTCGTTGAGGAAGGCGTCGCGGGCGATTCTCATGATGGCGGCGTCGTGCTTCAGTTCGGTCATCTTTGTGTAGCCTTTGGCCGCGCCGAGATAGGCTAAGAGGGCATGGATGGCATTGTGGCCGTAGAGTTTGGCTTCTTCGAAGGGCAGCAGGTCATCCTTTTCGATAAAGACCTCGATGCGGCGGGTGAAGTTGTCCAGGCGGATGCGGCTGATAAGGATACGGTTGAAGGCCTCGACGAGAAAGGCACGGTCGAAGCCCGGGGTCATGGGGGCGAGGTGCATTGCGGCGACGGCCTCAGCGCCGATGACGACCTGGCTCATTTTGCCAATAACGGTGTTAAGGAATTGCACGTTAGGCGGCAGGGGGGCGGCGAGGTGGGCTTCAACCTTCTCCTGGAGGATTTCGGCCGCGTGGTTATTGTTTTCGGCGGCGTATACGACGACGGCCGGGGCCTTGCTTTGGCGGATGCCTTCGGCGATGAGGGCCGCGACGCTGTGTTGTCCTGCATCGTAGTAGCTAACGGCGGGCAGGGACGTGGAGATTTCGGACGCTTCGGCGAGGGCGGCGAGCAGGGGGGCACGATCCTGTTCCGCGTTGGGGTTGTAGATTTCCACGCCGGAGATTTGCTGGACCTGGATACTCGCGGGGCCGGCCACATTGACACTGTAGCGGCCTTTGTTGGCGCGGACCGCTGCGACGAGGGCCAGGTCGATCTCGGCGACAACGAGGCGGGAGAAGTTGCCCGAGGCGAAGGCTTCGGCAACGAACAGGCCGGCCTGTATGGGGCCGAAACCGAAACCGACGAAGACTTTTTTATTCATTGCGCGGCCTGCATGTTCTGACGGAAGTAAGTGCTGGAGGGCAGCAACGACAAACGAGACCCCAGTGGCAATGTTCAGCGTTGGGCGGATTATGAGGCACCGTTCAGTTCCTTCATGAGGTCGTCGAGCGTTACATATTCTTTGCCGCTCTGGACGGCGTGCAGCATTCGGGCGTACGGCTTGATGTTGCCGTAGCGGTTGTTCAGCGGGGCTTTGATGAAGAGGGCCGCGAAGAGGTTTCCCATCTGCACGGCCTCGGAAAAGTCCATGTCGCCGGCGGTGAATTGATTCAGGTTGCGGGCGATATAAGTCAGGAGGCCGGCACGGAAGGAATCACCAGCCCCGACGAGGTCGATGACTTCGCCGGCCATGAAGCGGGATTCGATCTTGTGAGGTTCGGAGACGCTGCCATCAGCGGTAATGTGCGTTTCGTAAGCGCCGTTGCTGACGGTAACGCCGAACATGCGAGTCCGTCCATCGCCGGACCAGAATCGCCTGGCCAAGGCATGGAGGAAGCGCACGCAGGCGTCGGCTTCGAGAAAAGCTTGCCACTCGATGCCCAGTCCGAGTGTATTGCCGATCATTTTGGCTTCGTCCGAGGACGTGAAGAAGATGTCGACCTCGGGCAGGAGCGGTTCGAGCAGGGCGTACTCAGGCACGGGCTGCCGGGAGTCGATCAGGGCTTGAGGGTCGCCCGTAAGGGTATGACTGTCGACAATGGTGACGGCACTGCGGCCGCGGCACCATCGGACGAAGTCGGCCAGATCCCGGCCGCCGTTGGCATCACCACGGTCGGAAAGGCCGGAGTACATGTAGTAGACGATTCTCGGGTCAAGTCTTTCAACGGCCTTCTTGAAATATTCGAAATCGAAGTCGTTGTTGGCATTCGGAAAATACGCGATGCCCCCCCGTTCATTGCCGCCTTTTTCATAAATGAAAGTGGTTCCGGTGGGCAGATCGGGATGCACGAACGTTGCGGACATATCGACGCCGTTTGCGGTCATGCCGTCATGAAAGAAGCGGCCCTGGGCATCGAGGCCGTCGAATTCGCCTTTGCCCAGATTGACGCCGACTGCGACACGGAGGCCGGCACGTGCCATAAGCGGGGCGGAGTTGCCGGGGCCGCCGGTGGTGGCCAGCCCCGCATCGATCCATTGCCGATACTCAGCCTGCGAATACGGCGGCATATCCTGTGTTTGGCACTTAGCCAGGCCGCCCGGACCAACCAGGTCGTCGGCAAACGAAAAGACTTCGCTGCGGAAATCAGCTACCGCGGTGTTCAAGACCATGATGTCCACACCCATCGCACTCCCTCATATTCGGATTATGGATCAGTTACCTGTGGGCTTGTTGATCAAGCTGATGACCGTGTCAATGTTGACCTCCGTCAGACTATCGACAATCAGGTCGGCCTGACCGAGCTTGTCGATCCCGACGGAATTTGTAACTGCGATGCACTGTGCTCTGGCGGCCTTGGCCGCGGCGACACCGTCCGGCGCATCTTCGATAACCACGCAGCGCTGCGGCTCGACCCCCGCACGTTTGGCGGCCGTAAGAAAAATGGCCGGGTCGGGTTTCTTGAGCGTGACGTCGCTGCCGGTTATATAAGTCATTCGATGATAGGGCACCTTGGCCGATTTGAGAGTGGGTTCGCTCATCTCACGCCCGCTGGACGTTGCGATTGCCACGCGGAAGTCCGCACGGGCGAGTGCTTGCTGCATCAACTCAAGAACCCCTGCGAATGCCGGCAGCGGCTCAGCTTGCAGAATCTTGAGGAAATTCTCCTGTCTCCGCTGCACGGCCATCTCGACCTGTTCATCGCTTAGTGAAAGGCCGTGAACCTCCGCCGCGGCGCGGACGTAGGCTGCCGCTCCCCGGCCCAGTCCCTTTTCAAAGCCCGTACGCACAACACCTTTCAGCCCGAACAGTTCCTCGAACATCGCAATTGAGGCCCGCGCGTTCAGCGGTTCGGTGTCGGCAATCACCCCGTCTACGTCGAATATCAGCCCGTAAGGTCCCGCCATTTCTCCAGTTCCAAAATCCCGAAATGCTTGCTCACAACCCCCATTATTACGCGGCCGACCCGGGATTGCAAACACGAAATGGCTGGACGCATCGCGCAAAAAAATGCCTGCCAGGGCCATTGCAGCCATGACAGGCACAGCGAGCGAAACCTTGCGTCTTGCTTCTCGCAAGGACACAAATCAGTCGATACCGAAAACCGATGTCCGCTTCATAATCAGCAGAAGTTCTCGTGCATCTCCATGCTGTCAGCTTCACTTCGTGTTGGCTTCGGCGAGCTTCGCTCGAATGTACTCGCCCAGCTGAACAGCTTTTTCCTCGGCGAAACTAACAAACTTTTTGACGTTCGTCTCCGCGGTCACTCCAAACTCGCTTGCTCTGAATTCGCTCACTCGACCACGCAAGTCGAACCCTTTCAGATTCCTTTCACTCATTTTCCCCCGCTCGCCCGCAGGCGCCAGGTAGTAAATCGCCGTGGCAAAGCCTGCAAAGTATATGATCAACGCGGTTAGCAGCTTTGTTCGCCACCTACGCATTGTCTGTCCCCCCTCAGGAAAACATCGCTCGCTTCGGAGGCCCGGGACTCACTTCAGGACCCCCTTTCCACTTAAAACGTAAGAATCGTTGTGCGCGAAGTCAAAACAGGCAGGGCTGTTTTTTCAGGGGAAATTCCGAAAAAAGGCAGCGCGTCGGGCTGCGCGCAGTACGTCGACTTGGCCCGATAATAAATTCGTCGGGAGCCTTCAGACGTGGTGCTTTCAGCGATATAAAGTACCGCTAATCGGTCTCGGCCAGGCAGGCCGCAAGCTGCTCACAGACGAAATCAACTTCATCTTCCGTCAGGTTGTTATGGAATGGAAGTGCGATTGTGCTGCGGCAGACGGCGTCCGTGATCGGGAGATCGCCTTCTTTGTGGCCAAGTTCCTTAGCCATGAACGGCTGCAGATACACCGGCGGGAAGTAGTTGCTCACCTGCACACCCCGCTGAAGCATTCTGGAAAGGATATCATTGCGCTGGCTCAGGCTGTATCGATCCGCTAACCGAATCACATACACGAACCAGCTCATAATGCTGTCGGCAGGTTCGCGGGGGACCGTCAGCCGCTTGTCTCCTCCGAGTCGCTTCAGGTACATGTCCGCCACGCGGCGCCTCTTGGCGACGATCTCATTGATGCGGGACAACTGTACAATGCCCAGCGCACAGTTGATGTCGCTGAGGCGGTAGTTGTAGCCTAATCGTTCGTGGGCTAACCAGCCGCCGCCCCTGCCTCGCCCTTGGTTCCGCAGCGACACGCACATATCCGCCAGCGCGTCATCATCGGTGAGGATCATACCGCCTTCGCCGGTGGTAATCTGCTTGTTGGGATAGAAGGCAAAGGTGCTCATAATGCCGAACGTACCGACCTTGCGGCCGCGCAGCTCAGAACCCAGGCCCTCGCAACTGTCCTCGATCACCAGCAGGTTATGCTTCGCGGCGACCTCGCAGATCGCGTCCATGCCCGCAGGGTTGCCGAAAACCTCCACCGGCACAACCGCCTTCGTGCGGGGAGTAACCGCGCCGCCGATCCGCGAGGCATCCATGTTCAGGCTCCTTGGGTCGATATCCACGAACACCGGCCGAGCCCCGGTCATCATGATCGTGGTAGCGGTGGCGATAAATGTAAAAGGAGTGGTGATCACTTCGTCACCCCGCCCGATACCGAGAGCCTTCATGCACAGGTAAAGGGCGCTGGTGCCGCTGTTGACCGCTACAGCACGCCGCCGACCGGTGTAGGCACAGAACGCCTGTTCGAATTCGTCCAGCTTGGGTCCAAGGGAAAGAGTGGGGCTGCGAAGCACTGCGCAAACAGCCTCGATCTCAGCATCGGTGATGTCCGGCCGCGACAAATGAACCTTAAAATCCATGTCATATCCTCAAAGAAGTAGAATCCCCACCCTTGGGACTATTCTATCACCTGCCGGACAAAACGCCATGCATTTTCTGTCTGTAATCCGCGTGTGCGAGACCAAATCCTGGCATGCTCAACCTGTCTTGCGTTCGGCTTTCCAG
>DAOTMV010000002.1:0-163744 GCA_035450485.1 Anaerohalosphaeraceae bacterium | reverse complement strand
CTGGAAAGCCGAACGCAAGACAGGTTGAGCATGCCAGGATTTGGTCTCGCACACCTTGGAATCTTTATATGTTTCTATGCTTGAATTGCATCGCCCGTAGTGGTAGACTGCCCCCGTTCCGAATCGAAGGGATGTGCAGCGGAGTGAGCCATGGCAAACCTTTACGCCGGATGGATCGGCATCCTGCTCGGATGTCTCGCGGGGGCGATTACCGGCATGCCGCCGTCGTCGGTGAGGGCGAGGCCTGCTGGGCGACGCTGCTCGACGACGCCGCAAATGGCATGCTCAACGACATCTACGCCTCCGACGACAACGACTTCGACCTGGCCGACGCCCCCATGCCCGCATTCGAGATGTTGGACGTGCCGCGCTACAACCGCCTCACCGTCCAGACCAGCCGCGGCTGCCCGCATCGCTGCGAGTTCTGCGCCGCAAGCGTCATGCTCACCGGCCGTTACAAGCAGAAGCCCGTCTCGAAGGTCCTGGCGGAGATCGACCGCATCTGCACCATCTGGCAGCACCCCTTCATCGAGTTCGCCGACGACAACACCTTCGTCGACAAGGCCTACTGGAAGGAACTCCTGCCCGAATTAGCCAAGCGCCGCATCAAGTGGTTCGCTGAGACGGACCTTTCCGTCTGGAAGGATGAGTCGCTGCTGAGTGTCATGCGACAAAGCGGCTGTGCGCAACTGCTCATCGGTCTGGAAAGCCCCGTCGAGGCCGGCCTGGCAGGTCTCGACCTCCGCGGCGACTGGAAACACAAACACTTTGACGAATACACCGACGCCATCGCGACCATTCAAGGCCACGGCATCACCGTCAACGGCTGCTTCGTCATCGGCCTCGATGGCCATACAACATCCATCTTCGACGACGTCTTCGAGTTTGTCCGCGCCAGCGGCCTCTATGAAGTACAGGTCACCATCCAGACGCCCTTTCCCGGCACGCCCCTCTATGAGCGACTGCAATCCGAAGGTCGCCTCCTCGATCCTGCCGCATGGGCACGATGCACCCTTTTCGATGTGAACTACCGCCCCAAAGACATGACCATCGAACAGCTCACCGACGGCTTTCGACAATTGGTCGTCAGGCTCTACGGCGAAGAATTCACCCGCAGCCGCCGCGACAACTTCAAGAAAATACTGGCCCGCAGCCGCGCAAGGAAAGGAGACCTTCAATGAAGAACCGAGCCCTCATCGCACTGCTGTTTCTTGCCGCCGCGATCCTGATCATCTTCGCCCTGATGTTCCTTGCCGTCGCCGTACGCCCCGTCGCCAACAGGAATCTCATTCCCTACGGCAGCCTGCTGAAGGTCGCCTACTGCTCCGTCGTGTTCTTCTACTGGTTCACCGCCGGCCTGCCGCACATCTGGAAGCCTTTCGCACTCTTCGATCTGCTCTTTGCCGTAGCATTCGTCATGGCCGCATTGGCCCTCAGGCGAATCCGCGCACAGCAGGCGTCGTGACTCACATCAGCTTCCCGATACACTGCCGTAGGCTTCATCCTTGATGACCGACGGCGGCTTCTCGTCGAAGTTGTAGTACACGTGGATATCCTCCAGCTTGTTGAGCTGCTCCAGGATGTATCCGTCCGAGTGCCCTTCCATATAAAGCTCCAGGTAATTCACCGCGGTATCGTGCTCCAGCGCCACGTCGTTCAGCTTGCCGTACATCACGCCGCGGTTGAACGTCTGGCCGAAATACGGCAGCGAATTGCACGAGCTGTGAAACAGCCGGGCGTATTTCAGCTTCGACCGGTCGATCGACGACGGCCCCGCATAACAGAGCACCTTGCCCGCCGACGATGCCGTGCTGGTGTAGTGCGGCCGATGCCGGAAACTGTTGTCGGTATAGCACTCGCCCATGAACACGTGTACGTAGCCTTCCTCGATCTCCACGCTGCGGCCCCCCGGTCCGTACACCCGCAGCCGCACGCTGTATCGACCCGGCTGCTTGTAGGTGTGCAGCGGGTTCTTTTCCTGGCTGCTCTCGCCGTCGCCGAAATCCCAGTACCACCGGTCGATCTCGCCGCAGCTCTGGTCGTGGAATTGAACGGACATCGTCCCCATGCCCTGCAGCGTCGACGCATAGAATTGTGCCTGCGGCCGGCACTTGTCATCCACGACAATGCAGTTGACCTTTTCTTCGACGTCCTGCCGTCCGTCGGTGGTCGTAACCTTCAGCTTGACCGTGTAAACGCCCTTGGCGGTGTAAGTGTGGCTCGGGTCCTTCTCGGTGCTCGTCGTGCCGTCGCCGAAATCCCACTCCCAGCCGGCCACGTCCGCCGAACCATCGTAGGTGTAATGATGACTCCTGTTCTTGAAGGTCACGCGCATCGGCGCCGACCCCGACTGCTTGTCGACGCTGAACTCCGCACACAAAATCTTCTCGGCATCCGCCATGGGCCGCAGAATCATCTCATCGGCCGCGACATAACCGTTGGCCTTGGCGCTCAGCTCCACCGTCGCCAGCCCCGCGTTGAAGTAAAAAACACCCAATGAGTTTCGGCCCGCCGTCGTCCTCTGATCCGCATATACCGTGCTGGCGCCACCGGCGTGATGGATCGTGTACCGCGCGTTGCTGGCGTGCTCCGGCAGCGCAGGCCACGTCGCCATCACCCGGTACTGTCCACCGCGCTTGACAACCATACTCCACTTGGCCGACTTCTTGCCTGTGCTGTCGGGCCACTGGGAACAGTAATTATAGTTCATCGCGCGCTCTTCCTGCGGATGGCCCGGCTGATTATACTTCTTGATGACCCACTCCCCGATGCAGTCAAACCGGTTGTAGTATGGGCTCGTGTTTGTAAGGTAGCACGCCCGATCAACCGACGGATCTGGGCCCTGCCCGTCCGGCGAATACCAGGCGGCTGCGCCCGAATCCGGATACCGCTCGACGGGCTTGCCGTCCACCTCCACACGGTAGTACGTGGGATCGCCCGGAAGCTGGTACGTCAGGCAATAGTTGTACGGCGGATTGCCGCGCGGATCGCCAAAATCGTACGGCATCACGGCGCTCGTGCCGTCATGAAACTCCGGCTTCCAGTTGGGATAAGCCTGGCCGTATTTCATGCCGTCGATGCGGGCCGCCACCCAGTCCGTCGAATAATTAAACAGCCGCCCGCTGTCCACGCAGTCATAGTCATCTATCTGATGCGCCACGATCTCTTTGGAGTTGGCAAACAGCAGTCCGAAACCGTAATTGGCGTGACCGCCGATTATCATGTGCGAGTTATCCTCGTAGAGCGCATCCCTCAGTGCATCACCATTCTTCAGCAGGTAGACGTTGTAGGTCATAGCCGAACCCGCGGGCTTGTACGTCCAGCCGTACGACGTCTGCCTCGCCCCCATGGCCCACATCTTGTCCTTGATGTCCGTGCTGAGGTAATCGTTGCCGCCATAGCCGTCACAGACGTAGATGTTTTCCGTCGCGTGGGCCTTGACGTCGATGTAGCAATACTTCAGCTTCGTATCCGATCCTTCCTCGCCGATGGCCGTCAGCGTGACGCTGTGCGTACCCGGCTTCGTATACGTGTGCGTGGGGTTCTTTTCCGTGCTGGTGTGTCCGTCGCCGAAATCCCACTTCCAGCCCTGCACCTTGCCGCTGGTGTTATTGGTGAATTTCACCGTGAAGGGCGCCGGCCCCCGGTAATGGTCCGCCCAGAAGTCCGCCACCGGCGGGTTGAACTTCACGAACTTCACCGCGTCGGCGCACGACGTCACGTTCCCCGGCGCCGCCACAAGCGTCACGTCGTATTTTATGCCCCCCGTGAAAAGAAATTTGCCCAGGCTGTTCCACTTGCCGCCGTCGACGCGCTGGTTGACATACAGCTTTTTTATCCCCGCGTCGCTGTGGACCAGCACCTTGACGCGTTTTGCCCGCGAAGGCCATTCCGTCCACCACATCGAAACGATGTACTCGCCGTCCTCCGGGCAATCGAACGTCCAGGTGTACTGCCGTTGGTTGCCGCTGTACACCGAGGTCGTCCCGTACGACCCCGCCGCGCCGGATTCATACCAGCGACCCGTCGACTTCGTCCCTTCGTCGCCGTTGTCGATGATGATCTCTCCGGCCGCAAACACCGCTGTGCACAATATCAGGTTGGCGAGAATGACTGTGCCCATAAGCTTCTGACCTTGAATGTTCATTTGCGTCACTCCTGAAAATAAAATGCGACGTTCGGCCAGCCCCAAAAGGCTACCCCCAAGGATTTACCCGTTGCCGCATCGGCAGAAATGACCCGCCGCTTGCAAAAGAACCTCCGCTTTGACACGGCCCTGCCAACCGTTGTGGCCCCCAAAGCCATCGCAGGCGGCATTGTCGGCATCTTCCCGACGTTTGAGTCAAAGCGTAGACGCCCGATATCGTTCAACAGTGTCCGTACCGCCCGTGACTGGATTTGCCCGCACAGGGTCCCATACGTGTACATCACACATCGCCCGCAAGTCTGCCTGCATCCCCCCTATCGGACGCCCGGCGGCGCAATCGTCCCTTAACGTGCCCAACGATGCCCAAAAACCGCCGCCGCGCCGCACCACGTCAACTTACACGCCGTATCCTTCGAAAACTGAAGAACGGGGGACAATCACATGGACCTGAAGACCTACTATCGATCCGACGCCGTGCGGGCACGCATGACCGAGTTCCTCGGGGGACCGACCCTCGACCAGGCGACCTGCTACTTTCTCGCCCGCTGCCGCGACTACGACCATCTCGAGTTCTCAGCCCGGCAGCCCACCCAGCTCGACTTCTTCCTGGACAAAGAATGGGAAGTCTGCCGTTCGCTTTGGGACCGCCGCAGCCTTCTGGCGCATCTTGACATCGAATACGTCAACTTCGATTTCGCCGCCGAGCCATATCTCGACCCCATACGCACCTATGAAATACAGCAGCCCATCTACGACGGCATTGTCGATTTCCTCGCGCGCTTCAACATCCACCCGCTGCACCTGCTCAGCGGCCGCGGCCATCACTTCATCTGGCGAATCGGGCGACACTGCTGCGCATTCGACAGCCTGTCACACATCACCCGCCTGCCGCGGCAGCTCGAAGCCATGTACGACGAGCCGCTCGTTCCCCTCGGCGAAACCATCGAGCCCGAACTCGGCGCCGCGTTCGAAGGTCTGAGCCTGGTCATGGAATACCTTGCACGCTGCGTATGGAAGGAAGTCGCCTCGCGCACCTCCGTGCCCGTGCAGTTCGCCGACCTGCCAACCATGCCCCAGCAGCGCGGACGCGAGGCAATCTCCATCGACATCACCGAATACGGCGACCCACTGTACACGCGAGTCATCCGCGTGCCGTTCAGCGCCTATCTGAAGCCCTGGCGCAACGGAACCATGGCCAACCACCTCCGCGGCCGGATCCCTCTGATGTTCGCTGTCCCTTCCGACCGGGACGACCTGTACGACAACATCGAGGCCATGCGCGATATCGACAAGGCGGCCCAACTCGCCGAACGAACTCACACCATGATCCCCGACGCCTCCGACGCCATGGAGGCCCTTATCGAAGCGTACATCCGTTCCGACACCGCCCGCTTTCATGCGTGGTTTTACCTGCAGGATCACGAGCCGAGATCGCGATGGCCCGAGACATACGACCGCTTCTGGCCCGACGACCCCAACGTGCGCCACATCCTGGCCCACCCCAACGACCTGCTGCTCAAGCCGGAATGCATCCGCCAGGTCGTCATCACGCTGTGCCGTCTCGGGTGGCATCCGCGGCATATCGCCGGCCTCATCCGCTCCAAGTACGAACGCGATTACGGCTGGCTCAATAAATGGTTTAAGTATGACGCCGGCAAACGCGCCGACTTCTACACGCGCCTCTTCGCCGGCTCCGTAGTCCTCGGCGGCGACATCGGAACCGACAGCAGCAGCGTCGCCGCCGCAAGGCAGGTAATGACGTTCTCAATCTGAACCGCAGGGCAGGCCATGCCTTGCCTGACGAATTGAAGGCCTGGTACCTTTTTCTGAAAGGGCGAACACATGGGCGACTGGCCCATCGGCATCTCGACGGGATGTTTCTACCACACCCCGATCTTCGACTGCCTGGAGTTTCTGATCGCCAACGGCTTCTGCATGCTTGAGATCTGCTCCTCGCCCCACCACCTCCACTATCACGACCAGGAAGCCGTCCGCCGCGCGGCCCGCCTGATAGAAAAACTCGGCATGGAAGCTTACTCCTTTCACGCGCCATTCAGCCGCGACATCGACATCACCTCCCCCGACGACGCCAAACGCAACCACTCACGCGCCGAGGTCTTCGCCGCCGCCGAGGCCGCCGCCATCCTCAACGTCCGCTACTTCGTCTTCCACGCCGGACCCGAAGAATCCTTCGTCTGCCCGCCGCGCGAACGCCTCCAGCGCATGGAGCATGCCGCACGCACCGTATCCGAAATCGCCGAACACTGCCGCCGACTCCACATCGGCTTCGTGCTGGAGAACATGCTGGGCCACCTCTTTCTCGGCCGCATCGAAGACATGCTCTGGATCTTCGGCGCCGCCGACACCGTCAATGTAGGCGCCTGCGTCGACACAGGCCACGCCTACCTCGCAGGCGCCCTTCACCAGGTCATGCATAAGCTCAGCGGCCACCTCAAGGTCATCCACGCCAACGACAACAACGGCATCGAGGACGATCATCTGCCGCCCGGCCAGGGGAAAATCGACTGGTACGACACACTCATGAAACTCAACACCATCGGTTTCAACGGCGCCTTCATTCTCGAACTCAGCGGCGAAGGTAACCGCCCGCCCACCGTCGTTCTCGAAGACGCACGCCGAGCCCGCTTCCTCCTCCGCAGGATCTCCCGCGACATCGCACTGTCCAATCCGCCCACCGCGGTCTCCGGCCGCCGCGAACCTCAGCAGCACGACTGACCCCCCCGCCACAAAAGTAAGAAAAGTAAAGCAGTAATCTATTTCGCGAGACGGCGCGCAACACCGGACTGCTCAGTCTCGGGAATTCCTCGCGATGCGTGCCAGACTCTCAGAATACAGATCGCAGCTTTGTTTTCGTCTACCTGATAAAGGATGCGATAAGGACTCAAGATGCATTCACGTATCAATTCATCATCCTTCTCAGGTACCGCCCTGTTGGAAAACGGAAGCCGGCTTGCTGCATCGATACGAGATAGAAGACGCTCGCCCAGGTGAGCTGCAGCGCCGGGGTTGTCCATGGCAATGTACCGGACAATCTCTTTGAGATCTTCCGTGGCGGTTTCTGACCAGACTATCCGGAAAGCCATTGTTTGAGACTTTCCTTGACTTCCTCATGGGGAACGATCCGCCCGGCCTTGATATCATCCAGCCCCCTCTCGATTGCAGCCAGAAATCGGATCCGTTCTTCGATTTCAGCCCAGCCCGCACTGTCCGGCAGTTCCTGAATCGTCTTGATGGCCTTTTCTTTGTTGGTCATGGCTCAAGTATACCACTTCTTCGAGACGACAGCAAGCCAGCCCCTTTTTACGTGGGTGCACAAGCAGCGCCTGCCTTCATTTCGGCCGCTCTGCAGATATGAATTATTATTACGAGCCCCACTCGTGTTCTCTGCTGCTGATGAGATCGTAGACCTCTTCAGCGCTCTTGGCCTGTTCCAGCTTGCTCTTGAAGCTTTCATCCAACATGAGCCGGCTGATCCGCGCCAGGGCCTGAATGTGCGGGCCGGTCCGGTCCGTGGGCGAGGCCAACAGGACGACAATCCGAACCGGGCGATTATCGATGGAATCGAAGTCGATGGGCACGCCGGTGATCCCGACCGCCATGACAAGTTCCTTCACGCCAGAGCACTTGCCGTGCGGGATGGCGATACCGGAACCGATACCCGTGCTGCGCGTCTGCTCCCGCATCAGCACCGACTCCAGCACGACGTTGCGATCGAGCAGAAAACCGTTGGCGTTCAAAAGGTCCACCAGTTCCGTAATAACCGAATCCTTGTCCGTGCCGGTCAGCGGCACCTTCACACACGTCGGCTGCAGTATCTGCGTCAGGATCATGCCTCTTATCCCGTTTAAGAACCCGGAAACGAATAATTTACGAATCCTTTACTATAGCAGGTCGCTCGGCGGCCTGCAACCCCGCACGCGAAGATTTTCCCCTCTCCGCGCGTGCCGCGGGGCTACAGCGGCTTTACGACCCCTGTAGCCCCGTATACGGATTTCGGCGATCTGACGGCCGGTCGATCACGTCGCGGAGGCCAACTGCATTTCCTCGGCCGCCTTGACCATCCCCGCAGGCTCGGGTGCTGCCGTCACCTCGGGCGTCACCTTGCGGCGGCGCTTGATCGTGCGTTTCGGTCTGGGCAGGTCCGTTTCCTGGACCGTGGCCAGCCGCACGGCCTCGGCGGCCGTAGACGCGTACATATCGGCGCCGATTTCCTCCCACAGCCCTTCGGCACGGTCGAAAATGCCGCCCGAAAGCATCACCTTCATATTCGGACAGGCGTTGACTGACTTGATCTTGTCGACCAGAGCCCTGATCGACGGCGCCTCCTTGGCCGTCACACCATACAGCAGCAGGATATCAGGACGCCACGAATGCACAAACGAGAGGATATCGTCGTTGTTGACGCTGCTGCCTAAGAATCGCGACTCCCAGCCCTCGCTCTCGAACAGATCAGTGATCATCTGCGCCCCTAACTCGCCCTGCTCGGCGCTTGTCGAGCAGACGACAATCCGCTTGGCCACTGAGGCCTTGCGCGGAAGCTTGTTCTGAAGCTGATCGACGATCGTACGGTTTATGCGGGTCGCAAAGGCCTCCTGGGCCGAGTCGATAATGTCGTTCTGGTAAAGCTGATCGACTTCGACCATGATCGGCCAGATAATATCCATGTAGACAGCGTTGGCGGGCACACCGCTCTTGAGCGTCTCTTCGATGATGGCTCGGCATCCGGCCCGGTCGCCTGCGAGCAGTCTGGACAGATAACGTTCGAGGACATACTTCTTTGCCATGTTGATCCCTGTTTCCGATAACTCGTTGTTCTGCCCCTCGCCTCGGCGACACCGCTGCGCCACATTAAGACAGGCAAGTTGGGCAACTTTGATAAATAAGCTATCGGGAGCGAGTCAAAAAAAACTTGAGTGAAAATAGGCAAGCTGGGATTCATGGGGAAACTTTTTTACTATGACGACAGCACACGACAGCCATTTCCGCCTCCAAATCGCAAACTGTCACTCGACCGACCGGTAAAAGCGTCTCCCTATGCTCCAGGGCCCTTGCCGGCCGTCAGCTTCGCCCGCCGAAGTATTTGCACAGACCCTATTTACAGCATGCCTTTTGCTCAAATTGAACCCCTGTCAGGCCGATATCATTGTGGCAGTTTCCACGCGCGACACGAATACGGCAAGCGCGCCGCCAGACCGCGACAGCCGCGGGCCTTTCCGCAGAAACCGGCCGGTACTACAGTATGATTGAGGCCATAGGCGAAAAGACTATTGAAAGCATCGTCAACACGGGGCGGTTCGCCCGCTTCATGGGCAGGGCCCTGAACCAATCCGCCGTCAGCATCCTCCAGCCCCGCTGCTACAGCCTCATCTGGACACAGATGTTCACAATCGGCGTCCGCAGCGTACCCGTCATCATGGTTACAGGAGCCTTTGTCGGCATGGTCCTGGCCGTACAGGCATACGACCAGCTTGCCGGCATGGGCCTTGAAGAGCGCCTTGGCGTACTCATCAACATCGCCGTCGTCAAGGAACTCGGACCGGTTCTGGCCGCCGTCATGTTGGCCGGACGGGTCGGTGGAGCACTCACCGCAGAACTGGGAACCATGAACGTCACCGAACAGATCGCCGCCGTGCAGAGCATGGGCACCGACCCCATCAAGTACCTCGTCTCGCCCCGTTTCCTCGCCTGCCTGATCCTCACACCCTTCCTTATCGTCTATGCCGATCTGCTGGGTATCCTGGGCGGATACTTCGTCAGCGTCATCCAACTCGACATCAACAGCCGCGCATACTGGGACTTCAGCGCCCAGGGTGTAGCCCTTTGGGACCTCTCCACCGGTATCCTCAAGGGCTTCTTCTTCGGCGGTGCAATCGCCATGATCAGTTGTTACAAGGGTTTCACCTGCCGCGAGGGGGCACAGGGCGTCGGCGAGGCCTGCACCGAGGCGTTCGTGGGCAGCTTTATCACAATTCTTGCGCTGAATTTCATCTTTGCAGTGGTGATGAAGGCGATCTACAGCACCTTCTGGCCCGTACAGTCTCTTTTATGAGGAAGCCCCGTGGCAAAGCAGGTTAACAAAGACGACGGCATCATCGTGGTGCGCAACCTCGTCAAGACCTTCAACGGCCGCGAGGTGCTCAAGAATATCTCCCTCGCCTTCGAAAAGGGAAAGACCACCGCCATCATCGGCCCCAGCGGCTGCGGAAAGACGGTCCTCATGAAGCACCTCATCGTGCTGGAGCGCCCGACCTCCGGCGAAGTCTATTTCAAGGGCCAGCGAGTCGACGAACTCAGCGAGCGCCAGCTCGCCCCCATCCGGACACAATTCGGCTTCTGCTTCCAGATGGGCGCTCTCTTCGACAGCCTCACCGTCTACGAAAACATCATCTTCCCCATCCGCCAGCATCAGAAGATCCGCAACTGGCGCGCCATCGACGAACTGGTCAAGCAGAAACTCGCCGTCGTCGGCATGGACGGCTATCAGCAGCACTACCCCGCCTCCCTTTCCGGCGGACAGCAGAAACGCGTCGCACTGGCCCGCGCAATCGCCCTCAACCCCGAAGTCATCCTCTACGACGAGCCGACAACGGGCCTGGACCCCATCCGCTCCGACGTAATCAACGAACTGATCCTGAAGCTCCAGCGAGAACTCAAGGTCACCAGCATTGTCGTCACGCATGACATGAAAAGCGCCTACAAGATCGGCGACCGCATCATCATGCTGCACGAAGGCAAGGTCATCGCCGACGGCGACGCCGGCCACATCCGAAACCATCCGCACTCCGTCGTCCAGCAGTTCATCCACGGCCAGGTCGGAGAAGCCGACCTCGCCGCCCTCCGCCTGGGCGGCACGCGATTCACCCCCCAGTACAACCCCGAAGACTTCCAGTAACCCAACCGCCGGCAGTCACCTGTTTTCCCGGTGCGCCTGCCGGTCAGGCACGTACGCCCGCACGTTCATTCATCGCCCGCCAACGAAAAAGGGCGGCCTTCAGGACCGCCCTTGCAACTTCACTCTGTCGCCCCGCCTCAGACCGTGCTGGACGACTCCCAAAGGATCAGGCCCAGCTCGTAAGGCTCCACGAGATCCGCATGCTTGGGCATCACGCGGATCGCAAAGCCGTGCTGCCCCGAACTGCGGCACGGAATCGCGCCCTGGAACGTGCAGACATGCTCCACCTCGTTGCACTCCGCCACGTCCATCCGCACCACTTCGCCGTTGCTGATATTACCCGCCGAGTCCACCTTGCCGTGGTAAATCTCCACCGCAACGTCGTCCGGGCTCAGCCGCCCCATCCTGACCTCCGCCACGACACGCAGGTGAGCCCCTACCTCCAACTGCGGCTCGCGCACGTCCAGGTGCGTAACCTTGCCGTCCTCGGCGACCTCCACGTCCACCTTCTGTATCGCCAGGTCGTCCCAGGTGTTCCGCAGGTTGGACTTCCACGTCGACAGCGCCCGCACGCGGGCCATCGCCTCGGCCGTGAGATACCGCCACCGCGCCGCCGCCGGGTTGTAAAACTTCCGCGTGTACTCCGCAACCATTCGGCTCGTATTGAACCGCGGTGCACACCACTTGATCGTATTCTTCATCCGGTGAATCCACCGACGCGGCAGCCGGTCCCTCGACTGCGAGTAGAACAGCGGAACAACCTCGTTCTCCAACAGGTTGAAGATCGCCTGCGACTCCACCTTGTCCTGGTACTCGGTGTCATCGTATTCCTCGCCTGCACCGATAATCCAGCCGCCCTCCGGCGTATACCCTTCGACCCACCAGCCGTCGAGAATACTCATGTTGAGAACCCCGTTCATGGCCGCCTTCATGCCGCTGGTCCCGCTGGCCTCCATCGGCCGCCGCGGATTGTTCAGCCACACGTCCACGCCCTGAACAAGGTAGCGCGCCACGTCGATATCGTAATCCTCCAGGAACACTATCCGCCGACGAACGTTCTGCTGCTTGGCGAAATGCACCACCTCACGGATGATCTCCTTGCCGGCGTTGTCCTTCGGATGCGCCTTGCCCGCGAAGATAAACTGCACAGGCCTCTCCATATCGGTCAACAGCTTGGTCAGTCGCTCCGGGTCTTTGAACAGCAGGTTGCCGCGTTTATACGTGGCGAACCGCCGCGCAAAGCCGATCGTCAGCGCCTCGGGATCCAGCACCTCCTCCGCCCAACCCAACTCCGTATGGAACGCCCCGCGACGCTGCATCTGCAGCTTCAGCCGCCGCCGCGCAAAGCCGATCAGACGCTCCTTGCACCGCTGGTGAATCCGCCACAGTTCCTCATCCGGCACCTGGTCCAGGTGGTGCCACATCGACTTGTCCACCACCTCGTCCGCCCAGCGCGAACCGAGGTAACGCTCGAACAGGCTGTTCATCTCGGTGCTCAGCCACGTCTTGGCGTGCACGCCGTTGGTGATCGACTTGATGGGGATCTCCTCCCTCGGCAGGTCCGGCCACAGCTTGGCCCATATCTTCCGCGAGACCTCACCGTGAAGCTGGCTGACCCCGTTGCGATAGCTGCTCATGCGAATCGCCAGCACCGGCATCTTGAACGCCTCGTTCTCGTCGTCCGGGTTGATCCGTCCAAGCCCCAGGAACTGCTTGCGGTTGATCCCCAACTTCCCGAAGTAGTGCCCGAAGTACTTGTCCATCATCTCCGGCTTGAACTCGTCGCTGCCGGCCGCCACCGGCGTGTGCACCGTAAACACGTTGCTCGCCCGCGCCGCCTCAACGGCCTCCTCGAACGTCATGCCCCTGCTGCTCCGCAGCCGCCGCACGCGCTCCAGCGCCATAAACGCCGCGTGTCCCTCGTTCATGTGGCACACCGTCGGCTCGATCCCCATCGCCAGAAGCGCCTTCATCCCGCCGATGCCAAGGATGATCTCCTGGCAGATTCGCATCTCGTTGTCCCCCCCGTACAGAGCCTGCGTGATGATCCGGTCCTCCGGCGCGTTCTTCGGCAGGTTCGTATCCAGCAGATACAGCACCGTCCGACCGATCGTCGTCTGCCAGACCTGCACCTGTACGTTGCGCCCCGGAAACTGCACGCTGATCGACAGCGGACGCCGACCGCGCTTGCGCACAAGCTCCACGGGCATATTATGAAAATCGTTGTCGATGTAATGCTCCTGCTGCCAGCCGTCGGTATTCAGGTACTGCCGGAAGTAACCCTTCTGATACATGAGCCCCACACCAACCAGCGGCACGCCCAAGTCCGACGAACTCTTCAGATGATCGCCCGCCAGGACCCCCAGGCCGCCCGAGTAGATCGGCATGCACTCGTGAATCCCGAACTCCGCGCTGAAATACGCGATCACCGGCTTGGTCGTCTTGGCGTAAACCTTGTCATACCACGTCGGCGCGTTGAGCGACTCCTGCAGCTTCTCCATCGCCTGCTGAAGCTGATACAGGAACCCTTCGTTCTCAGCAAGGTCCTCCAGCCGCGCCTGCGAGACGGTCCCCAATAGCTTCACCGGGTTATGCCCGCACTCTTCCCAGAGATTGTTGTCAATCCGCTTGAAAAGATCTATGAATTCGCCGTTGTACGTCCAGAAGAGATTATTCGCGACAACGCGCAGATTCTCCAGGGGCTTCGGCAGTGTCGGTTTTACAACAAAGGTTCGAACCGTTCGCATCCAAAATCTTCCTTAAATGTGCCCAAAGGTTAACTGTCGACAGAGTCCGAGACATAATAAGAGTTTTATCGGTAATTGCCGGGTGAGCCTTGATACCAAAAACCGCCTTAGCGCGGTTGAAATCAACAGTCCTGTCCGCCCCTACGCAGAACCCCGCCAGTCTGTTCTCCCCCCTTTGTTATAGGACAACAGCCCCCAAAACCAGGGACAGCCGCCACTAAATCGCTGTCAGGCTTCGGTTTAGCGCACTCAAAGTCTCTCTGCAAACGCCGGCGGGCGCCAGAGTTAAGCGCTTTCTCCGTACGTTCCGCAGCCTTTGCGCCGCAAAGGCGGGAACGTCCCGGCCTGCTCCCCCGAACACTTGGCGACAATCTGCGCCGACAATACCAGTGCACACCCCATTCTCACCGCCCGTAAAGACCCGGACGGCGATTCACCCTCATATTGGGCCTGTTCATGTTCCGCATGTTAAGCATGCCCATGTTGCCGAACATCCCGCTGTTTCCAAACAGGCCCATGTTCCCAAACCCCATGTTGCCGTATCCACCGCCATACCCACCATACCCGCCGTACCCGCCATATCCGCCATACCCGCCGCCGTACAGTGCCGACAGCCCCGCCGGCGCCGCCAACAATTCCCCGGCATCGTACGTCCGCGTCACCCGCCGATCGCCCAGGCCCATCGCCTTGCTGGCAATCGTGACCACGCCCCCTTCCACTACGTACTCCAGCTCTTCACCCTTGGAACTTACACTCATCAGCACCAGCTTCAGCGCCTGCCCTAAGGTCGTAGTGCTCAGGCCCTCGATCCCCACCGGAGTCGTCCGTTCAATAAACGCGTTCTCCTCGATATCTTTCCACATGACCACCATCGGCAGCGGCGGCTCCACCGCGTTCCGAATAATCTCCAGCGCCTCCTCGAACGTCGTGTCCTCACGAATCATCGAAATGTTCGTCGTCCCCGCAAGCACCGTCTTCGCATCCCGCCCCGCGTTAGGCCGAACCGTCTGCGGCCGCTCCTTCGCCGCCGCTGACGCACTCACCGCCGCCGGCCGCGGCGGTACCGCTTTGACTGCAGGCGCTGCCGGCGCCGCCGGTGTCTGGCGCTTGGCAGCACCCTTTTCCACTAACGTGTCCGCCAATGACTTGCCATCCACCTCCACATCCGCCTCTACGCGAAAATAGTTCCGCATCCGTACATGTTTCAGAATAATCCGCCCCGCGTTCGACAGATCCGCCGCCACGGCATCCTCAACATCCTTCACGTTGGCCGGCTCTTCCGCCGGCAGGATCCCTCGCGTCTGTACCCGCACCTGCACCCCCTCCAAGCGCGGCGCATCGTCCACCTTGCAGATGAAAGTCCCGTTGCCGCAATAGCGCACCACGTCCAACACACGGCACTGGTCAATCGTCGAATCGCTCCCCAGAACCCCCGCACTCAGCATGCACAGCACGCAAATCAAGCCGCTCCCTGCCATGATCGTCCCCTTTCGATTTAGACAGAATTGTCTAATTATATTATCACCCCGAACCAGGCAATTGCAAACGCTTTAACAAAAAAATCCGCCGCCCCCGTGTAGGGTGGGATTCTACCCCACCTTCGCAGTAACTCGCAGCCTGGTGGGGTGGCGTTTTACCCCACCTTGCCAGCAGCTCGCAGCGTGGGTAGGGTGGGGTCTTACCCCACCTTCTGAAGCATACGGTGGGATTCCACCAACGAAACCCCGTCATATATCCAACGCCGGAGTGCCACCGTCAAACGCGCGCCCACGACATACCTGCCCCCCAGTCTATAAAAAAGATTAGGACGCCCCCCTCCGCCGGAGTACCACGCGTTTGGCGGTGCTCCATACCAACACAACAGTCCGCAGACTGGCCCACAAACGTATCGAACGGCATTATTCGCCACCGACCAGCGCTATCTCGTAGATCGCCGGCCACAACTTCCCCGTCACAAACAGCCGCTTGCCCGCCGCGTCGTAGGCGATGCCGTTGGGAATCTGCTCCGCCGCGTCCCGGCCAGCCGGTTCATACACCCCCGTCAGGTCGATCCATCCCACAACCGCCCCCGTCTCCGGCGAGATCATCGCCACCCGCCACTCCATCCACACGTTCGCATAGATCACCCCATCCACCCACTCCAGTTCATTAAGCCCCTTCACAGGTCCGGCCTCATCGCGCACGTCCACCCCGCCGATCTCCGCAAACGTCTCACCATCCAGAAAACGCAGCCGCGCAGTCCCATCACTCATAATCCAGCGCGTCCCGTCCCACGCAATGCCCCACCCTTCGCCGTCGTACTCAAACTCCCCCACCCGCTCAAACGTCTCCTTGTCGTACACAAACCCAACCCCCTCCTGCCAAGTTAACTGGACGATCCGCTGCCCGTCGGTCGCAACACCCTCCCCGAAGTAATCCTCCCCCAACTCCAGCCCCATCAGCACCGCACCCGTCCGCAGCCCGACCCGCCGCAGCGACGACGCACCATACAATCCCGTCCCCTCGTACAGCATGCCGCCGTCAAATACCAACCCCTGCGTAAACGCCTCCGGATCATGCGGATACCGCTGCACCACCCTGCACCGATACACCGGCACGCCTGCCCCCGCCGCCGGCGCCCTCTCGCACCCCGCGCAAAGAACCCCTACCCCCGCCATCACCACGAAACCCCAAAACCAGGGCCAGCCGCCCTTCTTCGCCGCCATCATTACCTCAAGAAAACGACCAGCCGCCCGCTTTTAGCCAATCCACTTCGCCTTGCATTTACCCATTCCGCCTCGTCGGCGACCTGCTCCCCCCACAGCAAGTATATGACAACTCACAACCAAAGTGAACCCCCGCGCGCAAAATGCACCGTCCAACCCCGCTGCCGCCGCCAAACGCCTCCCTCGGTTCGCTGCGTCCCCCGCGCCGCCCGACGGCTCCAGGCGTCTGCCGTGCCGCGTGCCAACCCAGAGCGCCCGCCCTACCGCGCCGCGCACTCCACCCCTGACGGCACAAAGTACAGACTAAGCTTCATCCGCCGCACATACATCCCTAACGTATCCTCCAGGTCCCGCCACGCCGGCCGCTCCCCAAGACGCACCTCCTCCCCCTTCTGAACGGTCCGCGTCACCACGATCCGCCGCGTCCTCTCCTCCACCCAGAACACCGTCCCGTCCGCCGGTGCAACATACCGAACCTCGAACCCCCCGCCCACAAGAAACTGCCGCTCCGGAATCCCGCACTTGGTGAAGTCTCCCTCCGTCCGGTGCACCTGCCGCCCGCACCCAACCACCCCCACAGCCGCCAGCCACCCCACCACAAAGATAACCCACCGCATCCCCGTCCGCATCTTCGCCCCCCTTGATTACTGACCTGTAATTGCCTCACCCTCTTCATCGACCCAAACGCACCCCCAGCCCACGTCCTTTTCAACAGCCGCCTCGGACCCTCCGTGCTTGACTCCAGGCCGGCGGCGATTTAGAATGGGCCTATGGCCCGCCGTAGCCCAGGGCTTGCAGGGTCTAACCTTAATTCACTTGCCATGAATCAACAGAGCATCTGGACAGATGAAGAAGAGGCGCTGATCGGCACGGTGTTGGAACGCCTGGTTTCAGAAGACCGGGCGGACGATTGCCAGGTGATGCGAAAGAACCTCGCTGCCCTGGAATGTCAGTTTGACGCCTTATCGCTCTACCCGTGCATCGCGGAGTGCAGCCGGATATCCGGTTCCGAGAGAAACATCGATACGCTTGTCGCCGCCCTGGGAAACAAATACCCCGACGAAGATGTGTTTGTCGTGCCGACAAAGGCACTTCTCGGAAGATGCTTTGAAGTCAGCCGGATCAACCTGCTTTACATGGTCGGCCATCTCGTGCCGCCCTCCGACGCGGCTTCCGCTGCGATCCGGGATGAAGCATTCCGCTATATCATGAAACACATGCTGGACGTCATGACTGAAGATGTCCTGCTGCAGATCCTCGGCGATCCGATGCAGAACGACGCCAAAGGCCCGGCCGCCAACGTCCTTGCGCAAATCTGGGAAAAACGCGCCTCGGCGCAAAGGCACGCGTTCAGCCCGGAATTGAGCAATATGTGGCTCATTCGCCGCAACGTCATTCCCGTGTTCGGAACACTTGCCGGCACCCACGAGTATATTTCGCTCTATCAGGATGTCGACGGCGTCTGCCGCGACTACATTATGCGGGCGACACAATACGACGAGGAAGCCGCTGCCCTTGAAGAATTCCTCTTCGGGCTGCCGTTCGAAGAGCTGGAAATTGTAAAGAGCGGCCTGCTTCGCTCGAAGAAGCCGTGCGCCAATCGTGAAGATATCGTGAGGATTCTCGGAAAAGACTCCATCTACCTCAGCAGCAAGGCCGAAGATCCGCTGGAGATCTATCGTTTCTTCAATTACCGGCGGAAATGCGCCATGTCCAGACGGTACACCCAAAGCAATGGCCCGGTCTGCACCTTTGAGGAGAACTTCATGCGGTACCTCCTGCTGAAAAACGCCCTCTGATCGTACCGCGCCAATAATGGCAAGGAATGCCTTGCCCTGAAACAGAGACAGTCACCGTCCCCCGCAACCTCGCCGCCCTTGACCAGGACAAACACCGGCCCTCCCGCTGTCTTATCGATCAACCGCACCCCCTGCCGGCACATCACCGCTGCTCACTCCCCCAACCACCCCTCCGCCAGAATCGCCAGGTCCCCGACATCCACCGCCCCCGACCGATCTGCGTCCGCGCACCCACAGTATCCGTTGCCCTCACCGCATCCCGTCGCCCCCCACTGCCCCGCCATCACGGCAAAATCCGCCATATCCACGTCGCCGTCCATCCCACAGTCGCCCGCCTTCACCAGCGCCGCCAACCACGCCTCCGTCTGCCCACCCGCATTAATCCCCCGCCCCACCAGGTACACACCATCGCTGGACATGCCCGTCACATCCGTCAGCGTCCAGCCGCCCAGGTCCAGCCCATACTCCGCCTCCAACACCTCGCGCAACACCCGCATCCCGTTCGCCTCATCCCAGATAAACGGCACATATCCGCCCGTACTGTTGTACCCCGTCCCGACAATCACCCGTCCGTCGCCGCTTGTTGCCTTTGCCGCCAGACCCACAAACGTATAGCCCGGTATCGTTCCCAGGTCCCTCATCCCATCCTCCTCGGTCCAGCGAAACGCAACCTTGCCCGCCTCTCCCTTGCTCTCTCCCACAACCACCGCCCCGTCTCCCGACACCGCATACGCAACGCTCGAAAAATCCCCGCCCGGCAGGCCGCCCAATCCAACCATCCCACCGGCCGCCGTCCACCGAAACGCCTGATACCCCTGCTCATTTGACAAACAATACCCAACCACCGTCTCCCCGTCCGCCGAAGCGCCATACGCATAGCTCTGCGATCCCTCCCCGTACAGACTGCCCAGACCGACCGCACCCGTGGCCGCCGTCCACCGGAACGCCTGCATGATCCCGTCGATCACCGCATACCCGACGATCACCGACCCATCCGCCGAAACGCCCGTCGCCCGCCCCGTCCCAGCGGCCAGACTGTGAAATACACCCCCCGCATCCCACCAGCACGGCCGTCCCCTCTCCATCTGCACGGAACTCTCCCCCACCACCACCGCACCGTCCGCACTCACCCCGTACGCACACGCATAACTCATCAAACCCGCACCCGGATGCTGCACGGCCGCCATCCCCGCCGCCTCTGTCCACCGAAACCCGCGAAAAAACCAGAACGGCATCCCCGGCTCTACATAGTCAACATGATGACAGCTCCGCCCAGCAACCACCGCCCCATCCCCCGAAACGCCGTAAGCCTCACTGTAATAAGCCCCGCCCGCAATATCCCCCAACCCCCGAAAGAACCCCTCGCCGCCGAACGCCCGCCCGGTCCCGACACAATCCTCCACCACAACGGTAAACTGCTCGCCACTCTTGTCCGTCAGGTCGAAGAAGAACCCCCCATCCCCGCCGCACACATAAAGATTCTGCAGCCGCCACCGGTCCCAGACAATGCTCGAAAACGTTTCCTGATTATTCCCGTGCGGCCAGTGCTTGTCCGACGACCGGATCGGCCCCCACCAGTCCCAGCTCTTAAACCCCTTCTCCGGATCGCCCGAATCGATGATCACCCAACCCGTCGCCCCGGAGCCAAGCTTGCCGTCAAAATCCCCGACGAGCGTATTGCAATTCCCCGCGGCACCCTTGAAAGCCGGCGCCAGATTCGCCTCCACATACCGCCCCGGCCGAACAACCACCCGCCACCCCCCGCCGCCATCCCCCATGGCATCCAGCCCCGCCTGAATCGTACGATACGCCGTCGGCCACGTCCGCCCATCCGACCCATCTCCCAAAGGAGAAACATAAATCACCCCCGCCCCTGCCCCAGCGCCGAGGCCGAAAACTGCCAACGCAATTGACATGATCTTCATCTTGTCAGTACTCACTTTCTCTCCCATCTGCACCACTTTGTATTGCTGTCGGCTTCTGGTACACCCGCACGTAATCCACCTCGAACCTCGCCGGAAACTCCGTCCCCGACGGATCGCCCCCCTGCGTCCCCCCGATCGCCAGGTTCAGCAGCATGTAATGCGGCTCGTGGAACGGGTTGGCCCCCTCGCGATCGCCGTTGATCGTCTTGCTTAAATCGATCTCATTGAGCAGCACATCATCCACATACAGCCGAATCCACTCCGCATCCCAGTCCATCCGCCAGACATGAAACGCCTTCGCCCAGTCCGGCCCGAACTCCTTGACCGGCTTGCGCAGGTCGTCCCACACCGCCTGCCACCGCCGCCCGCTCCCCCAGCACGCATTGGCTAACAGCATCCCGCGGTAATACTCCATGATGTCGATCTCCCCGCAGCCCGGCCAACCCCGCGCCGACCCCAACGTCCACCACGCCGGCCACAGCCCGCCGCGCACATCAATCCGCCCCCGCATCACAAACCGCCCGTACAGCCACTGCCGCCTCCCCCGCGTCAAGAGACACGCCGACGTATACTCCGCAAACTCCCGCCCCCGCTGCCATCGCGAACTCCCCGCCTCATAACCCGGATTCGCCACCCGCTCCCGCCGCCCCTCGATGATCAGCATCCCCCCCTCACACCACGCATTCTCCGGCTGGTACCACTGCAATTCCTCGTTCCGCACAAATCCTCGCTCATACCCCCAATTCGCAGGGTCCGGCCGCCCGTCCACATTAAACTCATCCGCCCAGACCAGCACATAGCCCTCCTCCGCCACATCCGAAACAGCATCCGCCGCGGCACAGACCCCACAAATGGCCGCCAACCCGAAAACGAACATGCGCACCATCACAATCTCCCTGTTCAGGGCCTTTTCAACATCACGCGGCAGGCATTTGGGGGCCTGTTGACAAGCTCGACGCCTCGTCACGGGTGCCGCCGTCAAACGCCTTCACCGCCCTTTCCCAACCTGTAGGCCGCCCGGGAATGCGACAGCATCCAGGCCCAGCCGCTACCATCGGCCGTTTGGCGGTGCTCCATGCCAACAGGACCTTCCGCAGACCGGCCTGCACCACTTTTTCAATACCGTCACTTTGCCGCAATCCCGGCGCACCACCTTGCGGCCGCCCAACGCACCCCTGTCTCACTGTTCAGCGCACTTCGGCGCGGCCGGCACAAAGTAGAAGGTGAATCTCGCGTCCGCAAGGTCAACGCCAAGAACGGCTTTGATGCCTTCAGCCATGTCCGGGTCCGGAGAGCCGCCGAACTCCACCGCCTCGCCCTCCTTCACACTCTCCGTCTCCAGGATCCGCTGCGTCGTCTCCTCCACCCAGTACGCCGTCCCGTCCGAAGGCGCAACGTAGTAAATCTCAAACCCGCCGCCCGCCAGATACTCCCGCGCCGGAATCCCGCTCTTCGTAAAAGCCGCCCCCGTCCCGCGCATCTGCCGCCCGCAACCGACCAGCCCCAAAACCACCACCAACGACACCGCGACAATAAAACAACTGACTTTCTTCTCCATCTCTGCTCCTTTCTTTTTTCCAATGCCCGCCGCTAACCCTCACCGCGGCAAGCAAGCCAAATCACCCGCATTTGATCACTGCCGGATCTCAATCTAATATAGCCTGGTCCGATAAACAAAGAAAGCCCGAAAACTCAAAATCACGCCCCCCGCCGCCAGGACTAAAAATCCCCGCCCCGCAAACATATCGCCCTCAGAAATGGTATATAAAGACTGACGACAACGGTCGATAAGCAAGGGAAGAACAGGCCAGCAGGCCCGTGACCACCGCACCCAGGCGTTTGGAGACTTCGACATTGGAGAATTGAGTATTGGCGTAGAACCTCGGATCACAGGATTTACAGTTTATTTTTTCCCTTGTCGCTGCCCAAATGCTGTGGCATAATATGGCATCAATTTGGGAGGTTCTGAAAATGACCAGACGCATAACCCTGACCGTCCTGACCGCCGCTCTGTGCGCAGGCCTCGCCGCCGCCGACACTTTCAAGCACCGCACCACCGGCGAAACCTTCACAGGCTTCCTCACCCAGAAGAAAAACAAGGGCATGACACTCGTCTATTCCGAAAAAGAAAAGTCCTTCACCCCCATCCCCATCGCCGAATACGACGTCACCCGCGACGACAACGGCCGCCGCAACAGCGTCGTCTTCATCCCCATCCGCTATGAAGAATCCATCATCTCGCAGGACGTCGCCCGCACCATCGCCGACACCATCATCGACGCCTCCAACAAGGGCCCCCGCTATATCATCCTCGAAATCGACTGCCCCGGCGGCCGAGGCGACTACATGAAGATCGTCACCAACGCCATCACCGAAACCAACAACTGCCCCGTCATCGCCTACATCACCGGCGGCGATTTCGGCGGCGCATACTCCGCCGCGGCCCCCCTGGCCCTCGCCTGCGAAAAGATCTACATCGCCGGCGACGCCGTCATGGGCTCCCTCGCCCCGATCGTCGGCCGCGCCACCACCGCTGAAAACGTCGCCGAGTACCAGGAACTCTTCAGCTCCGACGCCCTGGCCGGCTTCGCCAGCTATGTCGCAAGCCTCGCCTCCAAAAACAACCGGCCCGTCAACCTCGCCATGGCCCTGCTCGACAAGTCCCTCGAAATCGAAGAAGTCCGCGGACGCGACGGCAACACCGACTACATCCACAAGCCCACAATCACAGCCACCCAGACCCCCGTCCGCACCCTCTCAAAGATCGAAACCAGAACCATCACCGAACGCGACGCCAACGGCAATGTCACCAGCCGCGAAATCACCCAGATGGTCCTCACGCTCCGCGCCCCCGACGCCGTCCGCACCAGGCTCGCCGACAAGCTCGTCGGCTCGCGCGAAGAGCTCCTCGCCGACCTCAAGGCCTCCGACGCCCAGATCACATACACCCGCAACATCGAAACCGCCGTCCGCCGCTACGTCGCCGCCAAACGCAACGTCGACAGCGCCCTCGTCCAGATCGACTTCCTCCAGCAGCGTGCAGACAACCTCCAGGCCCAGCTCGACCGCCTCGACGAACAGGTCCGCACCTCCCCCACCACCGTCGAACAGCGCACCGTCGACCCCGGATTCTACAATCGCGGCGGCGAAACATGGTACCGAGGCGGCCGCGGCCGCGACAATCGCCCCGGCCGCAGGGCCGATTCCGTCGTCACACAGGAACCATCCATCGCGTCCGGCCAGCTCGTCGACGAACTCGCCTTCACGCTCACCGACCTCGTCCGCGCATACCGACGCGTCACCGGACTCGTCAAACGCGACCCCGGCGTCCTGCCCACAACGGTAACCCCCGACACCCTCCAGAGAAACCTCGACGCCGCGGTAGCAATGCAGGACAACCTCATTCGCCGCATGCGTACAATGCCCGTTCCGCCGGGCCAGACCGGACTGCGGTAGCAGCAATACAGGACAGCCCCCGCCGCATGCGATGCTGACTTGCGCCGCACGCGCTGCAAACCGGCGGCGTTGTCATTGCCGGCCAAGGCAATCTCCGCGCCCACACCCATTCCCTACGTCCACACGCAACCCGTCTCGAGTTGCCGCCTTGCCGACTCGAATTTGTCCCCGCTTTTCAGCCTCGCATTTCGGATTTCCTCCCGCCCTTGCTTTCCCCATCCATCCCGCTACAATAACACCGTCGCACGGGCATCTCGCCCGTGATCGGGCCGCAAAACGGAGTTGAAAAGGGAGCGCCATGAAAACAAAGCAAGCCAACCGCATCACCCGCCGCCAGTACCTCCAGACCGCAGCCGCCGCCTTCGCCCTGCCCGCCGTCGTCCCCGCACGGCTGCTGGCCGCCGAAACCGCCCCCTCCAACCGCGTCACCGTCGCCCTCATCGGCCACGGCTGCATGGGCCAGGGCCACCTCCGACGCCTCATCGGCGACAAGGACTTCCAGGTCCTCGCCGTCTGCGACCCCGACAAGATCCGCCGCGACGAAGGCCTCCGCCGCGTCGAAGCCGCCTACGCCGCCGACCGCGACAAGCCCTCCTACCGCGGCTGCACCGCCGTAAACGACTACCGCGACGTCCTCGCCCGCAAAGACATCGACGCCGTCGTCATCGCCACCCCCGACCACTGGCACACCCTTCAGTCCGTCGACGCCGTCAAGGCCGGCAAGGACGTCTACTGCGAAAAGCCCGTCTCACTCACCGTCGACGAAGGCCGCCGCCTCGTCCAGGCCGTCCGCCGCTACGGCCGCATCTTCCAGACCGGCACCCAATACCGCTCCATCCCCGCCATCCGCCAGGTCGTCAACTTCGTCCGCGGCGGCGGCCTCGGCAAAGTCAAACACGTCTTCGTCCTCTGGAGCAACCTCCGCGGCGCACTCTCCGACCCGCGACTCGCAAAATACGCCGCCGCCCTCGACATCGAAAAGAACGGCTCATCCCCCGTCCCGCTCAACTTCGACCTCCCCGGCGAACCCACTCCCGAAGGCCTCGACTGGGACATCTGGATCGGCCCGGCCCCCGCACACCCATACAACCCCGCCTACCACGTCAACCCCATCCCCGGCGTGGTCCCCTGGTGCTTCCACGAAGAATTCGGCGCCGCATCCGTCACATGGCACCACTCCCACTCCGCCGACGTCGTCCAGTACGCCCTCGGCTATGAAAACTCCGGCCCCGTCGAATTCATCCACCCCTCCGACGGCACATACCCCACCCTCACCTGCCGCTACCAAAACGGCACGCTCCTCCACGTCGTCGAGCACTGGGGCCAGGTCAAGTCCCTCTACCACGCCGTCCCGGATAACGCACGACTCGACGGCAACTTCGGCGGCGTCTTCGTCGGCGAACGCGGCTGGCTAACCTCCATGTCCGCCGGCGGCCCCGTCACCGGCGGCCCCGAAGAAATCTTCAACGAAATGAAAATGAGCTCCCGCGCCGTAAACATTGGCGAAAACGACCACCACGCAAACTGGCTCAACTGCATCCGCACCCGCCAGCAGCCCTCCTGCCCCGAGGAAATCGGACACCGCGGAGCCTCACTCGGCCACCTCACGATAATTACCTATAGACAGGGCAAGAACCTCACCTGGGACCCACAGAAAGAAATCTTCCCCAACAACGACGCCGCCAACCGCCTCCTCACCAAACCCAAACGCGCCCCCTGGCAACTGTAATCGAACGCACATCGTAGGGGCGACCCTCGCGGTCGCCCTCGCGCCCGCCGGACCCTCGCGCCCACGCCGCCCGTGACGTCATCCTACGCGAACAGGGTGTCATCCTGAGTGCACGAGGTGTCATCCTGAGCCTGTCGAAGGATCTATAGAAAAAGTTCGCCGAAGGCGCTTCCGCTGTATATAACCCCCAGGGAAGTGGGGGCTGACCCGCCACCCCACCACACGTTCACACGACGTACGCCCCCCCCGGCGCAACAAAAAAGGCCGGCCGCACCCCAAAGCACGCCCGGCCTTGAAAACTCAAACCAGAGCCCTAAACCGCCCGACGCCGCCGCAGCCAGCCAACGAGCCCGGCCCCAAGGCTGCCCAGCAAAAGCGCTCCAGGCGCCGGCACCGCAACACCCGTCACGATGTTGTCAATGCCCGTGTTGATCCTCGCCCCGTCCGTCGTCGTCCACCGGATCTTCGCAATCCCTTCCAGCGCCGTCACGCCAAAGAACCCGATCGTCGCCGGATCATGCTGCAGCGTAAATGTCCCCAACAGCCCCTCCGCGCTGTACACCTCGATCACCGCCGGCCCGAAGCTGTTCAAATACGTATCGAACCCCAGCGCCGTCACCGGATCGTCAAATGCCAGCTCAAACTGAAAATCCTCATCCCCGTTGGCCGTCAGAACGCTGCTCGTCGTCGGCTTCACGCCGAAATTCGTGTACCCCGGGCTCGCAACCCAAATATTCGGCTGCGGCGTCCCCGCCAGACCCGTGTACGTAATCCCATTGTTCGTCACCGGCCCATAAAGCCGCGCATCGTAGGCGTACGGCCAATTCTCAAAATCCTCCTTCAGCACCGTGTCCGAAGCAGCATCGAACGATGCAAAGTCGGTAAAGAACTTCGGCCCCGCCACCGCAGCGGACGCCCCCAAAACCACCAGCAAGCAAACAAGAACCCCGCGTACTCTTTTCATCACTCTAACCTCCAACAATCTTTTTCCTAATCCACTAAAGCCCCCATTCTATTACTCCCACCCCGCCTTGTCAACAAAAAAATCCGCCGAAGGCCCTCGACGTCATCCTGAGCCTGCCGCAGAATCTATAGAAAAAGAAGGCGATTCCTCTACTAACGCCGCGCGGCGGCAGCCCCTCACACTTCCGTAATCTTCTCATGCCGTCTCCACCTTCCGCCGCCCCGGGGTGCCACCGTCAAACGCGCGCGCAAGACTCCCTATCCCCCGACCTGTCAAAACGATTATGACAAGCCCCTCCCTCGGAGTACCACGCGTTTGGCGGTGCTCCTCACAACCGCACCATCCATCCGTCAAACGCGCTTCCCCCGCATCTGACACCGCACAGCGTCACCGCCTCACACCCACTCACCGCGTCCCACACGGCCCTCTCAAGAAAAACGAACGTGACTCATAGTCCGTTGACCGCCCCCGCCCCACCTGCTCTCATGCACCGAAAAAAGGACCCCTCATGCAAGACCAGCTCATAACCCTCCGCCTCCCCGCCAACACCGTAGGCCAGATCATTGACGGCCTGACGCAAAGAATGCTCGTCTGGCAGGCCACCGCAGAATACCTCCAGCGCGGCCGCACTGACATCACAGACACCATCGAGGAATGCTCCGACGCCCAAGAAGCCCAGGCCCTCGCCGACTGGTACCAGCAAATCATCCAAGAAATCACCCGCCAGCGAAACGCACAGGTGATCAGGCCCCCACATCAAATCTCCTGAAACCCGATACTTCTCAAGTATTCGAACGTGGCATCGTAAAACTTAGGCAATCTCGTCACGTCCTCGCCATCACCGGTAGGTACCACAATCACCATACCCTGCCGCGCACGAGTGAGAAGTACACGATATGCATTCTTGAGGTATTGTTTTCGTTCTGCCTTGTTAATGCGGCGCCAACGGTCTCCGCAAAACGACCAATGTTCCCAGCCCGCTGCGGTATACCTGAAATCCGCATCCCAGGTAACGCACGCCCAGTCAAGTTCTAAGCCCTGCACGTGGAACTCAGTGGCAACATCTTCAAGATAATACGATGACCGCGTATCTTCCTTACCGTTAAGAAACCAGCAAATGGGGTCCATTGGCGCTCGCACATTAATCGCATGCGGCCTTAAACGCTCGGCTTGAGACGATACTACAATCCCATAGCGCTCGGTCCCCCTGGCCTTTTCTCTCAGCCACCGCTTTGCCCGACCGAGGTCACGCGTGATGACTATTGGATATTTTCCTTTGACTTTTTGATAAGTCCATCTTGCCTGCTCAAGCTCGCAGTCGAGTAACTGTTTGACCAATAAAGACACGTTTTCCGCACGAAAAGAGCGCATCGAGACGGCAAGGTGCAATTCGTCTTTGTAGAAAACGTTTGCACGCCGCCCAAGCTTCTCCAATAGTTCCGCAGCCCTGTATTCGCTGTCAGTCAGCCGCGACGACAAGTAAACATGCCAATGACCAAACGATCTTTCCAATGATTCCGCCCATTCGTTAATGCCTGCTTCTCCCGTGTTGATTTCCTGCCCGCCCCCTACAAGACAGACGATAACTGCCCAATCCCGGTGACGGTCAAAGCAGGAAATCAGGAACTCAGGCTCTGACTGGTTAAAATTGGCTCGCTTCTTCTTACGCCGCATGAAACTCGATGTCCGCTCCAAATTCCATGCACGCTGGGCTTCATCGAACAGCGCTACATGCTCTGGTGGTGCCTCTGAGTCAACGAGGTATTCATCACGAAAGTGATGGATGTTTTGAATAACCGCTTTCACTTCTCCGAGCACCTCACCTTTGCGAACCCTCTGGCCTAATTCTCTTGCACGACGAACCTTATCACGTGCCAGCGCCTCGCGCAAAATGGCGACAAGTGGGCCGTTGCCCGACAAGAATACGCTATACAGTTCGCTTTTCTTGTCCATATGTGTCGTGGCAATGTTGAGCCCCACAAGTGTCTTTCCCGCACCGGGCACACCAGTTACAAAACAAATCGACTTGCGCGAATGCTCTTTCGAGTCACGAATTATCGCTGAGATCGCCTCCGTCGTTACCGTAAGATTCTTGGCGCTCGCATCGCGGCGAGAAATATCCTCAACACTATGCCCATTGTAAAGCGCAATAGCAGCCTCGACTATTGTTGGCGTGGGACGATAATGACCGTTTTCCCACCATGTGCGATCTATTGCAGGACCGTCGACAAACCGCAGCACATCTTTCAGTACGTCGCGCAACAAAGCAACTGTGCTCTTTATCGCAAAGAGTAGTTTGTCATTGTGCGGCGTCGCACGTATAACCGCATCCGCGGCACGGGCGGCAGTGGCGATCAAGACTGGGGCGATGAATTGCTCGTGACTTGTCTCATGAAAGTTCTTAAGGTCCAGAGCGTAATCTGACACTTGGTCCAACGCTCCTGCGGTGAACTCCTTTTCGCCGTGCTTGAACTCCAACACGAAGATCACCGGCCCGATGAGAAGAACGACATCGATTCTCCGACCCATCCGAGGAATGGAGTACTCAAAGTATATGGCCCCCGTAAAGCCAGCCAAAGCACCCTGAAGGATTCTGATCTCCGCCAACCACGCGTCCCGCTGTTCTAACCCGACGGCGAAGTCGCTGTTGTGTGTAAGGACACCGAGGATCGTTTCCGGCGCCGTAACCAAGAAGGCATCAATAGAGTTGGAATAATACGCTCGTCTCATCAGCAAATCCATCACAGTTCGCCGGCGTCAGTACATGCATCATCTGATTATATTCTTAGTCCTGTTCTCCGCAACCCTTTCCCTCATACGAAGAACTCTCTGGAAAACTCTTCTCGCCTTTCTACAACAGTAACACACAACCTTCTCGGCCCAGAACACCGCCAACACGCCACTGTCAACTCCGTGCCTGACCGAACTATGGACCTAACCGCTCCTCTACCTGCCACCTCACGCCTTGATTCTATACTTTTTCTGCCTTGCTGCTCCGCTGCTGCCCCTGCTCCCCGTCCGGAACGGATGGCAATTCCAAAGTAAGAGCCAAAAAATTCCGGATGTTTCCTACCTGTGGTTTTCAGCCCAAAACGGCCAAAAACGTGTAAGTTTTGCGCAGCGATTTGTGGTGATTTGTGGAGATTCGGCGGTAATGTGAGGCGAAAGCGCTGGCGTTTTCACCCGATTTTTCGCCTACTAAACAATTATGAAACATCCACATCCCCCCACCAGACCCCAAAATCAGCCTGAAACGACAATCTTAAATCGAAATCAGCCTAATCAGCACAACCAGCGTTCCGGTGTCGCCTTATCCACTCTTCCGAGCCGCAACACGCCGCCCATCTGAACAATTTTCCACAAATTTCAGTACTTTCCCGTACGTTTGCCGTGTTATAATGCATCCTCCGTACAGAACCGCTGATATCCGTGCAAAAACCGGGGTAAAACGCCATGACTCAACGCATTTTCGCAGGTCTGACCGTTATAGCTCTGCTCCTGGCCGTAACCGGCTGCCCGCCGGCCCCGGAGCCCCAAAAACCCGTCGACACCACCCCCAACTACGACGTCACCATCGGCCAGTTAGGCGAAATGTACCAGCATTCCGCCGTCCCCGTCCGCGGTTTCGGCATCGTTGCCGGCCTGCCCGGCACCGGCTCCAGTGAATGCCCCCCCGAACTCCGCGAAGTCCTCCGCAAGACCATCCTGGCCAACGTAAAAAGCGACGCCTCTATCAACCCCGACGCCTTCATCAACGGCCTCGACACCGCAGTCGTCGAAATCTACGGCACAATACCACCAATCGCCTCCAGGGGCGACCGTTTCGACCTCAAAGTCGTGCCTTTTTCCAGCACACAGACCACATCCCTGGCCGGCGGCACCCTTTACCCCTGTGACCTCAAGGACATGCGCACACTCGTCCGCTACGACCAGTTCGCCCCCGTGCTGGCCAGGGGCGCGGGCCCCATTTTCATCGACAATACCGAAGTCAACAAGACCGGCGCCGCCTACGTCCTCGGCGGCGGCGGCGTCACCCAGGGCGTCCGCCTCGCTATTGGCCTCAAAAAACCCGATTTCGTCACCGCCGCCGCCGTCCGAAACCGCATCAACGAGCGCTTCGGCCCCAAGGTCGCCAACGCCGTCTCACCAGGCGAAATCGAGTTCTCCATCCCCGAGCGGTACATCAACGAAAAAGAAAAGTTCCTCATCATGGTCAACCAGCTCTACATGGCTGAGGATTTCGACCTCCGCACCCGCCGCATCGACGATCTCACCGCAAAATTGGCCCTCGGAACCGACATTCTGACAACCGAATACGCCCTGGACGCAATCGGTCGCCCCGCCCTGGACAAACTGGCGCCACTGCTTGAAAACGAAGATCCGAAAATCCGTTTCCACGCCGCCCGCTGTATGCTCAGCATCGGCGACGACCGCGCCCTGCCCGTTTTAAGGGCCTTTATCAACGACGGAAGCTCGAAATTCCGCCTGCCCGCCATCGACGCCGTCGGTTTCAACGCAAAACGCGACCACGCCATCCAGGCGCTGACCGACCTGCTCGGAGACGACGATTTCAAGGCCAGATTCGCGGCCTATGAGCATTTATTGAGGCTCCAAGACATTTCCGTCTCCAGAACCATCGTCTCCGACAAGTTCTTCATCGACCAGATCGCCCGAAGAGGAGCCCCCGTCATCTACGTCTCCCGGGCCAGGGCGCCCAAAATCGTGCTTTTCGGCGCCCCGATCGACTGCGTCAAGAATCTGTTTATCGAATCCGACAACCGCGACATCGTTCTAAACGCCCCCCCCGGCGGCAAATACGTCAACGTAATGCGAAAACTCCCCAACCAGCCGCGCCTCATGGGCCCCCTCATCGCCGATTTTGAAATCTCCGACATCATCCGAACACTCTGCGAAAACCCGTCCAACAACGCGGTCCAACTGAGAAAGGGCTTGGGCGCGTCGTATTCGGATGTGATTGCGCTGCTGGAGAAAATGGCAAAATCGAAAATCGTAAATGCAGATTTCATCGCCGGAGATTCGGTTTCGCAATTCCCATTTGTGCAGGCCCAAAGCCCCACCGACCGATAATATAGTGCTGCAAGAGGCGATTTTGAAACCGGGGAGATCAAACCGTGGTATCTGTGGTTTTTTGTTTATATACAGGGATGAAGACTCAAACAGACATGGAGGTTGGGTGTGCAGCTTGACAGGATAACCCTTAACGGCTTCAAGAGTTTCGCGGATAAGACGGAATTTCAGATCAATTGCCCGATTACGGCGATTGTGGGGCCCAACGGCTGCGGCAAGAGCAACGTGGTGGACGCCATCAAGTGGGTGCTGGGCAACCAGAGCCCGAAAAGCCTGCGAAGCGGGCAGATGGCGGACGTAATCTTCAGCGGTTCCAGCAGCCGCAAGGCAAGCGCCATGGCGGAGGTGAGCCTCCAGTTCAGCGGCGTGGCGGCCATGGGGCTGGAAGGCGAAACCTTGGAGATCTGCCGGCGCCTGTACCGCAACGGCGACAGCGAATACCTGATCAATAACAAGGTGTGTCGGCTAAAGGACATCCGCGAACTGTTCATGGACACGGGGGTGGGGGTAAGCGCCTATTCCATCATCGAGCAGGGGCAAATCGATCAGCTTCTCACGAAGTCGACCGTCGAACGGCGAGTGATCTTCGAGGAGGCCGCGGGGATCAGCAAGTTCAAGGCCCACAAAAAGGAGGCCCTGCGCAAACTGGAGCGGACCGAGCAGAACCTGCTGCGGTTGGCGGATATCGTGGGCGAGGTGGAAAAGCAGCTTCGCAGCATCAAATTGCAGGCCGGCAAGGCCCGCAACTTCTTAGCATACAGCGAGCGGCTGAAGGAACTGCGAGTCAACTACTCCCTGGCCGAATACCACAAAGTTGTGACACAGATTCGCGAGCGGAAGGAGCATCTCGCGACGCTTCAGAGCCGATTTGGCGCGATTGCCAGCGAGGTGGCACGCCACGACGCGGCGCTGACCGAACTCAACGACGCCATTCTGCATTCCGAAAGCGAGATCAACCGCTGGGATAACGCCTTAGTCTCGGCGCGAAGCCGGATCGAGCAGCAGTATGAGCGGATCGGTTTTCTGCGGAGCCGGCTGGATGAGTTGTCACGGCGGCAGGTCACGGCGGCCGAGCAGATCCAGAAACTGACGCAGCAGAGCAGCGGCCTTGAGAGCGACTTGAAAGAATGCCAGGCGCGGCTGCGGGAAAACGAGGATTTGTTCGAATCGCGAAACGCCCAACTTCAGGACCTGACGGCGGAACTCGCCGAGATCAACGCCGCGTGTGCGAATATCGAGGCAAGCCTGGAGGACGAAAAATCCGGGATTATCGATATCGTACGGCGGACGGCTCAACTGCACAATGAGATTCAGAGCATCGGCACGTACCGTGACAGCCTGAAGGGGCAGAAGAACCGGCTGAGCGGTCGGGCCAGTGCGGCCGAGGCCCAGTTGCGCGAACTGTTGGGCCGCAAGGCACAACACAAGGCAAGGCTGGAGGACATCATCCGCAACATCGCGGAACTGCAGGAGAGCCTCGAACAGAAGCGCGTGCAGATGGCCGAGATTGACGAGGAACAGGCCCGCGTCAATGAGCAGCTTGCCGAGGCAAAGGAAAGGCGGAGCGGACTGACCAGCGAGCGGAAGGTGTTGGCCGACATGGAGGCGCGGCGCCAAGGCCTGAGCAAGACGGTGCGGGAGATCCTCAGCCAGAAGCAGCAGGCCGGGCAGCGGTACGATTACATCGATGGGATCGTGGCAGATGTACTGCATGCGGACACCGAATACGCCGCGGCGGTGGAGGCGGCGCTGGAGGGCATGACCGATGCGCTGGTGATCAACAGCACGTGGCGTTTCTTGGCCGATTCGGAGCTGCAAGGCAAGCTGCAAAGCCGGGTGCGCGTGGTGTGTACGGACCGGCTGGCGCCTTTCGTAGACCGGCACGACCTGTCGGCATTTCCATCGGCCAGGGGGCGGCTGGTTGAGTTCGTCGGCTACGACAGCGAGTACGCACAATTGGCATGGAATCTGTTGGGGCACGTCGTGTTGGTCGGTTCCATAGCGGGGGCGATCGAGCTTTCGCGAACGTTGGGGCCGGGCTACCGCTACGTAACGGCCGCCGGGGAGGTGTTTGACGGGACCAACGTGATCAGTGTGGGGCCGGTCGGCCGGGCGGAGGGTTTGATTTCGCGGAAGAGCCGCCTGCATCAACTGGATTCGGAATTGGCGGCCACGTCACAGCAGATCACACGGATTGAGGGCCAGCTTCGCGAGAACAATCAGCAGATGCAGCATCTGGCGGCCTTATGCAAGGATCTGCGCACGGCGGTTTACGAGGCGACGACGGAGAAGGTGAATACCGAAAGCGCCCTTCGGGTGATCGAGCAGGACATCAAGCGGCTCACCGCTGAGCAGCCTGTGATCGCCAGTGAGATCGAGATGCTGGAAGAAGAGATCTCGCAGTCGGTGCAGAAGGAGTACGCGTCCAAGCAGAAGCTCGAGGAGTTGGAGGCCGTCAACAATGAGCGGACCGCCCGCATTGAACAACTCGAGGCGGCTATCGCCGAGAAACGGCGGCTGCAGCACGGCAAGAGCGCGGAACTGACGGAGTTGAAGGTGCAGATCGGCCAGATCGCCGAGCAGCAGAAGGCGCTGCGTCAGCGGATTACGAGCCTTCAGAGCCAGTTGCAGCACGGGCGCATGGCGATCGAGGCGGCGCGAGCCGAACTGGTCGGCAGTGATGAACAGGTCTTGCAGACGCAGCGGAATATCTTAGTCAGCGAATCGCGGATCAATCTGCTTTTCGTGGAGAAGGAAGAAGCCCAGCGGGTCAGCACGCGGATGCACGAAGAGGTGCGGACCATGCTGCAAGCGCGGCAGGAGACGGAGCAGCTCTTCAAGCAAAAACGAGCCGAGCAGAGCGACATCGAGCAGCAGATGCACGAGGTGCAACTGGAACTGAGCCAGCTTACGGTGCGCGACGAGGATATGGTCAGTCGCGTGCACGAGGAACTGCAGATCGATATTGTGGAGGCATACAAGAGCTTCGAGCAGCAGGATGTCGACTGGGATGCGATTCGCGAGGAGATCGCGGATCTGCGCGGCAAGATAGACCGATTGGGCAACGTCAACGTCGACGCCATCAAGGAGCAGGAGGAACTTGAGCAGCGATACGAATTCCTGACCGCCCAGGTGAAGGATCTGACGGCCAGCAAGGGCCAGTTGGAGCAACTGATCGCCCGGATCGACCGGGAGAGCCAGGACAAGTTCCAGCAGACATTCGAGGAGGTGCGGACTAACTTCCAGGCGCTCTTCCGCAAGCTGTTCGGCGGCGGCAAGGCGGATATCTTCCTTGAGGACGCCAACAACGTACTGGAGAGCGGTATCGAGATCGTGGCCCGGCCTCCGGGCAAGGAGACGCGGAGCATCAGCCTGCTGAGCGGCGGCGAAAAGACGATGACGGCGATTGCGCTGTTGTTTGCGATTTTCAAGAGCAAGCCGTCGCCGTTCTGCGTGCTGGACGAGGTGGACGCGGCGCTGGACGAGGCGAACAATGAGCGGTTCAATCTGATTGTTCAGGAATTCAAGAAGAGTTCGCAATTCCTGATCATCACGCACTCGAAGCGCACGATGAGCATTGCCGACGTGCTGTTCGGGATTACGATGCAGACGCAGGGCGTCAGCAAGAAGATCAGTGTACAGTTCGAGCACGGCGAGACGGAGCCGGACAGCGCGGTGGCGTGAGCGTGGAGGCCGGACCGAGGAGGCGGAGGGAGGATGTTACAGGATCGGTTCAAGGCCGAAACCGAGGGGCTTGTCAGGTCGTGGCAGCGGTACGGCCGGTCGCACTTGCGCGATTACCTCGTCCAGGGCGTTGAAGATCCGCGGATCAATGTGCAGAGCATCCTCAGCCGTCACTTCCTGATCGCGGAGCTATTCGGCGATCGTTTTCGGCCATAGACCGGGCCGACAAGTCGTTCGACTTCTGCTTCGTACATGACCTGTTCGAACACCTTTCGTTAGCGGCCTTTGACCAGGCATTGGACGAGATCCTCCGGGTGACCCGCAGGGCCTGCTGCCTTGGCCTCTTCAACGCGTATCATGGTCCGGAACACGTCGAACAGCCGGTGGACGACTATCACTGGAACATGCTGAGCATTCCCTTGATTGAAGCGATGCTGCGGGGCCGGGGCTGCGAGGTGCAGATCGTCTCTATCGACGCGTGGCTGCGCCGGCGCTTCCAGTGCGACGACGCCCACAATAAGCAGGCCTGCACGATTATCGCGACAATAAAACCGAATCACCCGGGATTTGTGTTTGAAATGCTATGAAGGCGGGTGTAGACTCTGCCGAAAAATTCAGGCAGGACACATCCGGTGAGAAGCAAACTCGACAAACATGTTCTGAAGAACGGGATGGTGCTCCTCGGCGAACCAATGCCGGGCGTGGGTTCCGTGGCGTTCAACTTCCTGCTTCCGTGCGGGGCGGCGACACTTGGGCCGGGCCAGTGCGGGGCGGCTGCGGTGATCCAGGACTGGGTTTTCCGCGGGGCGGGCGAGCGGAACAGCCGCCAGTTGGTGGACGCGCTGGACGGTTTGGGGCTGCACCGCAGCACGGCGGTGTCGACTCACCATCTGGCGATGGGGGCGGCGATGGAGGCGAGCAATCTGGCGGCGGCGCTGGAGTTGTATGCGGACGTCATTCTGAGGCCGCGACTGGAGGTTGAGCAATTCGAGCTGTCGCGGCAATTAGCAATTCACGATGTTATTGGTCTGGATGACGAGCCGCGGCAGAAGGTGATGATCCGATTGTACGAGCAATTCTATCCCGATCCGTTCGGGCGGCCGGGCATCGGAAAGCTGGAGGATCTGGAAAAGCTGACGCCGTTAGAGACGGCCGACATTGTCAAGACAGGGTTCAACCCGGCGGAGACGATTTTCGCTCTGGCGGGCAAGTATGACTTCGATGCCGTTTGCCGGCAGATGGAGCAGTTGTTCGACGTGCCGGCAGGCGCCCGACGCGCGGAGATCACGCCGGGAAAGCCGGGCCAGCTTTACACACACGTACCGCATGCGGGGGCGCAGGTTCACATCGGTTTGATGACGGCGGCGCCTGCGATTACAAGTGAGTCGTACTACGACATCAATGTCGCGGTTTCGGTGTTGAGCGGCGGGATGAGCAGCCGTTTGTTCACGGAGGTGCGGGAGAAGCGCGGGCTGTGCTACGCCGTCGGGGCGAGATACAGCACGCTTAAGGACATGGCGGGGATAAGCTGCTATGCGGGCACGACACCGGAGAAGGCGCAGGAGACCATCGATGTGATTCGCGGCGAGTTCGGACGACTGTGGGAGGGGATTACGCCGGACGAGCTGGAGCGGGCGAAGGTCGGGCTTGAGAGTTCGCTGATTATGCAGAGCGAGTCGAGCAGCGCCCGGGCGTCGGGGATTGCGTCGGATTACTTTTTGTTGGGCCGGGTGCGAAGCCTCGAGGAGATAAAGGAGAGGCTTGAGGCAACGAGTGTCGATTCAGTGACCCGGTGTCTGCGAGAGAACCGATTCGACGAGTACACGACGGTGACGATCGGGCCGCGGGAAGTTGTCTTGACGTGAGGCGGACATGGGGGGATACCCGTGCCACGTGTTTTTGAGAGCAAAAAACGGATATGGAGTTTAGAAAAACAACGCTTGACAACGGCCTGACGGTTATCGGCGAGGTGAATCCGGCGGCACAGTCGGCCGCGATCGGCTTCTTCGTACGGACGGGGGCACGCGACGAGACGGCCGAGATAAACGGCGTGTCACACTTTCTGGAACACATGCTGTTCAAGGGCAGCGACCGGCTAAGCGCTTTGGAGGTCAATGAGGCGTTTGACCGGACAGGGGCGAAGTTTAACGCGTTTACCAGCGAAGAAAACACCGTGTATTACGCGGCGGTTCTGCCTCGATTTCTTCCTGAGGTGACGGAGCTTTGGACAGAATTGCTGCGGCCGGCCTTGCGGCAGAGCGATTTCGATCTGGAGAAGAACGTGATCCTGGAAGAGATCGCGATGTATAAGGATACGCCGCACTTCGACGTGATGGACAAGTGCCGGGCGCTGCATTTCGGGCTGCATCCGTGCGGGGCGAGCGTTCTGGGGACCAATGAGAGCATAACCGGGCTGACGGCGGAGGCGATGCGCATGTATTTCAATATGCGCTATTCGCCGGACAATATTGTTGCGGCGTGCTGCGGGAACCTGGATTTCGATGCGATTTGCCGATTGATCGAGAAGCGGTGCGGCGGTTGGACGGCCACGGAGGCCCGGCGGGCGCTGAGTTACTACGGGGGGACGGGGCAGAAGGAGCGCGAGGAGCGGGCCAACCTCGTTCGCGAGCACATTTGCCTGATGAGCGCCGGCGTGAGTATGCAGGATGAGCGGCGGTTTGCGATGTCGCTATTAGCAGCCATTGTGGGTGATGATACGGGGTCGCGGTACTTCTGGGAGTTGGTTGACCCGGCGATTGCCGAGACGGCGGTGATGCAGGCCGAGAGCATGGACGGCGTGGGGGCGATGTACAGTTTTATCAGGTGCGGTCCGCGGGATGCACAGCGGGTGTACGAGATCGTCGGTCGGATTTTTGAGGACGTGGCCGCCAATGGGGTGACGGAGGCGGAACTGGAGGCGGCGCGTAACAAGGTGCTCAGTGCGCTGACGATCAAGAGCGAGCAGCCGATGGGGCGACTGGTGAGTCTGGGCTTTAACTGGGTGTACGGGCGGGAGTATCGCAGCGTTGCCGACGACGTTGCGGCGGTTCGGAAGGTTACGGTGGACGACGTAAATGCGCTGATCGGGGAGTTCGATTTGCGGAAGTTCACGCGTTACGCGATTGGGCCGGCGGGCGAAGCGGCCGGGGATTGATCGCAGCAGGGCCGCGCGGGGTTCGTTCTTCATTTCAATTTGCGTAATCTGGGGTGTCGGCGGCAAATGGGCTTGATTAATCGCGGGGGCGTGTTAGAATCTCTTTAACGGTTCGCATCGAGGCGAGTGCCTGAAAAGGTGATTTATCCAGGGAGGATGACGTGACAGAGCAAAACAACCGGCCCGGGTCGGTCGATTCCGACATTCTGCAGGGCAAAGCCGATGTTCTCCGCGCGGTTCAGAGCGCGGCCCAGGGCGGCGGTGACCGCAATTCCGCAAGCAAGCATACTCCGGACGCTGAGAAGAAGGCTCCGGTCCAGGTTGAGGTGCGCCCGGTGGTGGCGATTCGGTCGGATCGGGAGCGGTTGAGTTCGGCGCCGCCGAAGGATGGCGGCACTGCAAAGCCCGCTGAGCCGGAGCAGAAACGGCCTGTTGCGGGGGCAGGGTCCGGGACGGCGGCAGAAAAGCCGCAGAAGGACGCCGGCGACAACGCTGCGCCTGCGGTTGAGAAGGATGGGGGTTCGGAAGCGGTCAAAGCGGTTGCTGAGCCTGAGGCGGAGGCGAAAGCTGTCGCTGAGGCGGCGGCCAATGCTGAGACGGGTGAGTTGAAGTCGCAAAGCGGCGGCGGCGTGCCGCGGTTCAAGCTGGCCGAGCAGATTTTGGCGGAGCAGCGGCGGAATGCTTCGGAGCGGCGGCAGCGATCCAATGCGGGTGCGGGGACGCGGACTTATGCGGCCGAGGATACTGTGGGCGAGGTGATTCGCGAGGTGAAGAATAACCTTGGGCCGGCGGCTGGGACGGCCGGGGCGGCGGTTGCGGCGATGAAGGCCGCCGGCGACGGTATTGCCGTTGATGAGAAAGGCTTGACGTCGATGCAGAGGGAGATTGTGGCGGAGATTGTGGCCCGCGATATCGCTCTGTACAGCGGCGGTGTGGCCCGGCGGCGCGTGTGGCCGGGTAACGGGAACAACTGAATTAACTTCCACCACACCAACGCATTCTAACCGCCCCCAAAACAAAAACTAAGCCCGCCAAAGTACCCGGCGTCTTATTTTGCGCATTTCAATCGTGTAAATCCCTGGTGAAGCAGTTCATTTTGGACTGCCTGGAGAATGGTTCCTTTGGGCCGTACGTGGAGCCAGCGGCCGTCGGTGTTCTCCGCCCGGTTGTAAGGTGACAATTGGCGACACTCAAACCAGGCGCCGCTGCTGTCTCTGGCCAGGGTGTACCAGGTTACCTGGCAGAAAGACTTCTGCACGGTTCGGGGCAGGATTGCGATCCAGTCACCGTCTTTGAACTCGACAAATACACCGGTCTCATTTCCGAACCCGTCAAAACTGTTCAGAATAGAGGCCAGGCGATCCTTATCATCGCACGCCAGAAGACTCATGCCCTCGGATCGCGCATGCGATATGAAGGCACGCGGATGGCCGATCGCGAAAGCGTACAAATTCGTGGTCAGCGTGAACTCCGCATACAGAAGGAGCATGCCGGGGATCCACCCCCACTTCGGCGTCTTTCGCTTGTAAAGGATGACGGCCATCGCAACGACTACAAATACAAGGATGACCGGCTGTGCGTAGGTCATGAACGAATAGGACGGCCCCTGCGTCGCGGCCGTTGGAATAAGCACCCACATTGCGAAGATGCTCCACATGAACCACAGAGCGGCCGTATTGGACATCTCCGACAGACCTGCCTCACCGAGCATCGGTATGTATGTCATTGTTCTTCACTCCACTGGAATCAAAAGGACTCGGGTTTGTATAGATGTTTCCGATCCACATGCCACCGGACTTATTTGAAGGTGTCCGGTACTTTTTTTGGTCTTACCTTTCTTCTCAGAGTCGATTCGAGGTTGAGTTCTTTCGCTGTTTTGCCTACTCATGTCGTGCGAAATCGACCAAAGCACTGCCCGGATTGTAAGGCCGTCTTTTAAATCCTCCATCTTCTAGACTTCTCTTCCAACGAGGTAGCATACGTTTCAGGTCTTCATCTGTAACGGTATCGATCATCTCCACCAAAAGGGATTCCGCTTCCGGATTCTCAAACCATGTTGCATTCGCATAAACGAGGTACCACCAAAAATGCTCATCGTAATTCTTGTAGTTTCTCAATGCGTCCTTCATGGCAGCATGTATCTTACCTTGTGCATCATAATTGGCAAGCCGGCACGCACTGCCAATCAGGTCGGCTCCATCGTTCACGGGAAGATTGGGCTCATTCAACAGGCCTAAATGTGCATCTATCAATTCCACGAGTGCAGATTGAATATTCTTGTTTCGTTCTATCGTCTGCCGGGCAGGTTTAATCCGGCCGTCAACGGCATCTCTGACCACATCTTCATACTCGCGCCCCTGCGCTACACACTTTTTTATTTCGGGGTCATTCTCCAAATTTGCCGCATGGCAATGTCTAAGGATTTGTTCAGACGTTTTCGCTGCTTGTATCCTGACCAACAGTGGTTCTGATTTATCCGGGGCTATTTGCTTCATGGCGCTTGCAAGCGTAACGAGTTGTTCAATTGTGAGGGGGCCTCCTTCCGACCACGAATCCCACAGAATCGCCATTAACCCATACCGCCAAAACGGCGGCGCACTCTTGTCCTGCAACTCAGCCACCAATGGAGTGACATCTTGAAGATTGTTAGTCCTGGCTGGATAGTATTGAAAAGACACCCATAATAAAACTACAGCCTCGGCCCACTGCTCTTGAGGCACAGTTTGCTGCGTTTCGGCGGCACACTGTCTTCCAGCGATCAGCAGTTCCTCCGCGGTTAGTGACTTGATATATTTATCCCACTTCCTGGCTGCTGCTTTAGCCTCTCTGGGTGTGGCTTTGCTGTAATCGGCTTCCATTGCTTCTTTCATCACTTCCCAGTAATTCTCGTCCGGTTTCGCTTGGCCGTGGCGCCCCTCTCTGCCTTGGAAAGCTCGCCATCCTTCCCAGCCGATCCACCCGACGACAGCCCCGGCAACCACAATGACAGCCAACGCTATCACGAACGTTTTCAAATATCTCATGTGAGCTTCCTTGTGGGAGTGCCTAAAAGGGTCAGACGGTCAGGCGCGTAGTTGGGTGCGGCCATGGTTTTTCCTCCTTTTTGCGGACAGCGTTGCGTTAGCGTGCGTCGGTGGTGGTGCGTGCTCCCTGGTGCGATGCAATGTATTTACACTGGACCGGCAAGCTTGTCAACTAAAAAAGGTACATTTGTGACATCTCAGGCACCGGCTTCAGACCCAATTCAATATGTCCCGGCGTGCCGGGGCGAGGGCGGTACGTGCGGCGCGGGTGGTGTGGTGCGTTCGTGGGAGGGACCGTTGGGAAGCCGGGCGGCCGCGAGGGCCGCCCCTACGACGTGACGGAATCGCAAGAAAGTCCGCTGGGGCGGCCGGAAGGATTGCCCGCAGGATGGCGCGCGGCGCGGGTGGTGCGTCATGCGAGGGTCATCCCGGGAAGCCGGGTGTGCGAGTTTCCTTTCTGTCAGCAGAGCGGCACCGGCACGCCCGGCCACTTGCGCTTCGCTCCAGTGACCGCCACCCCGTACTCTTGCCGGAGGGGCCGTGGGGAAGTTGGGCGGCCGCAAGGGCCGCCCCTACGGGCGGGGTGGAATGGATTGTTGACATGGGGGCGGTGTGGGGGTAGTATGGCGGGCCGTACCGGTTTTTTTTAGTTTTTCCGCGGCGGTCGGTGTTTGCGCGGTTGGTGGGCCGCTGCGTTTTTAGGCGGGCAGAGGGCTGAAAAGCCGGTTTTTGTGAGTTGTGGGAATAAGCGGAGTTCGTGGATGACCAATGTTACGTTGATTACGGGGGATGGGATCGGTCCGGAAATTGCGGAGGCGGCTCGTCGGTGCATTGACGCCACGGGGGCACCGCTGCACTGGGAGACGGCTGAGGCGGGAGTGGAGGTAATGGAGCGATTAGGTACCCCCCTGCCGGAGGCGACGATCGAGTCGGTGAAGAAGAACGGCGTGGCGCTTAAGGCGCCGATCACGACGCCGGTTGGGACGGGCTTTCGCAGCATCAATGTCTATTTGCGGCAGGCGCTGGACTTGTATGCGTGCGTGAGGCCGTGCAAGAGCTATAAGGGCGTTCGGAGCAAGTACGCGGACATCGACCTGGTCATTGTGCGTGAGAACACTGAGGACCTCTATGCCGGTATCGAGTTCGAGAAAGGAGCGGACGAGACGCTGGAGCTGATCGAGTGGCTCAACGCCCACAGTAAACGGCAGATCGGTAAGAATGCCGGGATCAGCATCAAGCCGATTTCGGTGGAGGGGACCGAACGGATCGTGCGGTATGCCTTCGATTACGCCCGGAAAATGGGGCGACGGAAGGTGACCAGCGTGCACAAGGCCAACATCATGAAATTCAGCGACGGGCTTTGGCTGGAGGTGAGCCGCGAGGTGGCCAAGGGTTATCCGGATATCGAATTCGAGGACCGGATAGTGGACAATATGTGTATGCAGTTGATCCAGAAGCCTGAGTTGTATGACGTGATCGTGCTGCCCAACCTCTATGGCGACATTATCAGTGATCTGTGTGCGGGCCTGGTGGGCGGCTTAGGCGTGGCGCCCGGGGCGAACATCGGGCTTAAGGGCGCGATCTTCGAGGCGACACACGGCAGTGCACCGAAATACGCGGGCCAGAATAAGGTCAATCCGACCGCACTGATTCTCAGCGGCGTGCTGATGCTGAATCACTTAGGGTTGAAGGCGGAGGCGGAGCGGCTTGAGAAGGCGGTGGCGGCGGTGATTGCCGAGGGCAAGGCCGTGACGTACGATCTCAAGGAAGACCGCAACGACCCGACGGCCGTTGGCACCAGCGAGATGGCCGACGCCATCATCGCCCGTATTGCGGCGGGTTGATCCGGCGCGGCAGCAGGTCGCAGAAGAAGGATGGATCGTTGAACCAGAACTCGTACCGCAATCTGATTGCCCAGCGAGGCGGCCGATTCGATCGGCAATTGTTGCGGTCGGCGCTGCGGGGGATCTCGGTGTTTTACAGATCCGCCGTGGCGGCACGAAACATCGGCTACGCCACGGGGCTGCTGCGATCATATGCGGCGGACGTTCCCGTGATCAGCGTCGGCAATATTACGACAGGCGGCACGGGCAAGACGCCTTTGGTCGTGTGGCTGTGCAGGCGGCTTCATGAAAAGGGCCGCCGGTGCGCGGTGCTGACCCGCGGGTATAAGACCGCCAACGGCAACATCGACGATGAACCTGCGATTCTCAAGAAGGCGTGCCCAGAGGCGAAGGTGATCGTCGATCCCGACCGGGTGGCGGGCGCCTGGCGGGCGGTACAGGAGTTCGGCGCCGATGTACTGGTGATGGATGACGGGTTTCAGCACCGGCGGCTGCGGCGCGATCTGGACATCCTGGCGATCGACGCGACGCGGCCGTTCGGGTATGGGCGCATGCTGCCGGCGGGTCTGCTGCGTGAACCCGTCGGGGCCATCAGGCGGGCGGACGCGGTCGTGATTACCCGTTACGACCAGATAACGCCGTTTCAGATCGATCGGCTGGAAAAGGAAATCCTGCGCATCAAGAAGGATCTGACGGTTGCCAAGGCGATCCATCAGCACCCGTGCGCCAGGGGAACGGGGGGATTGACACGCAGCATCGAAGAACTCAAGCGGGAGCGGATTTTTGCATTTTGCGGGATCGGCAATCCCGATGCATTTTTCAAGCGTCTTCGCGAGCACGGCTTTCACCTTGTGGGGACGCGTATCTTCAATGACCATTATAATTACAGCGAGTCGGATTTCGGAGCGATTCATCAGGCCGCCAAGGCAGCGAAGGCGACAATGATCCTGGCGACTGAAAAGGACTGGGTCAAGACGGCGCTGGCGACGCATAAATATAATGAACTTCCGTTGGTATATCTGGGAGTAGAACTGGAATTCGTAGCGGGCGCGGATAAGATAGAAGCGATGATCGACCGTGTGCTGGCGAAGGGACAGCCGGCGGACAGCGCGGTCGCGGGCAGATAACGGGACGGCATGCAAAAAGATCTTTTGACAACGGTGACAAACCTCGGTTCGCCGCGTGTGCTGCTTGTCGGCGATTTTGTACTGGACAGCTATGTATACGGAGACGCACTTCGCATCAGCCCGGAGGCGCCGGTGCAGGTGCTGAAGGTGGTCGATCGGCAGTACAGTTGCGGGGGGGCCGCATCGGTGGCGGCGGACGTGATGGCCCTGGGTGGGCAATGCATGTGTTTCGGGGTTGTGGGGGCGGATTCCAACGGGACGATGCTGCGGCAGTTGCTGAAGGAGACCGGCGCGGATACGTCCGGGCTGCTGGAGACGCCGGGCCGGCCCACCACGAGCAAGCAGCGTCTGATCGGCTTGGCGCAGCATCGACATCGGCAGCAGTTGTTGCGGATTGACGAGGAGAACAGCGACAGTACCGACGAAGGGATTGTCGAGCGGATCGCAGAGCTGTGCACGGCACGATTAGGCGAGGTCGATATTGTCTGCCTGCAGGATTACAACAAGGGGGTGCTGGCACCGAGCCTCTGCCGGCGGCTGATCGATGCGGCCAATGCGCAGGGCAAGAAGGTGTTAGTGGACCCACCGATGGTTGGCGATTATTCGCGATATGGCGGAGCGGCGGTCATCACGCCAAACCGGCGGGAAGCATCGCACGCGTCGGGCGTACAGATCGAGAGCATCGACGATGCAGCCAAAGCAGCGGCGATTCTGTTGGAGAAGTACGGTGTCGCCTCTGCGGTGATCACGCTGGACAAAGAAGGTGCGTACCTGAAAACGGCGGATCTTGCCGTGCATGTTCCGACGGTGCCGCGAAGCGTGTACGACGTGACGGGCGCCGGCGACGTGGTGTTGGCCATGTTGGCGGTCAGCCTTGCGGCGGGCTGCGATCCGCTGACGGCGGTGGAATTGGCCAATATCGCCGGCGGGATTGAGGTCGAGAAGTTCGGCGTGGCGACCGTCACCATTTCCGAGATCGTCAGCGAGTTGGCGGCCAAACGGCGCGGCTCAACTGGTAAGATACAGGACCTTGAGTCGCTGGTGCGAGAGCTTCAATACCACCGGTACCGCGGGGAAAAGATTGTTTTCACCAACGGCTGTTTCGACGTTCTGCACCGCGGACACGTGGAGTATCTTCAATTCTGCCGTCAGCACGGCGACGTGGTGGTGGTCGGACTCAACAGCGATTCATCAGTAAAGCAAATCAAAGGGCCCGAGCGGCCGATAAACAATCAGGAGGACCGCGCGGCGGTGCTTGCGGCACTTGGGGCAGTGGATTATATTGTGGTCTTCGACGAACCGACGCCATTGGATACGATCCGGCGGGTTGCGCCGGACGTACTCGTCAAGGGCGAGGACTGGGCCGATAAAGGCGTAGTCGGTCGCGAGTTCGTCGAGGGGCGCGGCGGGAAGGTGATCCTGGCCCCGCTGGTGGCCGGCAGGAGTTCGACGGCGACGATCGAGCGCATGAAGGCGCTGAAGGCCGCCGACGCCTGAGCAGAAGAACGAACGGCGTACAGAAGTGCTTGCGACTGTACCTTGTTAAGGAAGCGATCATGGGCAACGCTGCAATCTTCCTGGACCGCGACGATACTATCATCGAGGACCCCGGGTATATCAACGATCCCGAGCAGGTGAAACTGCTGCCCGGGGTGACTGATGCGCTGAGTCAACTGAAGAAGATGGGGTATAAGCTGGTCGTTGTGACCAATCAGTCGGCGGTGGCGCGGGGGATGGTCAGCGAGGAGGTGCTGGAGGAGATCCACGAGAGGCTGCGGAAACTGTTAGGCCGCAAACGAGTGTACCTTGATGGTATTTACTATTGCCCTTATCACCCGGAGGCGGTGATTCCGAAGTACCGGCGCGACAGCGATTTTCGAAAGCCGAATCCGGGCATGTTGTTTCAGGCGGCCGAGGAATTAGGCATTGACCTTAAAGAATCATGGATGATCGGCAACAGCTACACGGATGTGGCGGCGGGAGTTAATGCGGGCTGCCGAACGATCCTGATTCGTTCGTCGGCCAATCCGCCGACCAAAGGGCCGGGCGATCCTGAGCCGAACAAGATCGCGGTGAATATCAAGGAAGCGGTCAACATCATCAAGATGTTTCGTCAGCAGATGATGATGACGCCGAGGCCCGCGGCAACAGCAGAGGCAGCGGAAAAGGCGAGTGCGCCGGCGGAACCAGCGGCCGAACCGGCGATTACACTGCCGGAGGCAGTTGCATCGGATGTTAACTCAGACAAGAAAAATGAAACCGAAGAGACGGTGCGGCAGCCGAAGCCGAAGGCCAGGAGAACATCCAGTACACGGCCGCGAACGACAGCCAAACGGTCAATGATTCCCACCCCGCCGGAACCCAGCGAACGGCCGGCCGCGGCAACGCCGGCGCCCCAGGCAGAGCCGATTCCGGAGGAAACCGTCACTGAGCAGAAGCCTGAGCCTGCCCCGGTACGAGCAGCAGCGGCGGCGGCAGTACAACCGCAGCGGCCGATTGCGACGGCGCAGGCGCCGTCGACCGCCAGCGGCAGGCGGTTTATCGAGCCGCGCGGCGGCAGGCCGGCAGCCAGACCTTCATCCCCGGAGACCTCCGAAACGCAGGAGGTTCTCAATGAGGTCATGCGCTATCTCAAGAAGGTCGACCGCCTGAACATGTATGACGAGTTCTCATGGCTGAAGGCCGTGGCCGGGGCGTTGCAGATAGTGGTATTGTTCCCCCTGCTGCTGAGCCTGTGGTTTCTGCTGGACCCGACGCGCGATTCGTCGGCTGTACATACAGCCCTCGGATACGCGGCGGTCTTGCAGCTTGCGGCGATTGCATTTCATCTGATGCGCGACAGGAAATGACGTCGACGTGCAGGAAAATCGCTGTCTGGCTGCCTTCGCCGATGGGCGATGCGATACTGGCGACGCCGGCACTGCGGGCAATTCGCGACGCGTCGGGCAATGCAACCATCTGTTATATTTCCAACGCAACCGTGCGGGAGGTTCTGACGCCCTGCCGCTTTGCCGACACGTGGATCGAATACGGCAAGGACAGCCTGGTGACGCTGGGCCGGAAGCTGCGATCCAGCAAGTTCGATCAGGCGATTCTCTTTAAGAACTCGTTTTCGGCGGGTCTGGCGGCGTACGCTTCAGGCGCCGGCGAGAGGATCGGTTATGCCCGCGACGGCCGATCGCTGCTGCTGACAAAGCGGCTCGAGGCGCGGCGGGATTCAAACGGGGCATTTGCACCCTTGAGCATGGTGGACTATTACCTGACGTTGGCGCGAGAGGCGGGGTATTCAAGTCAGCAGCGCACGTTGGAGTTGGCCGTGGACGAAGAGGCGGTGCAGTCGGTGTCGGGCAAGCTGCCGGCAGTGATGGGGTCCGATTCGCCGGTGGTGATACTTGTGCCGGGGGGAAGCTTCGGACCGAGCAAGTTCTGGCCGGCCGATCGGTTTGCCGAGGCGGCGGACCGGCTTGTTGACAAGTACGGTGCGACAGTCGTTGTCTCGGTTGCGCCGAATCCGGTGGAGAAGGCAATCGCGGCGAGTATCTGCAAAGCGGCACGGAACCGGCTGGTGAACCTTGCCGAGTATTGCCTCTCGTTGGGCGAACTGAAGGCGTTGTTCGCGGAAGCTGAACTGGTGATCACAAACGACACCGGGCCGCGGCATATAGCCATTGCATTAGGGCGCAAGGTGGTGTCGCTGTTCGGGCCCAACGACGCGCGCTGGACGCAGACCGGCTACAGTGATGAGATACAACTGATTGGGCGTGCCGAATGTGCACCGTGCGAGAAGCCTCGCTGTGCGAAGGAACGGCATCTCTGTATGGAGGCGATCACCGTCGAGATGGTTTGGGCGGCGGCGGAGAGATTATTGCAGGCGGGCGGCCGATGAGCGAGCATGACTTTGTGGAGGTGGGAAACGGATTCCATGTCGATCGCAAGTTCGTTGAGCCGCTGCGCCGGTTGGGTCTCGATTCACTTGAGGCGGTGTTTGCGTTCGAGGGCGGCGAAAAACTGACGAAGGCCAACCTGGCCCGGCATCGCAGCCGCATCCGGTTCATGCTGCCGGAGACCGGCAAGGCGTATTATCTGAAGCGATATGATCGGCCGCCGCCGGGACAGCAGATACGCAACTGGATCGATCACCGGCAGCGGGCGAGCACGGCGGCGTACGATCGACGCCCGGCGGAGGAGTTGACGGCGGCCGGCATCCGGACGGCACGTGTTGTAGCGTTCGGGGAGGAATGGAGTGGGCTTTTCGAAAAGCGCAGCTTTGTCATTCTGGAGGAGATCGCCAACGGCCGTTCGTTGGAGGCGCGACTGCCGGAGTACTTTTACAACAGCAAGCCGTTGGAAAACGTTGACAGGAAACGGCAGTTCATCCGCGCACTGGCGGATTTTGCGCGGCGATTTCATGACACGGGTCTGCGGCATCGGGACTTCTATCTGTGCCATATCTTCATGACCGGTGATGAAACGCTTTACCTGATTGACCTGCAGCGGACGTTCCGGCCCATGATTTTCGACGAACGTTTCCGCGTCAAGGATATCGCTCAACTGTACTATTCCGCGCCGGGCCAGATCATCAGTCGCGCCGACCGGCTTCGTTTCTACTGCTATTACGTCGGTCGGGACAGGCTCACGGCCGCCGATCGTCGCTTTCTGCGGCAGGTCAAGAACCGTGCGTGGCGGATGGCGGACCATGACATTCGCCACGGGCGGCGCGTGCCCTTTGCAGAGTAAACACGGCCTGTTATAATCCTGCCATGATCAGAGTTGCCATCATCATTGAACGTGCCGATGTTGCGCTGGGCGGGGCCGAGCGGTCGATATGGGAACTGGACCGGCAGTTGAACAGGATGGGCGTGGATGCAACGGTCCTGGCCGCCAGCGCCAAGGGTAATCCTGGCGACGTGAAGATACTGTGTGAGAACAGGTCGGGCAAGCGGACGCCGTTTGGCGTTTTCGGCGAGGCGATCCGGGCGCACATGACAAAGGAGCATTACGATATCGTGCACAGTACACTGCCGTTTGAATTCGCGGATGTTTATCAACCGCGCGGAGGCAGCTATGCCGAGGCGATCGAGCGCAACATCGCCAGTTATGATAATGCGGCCGTTCGGCTGTTCAAGACGGCGACAAAGTCGCTCAACTGGCGAAGAACGGTGCTGCTGAATGCGGAAAAACGTCTCTGCCGGGCGGGTTCGCGACCGATCATCGCGGCGTTGAGCGAATACGTGAAGGGCCAGTTCGTCCGACATTACGGGATGCCGGAGGAGCGGATTTGCGTGATCCCCAACGGCGTGGACATACGGTACGCCGCAAGAGCGGACAAGGGAGACGACGAGGCCGAGGGTGGTTTGCCGGCGGCGCGCGGGGAGGGGGCGTTGTTCTTATTTGCAGCCAACAATTTCCGGCTCAAGGGCCTGGCGACGATTGTCCGGGCACTGCGGCTGCTGAAGGATGGTCTCGAACCGCGGCCGGTGTTTGTCGCGGTGGCGGGCAGCGGGCGGGCCGAACCTTACCGCGACCTCGCGGAGAAGTTGGGCGTGAGCGATCGTCTGGCCTTCTCGGGTGCGGTGGGCAGTATCCAGGTGGCGCTGGAACCGGTCGAAGCGGCCGTCCTGCCCACGTATTACGATCCGTGCTCGCGGTTCATCTTAGAGGCGCTGGCGTACGGCAAACCCGCCATCACCACACGGTTCAACGGCGCGGCGGAACGGTATGTCGACCGGCGTCACGGGGTCATCATCGACGATCCGCGGGATACGCGGGCGCTGGCGGAGGCGCTCGCGCGGCTTGCTGAGCCTGAAAACGCCCGTTCGGCGTCGGAGGCGATCCGGCTTGATAACCTGGCGGAGAACATTTCTGTTGCCAGGCATGCCGAAAGGATGGTAGAGTTGTATCGGTTTATCATCGCGAATCGAGGAACACAGGCATGACGTGGGCAGCGTTGACAGTGGCGGCGTATCTGTTGGGGTCCATACCCTTCGGGCTGCTGATCGCGCGTGCGCACGGCGTGGACCTGCGGCGGATCGGGTCGGGCAATATCGGGGCAACGAACGTCTCGCGGGCGCTGGGGCGGCCGTGGGCAATGGTCTGTTTTGCCTTTGACTGTCTCAAGGGGCTGGTTCCGATGTTGGTCGCCGCCCTGCTGATCGATCAGATTACGGTGGGCGTGCTGTGGCTGTGGCTTGGCGTGGGATGCGCGGCGATCATAGGGCACGTGTTTCCGGTGTACCTGCGGTTCAGGGGCGGCAAGGGCGCGGCGACAAGCCTGGGCGTTATCTTCGGGCTGTATCCTTACCTGACGCTGCCGGGTCTTGTCATCCTCATGATCTGGTCAGCGGTGCTGATCACGTGGCGGTATGTTTCGTTGGCGTCGATTCTTGCGGCGCTGTCGTTTCCCGTGGTTCTGGCGGTGGCGATCTGTATTCAGCCGGACTGGCATTTCGCGGTGCTGTGGCCGCTGCTGATTGTTGCGTGCGCGATCTCTATTCTCGTGATCGTGCGGCACGTGGAGAATATCAAGCGGCTGCTGGAAGGCTCGGAAAGCAAGGCCTTCCAGAATTGACGTCAGCCAATTCCGTCGATCCTGTCGGCGCAGCCTTAATCGTCTGACAACATCCGGCGCGAGGGGGTTTCGCCGGCTGCGGGCATGAACTATAGGCCGAGCTTCCTGTTGAGGATGTCGGAGACGACTTTGGGGTTGGCCTGGCCTTTGCTTCGTTGCATGACCTGGCCCATGAGGAAGCCGAGAGCCTTCTTGCTCTTCTTGCCGCCGGAGGTAGCTTCGGCGACGGCATCGGGGTTGGCGGCGATGGCGTCGTCGACCATCGATTCAATCTCGTTTGCGTCGTTTTTCTGGAGGAGATTGAGCCGCTGTGCAATCTCGTCGGGGCGGCCGCCGGAGGCGATCATCTCTTCGAAGATCGTGGTTGCCGCCGTGGCGCTGACCTGGCCAGCGTCGGCCATGGAGGCCAGACGGGCGAGGGCTTCGTGGCTTACGCCGAGTTGCGCGACCGTGCAGTTCTTCTCGTTGGCGATCTTCATGCCGGTCTGCGTAAGCAGGTTGCAGACGCGTTTGGGGTCTGCGCCGGCCTTGACGGCCTTGTCGAACAGTTCCGCCGTCGCACGGTCCGCCGTCAGGACACCGGCGTCGTAATCGCTGAGGCCGCAGTCGGCAATGAAGCGCTGCTGCATCTTCAGCGGCAGTTCGCACAGGCGCAAGCGAATCTCAGCGAGCCATTCGTCGTTCATCTCCACCGGCACGAGGTCCGGCTCGGGGAAGTAGCGATAGTCGTGGGCCTCCTCTTTTTCGCGCTGCAGGACGGTCCGCTGGTTGACGTCGTCCCAGCCGTAAGTGCGTTTGTTGCCCATCTGCATGGTCCGGCCGGTCTCCAGGAATTCGTCAAGCTGGCGCTGGGCTTCATAGGCGACGCTTCGCTCGATGGCGCGAAAGCTGTTGAGATTCTTCACTTCAGAGATAGGCGTTTTGTAGAGCTGGCCGTCGCGCGTGATATGGAGATTGATGTTTGGCTCGAAGCGCATGTGACCCTTTTGCATGTCACCCTCCGAGACGCCGAGGTATCGCACGATTCGCTGAAGCTCGCGGGCCAGCGCCCCCACCTCCTCCGGCGAGTTCATTTCCGGTCTGGTCACGATCTCCAGGAGCGGGGAGCCGGCACGGTTGAGATCGATTGCCGAAAAGTTGCCCAATGTGTGGATGTTCTTGCCGGCGTCTTCTTCAAGATGGGCGCGGATAATGCCTATGCGCTTGGTCCCGCCGGATGCCAGCGGGATTTCAATGCAGCCGTCCTCACTTAACGGAAGGTCGTACTGGCTGATCTGGTAGTTCTTAGGCAGGTCGGGATAGAAGTAGCTCTTGCGATCCCACTTGGTGAAGCGGGCGATGCGGCAGTTGAGGGCCAGCGCAGTGAGCACCGCGTATTCATAGGCCGTTTTGTTCATTACGGGCAAAACGCCCGGCATGCCGATGCACACGGGACAGACACGCGTATTGGCCTGCCGGCCGTATACCAGTTCACAGCCGCAGAACATCTTGGTGCGGGTGGCCAGATGCACGTGAATCTCGAGCCCAACAACCAGTTTGTATTCCAGACTCGCCATGTTACCGTTTTTTTGCCACAGAGGACACAGAGGTCACAGAGGATTCTTAATTCTATTCTATACAGATACCCGTTTGATACCGTCCACCAATCGGTCCAGTCCAAAGTTTATGATAAGGCCCCGGTTCAATCCAGCAGCTTTCAAATAAGAAATTGTTTGCGACAGAGCAATCCCGGGTGGAATCTGCTGTGATTTCAATTCGACCACAACCTGGTTTTCAACAAGCAGGTCGAGTTTCTGCCCCTTAATCAGCTTGCCCTTGTATGTAATCCCAACGGGCACCTGTCTTTGGTATTTGATGCCCTGTAAGTCAAACTCGTGACACAAGGCCTCTTCGTAAATCGATTCGAGCAGACCTTTGCCAAGCTCGCGGTGCACCTCAATTGCCGCTCCGATGATACGTTCTGTCAAATCATCCATTATCTTAGATGCCCTTTGGGGGCCTCGGTGGATTCGAGTTAGAGCATGGGGTCCCAGGGCGGCAATTGGATCGGCTTTTGTTTCAGGATTTTGAGCACTTCCTTCGGTACGTATTCCTTTCTGACGATGATGTTGTAGACGTGCAGATCGAACCAGTTGTCATACATGGCCCAGTAGCCGCCTTTGCCGCGGTCGGGGCCCCAACTGTTTTCCACACGCCACTTGACCGGCTTGCCATCACGGAGATCCACCCCCACCAGGACCATACCATGATTTCGCGTGCCCTGGCGGAAGAGCGCCCGCTCGGCCTTGCTCATCGCCATGTCGATGCCGTAGATGGAATCGTAATCGTAAAGGCCCGGGGCCATGATGCCCAGTTCCGAACTCTGATCGACGCTGACGTTGCAGGCGAACATAACCGGCGTGTCGTCCACAATCGACTTGATGGCGATTTTCTTGAGCGTGTCGATGTCCACGTTGATATACGTGATATCGTGGCCGTTCCAGATGTTGCGGGACATGGCAATCGTATAGCGCTTGCCGTACTCGTGCGTGGTGTCATTGAAGATGTTCACGTAATCGTCCGTATTGACGCCGACGAATTCGCGGAAGAACTCAAGGGGCGTCATGGCAAGTTCTTCAATGTCCTGCTCGTTATCGCCGCGTGCTTTGTCGCCGTCTTTATCTCCATTGCGGCCATCGTCCTTCTGCTCGTCTTTGCCCTTGCCCGGCTCGTACCGCCATACGAACTCGGTGGGCGGCTCGCCAAGATTGATGGCCAATACGCGGTAGACATCGGCCAGCATCTTCTCCTTTTCCCGACGCAACTGCCCCACCGTCGCACCCTGGGCGGCGAATCGGCGAAGCTTGACGGCATCGGCACGAAGCAGTTGCTCCAGAACGGCGTTCATCGAGCGCGTGGCCTCGGAACTGTTGGTCTCGGGATAGACCTCTTTGGGAACGAGGCCGTACTTGTTGACGAGGTCCGCCACGTTCTCCCAGTACCCGCCGTCTTCAACAGGCATCTGCAGGGCCATGACGACTTCGCGATCCATCAGATCGCGATCGCGCAACTGGATCATGCGTTCGAGAAACGTGTTGGATTTTTCCAGTTTATCCCAGAACGTAAGGTAGATCTGGGAGAATTCCAGGTTCTTGAGATCCTTGTCCTTGCGGACGCCGTGGCGAATGGTGTTCAGCCCGGCAAAGAGCCAGCACCGGCCCGAAGACTTCTGGTTTGTCACACCTTTGACGTCGATCTTATGGGTGTAAAGATCGTCATGAGCACGAATGATGTCGCGATTCAGGGCAAGATTCCTGATATCCGTATTGGAAATCGCGTTGTACATCGCGCGCGCGTGCGGATCCATTTGAAAGGACGCTTGCAGGTCCCGGATAGTCTTTTCAGTCAGGCTGCCGGCGTCGGCAAACACCTGACCACCATACAGAACCGCAGCAAGGACCATCACCCATCTGACTCTTCGCATCACACGTTTCATCACACTGTCCTCTCAGATTTCCGGTTTGCGTTTGTGCCAATCCGTGTGTTTTTCGAACATCCTGGCTATTCGCAGCAACTTCTCCTCGGTGAAAGCCGGGGTCATTATCTGCAGGCCGATTGGCAGGCCGGCGGCCATGCCGCACGGAATACTGATGCCCGGCACTCCGGAAAGGTTGGCCGCGAGGGTATAGGTATCGGCCATGTACATCTGCAGGGGGTCGGCGGTCTTCTCGCCGATCCTGAAGGCAGTTGTCGGCGAAACGGGCATCATGAGGCAGTCGGCACGCTCGAATGCCTTGACGAAGTCGCCGCGGATGAGGTTTCGCACCTTGAGGGCCCGCAGGTAATACGCATCATAATACCCGCTGGACAAGGCAAACGTGCCGAGCATGATCCGCCTCTTGACCTCGTCGCCGAAGCCCTCGGCACGCGACATGGAATACACCTCCATACAATCCCGGGCCTGGGGGGATCGGTATCCGAAGTGCACACCGTCATAGCGGGCAAGATTGCTCGACGCCTCGGCCGTGGCAATCACGTAATAGGCGGCGATAGCGTACTGGAAGTGCGGCATGCTCACTTCGACGAGCTGGGCCCCCTGCCGTCGGTAGACTTCCAGTGCGGCCTCAATGGCGCTTCGCGTGTCGGGATCGGCAGCGGCATTGAATTCCGGCACGATTGCGATCTTCAGATCGGCCAGGGGTACGTCAAGCTGGGCCATATAATCGCACATCGGGGCTACGGTTTCGCTGACGGATGTGCTGTCGCGCGTGTCATGGCCGGCGATTGCATTGAGCACCATCGCCGCGTCCTCAACAGTCGTTGTCAGCGGCCCGATCTGGTCAAGGCTGGAGCCATACGCCACCAACCCGTAGCGGGACACCCGGCCGTACGTGGGCTTAAGACCAACGACACCGCAGAAACCCGCGGGCTGGCGTATCGACCCGCCCGTATCCGATCCCAGTGCGGCCGAGCACAGCCTGGCGGCGACGGCGGCGGCGGATCCCCCACTGCTGCCGCCGGGTACACGGCTTGTGTCCCAGGGATTGACGGTCTGCTTGAGGCCGGAGTTCTCGGTGCTGGAACCCATCGCAAACTCGTCCATGTTGGTCTTGCCGACAATGACGGCGTCGGCCGCCAAGAGACGTTCGACAACGCAGGCGTCATAAGGGGCGTAAAAGTTGGCAAGAATCTTCGAAGCGCATGTGGTGGGACCCTGGCGCATGCAGATGTTGTCTTTGATCGCAACCGGGACACCCGCAAGCGCGCCGACAGGCTTGCCCTGGGCGATCTTACGGTCGACGGCCTCCGCTGCGGCAAGGGCTTGCTCTTCGAAGAGGGTCAGGTATGCGCCTACGACCGGTTCGACCTTTTCGATCCGCGCGAACAAGGCCCGCACGGCGTCGACGCTTTTGACTTGGCCGGACGCGACGGCATCACGCAACTGTCTGGCGGTCAGATCATCCATCGTTACCGTTGACCGGCGGGCGTCCGCTTCCTGGTATGCTTAAGGAACCATTCATACAGTTCCGGGTTGTCGTAAGTGGCCGTCCATGAGTCGTGGCCGGCTTCCGGGTATACCGTCAGGCGTGCATCGCCGCCGACCTTCTTGACCGACTGCACCATAATCTCGCTGCGATCCAGCGGTACGACGTTGTCCTTTGCGCCATGGAAAGCCCAGACCGGCACGTTACGCAGCCGCGGCCCGAAGAGCGGTTCGCCACCGCCGCAGATGGGGGCAATCGCGGCAAAGCGCTCCGGATAGTCGCACGCCAGCGACCACGTGCCATAGCCGCCCATGCTCAAGCCGGTGAGATAGATTCGGTCGGTATCCACATTGTACCGCTTGACGATATCGTCCAGCAGCGCGATCAAGACCTCGTTCTGCTTGGGCCACCAACTGTCGGCGGGACACTGCGGCGAAACGATGATGAAAGGCATTTCCTTCGTCTTGACGATCTTCGGCGGGCCGTGCTTTTCGACGAGGTCCAGATTGTCGCCTCGTTCGCCGGCGCCGTGCAGGAAGAGTATCAGCGGCCACTTCTCGTCGCTTTTTCCGTAGTCCTTGGGAATGTACAACAGGTACTTCAGCGACATCGTTTTGGTGACTGTCCTCTCGAAGACCTGGTCGTGCTGTCCCGGCGGCAGCGGCTTACTCATCTTGCCATCCTCCTGGCCAAAACATCCCGTTGCAAGTGTTGCGACAAGTGCGAGTACATGGAAGGCTCTCATAATACGGCTCCTGACTTAAAGGCGACGATCAGGCACCCGGGCCGTCCTCCAGGATCCTGGGCACCTTGAAATACTCATCATGCCGCTGCGGCGCGTTCGACAGCGCGGTTTCCGTATCCAGTGAAGGAGTCACACGATCGGCGCGGAAGACATTATGGATCGGCAGACAGTGGGCCAGCGGCTCGACGCCGGTCGTGTCAAGCTCGTTGAGCTTTTCGATGTAGTCGACGATCGCACTAAGCTCGGTACTGAAACGCGCGACTTCCTTTTCGCTCAGTTCCAGCCTGGCCAGTTTTGCCACTTTCCTCACCTCGTTTTCATCGATTCGGCCCGCCACAGTCGGCTCCAAAAAAAAAGCGAGACCGCAAACAGCCTCGCCAAAAACGCTTCACCTGAAAGGGTCACCGCGAATCAGTCGGCTGCCTTCTCCGCGACTTTGTAATTGCGTTTGAGCGGCTTTTCGACCAGACCCATCCGGATCGCCTTTGCTGACACGCTGATGCGGCAGACCTTGCCGTCGATGACTGCCCGGACCTTTTGAATATTGGGTTTGAACTTGCGTTTTGTGACGCCGGTGGTCTTCTTACCCACGCCGCCCAGGTATTTTGCCTTACCGCGTCTGGCGATGCTCCGACCGGCGGTGGTCCGCTTACCCGTGAAATAGCATTCTCTTGCCATCAGACAACTCCCATCTTGCGCTCCGCAGTTTGTACTGACAACCGCGGCGTTCTGTTCCTGTTACTTTAAAGCCTTACAACTATAAGGCACAACGGCGAGAATGCAAGAGGTGAACGCAAAATTGACCGAAAAAAATTCAGATTTTCGCCTTGTATTGTGATTTTCCTTGCTTTGGGGGCGGTTATGAGCAGGATATGGCGGACAAGGAGTTCGCATGAGCACAAACACATCCCGTAAACGGGTCCTCATAACTGGCTGTTCGAGCGGATTTGGGCTGCTGACCGCCGTGGAGGCGGCCAAGGCGGGGTACGAGGTGATTGCGACCATGCGGAACATGAAGAAGGCCGAGTACCTCCAGATAGCTCTGGACCAGGCCGGGGTTTCCGCGGTCGTCGAGCAGCTTGACGTGCGTAACAGGGCCCAGATCGCAGAGATAGCCGACAAGTACAAACCAGTGAATATTCTGATCAACAATGCCGGGATGTCTATTCTGGGGTCTTTTCTGGACATCACCGACGCTGAAATGGCCACTGTTTTCGATACCAATTATCATGGTGTTGTGGCCCTGACGCGAGCGATCGTTCCGGGGATGATTGAAGCAGGTTCGGGACGAATCATCAATGTGGCGTCACTGGCCGGCCGAGTCGGACATCCGTTCAACGCCACTTACGCCGCAACCAAGCACGCGCTGGTCGGCTTTTCGAGATCAGTCCGTATAGAGCTGAAGCCGTTCAACATCGACGTGGTCTGTATTGAGCCGGGCTATCATAAGACCGAGATTCTCCGCGCCAATGTCAATCTCACGGAGAACTTTTATAACCCGGATTCCGCCATGATGCCATACAACCGGGGCTTTCTGCGGCTGATGCGCGACTACATCATACCGCGGGCAGGCGAAGCGGAGGCGGTTGTCCGGACGATCCTGAAGGTCATGGAGAAGAAGAACTCGCGGCCGCACTACCTGGTCGGTCGCGATGCGCGTTTTGCCATTACCGCCCGCTGGCTGGGTTTGATGCCGATCGTGGAAAAAGAAGTGCTGCACAAGATAGCGGTTGCCACACGCAGAGAAAACCGGCGCGCCGAGTCCAGGCAGAAGAAGAGGCGTCAGACGGAAAAGAGCTGCTGACAGCGATACACAGCTTCTTTTCCACGAAAAGGCCGTTCATTGCGAACGAGGGTGCGTGGTAAACCTCCTGAGCACCGATCAGCGCCAGCTTGTATCTCCCCGGGGGCTGTCTGCCGCGCCGGTTCACGCCCGCTGACAGATCAATCCCTTCAGGTTTGCCGCAGTTTCGGGTGACATCAAGGCCGTTGTGGCCTCTCTGTAAACGTCAGCACAGCGGTTTCATGACGATTGTGTCGCGCAACCGGGCAAGCATCTTGTCCTTATCTGCGCCGTCGAGGCATACATGTGCCCAGACCTCCAAATGCAGCAGCTTGGTTCGCATATATGGCCTGGAATGTGCATACAGGTGTTCCATCTGTCTTTCGGACAGCTCCAACATTTCGCAAATGCGCGAGTTGCGGAAAAAGGCCAGAGGTATCTCCATACGTCGCCACGCCGCCGCCGGAAAGCCCGTTTTCGGGCGATGCGACAAACTCTCGGGGATATAGCGCCGCGCTACCTCCCGCAGGACCCACTTATCACAGATCAAACGATGGCTGTTGGTACGGGCACGCAGCGAGAAATGCACTTTCCAGCGATACGGCATGTTGACGGCATCGCGGACCACGGCGGTATCCAGAAACGGAAATCGCGCCTCGATGCTGGCGGCCATGCCCAGACAGTCATTGCGATGGAGCAATGATCTGAGGTGGTATCCCAGCCACCAAAGTGACTGAAAGTCTTCCGGCTGCCGCCCGCCCCGCCGGCTCAAGGTATTGCGCATTTCCTCAAACTCAAGACGTTTTTCATAACGGCTTGCCAGTTCCTTGCGCACATCCGATTCGGGTATCTCGGCACGTTTGCCCACGAGCCAGTGCAGGGCTGGCAAGTACTTGCGAAGCCGCCGCGGCACAAATGGTTGCGACTTGTACCGGCCGACAATCATTTCAGGATATCCGTAGTAACACTCGTCGGCCCCCTCGCCGGACAGAACGGCCTTGACACCGGCGGAACGCACCAGACGCGAAACCATGAGAAACGGCACAGAGTTGAGATGCTGGGCGAAAGGCTGGCCATAGTGCTCCATCACATCCGGCATCGCGTCAAGCCAGTCGGTGTCATCGACGTCGACGGACCTGAAATCCATTTTCAGGTGTTCGGCGAGGGTCTTGGCAGCTTCGTATTCGCTTTCGGGGCCCATGACGTTGGCATGAAACACCATCATATTGCTGTTGAATCTCGATGCCATGGCCATTATGGTCGACGAATCAACGCCGCCGCTGCATAAGACACCGACAGGTGCATCGGCAACATGCTGCATTTTCACGCTTTCGAGAAGCATTTGCTCGGTGCGATCTACGACCTGCCGAGGCGAAAGACCGGCCAGTTCCTCCGCCAGATCGGCATCCCACAGATCGCCGAGCCGGAAGTGATATCGTGATGAGACTGTACCGTCGGCGGAAACCGCGATTACAGCACCGGGCTCCACGATATGAATGCCTTTGTAAAACGAATGGTCCGCGTGGGGCCCGCCGGAACCCTGCAAGTAGTCGACAATGGAAAGCAGATCCGGCTCAAAAGTCAGCCACGGCCGAAATGCCGCAATGCTGGAACTGAACAGAAAGGCCCCATTGTGATGGCAGACATATAACGGTTTAATCCCAAAGCGGTCGCGCGCCAGCGTCAGTGTATGCGTGTGACGATCATAAAAGGCAAACGCATACATGCCCTCGACAACGGCAAGCGTCTGATCAAAGCCGCGGTGAATCAGCATCTGCAGAAGCACTTCAGTGTCGCTTGTTGTTCGAAATGTGACGTTCTGCCGCTCCAGTTGGGCCCGCAGCTCTTTGAAATTGTATATCTCGCCGTTGTAGGCAAGGGCATATCGCCCCTGGTCGTCCCAGAAGGGCTGCCCGCTTCGTTCGGACAAATCCAGCAGAGACAGGCGGGTGTGAACCAGCCCGATGCCCGCGTCGCTGAAAGTGCCCTGCTGATCCGGGCCGCGGTGATGAAGCAATTGCCTGGACTTTTCGAGCTTGTCCGCAGGTATAATCGCGGTGCGATCAGGTTGGTGGATGCCGAAGAATCCGCACATGGGTTTAAGAGGCAGTAATCTTCTTGAGGTAGTTGATTTCGCTTGTACTCAGCCGGCGACATGCACCCACAGGCAATCCCTTGATGCTGATATTGCCGATTCGGGTTCGCTTAAGGGCCTTGACCTTGAAGCCGACGCCGGCGATCATGCGGCGGACCTGGCGATTGAGACCCTGGCGGATAACGACCTCGATGACCGACTCGTCACGGGTGCGATGCAGAACCTTTACGGCGGCCTTGCCTGTTTTGCCTTCAGCCAGCCAGATGCCCTTCTTGAGCCTCTCGATAGCGTCGCCTTCGATACGTCCCTTGATCGTCACCTCGTAGGTCTTGGGCAGTTCGTAGCGCGGATGAGTGAGGCGGTTGGCCAGTTCCGAGTCATTGGTAAGAACGATGCCGCCGGTCGTGTCCGCATCGAGCCTGCCGACGCAGAAGACCCGCTCTCTGCAATCCACAAAGTCGACGGCCTTCCTGCGGCCATAGGGGTCGGAACTGGTGCAGATGACGTTTTTCGGCTTGTTGAGAAGAAAGTACACCTTGGGCTCGGCATGAATTCGTTTGCCATCGACGGTAATAACGTCGGCGTCGGGATCGACAAAGGCCGGCAGCGTGTCGATCACCTTGCCGTTAACCCGCACGGCCCCTTCCCGGATCAATTCCTCGCAGGCCCTTCGTGACGCAACTCCCGCAGCAGCCAGGACCTTCTGCAGCCGCTGCCTGTGAGAAGGCTCCTCCGATGCAGGTTGCGACCTGGTCCGGCGGCGCGACGGTCGTCGCAGTTTTTCTTTATCTTGAACCACGTGTGATGTGCCTTACCTTCGAAACAACGTGATCAGCCACAGCAAGAGCGTCAGCAAAATTGACAGAATAATGCTTGTGGTGATGGGAATGAATACGCGCCAGTTTCTGCCGCCGAATTCGAGATCGCCGGGCAGCCTGAAGAGCCCGATGCGCCCCAGCAGCAGCATTGCGGCGCCCATTGCAACAAGCAACAGTCCCATAACGATGAGCCACTTGCCTAAGCCGCCCATAACCTTCCTTTCGCGTGGGACGATCCTCCCGTAAGGGAGCCCACGAGCGTTTGCACCTTGAATAAACCGCCGTGCGAGTATACAATACGACATCGACCAAGGCAACTCGCAGCGTTAGGCGGTAATGAGCAAATGATTACAACCGTCCTGTTCGATCTCGACGACACCCTCTACGATGAGGTGGACTTCTGCCGCAGCGGTTACCGTGCGGTGGCGGCCTTCCTGTCAGGGGTGCCGAACCTCACGGCCAGCCCGTCGGCTGAGGAGATATTCGCCGCATTCTGGCGAGAGTTCGAAAAAGGCAACAGGGACAAGGTCTTCGACAGCGCGCTGGCGGCGCTGGGGGTGGCCTATGAGGCCGACACCATTGATCATCTCGTAAGAATTTACCGCGAGCACAGGCCGGACATTACCCTGCCCACGGAAAGCCGGGAGATTCTCGATGCTCTGCAAGGACAATACGCACTCGGACTGTTGACCGACGGCTTTCTGCCCACGCAGCGGCTGAAAGTGGAGGCATTGGGGATCGGCCATTATTTCAAGCACATCTGTTACACGGAGGAACTGGGCCGCGAGGCCTGGAAACCCTCCACAAAGGGGTTCAAGTACCTCCTGAAGAAGTTCCGGGCCAAGGCCACCGACTGCGTTTACGTCGCGGATAATGCCGCGAAGGATTTTATCGGTCCTAACGCGCTTGGCATGGCCACCATACAGCTAATCCGGCCAAATCGCGTCTTCCGTGCCGCTCCGTCGGGGCCCGAGGCCGAGCCGGGCCAGATCATAGCCTCATTGTCGCAGTTGCCGGCGGCTCTGAAACGCCTTGGCGGCAAGTAAGGTCTTTTCGGCCTCCAGACGTGCAAAAAGGCCCTCGGAGGGCGTTTTTGTATTGACGAAAGACCGCTTTTTTGGCATACTAAGGGTATCGCATTGCCCGCTTGACCGGGGCTGATGGGTACGGTCGGTTCGTGTGCATATGTTTTGTTATGAAGGAGTTACGTCATGCCGGCAGGCAAACAATCCCAAAGCAGCGCCATGCTGTATACGCTCATTGCATTCGTGGCGATCTCGATTATCGCAACCGTCTGCGCGGTATACTTCTATGTCAAGGCCGAGGATTATAAGACCCAGGTAATCAACAAGGAAGAGTTACTGTCCAAGTTCGCCAACAGCACCGAGCAGAATCAGGCAGCCACAAGAATCGGCAAAACCAAACAGGGGGAGACATACACGAAGACGTTGCTGGGGCTGCTTGACGAAATGGTCTCGGCGGTCACAGGGGCGGCAGCCGAAGATACGCCCGCCACGGTGAAAGCCAATGATGCCAAGGTGAAGATCAATGAGACGCTGGAAATGTTGGCGAAGGACGGGACGGTTTCGAACACCGAGCCCGTTAACCTTGTGCAGATCATCCAGCAGCTGAAATTGCAACTGGACACTCTTGACCAGAGCCAGTGGCAGCTTGCCGAGCGGTTTGCGAAGCTTCAGGACGACTTTGACGACGCCCAGGAAGAGAGCCGCATCAAGGAACAGAAGCTAATCGATGAGAAGAACCGCTATCAAGCTGACGCCGCCGAGGCACAGGCGAGATATGACGAACTTCGCCGCCTTGCCGATCAGAGCACTGAGCAACAGGTCCAGAATCTTATGGACAAGCTCGAGAAGGAACAGGCCAAGGTTAAAGAACGCGGCATGGAACTGCTCGCCACACAGGAGGAACTCAAGAAGACTCAGGAGTCGCTGGCCCTGGCTCTTGACAAGCTCGAGGCCATCAAGGGCTCCGGGCTGGATATCGAAGTTGCCGCCTTCAAGCCCGATGCACGCATCGTGCGGATCGACAATCAGGCGAATGTCGTTTATCTTAACATCGGCAGCAAGGATCATGTCTACCGCGGCCTGACCTTCTCGGTCTACGACAGAAACGCCCCCCTGCCGGAAGACGGCAAAGGCAAGGCGGAGATCGAGGTTTTTCAAGTCAGCGAAAACGTTTCGGCCGCCAGGATCAACGAATCCACGAAGAAGAACCCCATCGTACCTGAAGACATCGTTGCCAACCTGATCTGGGACAGCCAGACCAGCAACCGGTTTGTGGTCGCCGGAGAATTCGACTTCGACGGCAACGGCGTTGTCGAGCCCGACGGCCGGCAGAAGATTGTGCAGTTGATCGAACGCTGGGGCGGCCGTGTTGTCGACGAGGTGACCATCGAGACGGACTTCGTGGTGTTAGGCACCAAGCCAACGCCCATGGCCAGGCCCTCAACCGAGGAGGTCCAGTTCGATGCGACGGTGGAACAGAGGTACGAGGCCTCACTGCAGGCGGGCAATCGCTACGAAGAGGTCCTGTCGCGTGCCGCAGCGCTGCGGGTGCCGGTCATCAATCAGGAGCGTTTCCTGCACCTGATCGGCTATCGGTCTCTGGCGGAGAAGAGCACGCCCTTCTGACGATCACCTCGGCCGGGGGTCGATGCCGATCGATGCGACGTAGATCTGGCCGGTGGCGCGGAGCGTCTCTTCGGACAGCGTGAAGCCCTTCTTGACGGCGACGAAGGTCACTGTCGCATCAGCTTCAATGCACACGGGAAGCGGCATGCCGGTGTCGCAATCAAGCCCGCTGGGGATATCCACGGCGACAATCGGGATGTCTTGCGCGTTGATACAAGCAATGAGCCCTGCATATTCGCTGTGCAACTCGCCGCTGAGTCCCGTTCCGAAGAGTGCATCCACGAGCAGCGCACAGCCTTCGGTTTGGGCGGCGACACGATCGGGCAATCCCTCCGGGAGGAGATTGAGGTGCACAACGGGCAGATCCATGCGTTCAATGATCTTAAGATTTGTCAGTGCATCGCCGCCAATCTTATCACGTTTGCCACACACCACGACACGGACACTAGCACCGCAGTTTGCCAGGTGGCGGGCAATCACATAGCCGTCGCCGCCATTGTTGCCAACACCACAGAAAACGGCCACGGTCGCTTCCGCCACAGCGCCGAGGCGGTCGCAGATTACTTCCGTACAGCCCCTGCCGGCGTTTTCCATCAGCACCACGCCCGGGATGCCCATCTCCTGTATGGCCCATGCGTCGAAATCCCGCACCTGCCTGCGGGTCATGATAGTGTAATCGGCCCATTGCCGGGCAATCACCTTCTGTACCGTCATTCCTGCTGCTCCTGAATATTCTGATACTACCCGTCGGCGATTCAACTGTTTGAAACATCGACGTTGAGGCCGCATGTCTTCACAGATCTGGAACTGACTCGTTGACATTTTAGCATGGAGACCGTAGAGTGGCATGTAAAACTTTGAGATTAAAGAAAGCAGCAGTACATGCACATACTATTGACGAACGATGACGGCCTTTTTGCTCCAGGACTGGCGGCCATGTACAAGCGGCTGACGGAACTGGGCCATGTAAGCGTGGTCGCCCCGGCACAGCCCAAGTCGGGTGCAAGCCACAGCATATCGCTGGAGCCTCTGGTCTGCGAGAAGCTGGACATCATGGGAAAGTTTTCGGCGTTCAGCATCGAAGGCTCGCCCGCCGACTGCGTCAAGGCCGCCTTGTGCCGGTTAGCTGACAATACCCATGGCCCGGTCGATCTGGTGGTATCGGGCATCAATCACGGGGCCAACGTCGGCGTACACGTCTTCTACTCCGGTACTGTGGCGGCGGCGATGGAAGCGGCGTTCGAGACAGTTCCATCTATCGCCGTCAGCGCCACGTTAGACGAGCACTTCGACGTGGAGGCCGCGGCGGACTACGGCTTCGATGTTATCAAGCAACTGCTTCCGCTGCATCCCGGCGACGTGATCAACATCAACGTGCCCAGCCTTGCGGACGGAAATCCAAAGGGCATCGTCGTCGTGCCGCAATCGATCGGCGGATTCGAGGAGAGTATCACGATTTCGCAAAACAAGATGGGCCAGATCATTCTTGAGTACACCGGCGGCCGGCATCGCGACCCTCACACGATGCCCGCCGACACCAGTTCGCTTCGTCAAGGCTACATCACCGTCACCGCCCTGCACTTCGATATGACCAATTACGAGCGCAACAAGTCGTTGGCCAAGATTCCCTGGAAATTGAAAAGCCGCAAGTAGAACGCGCAAGCAAGGAGACCCGACCATGCTGAACGTATTCGAAACACCGTGGCTGCTGCTGTGCGCGGCGCTGGTGCTGCTGATCGTTGTATGGTTCATCCGGCAGGCGCTGCCCGAAAAGAGGACCGGGCCTCTGCTTCTAATCCCCTTGGCAACGGCTATTGCGGCTGGGGTGCTGGAATACGGCTTTCAGACCGACTACGAACAAATCGACAGTCTGCTGGAGCGCGGCAGACGCGCGGCTGTTCATGAAGACGTCATGGGAATGGCCGAGACGCTCGCCCCGGACTATCGCGACCGTATACACCGCTCCAAGGAGGCGATGGTCAGTTTTTTCGAGTCGTGGACGCAGACATCGCAGATCGATACGATTCGGCGAACAACCAGCCATATTGTCGTCAGTTCGCCCACGGCGACCGCTGAATGTGTATTTCGCGTGCTTCTGGCGCCGAACAATGCTTACACGCAGGCGGCAAGTCTTTACTATGTCAAGTTAAGATTCAATCTCGCCGAGCAAGCCGACGGTCACTGGCTGATCAACGGTGCAGACCTGCTGGAAGTCAACTTTCAGCCGATGAATTGGGGGGATATTTAGGGGCAAGGGCGCAGGCATGCCGACTTCCCAAGGTGCGTTTTTGGGGGTGTGATGTGTCCGGAGTGACTATTTCATCACGGTCTTGCGGTGTTCGACCACGCTTTCGATCTTCTCGAGCAACTCGCTCAGATCGAAGGGTTTGACAATGTAGTCGTCGATGCCGCAGGCGTTGGCGCGGGCAATGTCCTGCGTCTGGCTGCGAGCAGTCAGCATGATGACGCTGACATCCTGGCCGCCGGGCTGTTTGCGTAGCATTTCGAGCATTTCGTGGCCATCCATGATAGGCATGATGACATCGAGCAGGATCACATCAGGCCGCTCCTGTTCGAACTTCTGAAGGCCTTCCCGACCATTGCCCGCCGTCACCACCTCGTATTCGTTCATCTCAAGGCGGTCCTGAAGCGTCTGCACGATGTTCGGTTCGTCGTCCACCACGAGGATCTTGGTCTTGCTTGCTTCTTTTCTGAGTCCCAAAAAATCAAACATACCTGTTCTCCAATGAAGCCCTGTCGCGGGGCGCAACGTCGATGGTCTTCAAAACAGTCGAACCACTTTTCTGCGTGTTATCTTTTCCAGGTCCCGCACGTCGGCTGCATCGGCGGGGAAAAAACCTGTCCCCAACATCGGCAGAATCGGGGCCTGTCCACAGCATTTCCTTATGCGACGACGTACAATTTCCTGAATTTTACGGCGTACGACCTCTACGCGAACCGCAGTCGAGCCGTTCACCACAAAAACCAATTCGCGGTCCTCGGTCTGGATTGCAAGGTCCCTGGAATCGGTGAGAAAATGGTCGCTTTCGGTCAGCAACTCATGGATTATTGAACCTGCCTCTTCAGCATGCCTGTCGGAATTGCCGGGTACGTCCAGATGCAGAATCACTAACGCAAAATCGCCGCCTTCGGCAGGCCGGCTCAGGATGGAAAGGTGCTTGTAAAGCATTACAAAGGGGTCCGTTTTCGGCAGTGAGAAGTAGAAGCGGCTGCCCTGCCCTTCCGTGCTCTCTACCCAGATACTTCCGCCGTGGACGGCGATGATGCCGTGAGAGATAGCAAGTCCAAGGCCGCTGCCTCGACTGCCCGGGCCCGGTTCGCGCCGGACCTGGTAAAACTTGCTGAAGATCTGCTTCTGCAGTTCCACGGCTATGCCGATGCCGGTATCCTCCACCACGGTCACAACGTCGTCGCCGCTGTCGAACGTCCGTACCGTCACTCTGCCGCCCGGCGGTGTGAACTGCACGGCGTTGGCGACCAGATTGAGCAGGACCTGCTCGATCCGCTGCGGGTCGGCGAACACCGGGGATATGCGGCCGACGGTTTCGCAGGTGAGCTTGATGTTGCGTGCGTGCGCCTGACTGGCCAGACTGCGTATAGTATCATTGACGACCGCGGCGATGCTCATTACGCGGCGGTTGATCGGCATTGATCCGGCCTCGAGCTTGGCCATATCCAGCAGGTCATTGACCAGGTCTGCCAGCCGGTGACAGTCGCTCTTCATGGCGATGAGATAGTCACGCGTCTTCTCGGTGATCTTGCCGGTGACCCCGGCCAGAATGTTCGACACGCTGTTCTGAATTGTGGTCAGCGGCGTCCGAAGCTCATGACTGATCGAGGCGATGAACTCCGTCTTGCTCTTCTCGGCAAGCTCTTCTTCCGTAATGTCGCGGATGGTGATGACGTTGCCGAGGAAACGGCCCCATGCGTCGTTCATTCGGTTCCATCGCATCTTGAGGATCTTGTGATTGGTGGAACGTATCTTGAAGCCGCCGGCCTGTTTTCCCTCGGTGTCTTCTTTGCCGGAGACCATGTTTCGCAGGCCGAGACCGTCGATGACCACGGCCAGCGCTTCCAGGCTGTCGTCGGCCTGCAAACCGAGAAGGACTTTGGCCGATGGGTTGGCGCGTTCGATCTCGCCGGTCTGCCCGAGGATGACCAAACCTTCCGTCATGTTGTCGATGGCGACCGCCAGCTTGTCTTTTTCGGACTCGACGAGGGCCTTGACTCCGTCCTGGACAATATCGATCTGGTCGGCGATGCTGCCTTCGATTTGCTCTTGCAGTTGCGATAGCTGCATCTGTGCACTGTCCAGCTCCATCAACAGGCCGCTGAGCACCTCCTCCTTGGAGAGGACAGAATGGCCCGCCGTTTCGTCCTGCACGACAACGATGTTGTCACAGCCGACTTCCTGCATCTTGCGCAGCGCCTCGCTGACCGGCGTATCCGGAGTCACCTTGAGTTGACATTCCGGCGGAATTTGCGATCCTTCACCGCGTAGCAGATCGGAGATTCTTACCATCTTTGGCCCGTCAGCGCCACACTGTCGCGGCCGGGACACGCTGCCCGGACGATTACATATGGCGATTATCGGCTAAATCGCCCGCTGTTTTAACCCGAAAAATCGTATCGGAACCGGGATGACCTGAGCCCTTGAGGGCCCGCTGTCGCAGCGCTCCCCAGGTTTTTACTGGACCTTCGGCGAACAAGAAGCTATAAGAACCCTGCAATCGGAACCACACGGGACGTTCGGGAAAACGGAGACACAAGACATGGTCGGTTCAGTAACCCGGCCGATTCCAAGTTCATCTGTTCAGTTGAAAGGATCATCTATGAAGCTGCTTAGAAACCCACTCCATGTATCGGCTCTCATAGCCGTGGCGGCCCTGCTGGCAGCGGACCTTTCTGTTGCAGATGCCCAGACAGCCGGCTTTAACGGTCTCGGCATGAACATGGGCAATCTGTCCCGCCTGTCCCGTGCCAAAACACGTTCCATCAGCCCGGAGAATTTCACAGGCGAAAAAGGCAAAGGCGGCATGGCCACCGAAGGCACCGGCAAGAACGCCGCACGCGATCTGGGCCAGAAATGGAAAGTCTCACCCTGTGTCAGGATCAAGCCGGGCGAGACGTTCGAAATGGCCAACATCAAAGGTCCCGGCGCGATTCAGCACATCTGGATGACCCCCACCGGTCACAATCGCTTCAACATCATCCGCATGTACTGGGATGGCGAAAAGGAGCCGTCAGTGGAATGCCCGGTCGGTGATTTCTTCGCGTGCGGCTGGAACAAGTTTGCCCAGGTGTCGTCGCTGGCGGTGTGCGTCAATCCCGGCAGCGGATTCAACTGCTACTGGGAGATGCCCTTCCGCAAGAGCGCGCGTATCACCATGGAAAACATCGATACCCGCGAGATGACCCTGTATTACCAGATCGACTACACGCTGACCGAAGTGCCCGAAGATGCGGCGTATTTCCACGCACAGTTTCGCCGCTCCAACCCGCTGAAATACAAGACGGATCACGTCATCCTCGACGGCGTCAAGGGGTGGGGCCACTTCGTCGGCTGCTACATGGCATGGGGCGTCAATAACACCGGCTGGTGGGGTGAAGGCGAAATCAAGTTCTTCATGGATGGCGATAAGGAGTTCCCCACCATCTGCGGCACGGGCACCGAGGATTACTTCTGCGGCAGCTACTGCTTTATCAATCCTGAGACGGACCAGTACCAGGAATACACCACGCCCTACGCAGGCATGCCGCAGGTGATAAAGCCCGACGGCAAGTACCAGTCACAGACTCGCTTCGGCCTGTACCGCTGGCACATTATGGACCCGATCCGCTTCGAACAGGATCTGAAGGTAACCATCCAGGCCCTCGGCTGGCGAAGCGGGGGCCGCTACCTGCCGCTGCAGGATGATATCTCCTCGACCGCCTTCTGGTACCAGACCGAACCGCACGCGCCTTTCCCGCCGCTGCCCGACAAGGACACGCTCGAGATTATCTGAGCAGTGCAGTCTTATTCAGCAGCATCCGCATGCCCCGGCCCTGCGTCGGGGCATGTTTTTTGTGCCCGCCGCACGGCGTTGGCCACGCGCACCACGTCCATCATCTCGGGCACGTCGTGAACGCGCACGATCGAAACCCCCGCCGCTGCCGCCAGCGCAACTGTTGCCGCCGTTCCGAAGGCACGATCCGTCGGCTGGTCTTTGCCCGTAAGCCTGCCAATGAATCGCTTGCGGCTGGCGCCAAGGAGGACCCTGTAGCCGGAGGCAACAAAACGATCCAGACAATGCAGCAATGTCAGATTGTGCTCTGCCGTTTTGCCGAAGCCGATCCCGGGATCAATAAAGATCTTTTCGGGGGCAATGCCGAAACCGATGGCCCGTTGGGCACGCTTCAGCAGAAATGTGAGCACCTCTTCGACGACATCCTCATAGTGGGCCTGCTGCTGCATTGTCGCGGGCGTACCTTTCATGTGCATCAAGACCACCGGGACCTGCTTCTCCGCGGCCAACTCCGCCATACGGTCATCGCCCAGCGCCGTCACGTCATTGATCATCGCCGCGCCTGCATTCAGCGCCGCCGCCGCAACGTCAGGATTGCGCGCGTCGATGCTGATCACGGCCTTGCATTCGGCCGCCATCCTCTCGATCACCGGAATCGCTCGGCGAATCTGTTCGTCTGCCGGCACCGGCTCAGCGCCGGGCCGGGTCGACTCAGGCCCTATGTCGATGATCGCCGCCCCCGCCTGCGCCATTGCCAATCCGTGCGCCACCGCCGCATCGACAGCGGAGAATCGCCCCCCGTCGCTGAACGAATCCGGCGTTACGTTCAAAATGCCCATGACAAGGCATCCAGCGGAAAAATCCAGCCGCCCTGAAGGCCATTCCAGTATGTCACTCCTGACCGTCATCCACCAACCTTGAATCCAATGCCAGCCAGTTTTCTGCCCAAGGAAGTGCCGGCGTCGACGCCCTTCACCGTCGTGTTCTGAAACTCGCGCCGCACGGGGTAGTTCTTCCGCAGGTTGTCAAAGAATTTGCCGCGTTCGCTTTCGGGCACCAGCAGTATCTCACGCGTGTTGAAGTCGTCACGGTTGATCACATACACCTGCTGCACGGCATCATGGATGGCGGCCTGCTCATCAACAGCCGTCCCGTCAACCTGAATCTCCGGCACGGCCGCCGGCGGCAAAAAGTCTCCCACGTCGTGCTGCACCTCAAGACCGAAATGCGCACACACTGCCCGGTAAATCATGATCAGCCCCAACACCTTGCCGTCAAACGAATACCCTGCGATATGGGGTGTTGATAAATCCACTTTGCGGATTAATTCGCCGTCGATGTTCGGTTCGTTCTCCCAAACGTCCAACACTACGCCGCCCAAACGCCCAGCCGCCATCGCCCTTTTCAGAGCGGGCGTGTCCATGACCCCGCCGCGGGACGTATTAAGGAATACACAGCCGGGCTTGAGCGCACTAAAGAACTTCTCGTCAGCAAGGTGATACGTTTTGTCAGGTCCCTCATATGTCAGCGGCGTGTGCATAGTCACAAAATCGCACTCGTACACCGCCTCCAACGGCTCATAGCGGCGGTCGCCGGTCTGTCGCGCCAGCGGCGGATCGTTAAGCACCGATTTCATACCCAGAGCCGCCGTCTTTCGCGCCACCTTGCTGCCCACGTTGCCCACCCCGACGATGCCTATCCGCCTGCCGGCCAACTGGATCCTGTACTTTTTACCCAGCGCCAACAGCGCCGCCACCACGTATTCGGCCACGGAATTCGAATTCGACCCCGGCGCGGACGCAAACCCTATCCCGGCCGCCGCCAAATAGTCCTGATCGACGTGCTCCATCCCGATCGTCGCCGTAGCCACGAACTTGACCGCGCTGCCCTCCAGCAAAGCCTCATCGACCTTCGTGATGCTCCGCACCAGAAGTACGTCGGCATCCTTAACCAACTCCGGCGTTATTGCGCGCCCGGATACCGTTACCACCTCGCCAACCGAAGAAAAGCACATCCGGACAAAGGGGATATTTTCATCCGCAACAATCTTCACAAACAGCCTCACACAATCGGATGGACACGTTATTGCAAAGCGGTCATTCTAACGCACAAACCGGGGATTGCACGCCTTTTTCACAGCGCGTTATCCGAGGCCCACGCCGGCGATCTGCGCCCCGCAGGCCGGGCATGCGGCATCCTTAATCATATTGGAGCGCATGTGGTAGCCGATACGCTCGATCAGAAGCTCGCCGCATTTCCAACAGAACGTCGACTCCGCCTGCGAGCCCGGCAGATTGCCCACATAGACGTAGCGCAGCCCCGCCGCCCGGCCGATTTCCCACACCCTCTGCAGCGTTGCCGCAGGCGTGGGCGGCGTTTCCGTCATCTCGTACGTCGGGAAGAACCGGCTCACATGCCAAGGCACATCCGGCGACGCCTCATTGACAATAAACTCCGCGAGGCGCTTCAGTTCGTCTTCCGAATCGTTCTGGCCGGGTATGATCAGCGTCGTCAGCTCCATCCAGATGTTCGTGTTATGGGCAATGTAGCGGATCGACTCCAGCACCGGCTCAAGATGCGCCTTGCACAGCCTGCGATAGTAATCCTCCGTGAAGGCCTTCAGGTCGATGTTGATCGCGTTGAGCCAGGGCGCGGCAAAATCAATCGCCTCGATCGTCATATACCCATTGCTGACAAACACATTGGCAAGTCCCCTCTGCCGCGCCAGCTTACCCGTCTCTTCGCACAACTCCATGAAAATTGTCGGCTCGGTGTACGTGTACGCAATGCTGCTGCAGCCGGACTGCACCGCGGCAGCCACGATCTGCGCGGGACTATAAGGCTGCCCGTCAATGACCCCCTCGTCCAGCGCAGACTGGCTGATCTGCCAATTCTGGCAGAACCCGCACCGGAAATTACACCCCGGTGTCGAAATCGAAAAACTGCGCGTTCCAGGCTGAAAATGAAACAAGGGTTTCTTTTCGATCGGGTCATCGCTGGCGGCACACACCCTATCATAGACCAAAGAGTACAGTACGCCATCGATGTTCTTGCGGACCGCGCAACGCCCGACCCTGCCGTCGGCGATCAAACACCGCCAGTTGCACAGGAAGCATTTGACCTTCTTGTCCGGCGCCGGCTCCCAAAGGACTGCGCGCTTCAATTCGCGTTGTGTCATTGCCACGTCTCGCTGCCCCATGTCTGCACAGTGATATATCGTAGATTAGAGGCGGCATTTGAACATGTGCGGCTGCGACAAACAAGTCTGGCCGGAAAGCCGCAGCCGCCGGCACGCGCTGGCTGGGCCGCCAAACATGCAGGTCTGATAGCGGCTCTACAGCACTCCATACGCTCGCGCGAGCACCTTGATCGGATGAGTCACCCGTTTGTCCGTCATGTGCTCGATCTGCATCCCGCACGCCCCACACTCGGTCAGCGCATCCCGGATCTCAATGGCGTTAAGGGCCTCGGCCATGGGTGCGCCGATTTGCATCGACGTCTCATAATTCTTTTTCTGCATGCCATATGTCCCTGCGATGCCGCAGCAGCCCGCCTCCACATCAGTGATCTCAGCGCGCGTGAGGGCCGACAGCAGTTCAACGGACGCTCCGCTGACCCCCAGCGCACACAGATGACACGGCGAATGATAGACATAACGTTCGCCTTCGAGCGGATCGGCGACCTCGGTCTTCAGTTTCCCGGCCTTGCGCAGGCGGTTAAGATAGTCCATCAACTCGAATGTGGCGGCGCTGACAAGTCGGGCGTCCTCACTATCGATAAAACGTTTCAATTCGTCCCGCAGGCACAAGGCCGCACTCGGCTCTGAACATACAATCTTGTAGCCCGACCGAACCAGGCCGGCAAGGCGTTGGGGCACGTATTCAAAATCGTACCGCGCAGTATCTATCGCCCCATACGCCGCCGCCGTAATCGGCGCGGGCAGTTGCTCCGGCAGAACCACATCGACTCCGTTGTGACGCAACGTCCTGATCGCGGCCATCCCCAGCGCATGGTCGTTATAGTTTGCAAAGCTGTCCGCAAAGTACGCCACCTTGTCCACCGGCTGGGGCAGAGAGGGCTGCGCGGCCAGATATCGCCGACCTTTCTTCACAAACGTTCCGTGCTGAAATCTCGGCATGCGCCGCCGCCGGTCGATGCCAACCGCCTTTTCCATCACCCACCTGAAGGGCGCCAGGTCCATCACAAACCCGCTTACCGGGGCAAACATCGAACCTATCGCGCTCAGATAACGGTTGTGCACCAGCGCCTTTTCGGTAAGGGTCATTCCGCGGCACTTGATAAGCTGCGACCGGGCCTCCATGATAAGCTTGCTGACGTCGACGCCCGATGGGCATTGCACGGAACACATCTTGCAGTTAACACACAGGCTGAGAATCCGCTTGAATTCATCCGACGCAAACGCCGCGTGGTCCAGCTTGCCCGTGATCCACGCTCGCAACAGATTCGCCTTGGCCCGCGAGCAGGCCAATTCCTCCTTCAGCGCCCTGTGCACCGGACACAACCGCGATCCCGCCTGCGTGCTGAGGCATACTCCGCATCCATTGCACTGCTCAATCTCATAGCGAAACTCGCCGTCGTCGAAGAGCAGATTCGTCTTGAGCCGCTCGGTCAGCACCGGATTTGAAGCACGGAGGTTCCTGATCATCACGTCAGGATCGTCGCTGATCAGCTTGCCCGGATTCATTATCTCGTGCGGATCGAATGCATGCTTGATACCGCGCAGGAGTTCATAATAGGCATCGCCGTACTGTCTCCGGATGAACGCCGTCCGCAGGAGCCCGTCGGCATGTTCCCCGCTGATCGTACCACCCAGCGACCATGCCAGTTCGAACACTTCCGCCGCCAGCGACTGCATCTTCGCAACGTCCTGCGCACTCGTAAGATCAAGATACGGCCGGACGTGCAGTTCGCCATCCCCCGCGTGACCATAGTAGACCAGAGAGACACCGTGACGTTTACCGATGGCTTCCAGTCCACGCAGGTATTCGGCTAATCGCCGGTTGTCGACGGACACGTCCTCCATGAAGGGGATCGGCTGGCGCGGTCCCTTCTCGCGGTGCAGCAGCGGCACGGCATCCTTTCGGGACTTCCAAAGCCGCTTCTGCTGGTTGGGGTCGAGCACCCGCTTGCATGCCTCGGCCAATCCTGCAATCGCCTGTTCCGTCCGCTCGATTTTGGCCAGCACTTCGGCTTCACTGGCCCCGCAATGCTCGACCAGCATCGCCGCGGCGCAATGCACCGGAAAGATGTCCCGGTATGCCGGCAGCGACTCGGCGGCCATCTTCAACACGGCCCGGTCCATCAGCTCGCACGTACTGGCACCGGAGTCGACGATCAGAGGAACCGCCTGGGCCATCTTGCCGATGCTTTCGAACTCGATCTGCATCAAGGCCTTGCACGCCGGTACATCCACCGTACGCAACGTAAGCCGCGTGTAAACGGCAAGCGTACCTTCTGAACCCGCCACAAGTCGTGCCAGATCAATACGTCCGTCATGGCAGGCGCCGACGATGTTATACCCGCACCGGTTGCGCTTGGTCTTAGGCTGGGCGGCAGCAATGATCTGTTCCTTGCCGGCCAGCACATCAACGCAAGCCTGTGCTAATTGGCGATAGCACGGATCATCCAGTTCCTGCGGATCGACATCGTTGGTCAGTTCCACCACGCTGCCATCGGCCAGAACCACCTCCACGGCCTCCACGAAATCGGCGATGAAGCCGTACTCCAGCGAATGCGCCCCTGTCGAATTGTTGCCGACGATGCCACCAATGACCGCCCGATTGCCGCTGGAGGGGTCCGGCCCAATCTTCTTGCCGTACTTGGCAAGCATATTGTTCAAATCGTCAAGCACCACTCCCGGCTCGACGGTCACCCGCGAGCCGTCCTCCTCGATCGACAGAACCCGGTTCATGTGCCGCATCATGTCCAGCACGATCCCGTCACACAGGGCCTCGCCCGCCAGACCGCTGCCGGCCCCCCGGCCCACTACGGCGATGCCGTGATCCGCCGCATACCGCACCACCGCCGCCACGTCGGCCGTATTCACCGGGCTGACCACGCACTGGGGCATAATCTGGTAGATGCTCGCGTCGGTGCTGAAAGCGATCCGGCTGAAAATATCGACGCGAACGTCGCCTTTAACGAGGCCGCTCAAGTCGGCCCCGATCTGTTCGGTAGTCCTGTTCACGTTTGTCTCCATCAGTCCATAATACGACACACACGGCGACCAAGGCTCATGGAAATATACCTTGAAGGTGGGTCAAACGCAAATGAGAAGGGTGGCGCTACAGAAAATCGCCATTACGCTTTTCTTCGCGCCGGCGGCGGAAAAACTCTTGCAGTTGTGCCGTACACTTGTCGGCCAGCACGCCGGCCCTGACCTCCAGCCGGTGGTTCAAACGTTCATCCTGAACAATATTGTACAGGCTCCGAACCGCCCCGGTCTTCGGATCGTCGCATCCGTACACCAGTCGATCGACCCGCGCAAGCACCAGCGCCCCAGCGCACATGGGGCACGGCTCCAGTGTCACGTAAATTGTGCACCCGTGCAGCCGCCAGTTGCCCACGAACTCCGCCGCCTGCGTCAGTGCTATGATCTCGGCATGTGCCGTGGGATCGTGTAACTGCTCCCGCTGGTTGTATGCCTTGGCGATAATCTGCCCCTGGTACACAATTACGCACCCGATCGGCACATCGCCGTTTTCCTCGGCAATATACGCCTGATCGATCGCTCGCGCCATGTAGCGTTCGTCAGCGTCGACAGGCTGCCCGTCACCGGAGGTCAGGTTGTCAAAACCGTTGTCCACAAGAACCCCAAAATCACAATGTCGTACATCGGCAATTCGCAATTGGCATAATAAAACTGCCGGCATTCATACCGAAAGCCGGCAGTGTACGCGATTCGTGAACGGCCGTCAATCGGCTTGACGCCTCACGGCTTGATCGGCAGCTTGACCTTCTGCAAGTCGCTCTGGATCATGTTTTCCATATGCTTTCTGAACAGTTCCGCGCTGGACTCGTCTTTTTCGATATTCTCACTGCGCCCGTGTACCTCCGAGATGGCGGTGAGGTCGTCGTCGCTTATTGACACGTGCGGCGTCAGGAAGATCAGCAATTCGGTCTTGCTCTTGTCGCTTATGGTTCGCTTGAATAATCCCCCAAGAACGGGAAGATCACCTAACAGCGGCACCTTGTCGACGCTCTCCTTGATCTCGTCCTTCACGAGGCCGCCAATCACGATGGTCTGTCCGTCCCGAACGGCGACGCGGGTCTGGGCGGATCGCTTGGCATAGACCGCCGCATTCACGGTTTCGGAAATGGGAACCGTCTTGGCCGTCGTCGTGGAAATCTCCGGCACCACGTCCATTATGACCAGACCTTCCGGATTGATGGACGGCGTGACCTCCAGAATTATGCCGATATCCTCGTATTGAATCGTATTAATGGTCTGCCCCTCATTCGTTTCGCGCGTGTTCGTGATGAAGGGCACTTCCTCGCCAACCGTGATAGTCGCTGTCTGATTGTCACTGGTCAGGATGTAGGGGCGGGAAAGAATGTTCAGCTTGCCTTCTTCCTGAAGCGCACGCAGCGTCATGTCAAGGTCGCCCCTGAGTGCCCTGACAATCAGGCCGCCAGATTGGGCCGCCAGGCCGAAGTCAGTTCCGAGTTCTTCGAAATCTCCGTCCTTTCGCATGTTCAGGAAGGAGAACTCAAACCCCAGATCGAGTACATCGCTGTATGTAACCTCAGCGAACAGCACCTTGATGAGTACCTGGCCCAGGCGTTTGTCGAGTTTCTCGATGATCGGTTCGATCATCTTGTAGTTCTTTGACGAAGTCATCACCAACAGTGAGTTGGTCGTCTCGTCCGCCTCAAAGTATGCCTCTTCGGAAAGATCGCTGCTGCCGGAGGAGCCGCCCGCGGACTGGGGGCCCGGTCCAGCCTGGCCCTGGAATCGCTGTGCTGTGCCGCCGGCGCCCTGCTGATTGAGCGCCCGCATCTCGGTGAACAGGTTGTTGAGGATTTCCTTGAGATTGGCGGCGTCGGCGTTTTTCAAGGGATAGATGAATACCTGGCGTTCCTGCTCAGGATTGGCGTCGAGTTCTTTTATAATTTGTGCAATAACCGTCAGTGTGTCAGCCGGCCCGCTCACCACCACCGAGTTGGTCCGCTCATCCGCCGACGCTATGACGGCGATGGAACTGGCGGATGCCTGCGACGTACCGGCGGCATCCTGCCCGCCGAACGGTCCGCCCCGGAACGACACCGGCATCATACCGCCGCGTGAAGACGAACGCGACCGCGACGAAGTGCCGGCCTGCCCGCCGAAGACCTCGTTGATCAGTTGTGCCGCGTTATCAGCGTCGGCATACTCAAGGTGGAAAACCTTCACGTCCGCCACCGCCGCACTGCGGGAATCCAGCGCAACGACCATGTCTTCGACCACACTCAGCATATCGGCCGGGCCGCGGACGACCACCGAATTGGTCCGCTCATCCGCAGAGGCCACCACACGCGCGTTGGCCCGCGCGCCGCTGGAGAAGGGGTCGCCGTCGTCGCCGCGCCGTCCGCCTCGTCCTCCGGGTCCACCGCCGGGCCCGCCGCCCATCATCTGGAAGAACGCCTCGGGGCCGCCTCGCGACTGGCTGCGGCTGCCGGACTGCTGGCTGTCCTGCTCGAATATCGTGTTGATCAATTGTGCCGTCGCGGTCGCATCGGCAAGGTTCAAATGAAACACCTTGATCTCCGCAACCATGGCCAACTGCGTATCCAACGCCCGGATGATCTCCATGTACCGCTTGATGTTGGCTGTCGTGTCCGTCACGATCAATGCGTTGCCGTCCAGGTTGGCCTCCATCGCGGCGTACTCAGGAAGCAGTGATGCGAGATTGTCCCGCAGGGCACGCACATCCGCGTAACGAATGGGGATCACGTGCGTCACGATGTCGTCCCCCGCTGTGATTTCATCCGGATCGCTGCCCGACGTCACCGGCAGGTTCATCGTCCTGGCCTTGGCCAGGCTGACCACCCGCAGCGTGTTGCCCGCCCGGACCGCCGCCAGGTCCTTGTCCTTCAGCGTTGAGTTGATCAGCGAAATGATCGCGTCTACAGGGATCGGCTTGCGGCTGATCACCGTCACCCGTCCAGTGAGGGGAGCTTCTGTCACGACCACAAGGCCGGCCTTCTCGGACAAGTACTCCAACACCGTCTGAAGCGGCACATCCTGAAAGTTTATCGCCAGGCCGACCGATGCGTCCACGGTGTTCGGATCGGCGGCTGCTGCCGCCGGCGTTTGCGCTTGGCAAACTGAAACCGCCGTCACCAGCAGCACCACCTGCAACAGCCACAGCGTCATCTCGCGTATCCTCATATCAGCAAATGCCCTGCCAACCGCCATGGGATTATCCTCCCAACTCTTGTTTCCTTCTTTCCAACAGTTTTTTCAGGATCTCCGCCTCATCTTCAGAAGGCGGCTCTGTCGTTGTTGAACTGCTCGAAGTTGTCGAAGACCCCGTTGTGGACCACTGCATCATATTTTCAAAGGTCAACACCGTCTGTCCGCTCCCCCCCGACAGCGTCTGGCCGACCAGAATCGTTGTCTCCCTGTCCCCCTGCTTGTACACAATCGAGTCCAACGTCAATTGTGTCACCGTCCCCGAGGCTATCTTCTCACCCGCCGTCAAACAAAATACCTGATTCGTTCGCGTATCTTCAATGAAGGCGGCAGATGTCGTCCCGGCCGCGACAATACCCTTGAGCACCATGTACGACTCCGGCGCGAGCACTACCGGGGCCGGGGTCTCCTGCGGCTCGTTTCGTGATGTCCGCTCCGGTCGGCGGCCGCGGTTGCGCGAAAAGATATTCCGCTGCATGATCAGCCCGTAGTCCTCCCACGACCGCTGCTGCGCTGGCGGGGGCGCCTCGCTGCCTTCCGCCCACAGAACGCCCGTGCCAGCGAGGATCACGGCAGTCAGCACTCCCCTCAGCCATACAGAGCTAAATGTCTTCATTCGTCTTGCTCGCTTCATTTGAAACCTGTCCTTCGGTCGCGCCGATGTACAAGGTCGACAGCTGCAACTGCAGCGACATCTCGCTGCCCGTGTCATTGGCCGAGCCCAACTGCAGATCCTTGATCTTTATCGGGATTGCAGCATGCTCAACATTCCACAGGAATCGCGTCGCCGCCTGTAGGCTCCCGGTCCCGGCCACGGAAACCGTCATTTCCTGTACGTCCGTGCTTTCCGTTGCCTGGCGCTGCGGCTTGACGGACGTCAACGTCAGGCGGCTGTCCCGCGCCCACTCGCCCACCGCATGCAGCACGCGGCTCTCGGCCTGGGACACCGTCTCCAGCCCGCCACTGCCGAACTGCTTCCATCGCTTTTCCATCACGCGCCGGCGGTCGAACAGATTCTGTGCCTCCTCCAGTTGGGCCACCAGCCGCTGCCGCGTATCCTTCGCTTCGCCCAGGCGATTCAATACCGGCGTTAACACGAATTTGTCCAACGGCCAAAGAAACGGCCAAAGAAGCAGCACCACCAACGTCGCGATCGCAATCAGTTTTTCCCGCTTCGATAACATCGCCGTCAATCCATCGCCAGATACTTGAATGTAATCGCGAAACTCACTTCATTCGTCTCCCGCCCGGCGTCGCGCATATACACCATCGCCACGTCGGCGAATGCCGAATTGGCCTTCAGGGCATCGAGCACGCCCAACACGTCGCTTTCCCGCCGGGCCTGTCCCGTGATCAGCCCCTGCTTGTTCTCGCGCAGCGCCAGGCTCACGACCCACACGCTGCCCTCCTCCGGAAACGCGCCGGTCAGTTCGTGCAGGCAATCCAGAAACCGCGGCCGCCGTACCGTCCATGCGGACGCATACGACATCCGGTCCACCACCTGCCGCGCCGCCGCAATATCTTCGGACATCTCCGCCAACTGCTGCCGGTACGCGGCGATGTCCCGCAAATCCTTCTGCCACCCTACCACTGCTGCGATCAAAAGGATCGCCGCGGCGCCGCCCACAATCGCCACCCACCTCCACAGGCGCACCCGCGGAAGATGACGCCTGGCCGTGCTGTGCAAATTTGCAAAATCCACGTAGAATGCTTTTTCCCTGCATGCCGCCAGCGCCAGTGCCGCCGCCCCGGCCGCACGCCCCGCCCTGGCAATATCCGCCGCGTTGAACCCCCCATTGGCCAAAGACGTGTTGTCCTCAACCGTCCTGTGCGGCCCGGCCAACGCCGCCCGCGCCCGCTGCAAAGATGTTTGTTCGGCCGCCTGGCTCGTATAAAGCGTCAGTCGGCGACTCAGGTCACCATCCCCCGCTGACAGAATCAATTGCCGCCGCACCTCCTCCTGCAAGAGCCGGTCCTGCTGCTCCGTCCCTGCCTCACCCGGCCGCGGCGCGTGCCTGATCCACGGCAGGTCCGCCTTGCCCGACCAGAACTCAACCCCCTCGTCGCTGAGGTAAATGCCGAGATCGATATCGCCGTTCTGCTCGAAGATGCGGAACGCATGACTCGTCGGCGTCACCGCTGTCAGGCGAAGCCCGGCCGCCTTCACTACCGCCTCAATCTGCGACAGCCGCCGGCTCTGCGTCGCCATCAGCAAGAGCGTGCTGCTCTGATCCGCCTCATGCCGACGATAGAAGTCAACGGCAAGATCCTGCGCATCCAACGAAAAACTCCGCTGAACCTGGATCTGCACAATACCCGGCAGTGCCTCGTCGTCCGCCGGCGGAATCCTGACCTGCTTGGTGGCGATCCATCGTCCCGGCAGCCCCACCACCACCGGCCTCGCCGCAAACAGGTTGGCTTTGAGAAACTGCCGCAACTGCTGCCCGACCTGCGCCGCCTCGGCCTTCTCAATCCCACCGGCGATCTCGAACACACCCTGCCGCAGCAGCCTGGGCCGGTCACCCTGCATCGCCACCTCCGCCGCAAACACGCGGTGCTCCTCGAATGCAAGGCCCAAAATGCTCTTCATCTTTGCCATATCTGCTTCTGCTTTCCGCGTCTCAACGAATCGCCGCCAAGGTCCCGCCCGTTCGAAGCTCGCTGAGGATATCCTGCTCCAACGGCCAGCCGAAGTGCGTCATCGACTTCCAGTATATAACCCTCGGGCTGCCTTCCTGCGTGTCGAAGACGGCCTTGATCCGCTTGTAGGCCCGCCCGTCAGCCGCAGCCGCCACAATATCCGCTGAGTACTGAAAAGAACGCGTCGTAATCGCCCCTCCGATGGCGACCGCCTTGTCCTGATCGAGCACCTTCGTCACCCACGCAATCGAATCGAGCCCGTCATTGGACTTGCGATACGACACCAGCGCCTCCGCGTCGCTTTCCTCCAGCCCCGGCAGGCACATCAATACTTCCTTCGGCGCGGTGTTCACATTCACCAGCCCTCGCAAGACCTCCTCGTCCGTCGTCGTCAGGCTGTCGGCAATCTGCTCGAACTCTTCAATCTCCAACCCCGACCGGTAATAAAAGTCGATGATGTTGCGCGGGTTATTCATTGAATCCATGAAGTTCATGATGTCGACGTAGCGCTCCTCATCCACCACCTCCCTGATCTTCGCCGCCAGTTGGGAGTTGTCTCTGTTGGTGATATTGATCCGCTCCCCGCCCGCACTGTCCGTGTTCGGCTCCACACTGTACACGGTGACGTAGTCGTAAAAGCCCGGCTCCAAACGGCCGTCGCGATTATCCGGCGGATCGCTGGCGTCGGCATCGTTCTCGTTGTCGTCCAGCACACCGTTGAGGTTCGTATCCTCCCCGTACAGGATATCCTCCGTTGCTCCCTTGATCAGGAGCACCTCTTCCACCGTCTCCAACGGCCCGTTCTTGCAGTTGTAAGGCTCCTCCAGCAACAGGTAATACTCGCTCTCCGCCCCGCCCGGCGAGATCTCGTCATCCGCATCCCGCCAGTCGATAATCGATGCCGCCAACTCCGCCGTCATGCCCGGCAGTTTCAACAGAACCTCCAGCGGCGCGGAATTCAAATTGATCTTGCCTGCCTCGTCCGTCAGCCCGTAGTCCCGCTGCCGGTCATCCTCCAGGTTCGGCCGCAACACCCAGAAATACCCTCCGCCCACCTGCATCTTCTCATACGGCAGGCTCGACTGGAGCGCCAACGACTCCTCGTCCGAGCTCAACTTTGCCTGCACATACGCCAGGGCCCCGGCCGCGGCACACTCCACGTTGAGCGACGCCACCTGGTTGGCCGACACAATCATTCCCACCCGCGTCGCCCGCCCCAATACCAGCGCCAAACCGGCCAACACCAGCACGACCCAGATGGTCACAATCAGGACCGTCCCGCGTCTCCGAGGTACAACAGGTTTGCCGGACCTGTGGTTCATATCCGTGTGCTCTCTTCCTTCAGTGACACACCGCAAGGCAGCGGAAAACTCGCCGTCATACGCCGCAAATCTGTCCGTTCGCTCGCGGCGCCGTGTGACGGACATTCCACAAGGATCTCCAGTTCGACCGCGGCCGGCAGTGCGTCGTCATAGGCCGATGAATCCCATTCATCCTTCCAACTGTACCCGTCGAAGTACCGGATGTTGAACGACCGAACGCTCCGGCACAGCACCTGCGTCGCCGACTCGATCGCGCGAGGTGACAACAAATTCGTCGTCACCCGCCGTACCAGCCGCCGCGAATCGGAATCCTCCTCGATGCCTAATTCCACCATGCTGATGCCGTCCGACAGCCTGTCGTTCAAGGTATGAGCATACGTCGTATGCAGTATCACGCTGTCGCTGTTGTATCCCTTGCTGTCCAGTGCATCAGCCCCGAGAAAGCCCCCCGCCAGAATGCCCGTCGGCGGCAGCGCGCCCGACAGATCCTGTTTCGCCAGTTCGATTGCCCGCCAGGCCGTCAGGGTCGGATTCAGCGCTGCTTCGGCGCTTCGCCGCGCCCGAAACGCCGTGTAAAGACTCGAATATAAACACGACGCCGCCGCCACCATCAGCGCCATCGCCGCGAGCATCTCGATCAGCGTAAAACCCTTGCGTGTGGTGCGGCCCGCGTTCATCCTATTCATCCTCCGGACAAACCAGCGTGCTCAGCGTCACCGAACGCTCCCGATTGCGCTCTTTCCACGTCACCGTCACGTCAAGCTGCGACACAACAGGGTCACTCCACGCCCCCTGGGCCGCCGTCCACCGGTACCCCGGCCAATCGTCGCCGAAGTCGCCGCTTTGACTGCCCGACTGCCAAAGGTCTGCCACGATGAGTTCGCAAAGTTTCGACCGCGCCAGCGTCGCCGCCTCCACACGGCGCCGCGCCTGACCCGACAGACTCGTACAAAGACCCACAGTATGCATCGCTACCGGCATCACCAGCCCGATCAGCACCAGCGTCGCCAACAGCTCAATGAACGTAAATCCCCGCCGCCGGAAATGCAGGGGTGACGAACGCACTGCTCTTGCGACTGGCGCCGCCGCAAGACACAGGGACAACCGTCGGTTCTCCGGCCGGCAGCCGCAGAGTTCCCAAGTGACGGTTTTCAACAAGGAAACGAAGATGGAAAACGGAAACGTCAAGGCGCCTCTCCTTCGACAATCGAAAACGCCTCCGTCGCCGACGGGCAGACCAGCCGTACCTGTTCACCTCGCCGATCCGTCAGCGTAATCGTGGCCGGCGTACATGTACCCTGCGGCGTAAACACCACGTACTCGATCTCCGCATCCTCTCCGGCTCCGGCCAGCTCCACCGTGGTATCCCTGGGAAGCGAGAATTCCCGCCCGAACTCGGTACCAAGTTCTTCGAATGCGCCGCCCTGACGGGCCGTCAACCAGTACAGCCCCTCCGTGGGGTCGAAATTCAGACGGTACGTCGTCCCCTGGCTCACCGCCTGAGAACTGGCCAACTGCGTCAAGGCCAGAATCTGTGCGGCCGCATCGTGGATCTGGCGCGACGCAAAGAAGCCCCGCAGCGACGGCGCCGCCATCGCCAGAACGGTCGACAGGATCACCATCACCAGAATCAGCTCCAGCAAGGTAAACGCCGGTCTTGTCTGTATCGTCCGTTCGTTCAAGGCATGTCCCTCGCGCCGCAACCGCGGCTGTTACCTGTCTTCACTCCAGTTCGTAATGTCGTCGCCGCCGCCCTGCTTGCCGTCAGGCCCGTACGAATAAAGGTCGTAGCCATCCTCGTTGTACTGACCCGGATAGCGGTAGATATATTCATTACCCCAGGGATCCAGCGGCACATCGCGCTTCAGATATGCCTGCTGCCAGCCTTCAGCGTTTGCCGGCTTTTTCACCAGAGCCTCCAGCCCTTCGCTGGTTGTCGGATACCGCCCCACGTCGATCTCGAACGCATCAAGCGCCACCTCAAACTGCGATATCTGCGTGCTGGCACTCGTGATCCGCGCCTGCTCTGACCGCTTGGCGAATTTCGGCGTTACAATCGCCGCCAGCGCAGCCAGAATCACCAGCACCAGCAAAAGCTCAATCAGCGTAAAACCCGCACGCCGTCTGACTCGTTTTCTCGATGTCCGTTCCATATCCTTATTCCTCAAAAACTCCGATCACGCAGGGCGGGGTCTTTCCCGCCGCTTTCTAACGTATCAATTCCTGCAAGTTGAAAATCGGCAGCAGCATCCCGATCACCACCGTCCCCACCAGCGCCGCCATAACAAACAGCATCGCCGGCTCCGCCAATGCAACCAGCATCTTCAGCCGCCGGTCCAGTTCAGCCTCGTATGCCCCCGCCAGACGCACAAGTTCCTTGTCCAAGCGTCCGCTCTCCTCCGCCACCGCTACCATCTCCACCACCGATGCCGGAAACAATGCCGGGCACTGCTGGAGACTGCGGGCCAACGAATTGCCCCGCTGGACCTGATCGATCGCCCCCGCCACCGTATCTGCCAGCACCTGGTTTCCGATCGCCTCCTTGGCCACCTGAAGCGCCCCAACCAGGGGGACACCCGCCCCGACAAGCGTCCCCAGCATCCGGCAGAATCGCACCAAAGCAAACCGCCCTACTACCAGGCCCAACAGCGGAACCCTCAGCACCGTCCGCTCAAGAGCCCGCCGGCCGTCCTCACTCGTTCGAATGCGATGAAACACGAAAACAATCAGGGCAATCACCAGCACGATCACATACCAGAACCGAAGCAGCAGGTCGCTGGCCGCGACAATCGCCCTGGTCAGGGTCGGCAGCGACCCGCCAAACTCCAGAAACATCAACGAAAAACGCGGAATAAAATACGTCAGCAGAAAACCGAGTATTCCGGTCGCCAGTACCGCCAGTACCGCCGGATACACCAGCGCAGCTTTCACCTTGCCCATCAAATCCTGCTCGCGGCTGCGAAACGCAGCAATCTGATCCAGCACGAGGTCGAGAAAGCCGCCCATTTCCCCCGCCCGCACCATTGCCACGGTAATGGGAGGAAAATGTTTCGGATGTGACCTCAGTGCATCCGCCAGCGACTGCCCACCCGCCACCTGGTCGTGAATCGTCGCCCATAGTGCCTTGGCCGCCGGACGGGAAGCTTCGCGACTGAGAATACTTAGCGCCCTGCTCAGCGGCACACCCGCGGCCAACAGGTTCGCCAGTTCCCGCGTAAACGCCTCCACCTCGGCCTTACTGACAATCCGCAAGCCCGGCCGCCGCCGCGACTTGTCCTTTGCCGGCGCGTCACCCGCCTCCACCATCACCGGGCAAAACCCCCGCTGCGTCAGAAGGTCAATCGCCGAAATGCGGCTCGGCGCCTCCAACACGTCCGCCACCTGCCGCCCCGTCCCATCAATCGCCTTGTAGACAAAAGTCGGCATACTGCTCATTCCTTACCCGGGCGATACGCGCCCGTTCTCTTCGAAACGCTCATCCTTTGTGACCCGCAGGATCTCCTCGATCGTGGTGCGTCCGGCCCGCAAATGCCGATAACCGTCCTCCCGAAGACTGATCATCCCCTGCTTCGTCGCCAATCGCCGCAGATCCCGCGCCGACGCATTCTCAAGAATCAGCGACCGCAGATCGTCGGTCACCACCATGAATTCGAAAATCCCTATCCGCCCCCGGTAGCCCGTCTGCCCGCACTCGCGACACCCTTGCCCGCGATACAGCACCTCGGGCAGTTCCTCACCGTACTGAGCCCGCAGGGATTCCCGCTCATGCGCCGGCACTTCCGTCTTGCAGTTGTTACAGATCAGCCGGACCAGCCGCTGCGCAAGCACCGCCTCCAAAGACGAACTCACAAGGTATGGCTCAATCCCCATATCCACCAGCCGCGTCATCGCGCTGGGCGCATCGTTAGTGTGTAAAGTCGAAAACACCAGGTGTCCCGTAAGCGACGCCTGCACCGCAATCTCCGCCGTCTCCAGGTCGCGGATTTCACCGACCAGCACAACGTCCGGGTCATGACGCAGGATCGAGCGGAGCCCGCTGGCAAATGTCAAACCCGCTTTCCGCGAGACCTGAATCTGGTTGATCCCATGAAGCTGATACTCGATCGGATCCTCGATCGTGATGATCTTGCGCTCGATGGAATTGATGTGCGAAAGCGCCGCATACAGTGTCGTCGTCTTGCCGCTGCCCGTCGGTCCCGTCACAAGGATGATCCCATGCGGCCGCTCCAGAATTCGCTCGCTGAGCCGCAAGTCGCGTTCGCTCAGTCCCAACTTGTCCATCCCCAGCAGCACGCTCGTCCGATCGAGCAGCCGAAGCACCACCGCCTCGCCGTACAACATCGGAATTACCGAAACGCGCACGTCGATCTCCCGTCCCGCAATGCGAATCTTGATGCGCCCGTCCTGCGGCACACGCTTCTCGGCAATGTCGAGCTTCGCCAGAATCTTTAAACGCGACACGATGGCCGACTGGAACTGCTTGACCTCTGGCGCAATTGAGGCCTGCTGCAAGACGCCGTCGATACGGTACCGCACACGAAGCTCATTTTCGAACGGCTCGATATGTACGTCCGTGGCCCGCAGTTCAATCGCCTCAGTCAGGATCTGGTTCACGAAGCGGATAATCGACGCCCCCTCCGCCGCCTCCGTCAGATCCATATCTTCGTCGGAGTCGGTGTCGATCACCTGGAAACCATTCTCCCCCGCCTCCGAAATCATGGACTGAACCGTGTCGGCCCCAACGCCCAGGTACTTCTTTGCGCACCGATCGATCTCCGCCAACGGCGCCAGCGCAATAAGAAAATCCCTCCCTGTCGCTACTCGAAGTTCATCCACCCCCGTCGTATCGAACGGATCGCTGATGACCGCCATGATCCCTTCGCCGTTTTCCAGCGGCAGGATGTGCTGTTCCAACAGAATACGCGCCGGAAATTTCAGCAGGAACTCCTTGCGTATCGCCTGCTTCTCGAGTTCCACATACGGGTACCCCAGTTCCTCCGCCAAAAACCTAAGCGACTGCTCCTCCGGCGCGCCGCAGGCCTTCAAAGCGGTACAGAACGACTGGCCCTCCTCCAGCAGCCGCCTCACCCGCGCCGCCGATTGCTCGTCCAGCACATTGGCAGCCGTCAACTTGTCGATGGTCCGCGCGATCATGGTCTCAAACGTGAAAGCCGCCCGACGCCGGGTCTGCTGGAGCGAGCAGGCAGATGACGCCGGGCGGCTGTTTCGCCCTATTCAAACCGTACGGCTTAATTAAGTGTTCCCATCAGAACCAGCATCGCTTCCTGCTTGACCGTCAGAAGCTGACGAAGTTCCTGCTGCGCCTTGGCGAGATCCTGCTTGGCCTTTTCGCGTGCCGTACGAAGCGCTGTCAAAGCGGTCTTGATCTGATCTGGGGTGGCCGACTCGTTCTGCAACACCGTCTGAAGCGCCTCAGTTGCCTTCTCAACCGGCGACAGTTCGCGCTGGGGCACATTGCCTTGATCACCGCCAGGCCGACCGCCCGGACCAGCCATGCCGCCTCGTCCGCCCGGCCCCATGCCGAAGAACATGCCCCGGCCAACCGAAGTGGCATCTCGGCTCAGTTCCATCACCTTTTGCAGACGCGGACCGATGAGCTTCCACTCTTCCTCAGTCGCGCCTAACTGGGTCCGCATCCTCTCGTCCATCATCTGCCGCATCTGTTCCGGGTCGCGCATCCCGCCGAAGCCCGCGCGGCCGCCCGGCGGAGTCTGACCTTCGCCGCGCTGCCGTACACCGGGCTGACCATCCGCCGCCCCGCCGCGCTGCCGACCGCCGCCCTGCGGCTGCGCCAGCACCATTCCAACCGCGGCAACCAGCATTGCGCACACGACCACCCCAAAAATGACTCTTCTTTTCATGGAAAACTCCTTTCGCTCTCGTTCCATTCTGCTCCGGGAACCCACCACAGGCGCCCTTTCATTGCCCTTAGTGAGCAGAAAAGCGTTGTGGTTACAAATTCCCGCAGAATTATTATTCGTCCGAATCGGGCCCCCGAAAAAGCGCGTGTTTGGCCCATTTTTCAGTGATCAATCTCGATTTTCATGTAACCAGACCCCGCGGCCGATCACTAAGAACAGGGTACGAGTGTGTCCCCCGTCGCCGTGGAATATGCCTTTTCAGGGCCGCCGCGGCGGTTTGGCAACCACAAGGCGACTATTGAAGTAAGATGACCGTTTCGTTACTATGACTGTAAGGGGAAAGTGGCGGTTTCGACCAGGCGTGTCTTGAATTGCGTACCGTGCCTTCCGAGTGTGCAACCCTGACCCGCCGCAACCGCAATGAGGATTCTGACTGCCGGGATGACGGTTGGACGACCAGGACAAAAGAGATATCGAGTCGTGTTTATGCGGCGACAAGAACGCGTATGGTGCGCTGGTGCGGCGGTACCAGGCACGGATCAGCCGACTCATGTGGCGGTTCTGCCGCGAACCGCGGACCTGCGAGGAACTTGTGCAGGAGGTCTTCGTTCAGGGCTATTTGAGCCTCAAGGATTACCGCGGCGACGCGCCGTTCGAGCATTGGCTCAGCCGTGTGGCAACATTCATAGGGTATCGCTATTGGAAAAAGCAGGCGGCCGAGAGGGCGCATTTACCGGCGGAACCGGACGAAATTGCCGCGCCGCCGTCGAAGGACGATTCGGACCTGTCCAAAGTCGGCGACATGCTGCACGCGCTCCTGGCAAGGCTGAATCCGGAAGAGCGGCTCGTCCTGACGCTGCTTTATTTCGAGGAATGCAGTATAAAAGAAATCGCCCGTCGAATGAAATGGACCGTCTCAAAGACAAAAGTTCGGGCCTTTCGGGCAAGAAACAAACTCAGGGATATCGCTGAGGAGCAGAATTTTCTGGAGAGAATCGGATGGACACGCTGAAAGCCATCGAGCAAGTTATCCAAAAACTGAAGAATGAGGATGTCCCCGTCTTCTCCGTTGAAGATAAGGTCCTCTGGCGCCTCCAGGCCCTTGAGATTCAGACGGTCATCCCTCTCTCACAGAAGATCTTCTGGTTCGCCTCTGCCGTGGCCGCCTCAATCGCTGTTTACGTATCGATCGGGGCATGGAAGTACATCAACAGTCCGCTGCATGAATTGTACGCTCCCCTGCAGGAGATCCGGCTGTGGTAATTGACGACCGCCCCAATATGCCCGCGGACTTCCCCGTGCCCCTGCCGCGGCCGAGACAGAAGCGTGTACAACTCCTCTGGTCGGCCGCTCAACTGATCTGCGGCATCGCCATTGGTGTGGGCGCAACCCTCTACCTTGTAAAAGATCGTATCACAAAGCCCCCGGACGGACGAAACCCTTCCGACATCGCTCTCAAGATCGCCAGGGAGATGAAAGAGCGCTACGACCTGACCGAGGGCCAATCCACGCGCGTCTCCGAACTCATGCAAGCCTCCATGAAAAAACGCCAGGATATCGTAACCGAATTCGGCAAACAGATGGCCGCCGAGGATACCCGTATCAGGGACCAGATGCAGAAGATTCTCACTCCGGAACAATTCGACGAGTACACCGAAGATATGCGCCGAATGGCCGAACATTGGCGGCGCCGTGGTAGTCCCTTCTTTGTAGGCCCGGGACGCCCCGGCGGCCCCGGACCCGGACCCGGAAGAGGCGCCAGACGGAATGACGGCACCCCCGGCCCGCGCGACGACGGCCGCGGCTTTGGCCCCCTTCCCGATGGCCAGGGTCCACGCCCCGGAGACAACAGTGACACGCTGCACTGGCGTGGGCCCGGCCGAGATCGCCCCGGCCCGCCGCCGCAGCAACCCCCTGATCCCAACGCTCCGAAACAGGAACAACCGCCTGTTTCGCCGGCAACTATGTGAATGAGCTGCCCGCAACGGTGCGCTGGCCCGGCAACAGGCTCTCGCTATCGCGTGGCCACCGTGTACAATGCCCCCGTTTGAAAAGTATTTGCGCTATCCGCGCGATCTGCGGATCAAACGTAATGTCACCTGCACAGCAGCCGCTCATGCAAAGCATCTACTCCGGCGGAAACTGTTGTAACGCCGGGGTGTGCCGCCGATGAGACACGATGCGGCCGAGGTAATTCTCTGTGCCGGCTAAGAAGCAGGCAAAATTATCCTGTGCGCAAGTGATCGCTCACGGCTGCTCAGGACGCGATGCGACCGTCCTGCAGGTAAATTACGCGCCCGGTTTGGGCACCGATTCTCGCGTCGTGTGTCGCAATGATAATGGTCAGCCCTTCCTCCTCGTTGAGCCGCTTAAAGACCTCTACGATCTGTTGGGAATTCTCCGTGTCCAAATGTCCCGTGGGCTCGTCGGCCAACAGGAACTTCGGGCGCGTCACCAATGCGCGGGCTATTGCGACGCGCTGCTTCTCGCCGCCAGACAGTTGTTTCGGCAAGTGGTTAATGCGATGTCCGAGTCCGACCTTTTCGAGCGCCTCCCTCAGCGTATCCTTAGCCTGACCGTTGCCGGCGAAATAGGAAGCAAGCTGTACGTTTTCCAGGGCGGTCAGCGTGGGTATAAGCGAAAAGTCCTGGAATATGAAACCGATTTGCCCGCGCCGGACTTTGACCAGTCTGCTTTCGTTCAGGTGCGAAACGTCCGTGCCAAGGATCTCGAGTCGGCCCGCCGTAATGCCGTCCAGGCAGCCGATCAGGTCGAGCAGGGTCGTCTTGCCGGAGCCGGACGGCCCCATGATGGACACGAACTCACCGGCGCGGATCTCCAGGTCGATGTTGTTGACCGCGGCGATCTCCTCCGCAAAAAGCTTGTAGACCTTGGTCAGACCCTGGGCTTTGACAACAAGTTCACTCATGGTTCATTCTCCTGTCCGGATGGCTTCCACTGGCCTCATGGAGGACGCCCGCCAGGCCGGATACAGGCCCGACACGATGCCCAGGACAACCGCACCGGCAAACGCCGTCGCCAGGAGCACCGGCTCGATGAGAACCAGTCGTCCGGTCGGGGCATAAGGCAGAATCTGCTTGAGCACATACTCCACCACCCCGCTGCCCAGCAGCGCCAAGCCGCTGCCCAGAATCCCGCCAAGGGTACAAATCAGAACCGTCTCGGACCATATCAGTTTGAAGATATCCAGCTTCGATGCGCCGATGGCCTTCATGACGCCAATCTCGCGCGTGCGTTCGAACACGGACATCAGGATCGTGTTGATGACCCCGATCGCCGCAATGAAGATGGCGATGAGGGCCACGGAATTGGCAAGAATCTTCGCCGACGAAATGAGGTTGAGGATCGTGCCCTTGACCTGCGCCATGCTGATGACCTGAATGCCCGGTTCGGCATAGAGGTCCTCCTCGAATGCCGCCATCTCATAAATATTCTTTAGTTTGATGCCGACGCCGGTCAGTTTGCCTGCCAGCGAGAAGATCTGCTGCGTCGTCTTCAGGGGCAGGAAGATGATGCCGTCGTCCTGTGTGCCCGTCCGTTCGAAGATACCGACGACGGTCAGGACCTTGTCAATACTCGGAATGTAGATCTGGTCGCCCACAACCCGCTGCTCGACCTCGGCGGCCTCATAGCCCATGATAGCCTCTTCGGCGGTTTCGCTGCTGAACCATCCGCCCGACTTGAATTTCGACCATGGCTTGAGCGTCAGGTACGATTGGGTGATGCCCATGTACATGGCAAAGCCGCCCTGGCCGTCGAGCCGGTCAGGGTCGTACACCGTCGAAACGAGTTGCGGCGTGATGCTGTCGATGCGGGGATCGTTTTGAATCTTTTCAAAGATATCCTGCTCCATGTAGCGGAGTCCGCCGCCGCCTTTAAGCATCAGCGTCGCCGCCTCGTACGGGCAGCCCTTGGCCGTGACCAAGAGCTGATACCCCATCTTATCGACGTTTGCCGTCAGCGACTGCTGATAGCCCTTGTCGAAACCGATCAGACTGACAAGGACCGCCACGGCGATCGCCACGCCGCCGACCGTCAAAGCCGACCGGATCTTCTTGCGCTTGAGATTCTTGTATGCCACAGAAACCACGTTCATCTTATTTCGACCCCCTTTCCGATGAGGATGGGCCGGTTATCGCGCATAGCCACCGTACCTTCGACAATGACGGTTTTGCCTATCTCCTGTGGAATCGCAAAACCTGACGGATTGATGTCAACGAAAACAATCGCGGCGTCCTGCTTGATCTCGAACCAGCAGCCGGAGGGGCATTCACGTACAATCCTGCCTTGCACAGTCACCGTCTTGCCCTCAAAATCGGCGGGCATTCGCAGCAGGGCCTCGACCGGCGTCAGGTCCCGGCCGACAATAGTATTGCCGTACGTGTCGCCTTTGCGGCCGCACCCGCCAAGTGACAGTATCGTCGCAAAGCCCACACCAGCAAGCACGAGGCTAATTACGCCCAGTCCCGCCCGACTCATTGATTGCGCCTTCATCTTTGTCCTCACCTTCTTTGGAATAAAAGTACTTGTCATATTTGTTCTGCAACAGGAACTCATCATGCAGAATCAGGTTCTTCTTGATGCCTCGCAGCGTCGCCAGGTAATCTGCACGACTTTTCTCGCTTGGATCTTTGATCGATTCCGTCACATCCTTCGTGTAGAAGTGAGCAAGGCTCAGCTTCTTGAACAGCGAGGTAAATCCCTTGTCCTTGAATTTCCTGGATTCAGGTGAGGTGAGTTTCTGGTAGTAAAAGTCAATGACGACGCCGTTTGGGTCTGTCGCAAGAATAAGCTGCATGCCGCCGTACGTGCCCTTCTGGTTAACACCATGCACGTAACCTATGGTCTCCTTGCCGTGCAAAACAGTGTAGTAAGCGTAGGGCACATCGAGCGATTCATAGGTCGGCTCCAGCGTGTCTCCCAGTTTGAGCTGGATCTCTTCGGCCAGTTTCTTGCCGCCGCGTTCCTCGATACTAATGAACTCGGTTTTGTAGTTGGTCGCATTGGGAAACAAACGTTTGATATCGCGATCCGGATCATTCAGCGTACATCCTACCGCGCCCCACGCCTGCTGGACCGCGCAAAGCGCCCCAACCCAGACCATAAGTGTCTTCCTGTGCATTCTTATTCGCCTCACAAACCGAAATAATAAAGCTGCAGCACAACCATCCTGTCGTTGTCGTCGTTTGAGTACAAATCGTGGAAATAGCCTAACCGCAGGGTAGTGTCGGGGTTCAGTTTGTACTCGATCACGGGCGCCAGCGTCAAATCGCGGGCGTCCCCATTTCCCCAGTCGTTCGACCAGTAAACCGTCTGGAATTCGAATCTTAGGTTCTGGTTTTCCGGGACGGTGTAACCCAGCCGCACCAAACCGCCGCCGACCGTCTCGCCATCGTTTTCGCCGAACGCTGCTTCCGCCTTGAAATCGAAGATGCTGATGGGCGACTGGAAGTCCACGCCGATGCGAGTCTTCCTGGTGCTCTTGTCGCTGATCCCCGGGGCGGGGATGGTCCATGAGTGTTCACTTTGGAGCGTTTGACCATAAAGTACGGAAAGGCCGAACTGTGTGTCCTGCGTCCGCGGCGTGCCGATTCGGCCCGTGAGAAGAAAGCTGTCGTCTTTGCGGTTGATGCTCATGCCCGAGCCGAGTTGTGCCGCGACCTGATAATCGTATTCGCCAAGCAGTCCCTGATACGCCACACCCCAGTCCTTTTTGTAGCCGATGTTCTTGAACGCCAGCGTCTGCAAGAGCGTTCCATGCGTATCGAGCACCGCTTCCAGGCCGAAGGCCGGGTCGAAATGCCCTACCCGGATGGACTCGCCGAGCCCGAGTTTGTACTCCAGCCAGGCGTTGTGAACCTCCACGCCAAAGGCGTCTTCGGAATCGGCATGAGAATCGTAGGCGAAACGCACCTGCAAGTCGGCTGTCAGAAAGTCGCCGTAGTCGCCGGCCCATTTTCTGAAGTATTCAAAGCCGACTGCGTTCTTCAGGCCCGGCATCTGGCCTATCCACTGATCGGCGTCAGCATAGCCGCCGATGAGGTTCAGTTCTTTGTAAAACGTCTGGCCGTTGAGAGGCGACAGAAACGGGTAGGCCGCAATACAGGCCAAGATCATGATGCAACTCGGGATGAGACGTCTTTCCATAACCGTGTTTACCCTCTGCGCGTCTGCCGGATAAGTTTGAGCACCTCATCCAGCTTCTGCTGCTTTTCTTTTTCCGACGTTCCCAGGACCGCGGCCGTGACGCAATTCTTGAAGTGCTTTTCAAGGATTGCTTCCTCCACGCGGCCCAGCGCGCCTTTGACGGCGTAAATCTGATTCAGGATGTCGATGCAGTATTCGCCGCGTTCTATCATGGCCTCGATGCCGCGAACCTGGCCTTCGATGCGTCTGAGGGCTTTGATATTGCTGCTGTGATCGGGATTCTTTTCCACCGCGTGCTCCTTTCGGGACTATTATACCCCCGGGGGGTATCACGTGTTCCATAAAAAACTAAAAATATCAGACGCGCCCCATGTTCTGTCAATTCCGAATCCCTGCAAGAAATTAGAGTTTGTCGCCCTTGTCACAGAGATGGCGTGTTGACGTCTATATCCTTGGAATCTAAAATGGAGATGTCCACATAAGGCAAGTATACTATGACGAGAATGCAGATCATTGCCAAAGCGGCTCTCTCGGCCCCGGACAGGTCGGGGGGCTGACTGCGGAACAATCAGCAGAAAGGAACAGAGTATGCTCAGGCCGTTTGGAATGTCACAAATCCGCCTTGAACCAAATATCCCTGCGGGCTCGGATGCCTCCAGTCGCGCTGAAAACATCGCGCGCAGCATGCAGGAACGTTACAAGGTCCTGGAGGCCAATCTGGCCAAGAGCATGCTGATCTGCGAGGCATTGTGGGAACTGCTGCGGGATGAGCACGGCTGGACGGACCAGAACCTTTATAAGAAGCTCCATGAAGTCGACATGCGCGACGGAGTAGCGGACGGCAAAAACCAGCGCAAGGCTGTGACCTGCCCCGATTGCAAACACACCGTTTCGCCAAGGCACCCGGCCTGTCTCTACTGCGGACGGGTCATCGACACGTCGCCGTTTACGATTGTCTGAACCGTGCTTCATCAAAGCCGTGCCTTCTGAACAGTCCTTTCGTGTGGGGTTGACGGGGGGTCAGTTCGGGGTTAGGATGGTTGGCGGTCCTGATTTTCGAGGTGGATTATGGATTGTCCGGTTTGCCGTGAGGTGATGATTACACTTGAACTCAACGAAGTGGAGATCGATCACTGCCTCGTCTGCGGGGGAATCTGGCTGGATGCGGGCGAACTGGAGATGCTCCTGGGCGACTCGGATAAGGCCAAAGCCATGCTGGCTTCGTTCAAGTCAGCAGACGATGGCGGCGCCGAAAAGCCGCGCAAATGTCCGATCTGTCTCAAGAAAATGGAAAAAGTGCTGGTCGGACCCACAGAGAAGCACGTCCTGATTGATCGCTGCCGCAGGGCCCACGGCCTGTGGTTTGACAAAGGAGAACTGCACGCGATCTTCGCAGCAGCGAATTTCGACGAAGAGCACAAGGTACAGAACCTTTTGAAGGAAATGTTCGCGGCAGGTGAAAACATCGAAAAATGAACGGCAATTTTCAATGATGAAGGAGCTCGCTATGAGAACACTGTGGGTCTTACTTGTGGTTGGCATGATTTGTTTGAACGGCTGTCAAGTCAAAATTGAAAAGGAAGACAGTTCAATGAGCATCAGCAAAGAGAGTTGGGGCAAGACAAAGTCGGGAGAGGCGGTCGATCTGTACACACTGGTTAACGCCAAAGGCGCCATGGCGAAGATCGCCACGTACGGCGGGATTGTGACGGAACTGCACATCCCGGACTCTGCCGGCAAGCCGGCCGACATCGTCTGCGGCTTCGAAACCCTGGCCGAATATGAGGCGGGCCACCCTTATTTTGGGGCTCTCATCGGGCGATACGGCAACCGTATCGGCAGGGGCAAGTTCACTCTGGACGGCAAAGAATATACCTTAGCCACAAATGACGGCGAAAACCATCTGCACGGCGGCATCGTCGGCTTCGATAAGAAAGTCTGGAAGGCCGAAGAGGTCAGGACCGACAACAGCGTGGGCCTGAAGCTGACGTACGTCAGCCCCGACATGGAGGAAGGCTACCCCGGAACACTGACGAGCACTGTGGTGTACGAATTGACGAATAACAACGAACTGAAGATCGACTACACGGCGACGACCGACAAGCCGACCATTGTGAATCTCACGCATCACGGCTACTTCAATCTGGCGGGCCACGATTCCGGAGATATCCTCGATCACACAATGATGATCGCGGCGGACCGCTACACACCGGTTGATGAAGGGCTGATCCCGACGGGTGAACTGGCCCCGGTAGCGGGAACAGTAATGGACTTCACAAAGCCGACAGCAATCGGCGCCAGGATCAAGGACGTCCAGGGCGGCGGATATGACCATAACTATGTCCTTAACAGCGGCGGCGGTGAGATGGCGCTGGCCGCCCGTGTCGCCGATCCGAAGAGCGGCCGCGTCATGGAGGTCCTGACCACGGAACCAGGCGTGCAGTTCTACGCCGGCAACTTCCTCGACGGCTCCAATAAGGGTAAGGGCACAACCTACAACAAACACGCCGCCTTTTGCCTTGAAACGCAGCACTTCCCCGATTCGCCCAACAAGCCCGATTGGCCGTCGGTGGTTCTGCGCCCCGGCGAGACGTACCGGCATACCACGATCTATCGTTTCACGGCCGAATAGCGCCGCAATGCCTGGATTCTGACTGAGTTTCACTCAGGGCGGGGTAAGCCGTGCCCCGCCCTGCCCTTTTGTAAGGGAGGGCGTGATGGTATGCGCAGCGGCCGCAAAAAGGATGGGCCGTCTGGAATACTTCCGGACCCAATACAGGTCCGTTTGAAGGCGGCGCGATCCCGAACAAAAAGATGATCGGCATCGTGCAAAGCGAAAGAGCATCGGTGGAAAAAGCTGTCACGGTCTACGTGAAGGCACGTCTTTATCTGCCGGCAAAGCTGTTGACGTAATGTGGATGCGTGATATTATCATCGGTGCAATATCGGATATGCGATCAGACTAACGCTTATTAAGGAGAGCTGTCATGTGGCCATTGTTGATCATCGGCGTTATTGTTCTTGTGGCTATCGTTGCCCTGATAGGTATTTACAATGCGCTGGTTCGCCTCCGCAACCAGGTGGACAACGCATGGTCGCAGATCGACGTGCAGCTAAAGCGGCGGCACGATCTTATTCCGAATCTGGTGGAAACGGCCAAGGGCTACATGCAGCACGAGCGGCAGACCTTCGAGAGCATTACGCAGGCGCGAAGCCAGGCGATGGGGGCGAAAACCGTGGAGCAGGCCTCCAGGGCCGAAGGTATGCTCAGCGATGCGCTGAGCAAGTTCATGCTGGTCGTGGAGAATTATCCGGAATTGAAGGCGAATCAAAACTTCCTGGCGCTTCAGGAGGAGCTGACGAGCACGGAGAATAAAATCGCTTTTGCGCGGCAGGGTTATAACGACCAGGTGCTGTTCTATAATAACAAGATTCAGATGTTCCCGTCGAATGTGGTAGCAGGCATGTTCAACTTCACAAAACGTGACTTTTTCGAGATCGAAAACGCCGCGGAACGCGAGGTGCCGAAGGTCAGCTTTTCGTGATTGAGGCAAAGCGGCGGCGCTGATTATGTGGGAACAGATAAGGGTCAACAAGCGAAACTCCGTCCTGTTGCTGGGCGCGATGGCCCTTGCGCTGGCGGCCCTTGGCTTCGTATTGGGCATGGCGTTCGGAGGGCCTGACGGGGGTTTCATTGGACTCATCGTCGCCACGGCGGTATGGCTGGTGCTGATGCTGATCAGCTTCGCCAGCGGCGACAAGATTCTGCTGGCCTCGAGCAAAGCGGTGCCGGTGACCCACGACGTGCATCCGCAGTTGTTCAACGTGGTCGAGGAGATGAAAATCGCGGCCAACCTGCCGAAGATGCCGGACATCTACATCATCAACGAGGCCGCACCGAACGCATTCGCGACGGGGCGGAGCCCCGAGTCGGCGTCGGTAGCAGTGACCGCGGGGCTCCTTGCCAAGCTCAACCGTGACGAACTGCAAGGCGTGATTGCCCACGAGGTGAGCCATATCGTCAACCGGGACATCCTGTTCGTGACGCTGGCCGGCGTGATGTTGGGCAGCATCGTCTTGCTGAGCCAGGTTTTCCTGAGGAGCATGTGGTACGGCGGTATGGGACCCAGCCGCCGCTATTCGTCCCGGTCGTCGTCTAACCAGGGCGGCGCACAGATCGTGTTCGTCATTATTGCGCTTGTGGCGGCGATCCTGGCCCCGATCATGGCGCAGCTCTTGTATTTCGCCCTGTCGCGACGGCGGGAGTACCTGGCGGACGCCGGAGCGGTTCGCCTGACGCGATATCCGGAAGGCCTGGCAAGCGCCTTGGAGAAGATCGCCAGCGACCGCACGCCATTAAAGGCGGCCAATAAGGTGACAGCCCCGATGTACATCTCCAATCCGTTCCGGGCACTGAAGGCGGAAAACCTCTACAGCACGCACCCCCCTATCGAGGAGCGGATACGCATATTGCGGGCGATGTCGCACGGCGCGTCGTTCAAAGACTATTCAGACGCCTATAGCCGGACGGTCGGCGGCTCAGGCGTAATTCCGGCCCGAGAGGCCAGGCACGCCGAACCCGTGGAACTGCGGCAGCCAAGCGCAGAAAGCAAGCCTCAAGAGGACCGAAAAAGGCAGATACACGACATAGGTGACATCATCCGAACGGTCAACAGGTTCGCATTTCTGACCTGTGCCTGCGGAATCAAGATGAAGGTGCCGCCAGGCTTCAAGGGCGACAAGGTCAAGTGCCCCCGCTGCGGCAGAATATCTTCAGTGCACACGTAGAGGTTGCATCGCAAGTGCTGAATTGCCGCCAATGTCAGCGCATGACCCAGGTCTGGTCGAGGAAACGGAGGGTGGCGGAGTCCCTCAGTCTCGGGTCGCCGCCTATGCCGTATTTCAGGGCCAGCGTCTTTCGCAGGTAGACCATTTCGGGCTTGCCGTTTTCGTCCTTTTTCAGCGGGTGACCGATGGCGCAGGTTTCGTTGCTCAGACCTCCAATGAAGATCGTGACTTCCTTTGCCTGGACGTCGAAATCGGGCCAGATAATCGCCACGTCAACGGCGTTGTCGGCGCCCTGGAGAATCTTATTGTCAACGTAGTCAAGACATTCCAGAAACGGGTAACTGCCCTGATGCTTGAGTTTGATGAGGTCGAAGACTTCCTTGCGAACGCCCTTGCCGGCCGTGACGACCTGGAACGTATCGGTCATTAGCTGGCAGTATGGATAAAACGGAGCATCAGTGAAGCTGCTTTCGTTCGTGAGGGTCAGAATGATGTACCAGAACCGCTTTGCCTCCTTCTCACCAGGCAGCTTGACGGTGATCTGCTGCGGCTGGTCGTAGGAGACGTTGAGTGTCCACTGGCTGGGCGACTGGACGATTGCAGGCTCCGGAAATGTACCTGCCGCGGCATTTGTCACGCCGGCAGCTGCCAGGAGCAAACCACAGACCCAAATCTTCATCACTGGATACCCTCTCATTTTTGTCCGATCCATACCCGTATATATTGTACAAAGTCGCCGGTTTCAGGTAAAGGATAAATTCGCCTCCGAAGCGTTTTTAGACGTTGCAAAAGGGTGATATGTAGGTTCTAATCAGCATGGCGTGGGGGTAAATAGCGCGCCTCACAGGGAAAGGATGCATGGCAGAAGACCAGAAACAACTGTTTGAGCAGGTGGAGGGTCTGTTAGGCAGCGAGCGCCGCGCTGAGCTGGGAGTCCTGCTTTCGGGGGAGCGCAGCAGTGACATTGCAGAGATTGTAGGGCTCCTTGATGAAGATGAGCGCCGATGGATATTTAGGGACGTACTGTCGCGGGAAACAGCGGCGGAGGTCCTCGAAAAAGTCGATCCGGCCACGCGAGGCGAGTTGTATGATCTGCTGGGGACGGAGGAACTGGCGGCCCTGATCGGCGAATTGAGCGCAGCAGATGCCGCGGACCTGCTGGGCGAGATGGAGGAGGAACAGCGGGAGGCTGTACTAAGCCATCTGAAGCCCGAAGACGCGGCGCCGATCAAAGTGCTCATGACCTACTCCGAGGACTCGGCCGGCGGTATCATGGACCCCGTGGTACTGAAAGTCAAGGAGGACGCGACGGTCGGAGAGGCGATAAACAAGATCCGAGCCGCCGACATCGACGAGGATTTCTACAGCATCTTCGTGACCGACCGTAACGGACAGTTCCTGGGCGACGTCCGCATTCGCTACCTGATCACCCGGCCTGAAAATACGAAGATCAGAGACCTTGTGGACACCGACGCGATCTACGTCACCGTCGACGCCGACCAGGAAGAGGTTCGCAACATCTTCAAGAAAAACGACCTCATCGTGGTGCCGGTCCTGGACAAGCATAATCGCCTCGTGGGTCGGATTACCGCCGACCGCGTGATCGAGGTCGCCCAAGAGGAAGCCGCGGAAGACCTGTACGCCATGGCGGGCACAGATGCGGCCGAACTGGACAGTTTCTCCGTTTTTCACGCTGCGCGAGTGCGCATGACGTGGCTGCTGCCTTGCCTTGCGGGCACGGCCACTACAGCGATTGTCGCCCTCATATTTAGAAACATTTTCATGCAGGGAAACATGCTGCCCGTCTTTGTCATGGCATTTGTTTTCGCCCCGATGATTGCGGCCATCAGCGGCAATGCCGGCTTGCAGACGTCGACCATTGTTGTGTGCGGGCTTGCCACCGGCGATTTGGCCGCCCTGCGAATCGGGCAGGTCTTCGTCCGCGAGGTACGGGTTGCGCTGTTGGTGGCAATTGCGTGCGGAACAATCGGGGCAATCATTACCTCCGTACTTCCCGAATTAGTCCCAACGCAGGTGCTGGCAGCCAACGGAGATGGGCAAACCTATCATCTCGACGTACAGCAGCACGTCAGGATTGTGATGGCCTTCGGCACGGCGATGTTTTCGGCGATCATGGTCTCCACGACATTAGGCCTGCTGCTGCCGTTCGTGTTTCGCCGGGTCGGCATTGACCCTGCCATCAGTTCAGGGCCTCTTGTGACGACCGCTAATGACTCGATCAGCGTCGCAATTTACCTGACTTTGACGCTGTTGCTGGTGCGTTGAGACCTCCAGGCCAGCCCCCCTCTGCATTATTGTTGCTTCAGGCATATCCCCCCAACCTGCCGTCAACGTCTGATAAATAGAAAATTTGCCGTTAAATGGGGCAATGTGGCGAATATCGCGGTTGACAGGAACCAGCGGCCTAAGGTACAATTAAGTGCTCCGTATAGCCATTTTTGGCTGCTTTAAAGCGGATGAGAGGGGTGGGTGGCCCCCCTCGTTCCGGGTGTATGTACCGTCAGTAAAGGAGCAGTAGATGTCCAAATCGCAGCCGCTGGATCGTCACACAAGCCAGGACAAGGAACCCGAGATAGAGAAGTGGTTTCGGGCGGCCATCAAGGCCGGGGCCAGCGACCTGCACCTGAAGGTGGGAATGCCACCGAAGATGCGGATTCACGGTAAACTGAAGAACACGACCGGCGAGGTCCTGACGGAACAGCGCGCAGAAGAGTTGATCTTTGAACTGATGAGCCCGGCCCAGAAGGAGTACTTCCTGGAGAACGGGGCGCTGGACTTCGCATACCAGGTTGGCAAGATGGATCGCTTCCGCATCAATGCCTTCCGTCAGCGAGGATGCGTCAGTATGGCGGCGCGGCATATCAGCGGCAACATTCCCCCGTTCGAATCGCTTCATTTGCCTCCCGTGGTCGAAAAGATTGCCGAGGTGCATGACGGCCTGGTCCTGGTCACAGGGCCGACTGGCAGCGGAAAGAGCACCACCATCGCCTCCATGGTCGACCACATCAACAGGACCCGTGCCTGCCACATTGTGACGATCGAAGACCCCCTCGAGTACCTCCACGTGGACGACAAGGCAATCGTGTCGCAGCGCGAAATCGGCATTGACGTACCTAATTACGAGGACGCCTTGCGGTCGCTTATGCGGCAGGACCCTGACGTGGTGCTCGTAGGCGAGATGCGCGACAACGAGACCCTGACGGCAGCAATGCGGGCCGCGGAAACGGGTCACCTTGTGTTCGGCACGCTGCACGCCAACAATGCCGCGCAGACCATCCAGCGTATTCTCGACCTGTTCCCGCAGGAAGAACGGGACCTGGCGCGCCAGACGTTCGCCCTGACCATCCGTGCGGTGATCAGCCAGCAGCTCCTGCCGGGTATTAAGCCGGAAGCACGGCGTATCCCGGCAGTTGAGATTCTCATCCGCACGCCGATTATACGCAAGCTCATCGCCGAGGAACGCGAAGGCGATATTCCGTCGGCAATTCGGGCGGGTGCGGGCGAGGGTATGCAGGATTTCACCGACAGCCTGTGCAAGCTCGTCACAGAGGAGTGGATCGATCTGAAGGTCGCGCTGCAATACGCCCCCAACCAGGAAGAGCTGAAGATGGCCTTGAAGGGCATCCGGACCGCGACAAGCGGTATTTTGTAAGAGTCATGCAACAGGTGCAGATGGAGCATTTCATGCCGACTTTATTAGCTGCCGCCGGCTATGGCGGATATATCTCGATCATCAAGTTCGCCGTCATGGTATGTCTGTTCTTCGCCTGGATGCCGCTTGTCAAATGGGTTTACAAAGATGCCAAGGCGGTGCAGACCCGCGTAGACTCATGGACGCTGATCGTCTTCGGCACGGGTGCTGCGGCGATGCTGCTCTGGCTCGCAGCGCCCCACTTCTGGATCGGCCTGCCGATTTACCTCATCGCCATATCGGCTGTCATGATGGCGTACATCATTCATCGCAACGCACAGGTCGCCGACTTCGAAAAAGTACTCACTGCGGAGCACTTGCGGAGTCTTTTCGTCAATGAAAAAAAGAAACTCACAAAGGCCAGCCGAGGCATGCTTTTGTATACGGCCAATGGCAACGAAGTGCCGCTGCCTGCAGCGAAAAGCCCCGAGGCGTTCGGGTTTGCAAGCGTGTGCGAGATCATGGAGGATGCCATCTGGCGCAGGGCCAGCGACATCCTCTTCCAACCTACCGCCCAGGATTACAGTGTCACCTATTTCGTGGACGGCCTCGGAACCAAACAGAACCCGCGCAGCCGCGAGGAAATGGAATACCTCATTCGTTTCCTCAAACAGTTGGGCGACATGGATACCGAAGAAAAACGCAAACCGCAGAAGGGCAAATTCGAGGTCGTACAGGAAGAAACAAGGGCGCGCGTGGGCTGGGAGGTCATGACTGCAGGCTCCACCGCGGGCGAACAGTTGAAGCTCTCGCAGATGCAGGAATACAACCTGATGAAGCTGGACGAGCTGGGACTCACGACGTCACAGGCCGAAGCAATCGAGGCGCTAAAGCACCTCCGACAGGGGCTGTTTATCGTGTCCGGTCCTAAGAAGAGCGGCGTAACGTCCAGCCTGTACGCATTTCTCCGCAACCACGATCCGTTCATGAACAACATCAACACGCTCGAGAAGGAACCGGCCGCGGAGCTTCAAAACATCACCCAGCACCGCTTCACATTGAGCGATACAGGAACCACCACCTACGCCAAGCGGTTGCAGTCGATTATCCGAATGGGGCCTGACATCATCGGCGTGGCGGATTGCGAAGACGCCCAGTGTGCATCGCTCGTTTCGGCGGCCGCAAAGGACGGACGCATCGTTTACGTGACGCTGGAGGCCGACAGCGCGATGCAGGCGTTAAGCAAATGGCTGAACCTGGTCAAGAACAAGGAAACTATTGCCGCGACACTCCTCGGCATCAGCAATCAGCGCCTGGTCCGCAAACTCTGTGACGAGTGCAAACAGGCCTACCAGCCGAACCAGGATTTGTTCAAGAAGTTCAACATTCCCGCGGACAAGATCAAGGTGCTCTACAGGCCCGGCGAGATCGAGTACGACAAGCACGGCAAACCTATCGTCTGTGAGAAATGCCAGGGTACGGGATTCTACGGGCGAACGGCCATTTACGAAACCGTCGTGCTCACGGACGAACTGCGGGCGGTGATTCGTGAGGCCAAGTCCGTGCAGGAAATCGCCTCGCAGTTTCGGCGGGCGGGAATGCTTTACCTGCAGGAGCAGGCGATCAAGAAGGTGGCACAGGGGATCACCTCGATCAACGAAGTCATACGAATGTTCTCCCCGAAAACCAAACCGAGTAAAACTGCTTCATAGTTGACAGTGCATAACGCGGAGGCGCCATGCTCATTCTGCTGGAAATCCTGATTATTATCCTTTTGACAATGGCCCAGTTCTACCTCAAGAACAAGGCCATGACCTCGTTTGTCACGATGATGGCTTCGATCTTCGGGCTTATCGTCGCTTTCGCTTATTATGAACCTGTGGCGGGCTTTCTGATTGACAAGGGTTACGGCGGCCAGTGGGCACAGTCGGGTATCTTCTTCGTTCTCTTTATTGTAACTTCGGCAATCATTCGCACGCTCGGGGACCTGGTCTGGGACCCCGACGTGGAGTTCGCACCGGCGGTGACCAAGGGGGCGGCCGCAGTTTGCGGCCTGGTGACAGGCCTCATTATTGCGGGGATGGTGCATGTCAGCGTGGCCATGACGCCGGGAACGGCCAAACAGCCTTACAAACGCTTTGGAGACGGCCAATCCGCCATCACCAATGTGAGCAACGCAAAGAAGCCGCCGATTGCCGCCGACGGCATGGTCAGCGGTTTGTTCAGTTGGATCAGCAAAGGCAGCCTCAGTTCCAGCAAGAGCTTTGCCGTATACCACGCAGGTTACCTGGATCAGCTCCACCTGAACCGATACAAAACCAAGGCGGGGGTTTACCGGGTCGCCGGCAAGACCGCGATCTCCGTTCCCAGGAAGGGCTTGCGCCGACTGGAAGGCGACGACAATCTGATCATCGTGCGGATGGAGGTTAAGCGCGGCGACATAAAGAGCGGCGGCGCCAGCGCCGGCAAAGGAGATGTCACTTTCATGCTGGGCCAGGTGCGGCTGATATGCAAGAAACAAGGCGCCGAGAACACGCGAGGCGCCGGCACGGCAATCTATCCGGAAGGCCGGGTCGTCTCCAAACGCGACGATCCGGAAAACAAAGACAGGGCGCTCACCGGACTGATGAGCGGCCGCGTCGTTACCGCGTCCACCCTCGATGAAGTGGTGACACTTGGCAGCAATGCCTTTAAAGGTTCGCAGGCGCCGGTGGACCTCGCGTTCAAGGTTCCTGCGGGGATGACGCCGGTACTCTTGCAGTTCAAAGACAACGTGGTGGTCAGTGTACCCGCGGTCGAGGCAATCAGCCAGGAAACCGAAGCGGCCCTGAGCGGCGAGGCTGCACCCAGTGATAGCGGCGGCGCCCGGCCTGCACAACCCAGTGACCCGAACTACTGACACCGGGGGCTTCGTTCAACAGCTTTGGGGGTGCGACCTCCTTACAAAATTCGGTCGCAGGAGATCGGATCGGGCCAAAACGACTGGCCGACGAGGAGCGGGGTCAGGCCCCGAGGATTACGCACAGAGTGCGATATCCTCGAGGTCGACTTCCATGAGATGTTCAAGGTAGAGGTCCAACTCTTCGACGGGAAACTGCGCCAGAAACTCAGGCTTTGCTCCCTTGTTGATTTCCATGATACAATCAATAATTTCCCGCTTGCTCATGAACTCACTCCGTTTGTTCCAATAACCGTGACATCCATTAGGTTCGATATCGGAGAAGCGTGGAATTTTTCTTGAATCGTGCAGGCCGTCTTTGTTATATCCCTCGTCATCGCGCGATATACTTTATGATGGCCATCATATAGGGCGGTATACAGCATATGGTGGGTCGATCCAACCAGCTCGCCAACGGGCACAAAGCGTCCAATAATATCCGCGCTAACAGTCTAACCGGCCTTCGCAGCGTCATGCAAAATCTTGTGCAAATCGCATTTTTTTTGCGACCCGTCTCGTACAAAGAACACGTCAGGGCATTAAATGAAATGTCAACAAGACCGATATACTTTAAACTCCGTCGGCGGCGGCGTTGGATTGCGAGTTCATACCTGCAATCACACTAATCATGACTGAATTGAATGACAATGTTTACAACAGAAGAGTGCGCCCTAATGAGCGTAAGCTGAAACTGTGGCGTTATGCGGGCCTGATGCTGACCTACAGATGTCCGGCATCGTGCGCCTTCTGTTATTATAACTGCTGTCCGCAGGCCGGCGGACTCATGGCGGTCGACACCGCCGTGGCCGCATGGGAAGCGTTGGAGCGCCTGGGGGGAACGCAAGCACGAGTACACCTCACAGGCGGCGAGCCGTTTCTGTACTTTGATCGGCTGGCGGCGATCATGGACGCAGCCCGGCAGTGCGGCCTCAGGGGCCCCGAGACAATCGAAACCAATGCCTTCTGGGCGACGAACCTGTCGGTGATTCGCGAGCAGCTCGGGTTTCTCGACGACCGCGGCATGGAACGACTCAAGATAAGCTGGGACCCATTCCATGCCGAGTTCATCGGCCCCGGATGTGTCAAACGACTTGCGGAGACGGCCCGGCAGATACTGGGGCCGTCGCGCGTCCTAGTCCGTTGGGAAAAGTATTTACAGGAACCTGTTAGCACCCTGGGCCTGCCTTCGCGCCAGGCCCGGTGGCGTGCAGCGGTGCAGGACTTTCCATGCCGCTTTACGGGGCGGGCCGCGGGTGAACTGGCCGAGCTGTTTGCTGACAAAGACGCCGACGCTTTTCGGGGGCTCGATTGCCTGACGACCTTTCTGTCGGCAAAGGGCGTCCACGTGGACCCCTATGGCAACGTGTTCAGCGGATTATGCAGCGGCATCATAGTGGGCAGCGTCGAACGAACGCCGCTTGACGCAATCTGGAGAGAATTCGATCCCCGACAGCTCGACGTTGTCGGGACGCTGGTCAAGGAAGGCCCCTGGGGACTGCTGCAGACCGCAGAGGCCCTGGGGTATCACAGACCGGCGTTCTTCGCGGGCAAATGCCATCTTTGCGCCCGCGTGCGGAACTTTTTCTTTGACAATGGCGGATATGAAATGATAATTGGCCCCAGCGAGGTCTATGGGCGGTACGTGCCGCGAACGGAGAGCAGCGTGTGAGCGAAACCAGTCAAGATACCCTTTTTGGCCGCATGGCCCTTGAACAGCGGTTGTGCACGGAGGAGGAACTGCAGCGTTGTCAGAAAGAATTACGTCAGCGCGCCAAAGCTAACGAACCGGCCACTGTAGAGCAGGTCCTGCAGGAGTACGGTTTCATCACGGCAACGCAGGCCGCGCGCCTGAAAGAAAACATCAAGGAAAGCAAAGACGCCGCGGGCAAGATTCCCGGCTACAAGGTCGTCGGCAAGCTGGGCTCAGGCGCCATGGCCGTGGTGTACAAGGCCAAGCAGTTGAGCCTGGACCGCACTGTCGCCATCAAAGTTTTGCCGCGGCGTTTCACCGAGAAATCAGACTACATCAAGCGCTTCTTCAAGGAAGGACGCATCGCCGCAAAACTCAATCACAACAACATCGTCCAGGCGATCGACGTTGGTGAGGCAGGCGGCGTGTACTACTTCGTCATGGAGTATGTCGAAGGCAAGACGCTGTATGACGATCTTTCAAAAGGCAAGATATTCGATGAAGCCGAGGCGCTGGAGATCATCATTCAGCTCGCCAAAGCGCTGGCCCACGCACACGCCCATGGCATGATCCATCGCGACGTGAAGCCCAAGAACGTGATGATCAACAAAGAAGGCGTTGTCAAGCTGGCGGACATGGGTTTGGCCCGCGAAACATCGGATGTGGAAGCCGCCAAGAACGAACAGGGCAAAGCCTTTGGAACGCCCTACTACATCGCGCCGGAGCAGATCCGCGGCGAGGTAAACATTGACGGCCGCGCGGACCTGTATGCATTAGGGGCAACCTTCTATCACATGGTTACGGGACGCGTGCCCTTCGAGGCATCGACGCCTGCGGAGGTCATGAAGAAGCATTTGAAGGAGCCGCTGACGCCGCCGGACCACATCAACACCGCGCTATCGCAAGGGACCGCCGAGGTCATCGAAGTGATGATGGCCAAGAACAAGCAGGACCGTTACAGCAGCATGGAGGAAGCCCTGGTGGACCTTGAAGCGGTGCGCGAAGGCAAGCCCCCCCTGCGGGCGCGCCGCAAGTTCAACCTCGAAGGCCTCGAGCAGCTCGAACAGGGCGTCCCTGTGGATCCGCCCTCGGGCGAAGAACGCGTCTACACCGAGGAAACAGTGACGCGGTACCGCGTCGTGATAGTGATCATGGGGGCCCTGGTGGCGGTCCTGACGCTTGCATTGTTCTTCACCCTGTTCAGAGCGGAAGGGTGAGCCGCGGTGGTCAAAGGCAGCCCGGCGAATGCGATCCGCCGCAAGCGGAGCGGGAGGTTGAACATCTGAGCCTTTTTGCTGTTTGTTTTTCAGGTTTGGTGGTGTTGATCTGAATGCCGCGGGGTGGCGCACATTTCACGGGGGAGGAATTGGATTGCGTTCTGGCCCAGTACGAGTTGGGGCGGATTCTCGAAACGCACACGCTCGCCACGAGCAACCGTCGCTCGCCCAAGAAAGTTGTGGTAACCCAAAACGGCACGTTTCTGCTCAAACGCCGGGCACGCGGCCGCGATGACATTTACCACGTAAGCTTTGCCCACAGCGTGCAGACATTTCTCAAGGAACGCGGGTTCCCTGTCGCCGGTCTGGTAACCACGCGCGACAACTCGACCGTCCTGCAACTCGAAGGACATACCTACGAGCTTTTCAACTTCATGCCCGGGTCACGTTTCGACGGATCGCTTGAGGCCGTCCGGGATGCCGGCCGACAGATGGCGCGGATGCACCAGCACTTTGGCGACTTCGTCTGCGGATGGCAGCCGCTCAAACGGACTTACCATGACGCATTTGCGGTGCGAAGCCGCCTGCGGACCATCGGCTCCGAGAAAGGACCGCATGAACCGGGCAAGGGCTGGGGGACACTCGCGTGCGAACTGGCACGCTGTTATGCGGTCGCAAGCGAGCGCGTCAATGCGCTGGGGTTCGACACGTGGCCCCATCAGATTGTGCACGGTGACTGGCACCCGGGCAACATGCTGTTCCAGAAAGGCAAGGTAACCTGCGTGCTGGATTTCGACTCGGCCAAAATGGCCCCGATCGTGACTGATGTCGGCAATGGCGTGCTCCAGTTCTCCATTGTCAGCGGGCGGCCGAATCCCGCCGAATGGCCGGATTATCTGGATCAGCAGAAACTGCGCGGGTTTCTGGCAGGATACAAGAGCACACGCCCGTTGGACGAAGTACTTCTCCGATCGCTGCCGGATCTGATGATCGAGATCCTCATCGCCGAAGCGGTGACTCCCATCGCCGCCACCGGATATTTCGCTAACGTCTCAGGCTTGGATTTTTTGAAAATGATCCTTCGAAAATGCCGCTGGATCGAAGATAATCGCAGTGCCTTGTTGGACGATGTACTTGCGAAAGGATGAAGCGATGGCAAGAAGTGCAGTAAACACCAGATCACGCATCCTCCAGACGGCACGTACCCTGTACAGCGCACACGGCTGCGATACAACGACACTGGAGGATATCATCACGGCCGCGGGCATTACAAAGGGCGCGTTTTACCATTATTTCAAGAGTAAGGAATCGCTGTGCGAAGCGGTGATGGATCAGGTGATCGAAGATTATCAGCAACTGGCCGCTACGCTCAACAACGACGCCGAGCCGATCGACCAGCTTCGTGAGATGATCACAAAGCTCGCCCGTCTTAACGCCTCGGGCGAATGGGTGAATTGCCGCCTGGTGTTGCGCCTTTCGGCGGATTGCCATCAATCCCATCCACAGGTGCAGCGGCGGCTGCGCGACTTCTGGCATTGGGAGACAAGCTTCTTCGAGGAACTGATCACCAGGTGTATCGCGGCTGGCCAGTTGAACTCACGGCTTGACGCCAAGACACAAACGCATCTGCTGTTAGCTGTTATGGCAGGCGCGATCTCGCTGAACCGCATGGAACCGTCAGAACCCCTCTTATCGGTGCTCTGCGAAAGCGTCATCGACTTGCTGCGTGCATAAGGCCGCCGCAGAGTTTCACCAACAAAAAAGGGCATCGCAGAGTCCTCAGCGACGCCCTTTGTTTGTCTGTACCGGAAACGGTCACAGCGGCCGTATCTTGATATTCCGAAAGGCCGTCTCCTTCGGATGGTCCTGCAGGAGAATGTAGCCGCTCTTGATTGTGCCGAAATCGGCGACATCCTTGAATTTGCTGTCCGCCTTCGCGTTTTGAAATGCCTCGCTGCCGCGGTCGAATTCCAGGACCAGCCTGCCGTTGAGCCAATGTTCGACGTGACCGTTCTTCGACACGATACGGGCGGTGTTCCACTGGCCCGCGGGTCGGGCCTGAACGCCCATAGGCGCAAAAAGGTCATAGGCCGCCGCCAGCGACGTATCCGGCGACGTCTTGACGGCGGGATCGAGCAGCTGGTACTCTATCCCCAGGACCGTCCCTTTCTTCAACAACTCCGGCATGACGAAGTACTTGATGCCGCTGTTGCCGCCGGGACTCAGGCGAAAGTCCACCTTCAACTCGAAGTTGGCGTACTGATCCACCGTGACAATATCACCAGCTCCCCCCGGAGTGCTCCCTCCGGGATTGACGATGATCATGCCATCGCGGATTACCCAGCCCCGCTCCGGGAAACCTTCGCTGCGCACCGAACGCCAGCCTGTGCCCGTCTTGCCGTCAAACAGAAGCTTCCACCCGTCAGCCTTCTCCTCGTCGGTCAGCATGTTGGGCGCCGCCGTCTCGTTTAACGGCACAATCCAGATATTGCGGAACCGTACATTGTTGCCATGGTTCTGAAGCAGGATCGGCCCCGCCGAAGGCCCTTCCGGACTACCCGCGCCGGTCTTGTTGGGAATTTCGAAATCGTCGTGGATCATGATGCCATTGTGGAGGACGGTTATGCGGGCGTTTCTGAACTTTTGATCGCCCTGCCACTTGGCAGCATTGAAGAAGATATCGTACCACTGCCACTCGCCCGGCTTCTTGCAGACGTTCTTGTCGGGGGCCTTCGTTTTATAAATAGCGCCGCAATCCTGATCCTTTGATTGGAGCCCATATGAATCCAGGATTTGCACCTCGTAACGCTTCTGAATATAAACGCCCGAATTGCCGCGGCCCTGGCCTGTAGCGTTGGTCAGCGGCACATTAAACTCGATGTGCAGCCGGAAGTCGCGAAACTCGCGCCGCGTCTGAATACTGCCCTTGTCAAGCGCAACCTCAACAACCCCGTCTGCCACGTTCCATTGTGCCGGCTTGTTGCCGTCGGCAGTCCACTGTGATAGATCGGTCCCGTCAAAAAGAACAATAGCGCCCTCCGGAGGTTTCATGCCCAGGCCCGAGTCCATGGCGGCATACGATGCAGCGGTCAACAGGAGAAACAGTGCGGCAACGGCAGACTTCTTCATACTTCCTTTCCTCATTTTAGTCGTTGGCCGGCCCAAATCGAGCGGCCGGGTACGTACAAAAAGAAAGGGCCCGAACCCCTGGAGATCCGGACCCGTTTGTTACTTCTGTGCATCAGACCTTTTCCGGGACAACGTACGGCTTCCTGTAGTTGCGTGTCAGCAGCTTGTCGGCCTCGGCATCGTTGACGAACTTCTCCTTCTTGCCGTCGAAGATTAGCTGACGACCCGTACGGTAGGCGATGTTGGCCAGATGCGGCAGGCAAGTCGACATATAACCTACCTCGATATCGCACGTGAGATCTTCAGGCTTGCCGCTGCGGAGGGCATAGACAAAGTTGCTGTAGTGGCCTTCACCGCCGGCGCCCGCAAGGTTCATCGGATCGGCATACGCGTCGGCCTCCTTGCTGCTCGGGCCCGGTTCGCCCTTGCGGCCCATGTAGGTCTTCCACGTGCTGCCGTCCAGCTCCATCCACCCTTCGGTGCCGTAGAACAGGTTGCCGATCTTGATACCGGGTTCTCCGTGCGTGTACAGGCCGCGCGTGCTGAACTCCAGGATCGTGCCGTCGGCATATTCAAACAGTGACGTCTGCGTGTTGGGCGTCTCCTGCGCGCACACGTCGCCGAACTTGTAATAGCCGCCGAAAGAACTGATCCGAACCGGATGCTCGTTCTTGCCCAGGCCCCAGCGAGCAATGTCGAACTGGTGCGGCCCCTGGTTGCCGGTATCGCCATTGCCTGTGTTCCAGAACCAGTGCCAGTTGTAGTGGCACTTGCCCTTGTTGTAGTTGTAGTATTCAGCCGGCCCGATCCACAGGTCCCAATGAAGCCCTTCGGGCACGGGCTCGTCCGGGAACTTGCCGAACGAATCGCGCGGCTTAAAGCAGAGCCCGCGGGCCATGTAGACCTTTCCGATACCGCCGTCGGCCATGAACTTCATCGCCGCCCGCACGTTCTTGATGCTGCGGTTTTGGAAACCGACCTCGACGATACGGTTATACTTGCGGGCCGCCTCGACCATCTTGCGCCCTTCAAATATGTTATGCGAGCACGGCTTCTCGCAATAAACGTGCTTGCCCGCCTGGCAGGCCCAAATGGTGCCCAAAGCATGCCAGTGGTTCGGCGTGGCGATCGCCACCGCGTCAATATCCTTCATCTCATAGATCTTGCGAAGGTCCCATTCCGTCTTGGGCTTATAGCCGAATTTCTTCTCGACCTCGGCGGCCCTCCTGTTGAGCACCTTTTCGTCCACGTCGCACAAGGCGGCAATACGAACCCCCTTGATCTTGCCGAAGCCGTCGATCAGGTTATTGCCTCGGCCATTGATGCCGATGACCGCCATGTTGATTTGCTCGTTGGCCCCAAGAACCTTTCCCGTTCCCAACGAGGCGGCGGCAATGACGCCCCCGGCCACTTTGGAGCTTCGCGACAGGAATTCTCTTCGTGAGATTGCTTTACGTTCGGAAGGCATTGCTTTCCTCCTTTGCATAAACTGGTGACTCGTCGTTACATATTCAGGCCGATGCGGGCCGCGTCACACCCTGTCATAGGCTAAAACAGAACTCTATGATATTAGGTCAATTATAGATTGTCAAGGCCAATTTGCGGCGGCTGTCGGCCCGTTTTGCCCTGGCAAAACACACACCTTGCCGCCGTTTCATTGTCGGTAGAGACGAGCGGCGAAGGCAATTTATTGCTTGACAGAAACGTCTTTATCAAGGAAACTGAGGCCATCGGTGGCAAGTGGCCAATTCATGCATGTAATACCCTGCAACGGACCGCCGTTGCGGCCGGAACGTTCACTTTTTGCGGAAGGAGAGTCCATAAATGAAGAGCAAACATACACGAAGAGATTTCCTGCGGGCCGCAGGTGTTGGCGCGGCCTCTGTAGCAGCCGCGGGCGAGGTGTTTGGTCAGGGCCGGACGCCGGCGTCCGACCGGGTTCTGCCTGATCGGCCCACTGTGCCTCCTCGGCCGATGGAGCGCAAGTTTGAGCTGGGCATGGCCTCGTACACGCTCCGGAAGTTCAAGCTCGACGAAGCCATCGCCATGACCAGACGCGTGGGCCTCAAGAACATCGCTCTGAAGGATTTCCATCTGCCGATGAATGCCACCGCAGATGAGATTAAAGCCGTCGCCGCCAAGGTCAAGGATGCGGGGCTGAATCTCTATGGCTGCGGCGTAGTCTATATGCGCAGCCAGGCCGACGTCGATCGCGCTTTCGAATATGCCAGGACCGCCGGCATGACCACCATCATCGGTGTGCCGAATCACGATCTTCTGCCGCTGGTCGACAAGAAGGTCAAGGAGTACGATATCGCCGTCGCCATCCATAATCACGGTCCGGGCGACAAGGTCTATCCCACCCCCGCAAGTGTTTACGAAAAGGTCAAGGATCTTGATCCCCGCATCGGCCTGTGCATGGACATCGGCCACACGGTACGCATTGGCGAAGACCCGATTCGCGACACAATGCGATTTGCCGACCGCCTGCTGGACGTGCACATCAAGGACGTCAGCGCCGCCGAGGCCAAGGGCAGTACGGTCGAGATCGGCCGCGGCATCATCGACATCCCGGGGTTCATTCGCGCCCTGCTCAGAATCGGCTATGCCAAATACGTCTCTTTCGAGTACGAGAAGGACGAAAACGATCCGATGCCCGGCCTTGCGGAATCGGTCGGCTATGTCAATGGTGTTATGGCGACCATCGCCAATCCGGGTTTCACCAGGCCAAGGCCGCAGCCTGCGCCGGGGCGTCTCGTAAGACCGGAGCCTGCCCGTTAAGAACCTCTGAGAGGACTTTGTAATGAAACGTGCGTTATTGGTGCTGACGCTCCTGGCTGTGTCGACCACCTGTATGGCGGCCGATGCGCCCGCGAAGATATTTCGTCTGGGCATCATCGGCATGGACACATCTCACGTGCCGGCGTTCACAAAGATGATCAACGACCCGAAGAACGGCTATTCTTGTCGCGTTGTCGCCGGATATCCCGGCGGTTCGCCGGACGTCGAAAGTTCGTGGAGCAGGGTCAGGAACTTCACGGCGCAGCTTCGTGATGAAATGGGCGTGGAGATCGTCGATTCGATTGAAACCCTGTGCACAAAAGTTGACGGTATCCTGCTCGAAAGCGTCGACGGCAGGCCCCACCTGGCGCAGGCCAAACCCGTAATTGCCGCCGGCAAGCCACTGTTCATCGATAAACCAATGGCGGGCAGCCTTACCGACGTCATCGCCATCTTCGAACTGGCCAAAAAGAAAGGCGTACCCTGCTGGTCCAGCTCGTCGCTTCGATTCAGCGAGAGCATCTTCGGCATGCGCGACAATCCCGAGATCGGCAAGGTCCTGGGCTGCGACGCCTGGAGCCCGTGCTCGCTGGAGCCGCATCACCCCGATCTCTATTGGTACGGCGTCCATGGCGTCGAAATCCTGTTTACGATCATGGGAACAGGCTGTCAGACCGTCCGACGCGTTCAAACCGACGGCACAGAACACGTCGTGGGCGTCTGGGACGGCGGCCGCATCGGCACCTTCCGCGGCATCAAGAGCGGAAAGAGCGCCTACGGCGCCATGATTTATGGCAGCAAAAAGATTACGCCGGGCGGCACCTATTCCGGCTACGGTGCGCTCGTGGAGCAGATCGTCAGGTTCTTCGAAACGGGCCAACCCCCCGTGCCCGCCGAAGAAACCATCGAAATCTTCGCCTTTATGACCGCCGCCGACGTCTCCAAAGCCCGGGGCGGCGCACCCGTTTCGATCGCCTCCGTCCTCGAAGAGGCCAGGGCGGAACTCGCCAAAAGATGACAAACACACGACAATGATGTGCTTACGAAAGACCCTTGTTTCAAAGAAAGGAATGGGCCATGGTGAAGAAGTGTTTCATGACGGCAACAGTGGTAACTTTGGCGGCTATGACAGCGTCATGCGTTGAGGCCGAAATGAGCATGAGCGGCAAGAAATTCCGAGGCGCCAAGAACGAAGTGAAGCTGATCACCCTCGACCCGGGGCACTTCCACGCAGCCCTTGTACAGAAGAAGATGTACGACCAGGTCTCGCCGATCGTCCACGTCTTCGCCCCCGAGGGATCGGACGTCCAGGACCATCTCGACCGCATCAATGGCTATAACACTCGCGCCGACGACCCGACGAAATGGCAGGAAGTCGTATACACCGGCGAAGACTTCCTGCAGAAAATGCTCACAACAAAACCCGGCAACGTCGTGGTGCTTGCGGGCAACAATCGCAAGAAAACCGAGTACATCAAGGCGTGTGTGGATGCCAAACTCAACGTCCTTTCGGACAAACCTATGTGCATCACGCCGGAGAATTTCGAACTGCTCAAGGCCGCCTTTGCCTCCGCCCAGGCCAACGGTGTGCTGCTATACGACATTATGACCGAACGCTCCGAGATCACGACAATCCTTCAGAAGGAACTGGCCAACAATCCCGCCGTCTTCGGCCGGCTCAAGAAAGGTACACCTGATGACCCGGCCATCGTCAAGGAGAGCGTACACTACTTCTTCAAGTACGTCTCGGGCAGCCCGAATAAGCGGCCGGGCTGGTACTTCGATACCACCCAGCAGGGTGAGGGCATCGTCGACGTCACAACCCACCTTGTGGATCTCGTCATGTGGGGCGCCTTCCCCGAGCAGGTGATCGATTACGAAAAGGACATCAGGATGCTGCGATCCCGCCGCTGGCCGACCATGATCACGAAGGAACAATACGCCAAGGTCACCCGCCTCGAAGACTTCCCGCCCTACCTGAAAGGCGGCCTCAACTCCGAAGGCGTCCTGCCCTGCTATGCCAACGGTGAAATGCTCTACACGATAAAGGGCGTCACCACGAGGATTGCCGTAATGTGGGACTTTGAGGCCCCTGAAGGCGGCGGTGACACCCACTACTCGATCATGAAGGGCACGAAGTGCAGCCTGGTCATTCGTCAGGGCAAAGAGCAGAACTACCGTCCTGAACTCTACGTCGAGCCCGCTGGCGGCATGGACGACGCTGTCTTCGCCAAGGCCCTGGTCGCAGCCGTGGATGATCTGGCCGAAACCTGGCCCGGTGTCAAGCTCCAGCGCCAGGAAAAAAGTTGGCTCATCTCGATCCCCGACGAGTATCGCATCGGCCACGAAGCCCACTTCGGGCAGGTCACCGACCGTTACCTGCAATACCTCGTGGACGGCAAACTCCCCGAATGGGAAGTGCCCAACATGATCGCCAAGTACTATGTGACCACTGCCGCCTTGCAGATGGCCACCGAATAAGATAGGGTAAGACATGAAAAGGTGTGCAGTGCTGCTCGCAGGCGCCGAAGCCCGGCCGGACCGTCCATTCCAGTTTCCACGTCGTCATCTGCCGAGGCTCCGCTTTGCCCAACAGCTCGATGAGATCTTTGCCGGGTACGCTCGGTAACCCGTACAGTAACGAAAGAATCTCAGCGACCTGCCTGGTTCCTATCCGGGCAGGTCGCTTTCGTGCGCAGCCCGCCGCTGAATGTGCCGGTTCCTTGCCATGAGGGTTGCCTGGCGGCCGGATTCTGTTATGATAACAAGTCTTGTTTGAATGCTGTTTTCACGCAGGTACTGCGATGTGGGAGTATCAGTTGCGAAATATTGAAGACCTGAAGCGTCTGGCCGCGAAGCTCAGCGCGCCCGTCGACGCCATTGAAGATATCTCGATCCTTGCCAAGCCGGTGCAGGTTGGCCGCCTGATGCTGCCTAATGCACTCGCCGTGCACCCTATGGAAGGCTGTGACGGCGACGCGCAGGGCCGCCCGGGACCCTTGACCTTCCGACGTTATGAACGTTTCGCCGCAGGCGGCGCGGGACTCATCTGGGCCGAGGCGATCGCCGTCGTGCCCGAAGGCCGCGCCAATCCCCGCCAACTCTGGCTCAGCGCCGACAGCATGGACCACTTCACCGCCCTGCTCCAACGCGCGCATCAGGCCGCCCGCAGCTGCAATAGTCGCGACCATCGCCCGGTCATCGTCGCTCAACTCACCCACTCCGGCCGCTACAGCAAGCCCTATGGCGCAGCTGCCCCGCTCATCGGCCAGCGCGACCCATACCGCGACCCGCTCAAACCCCAGGTGCGCCCCGACACAAACGTCCCAAGTGCCCTGCCCGCCGACTACCCCGCGGTTACTGATGAGTACCTTGACAGATTGCAGGACGCGTATGTCGCCGCCGCCCGCACAGCGTTCAAGGCAGGCTTCGACGCCGTCGACATCAAAGCATGTCACGGCTATTTGATCAACGAGTTGCTGGCATGCAGACAGCGCCAGGGTCGCTACGGCGGCTCGTTCGAGAACCGCACGCGATTTCTGCTCGAAGTCATCGACCGCATTCATGGCGAACTGGGCAATGACAAACCCGTCTTCGTCCGCCTCGGCATCTATGACGCCATCCCCTTTCCCTACGGCTGGGGAGTAAGCGAAGATGACTATGCCCTGCCGGACCTGAGCGAGCCGAAAAAATTGATCGAACTCCTCTGCGAGCGCGGCGTCAAAATGATCAACATCACCATAGCCAATCCGTACTATAACCCACACTTCGGCCGCCCGTTCAATGAGCCCGTCGCCGGCGGCTACGCCTCGCCCGAACATCCGCTCATTGGCGTCAGCCGCCTGATCCGCCTGACCGGTGAAATACAGCACAGCTTCAAAGACCTCGCCGTCGTAGGCACCGGCTACAGTTGGCTTCGAACACTCATGCCGCACGTGGCGGCAGCCACAAAAGCCGCCGGCAATGCCGCCCTCATCGGTGCGGGTCGCCTCGCCTTCGCCTATCCCGACTTCGCCCGTGACATCGTACATAAAGGCAGACTCGCCCCTGAAAAAGTCTGCGTCGCCTGCAGCGCCTGTACGCAGATCATGCGCGACGGCGGAAAGGCCGGCTGCGTCGTACGCGACAACGCCGTCTACGGCCCGATCTTCCGCAAGGGCCGCATGAGCAATCGGGAAAACCTCGCCCGCCTCGCCTCCGCCTGCACGCAGTGCCAGGAGCCCACCTGCCAACTGGCCTGTCCTGCCGGCATCGAAATCCCCAGGTTCATCCGTCTCTTCCTCGATGGCGACGACAAGGGCGCCTATGCCGTCATACGCAAATCCAACATCTTTCCCGAGGTCTGCGCCTGGCTTTGCCCCGTCGAGCAGCAGTGCCAGGGCGCCTGTCTCCAGCATTTCATTGGCGACGGCGCCCTGCCCATAGCCGACATCCAGCGCTACCTCGCCGAACAGGCCAACCGAAAAGGCTGGTCGCGCCTGCAAGTCCCGCAGGAGTCAACGGGCCGGAAAATCGCTATCGTCGGCGCAGGCCCCGCCGGACTTACCGCGGCCGCTGTCCTGCTGGAGCAGGGCCACCAGGTCACCGTCTTCGACAAAGCGACCGAACTGGGCGGCATCGTCAGGTCGATGATTCCGGCCGACCGCCAGGAAACGGCCCTGAACAACGAAATTGAGGCGGTCTTCAAGGACGTCCGCCCCGACCGGCTGACCCTCCGACTGGCGACCGCCCTGAGCCCCGACTTCGATCTGAACGCAATCATGGCCGGAAATTTCGATGCGGCCTTCATAGGTATCGGCCTGCCTAAGTCCGTCCAGGCCGGCCACGGCCAGGCAGATGGTGTTTACAGCGCCGGTGAATTTCTCATGGCGGCAAAATGCGGCAAACCCATCGACGTGTGTGGCAAACGCGTCGCCGTCGTAGGCGGAGGCAATACCGCTATGGATGCAGCCGTTACGGCCGCACGATCCGGCGCACAGGACGTCTACGTAATCTACCGCCGTGGTTTCCACGAAATGCCGGCATGGGATGCCGAACGCAACCGCGCACTGGCCGCAGGCGTAAACTTCCTCATCCTCACCGCCGTACAGGGCCTCCACTGTGAAAACGGACGGTTAAGAGGCCTTAAGTTGTGCCCGACAACACTGGGCGAACCTGACGCATCCGGCCGCCGCCGCCCCCAGGCAGTCGCCTCAAGCACCTATGAACTGGTGATGGATGTAATGATCGAAGCCATCGGACAGACGGCCGACAACAATCTCGCCCGGATCCTCCCCGGCGTGACTGTCGCCGACGGCCTCATCCGAACGCAGCCCAATTCCTTTGCCACCTCCCGCCCCGGCATCTATGCCGGCGGAGACATCGTCCGCGGCCCCTCCACCGTCGCCGCCGCCGTCGCCGACGGCATGAAGGCCGCCGCCGAAATCGACGCATTCTTGAAGCAGAAGAGAGGATAACACAATGACCCAACGTTTGGCCGCAATTGTCACAGGCGCCAGCCGCGGTATCGGTAAAGCCATCGCCCTCGGCCTCGCCCGCGCCGACTACGACCTCGTGATCAGCCACTATGATTCAACACCCGAAGGCGAAGCGGACGAATCCGCTGCCCTCGAAACACAGCGGGCCATCACCGAAACCGGCGCCGTCTGTAAAATCATCCGCAGCGACATCAGCAAGGCCCCCGACCGCGACCGCCTCGTGCAGCTTGCCCGGGAAGCCTTCGACCGCTGTGACCTGCTCGTCAACAACGCCGGCGTCGCCCCGGCCAGACGTACCGACATCCTCGAAGCCGCCGAAGAAAGCTTCGACCGCGTCATGGCCATCAACCTCAAAGGCCCCTACTTCCTCACGCAGAAAGTCGCCAACTGGATGATCAGCCAGATGCAGGCCCATCCCGACCGCCGCTGCCGCATCGTTAACATCTCCTCGATGTCCGCCTACACCAGCAGCCCCAGCCGCGGCGAATACTGCGTCAGCAAGGCCGGTGTCAGCATGATGACCAAACTCTACGCCGACCGTCTCGCCGAATACGGCATCGGTGTCTTCGAAATACGCCCCGGTATCATCGCCACCGACATGACCGCCGTCGTCCGTGAAAAATACGACAAGCTCATCGCCGATGGCCTGACCCCCATCAAACGCTGGGGCAAACCGGACGACATCGCCCGCGCCGTAGCAGCCGTAGCCGAGGGACGGCTGGACTTTTCGACCGGCCAGGTGATCAATGTCGACGGCGGCTTCCACCTGCGCCGTCTCTGAAAGGAGAAGCAATGGACATCAAGATCACGCTAACGACAATCCTGCGCGATGGGTTCATTCTCGTCTTCAACCAGGACAAGCTCGACGTTGTCAAGACCGCCGAGGCCCTCATCGCCGCCGGCATCGGCAACATGGAAGTCACCTGCCGCATCAGGAAACCGCTGGAGAAGCTCGAACGCCTCCGCAAGGAACTGCCCGACTTCTGCGCCGGCGCCGCCAGCCTGATCGATTTCGACGCCATACTGCACACCTACAACCGGACACACGCCGATCCCCTCCCCACCGTCCGCCAGGTCGTCGACGCCGGAGCAAGCTACATCGTCTCCGCGGCCAATTTAAGCGACGAAACCTTCAGGTCGTTCCACGGCCGCCTGCCAGTCATACCCGGCTGCGGCACAACCACGGAGATACTCGACCAGTTCTCCAAAGGCGCCAACCTCTGCAAGGTTTTCCCAGCAAAAGAGCTCGGCGGCCCTGCCTTTGTCAAGGCCATCGACCCAGCCATCCACAAAATGATCAGTCTCGTCCCCACCGGCGGCACTAACGCCGCCAACATCGGCGAGTATATCGACGCGGGCGTCCTCGTCGTCGGCGGCTCCTTCAGCATGATCGAAAAGCCCGTGCTCAACAAGATCATCGAGGAACAGGACTACAAACTCCTCGCCGATCAGCTCCGCCGTACAAAGGACCTCATCGACGCCAAACGAGCCGAAAAGTGGCCGCAACTGAACTTCGCCGACGCCGATCTCGAAACGATCAGCCGCGTCACATCACGCAACTTCAACATCTGACGGGAACCACCATGGAAACATGTACAATCGCCGGCCGGACAGTTTTCCTCCATCGCTATAACACCGTCATCGTGGGCGCAGGCGCCGCCGGCATGAACTGCGCCGTGCATCTATATGAGTTCATGTCCGACCGCGGCGTCACCGACGCGCAGGACCGTATCGCCGTAGTCACCGGTGGGATCGCTCTGGGCGCCTCCCGCATGAGCGGCTCGGACAAGCAGACCTACTACAAGATGGGCACAAGCCCCGAAACCGCCGACAGCGCCGAGGACTTCGCACGCAGCCTCACCGCCGCCGGCTGCTGCCACGGCGACCTCGCCCTCGCGGAGGGCATCGGCTCCCTTCGTGAATTCTACCACCTTGTCCAGGCAGGCGTACCCTTCCCGCACGACGCCATGGGCTCCTTTGTCGGCTACAAAACCGACCACGACCCCTACGAACGCGCCACTTCCGCCGGCCCCAAGACCAGCAAGTTCATGAGCGAATGCCTTCAGCGCCAGGTCGAACGTTACGGCATCCCGATCTTCGACTGCCACGAGGCGGCGCACCTGCTTACCGCCGGCGGGGGCGACGACAAGCGCATCGTCGGCATCGTCACCATCGACAAGAAACGCCTCAACGAGCAGAACTACGGACTGAACGTCTTCTGCTGCGAAAACCTCGTCCTCGCCGCCGGCGGCCCCGGCGAACTCTATGAAACCAGCGTCTACCCCCGCGGCCAGGTCGGCATCCACGGCCTCGCATTCGCCGCCGGCCTCGCCGCCGAAAACCTCACCGAGTCCCAGTTCGGCCTCGCAAGCATCAAATTCCGCTGGAACGTCTCCGGAACCTACATGCAGGCCATCCCCCGCATCTTCAGCACCGACGCCGACGGCAAGAACGAACGCGACTTCCTCACCGACTTCTTCCCCACCATGAGCCGCATGGCCACCAACATCTTCCTCAAAGGCTACCAGTGGCCCTTCGACCCCCAGCGCATCACCGACCTGCAATCCTCCCTCATCGACGTCCTCGTGTTCAACGAAACACAGAAGGGCCGCCGCGTCTTCATGGACTTCCTGAGAAACCCCGTGGGCCGCGCCGATATGCGCGCCTTCGAGCTGAACGAACTCGAACCCGAAGCCCTGACTTACCTCACCCGCGCCGGCGCCCTCCAGTCGACCCCTATTGAGCGCCTCGCCCACATGAACCCCCCCGCCATCGACATCTACAGGGAAAACGGCATCGACCTCTACTCCGAACCGCTCGAAATCGCCGTCTGCGCCCAGCACAATAACGGCGGCTTCGCCGTCAATCGCTGGTGGGAATCGACCATCCCGCACACCTTCGTCATCGGCGAAATGGCCGGCACACATGGCGTCAAACGCCCCGGCGGCTCCGCCCTCAACGCCGGCCAGACCGGCGGCCTCCGCGCCGCAGAGTACATTGCAAACGTCTACGGCGCCGACGTCCCGCAGGACAACCATCGCGCCGCCATCGAGACGCAGCTCACGGAATTGATCGCCGCGCTGGACAACCTCCACAACGCACAGGCCCCATCACCGGACGAAGCCCTCGCCGCCATCTGCCGCCGCATGACCACATCCGGCGGCCACATCCGCCAGCTCGCCGACGCCCGCGCCGTCCTCGCCGATGCACTGGCGCTCCATCGAAAAATATACAACGAAGGATTCAGACTGCAAAACGCCGACGACCTCATCCCGGCCATCCAGGCGCGCCATCTTGCCCTCACAAGCATCGCCTTTCTCAAAGCCATCGTGGAATTGCTCGACCAGGGCAGCGGCTCGCGCGGCTCGCACCTCGTACTGGACGAAAACGGCGTGGAAATCCACCCCGACGTGAAGGACCCCATAACCGGCCGGCCTCTGCGATTCAAGCCTGAAAACGAGGCACTCCGCAACGTGATTCTGCGCGTACTCTACGACCCCAACGCCCCCGACCTCTTCACCTGCCGGAACATCCCCGTCCGCAAAGCCCCCACCGAACGCAAAGCCTTCGAGCCCGCCTGGCAGGACTACCGCGCCGGCCGTATCTACACCTGACCAGCCGCCGACCGGCCTATCACGTCACCCGGTCGGCACGCACCGCGCGCCACACCAGGCCGCTTACCGCCACCAGCACCACAAACGCCGCCAGCAGGCCTATGCCCCACCAGCCAAGCGACGACCACAGCGACCACACGGCCCCGAACGCCGCAAGTCCCGACGCGACTGCCATGCACACGTTCCAGATCACCCGCCGTACACCGCGCGGCCGGTCCTCCCCAAGGAGGCTCCGCGAGTTCATCATCATGTAAAACGTGAAATACGCAATCGGCAGAATAATCATCCCGAAAATAAACGCCGGCACCGCCAGCCAGAACTGCGCCTTACCCCCCGTCCAGAGGAACGGCCCCAATACACCCAGAGCCGGGATAAGGCTTCCGAGACGGTACGGCCATCCCTTCGATTCGACCCCGCACATCTCGCAAAAGACAAACCCGTTAATCAGCATGATAATGATGATTGACGACAGCCCCATCCCTACCACACCGATTCCGAATGCATAATGGGCCACGACCCGCCCTGTCAGCGGCGACAGCGAATCGGCCAGATTGAACGCGTCCCGCTTGACTAACATCGCCGCCATCTGCTTGTCCGCCACGGGCAGCCCCTCGACCATTGCAGCCTTCTGTTCGGCGCTCAGCGCCGCAAACGCCTCGTCACCCACTTCGTAGCGTATCCGCGCCAGCGCATTGCTCTCGTAATCGGCCACGAGGTTTTTCGGTGCCAGCACGGTCTGATCGAGAAGGCCCGCCGCCGGCCGCGTGTGAAACTGTGATGCCGAGGCGATGCTCACACAGCTTGTCGCCAGCACAAAAGGCACAAACATCCCGATCGAAAGATCGAAAATGGCCAGGCCCCGAAAGTCGCGATCCCAGCCGCGCTTAAGCAAAGCATACGGCATCAGAAACGTCATGTTGATCCCCACGGCCGCTGAAACCGCCGTAATCATCACCTGTCGCTGCTGCCCGACGATCATATCCGCCCAGAACGTGCGGAATTGTTCGTCCACCTGGTCGAGGAACGGCACGAATGTCTTCGCCGGCGCCGTCAGCAAACCGGGATCCGGAACGTACCCGCAAAGAATCTCTCCCCACGCCAGGCCGCCCTCTGTAAAGCTCATCTTGATGACCACGCCGAAAAAGCAGACGACGATGACGGCAACCATGAGCTTGAGAATGATCTCGAAAATGCGCACACCCGTGCTGCCGCGATCATAAAACCAGATTACGATGCAACTGGCGGCGAGCAGAACGCCACAAACGATCAGTTTGGCGGCTGTATCGCCCATCACGTCGGGCCCAACGAGGCCGGGCAAAAGATTCTGCCGGATCGCCGCCGTGCTCACGCTGAACTGCGGCATGGCGAAAACAACGTTGGCAATTAATGTTGCGATCGCCCAGCTCCACCCCAACATCGGATTGATGTGCCGGTTGATCGCATTGAAAGGACGCTCGCTCGTCGACAGCGTAACGTATGCAATCGCCCCCAACATGATCACGCCCGCGATCATCGCCACCGGCTGCAGCCACAGCAGACTGAACCCGCCCAACACGCCAAGGTAAAGACTGCTCGCCAACGACGCCCCACCCAAGGTAATCGCACCTTGCAGCCAGCCCGGCCCCGACAGCCTGAAATAAGCCAGAAACGTCGCCAAGCTGCCCTTCTGCTCGGCCGCCAGAATCATTTGGCGGTCGCGCTCTACCGCACTGCCCGCACCAATCATGTTCGAAGACGATTGATCGCCCATCCGTTCTCCTTCGATTTGGCGTCTTAATGCCTGTTTAGCCGTTGGCCCAACATTGTACCGCCCCCACGCAAGCACGCCAAGGGGCTGTTGAAAAACTCGACGCCTCATCCTGGATGCCGCCGTCACGAAGCACAAAGATGAGCGTGTCTCTTTGGAATGCGAGTTACTTCAGCACGACCTTAACGGCGCCGGTGGTACCCTTGTTAAACACAAACGAACCGGCCAGCCCCTTCTCCGGCACGGTCACCTTGTACTCTCCGTAAAACCCGCGGAAAGCCGCCTTGCCGCCGGCCTCCACCGTCGTCTCCGCAACTGTCCACCACTTGCCCTTGATCAGATCCTTCAAAGCACCATACATAGGCTTCGGGGTCATATCGTCGCGCAAAAAGCCCGCAGGCGCCCCCTGCCATGCGCCCTGGTCACTGAAATCCCACCACGTAATCGCCTCAACCGCCGGATGCGAGAACAACACCGTATAGAACTCCGCCGCCTCACGAGCCTGTCGCTCTTCTCCCTCCGGCGTCGTCTTCCAGCCATCGTCCGTCTTCGGCCCCGAAACCAGCGTCGTCTCCGTGAAATGCAGCGGCACGCCGAACTGGGCATACGTATCGCATACGTCCCACGTCCGCTTCGCCCCCCAGTATCCACCGTGCATATGCGACTGAATGCCGATCACATCGTACAGCCGCTTGCCGTTCTCATCCACCAGTTCCTTTATCACCTTGTCGATATAAGCCTGGTCTGTACGGTAGTCGCTGATCAGAAGCGTCGCCTCCGGATTCGCCTTCCGCGCAATCTGAAACGCCTGCCGCACATACTCTCCCACGCCCATTTCCTTTATCGCCGCCGTCAGTTTCGGCGCCTGCTCCAGACAGAACGGCCGATCATAATGCGTCGCTTCGTTCACTACGTCCCAGATGTCGATATCGCCCTTGAACCTGTCCACGCACCGCGCAATCCGCGCCATCTGCAATTTCATCGCCTCCGCCGGCTCCTCCGGCAGCCAACGCTGCTCCATGTAGTTCCATGCCAGTGGATGCCCTTTCGTGGTGATATTGTGCGCCTTGCACCATTGGACAATCGCCTCCGTCTGCTCGTCATTCCGCACGCCCGGCCGCCGCTCGTAATTCCACCAGTAAAAAGGCAGCGTCGCGAAATTCAGCAGTTCGGAAAAGTACTTCGCATAAGCAGCGTTATCCTCCGCTGTCCGGCACCGCTCCAGCTTGAAGATATTGCACCCGAACAGAAACGCATGCCGTGTCTGCTCGATCTTTACCGCCGCCCCCTCGCCGACCGCCGCACCGTCCGGCCCCACCAGGACCAGGTTCGCATTCCCCATGCGGTGCTTCTCGATCCGACCCTCCGCACCCTTAAGAATCTCCTCCTCGCTCAGCCCGAAACACACCGCACTGACAAACACTACCATCGCAGCGGCAAAGCCGGCATGACTTCTCATCCTGACCTCCTGAACAATTCCTACTGTTACTTTTTGTCACGTCAGACAATTTACCCTTTACGGCGCTCCTTCGGGGCACACACACGCCGCGGATGAGCAAGACTGCCCTCGGCTGCGCAGCCCCATGGGGCCTCAGAAAAAGCGGAGTCAGACACCCCCGCCCGCGACGACCCTGTCCGCGCGGAACACAACCCTCAGCTTCTGCCCCGCCGTATAATCGCCCCTTATCGCTATCTCCTCCCCACGATTGCCTTTCATCGGCAGCAGCTCATCCCTCACCGGCACAAGGATGAAATTATCCGTGATCACCGGCCCAAGCGCCCCACCCTCGATGATGCGAACATTGCTGACACGATGCGGCAGCAGGTGCACCACCGGCCGATTATCCCAGTCACCTCTTTGGTTGGCCGTAATGGTGAAAGTATAAACCCCATCCTGCTCATGAAGTTCCTGCGTCCACGGCAGCCGCCTCTTCGGCATCCGCGCCTCCCACGCCGGATCGCCGTACAGTACCACTACGTCGCGGTCACCGCGCAGCCCCCGCCCCGGGTCATTCTCCGTATTGATGCCGCGCTTCTCCAACTCCCACACCAGCGCCTGATTGTTCACGTAGTGCGCCTCGGCCAGCGTAAACCGTCCCGCCTGCAATTCGGAGAAATAATCCTTCACCCCCCACCCGCCGTAACCGTACCCCGTCGGAACCGTATAACCCACAAACTGATACACCCCGCCCGTATGCATCATTGCAAGCGCCATGCACTGCCGGTCCGGAATATGTGCGATCAGACAGTTGCCGATGCCCATGAAGATCTTCGGATTCGGCGAGCAGATGTCGAAACGCTGCCCTTTCGTGTCCCGCCCATACCACTGCCCGTCGGCACACCGAAACGAGCCGTTCCTGTAGCTGTATCCGATCTGCCAGTCACGCTCCGTGGCGTGACCGCTCGTGATGAACACATCCGGCGCAGAAGTGTTGAGGTAAGCGACCATATCCGCCGTCGTATCCGTGGGACAGGGTTTCGCCTCGCACTCACCCCCGGCCGCCTTCTCCACCACCGTCCCGGACGCAAGCTCATTGTACATCCGCCCCTCGTCATACCCGCCTATCGGGGCGCCGACGGTGGCGGATAGCACCCGCCGCACCACCAACGGTTCCGAGTGCTTTGCGATCCTGAGCGCATCGGCCGCATCGTAACCGGTCAATATCCCCCAGATCACATCCATATACGGATCATCGTCCAATCTGCGGGCAAACCGATGGACGCGCCCGATGAACTCCCGCGTGATCTCCTCCGGCGGCCCGACAAAACACGCGTACTTCGGAAACAGCCGCCTCAACTCACCAAGCGATTCCTCGACCGCCTCGTCATAGACAACGATCCTGCCGTCATACTTCGCCCGCAGCGCCTCCCCGGCTGCCTTCCACTCCGCGCGGCCGCACGTCCGCCCGCTCATCACCACGGCATAACCCCATCCCTCAGGCCCTGCCGCCGCCACACCGACCGCCGTCAGCGCCGCCGCAATCCATACAATCGCCCGTCGCACAATCATCACCGCGTTACTGCTTCTCGAGCTTAACGTAATCCAGCCCGACCATATACGATTTCACGGCGTTCGGATTGGCCCCGACAATTTCCAGCCGCAGCGTATGCTCGCCCTTTGCCAACTCGAACGTCCCCATGTCCAACTCGCCCGTGGCAATCACGCCTCTGTTGAACAGGTCAAACGACCGGCCCGCCACGTCTATGCCGTCCAACGAAATCCGCACGATCCCGTAATCGATGGCCTTCGTCAACTGCATCTTCACCTTGTACCCCCCCGCCTCCGCCACCGGCAGCGCAAGCTCCACCACGTCGCCGGGCTTGGCCCCCGTCCACCACAGCTGCGCCTCGTTGCTCCACGCCTCGCCGAACCCCGTCATGTCCTGCGTCGTCAGATTCCCGCCGGTCTTCTTGAGCACCTTGAGCTTCTCGCCCTCCATCGCCCCCTTGACGACAAACACCTGGATCGGCCCCCAGTACCCCTTCCGCTGATCGATCCCCACCGGCCGGTAATGGTCCACCCCGTCCTTGTCCAGGTACCAGTAAGACGTGCACGCATACAGCGTCGGCCGATTGTTCAAATAGTACTTCTCAATCGCCCCTTCGAACGACTTCGCAAACGGCACATTGTCCCCGATATGCCAGCGATTCACCGAAATATGCCCCTTATTGTTCATGCTGATCGTCTGGTTGTGATAGCAATTCTGAAACAGCGTCGGATTGCACCATGCATAACCGAAGTAATCCTCGCTGCCCGTCCCAAACGTCGACGGAAACTTCTCCCCGTCGATGAAGAACTTCTCATCCCCCTCGCCCCACCAGCTCCCCCGCGGATTCCACACATGCAGCATCACCCCGCAGAACCGCCCCCGCCCCTGCGTCTTGAGCATCGTCCAATCGATCGGCCGCCCCGCATCCAAGTCCATGTCCCGATGCCACTTCGCATGAAACCGCCCCAACTGCTCGATCGGCCGCTTCAGCGGCTCCACGCTAACTTCGACATCGACCTCCCGTGCCTCCTCGCCGTCATTGCCGATCTCGATCACCGCCCCATCGGCAAATGGCATGTACCAGTTGCAGTAATACCCGTCCTCCGTCATGCCCAACGGCAGCGACTTGTACAGGTTCTCCCCCGCCGCCGTACCGAAAAAGTCTCCCAGCGGCGCCCACACGCTCGGCGTATTCTCCCCGTCCCAGTACATCGCAATCGTCAGCTCCCGCAGCACATCCACGTCCTGCGGCCTCTCCGGCAAACGCACTTTCACGCGAAGATTCGTGATCGCCTTCCGACCTTCGAATCTGGCGACCTCCACTTTTTGCCCCGGCTCGACGGCCGCACTACTGGAGACCTGAAGTGAGCGGCTGCCCGGCAAAATGCCGCCGAGTATACCCCGCCCCATCGCCGGTTCGCTTCCGCAACGCGTCAGTATCGCATTGGCACGATCCAGCGCCCGCGCCTCCTCATCCGTCAGCTTCATGCTGAACGTCGGCAGCTGTGTACCCTTCGGATACGTCGTATACGTGAAGTGATAGTACCGCCCCCAGTTCTTCTCCGCAACGATCTTGCACGACTTCTGAAACGGAATCGGCGTGTAATTATTCAGGCCCTGCGCCACTTTGTGCACTAATGCCGGCCGCGTAAACGGCTCCGTGCTGCAATCAAAATACGCACTGAAGGGCAGGTCCACCGCCGGCGTCTCGGCCCCGTCCAGATAGATCTTCACATGCCCCGGACCGTCCTTCGCCGACCAGATCCGCCAGATCACCGCGGGCCCCTCGATCTCCGCAAACACCTCCACATCTCCCTCCTTGCGAATAATGCCCGGACCGTCGTCGTTGGCATCCCAGGCGACATACTTCTCCGCCGCCGCATCATACTTGCTCGCCCGGTCATAGCTCGACCACTGCTGGCACTTTTCCCCATCCGCCGGCAGCACCGCCAAACGCTCCAAGTCCGTCAACTGCCTGATCAGATCCACGTACGTGAACTGCTCCGCCCCCGCCCCAACAGACACGATCGCAAAAACAGAAAAGACAAACAGCAATGAAAATGTTCTCGTCGACATCCCGCACACCTCCAAAAAGAATGACTTGCTTGCCATCGTACGGGCACGGCATGCCGTGCCCTTAAAACGCCACAATTGCCCTATGATACCACGGGGCACGCGCTCCAGCAACCTAATTCAGCCACGGGTTGGCGTCCAGCAGCCTCGCACTCTCCGGCGCCCACCGAATCCGCTCGCTGGCAAACGCACGCCCGTTCTCCGTCAGCATGAACACTCGGTTGATCCGGTCAAAACCTCGCTCCATAATCCCTTCCGGATCACCTGAATGATTAAGACCGAACGCATGCCCCAGTTCATGCAGACACGCCCCCAATCCGGTCGCAAAGTTGGCCCAGAACGTCTTGCGAAACGCGCTGTCGTCCAGCAGCCCGAAGTCCGCAACGCTCCGCTCATCGGAAAAGCACTCCGGAATCTCCTCCACCGTTGCCGGCCACGCATGAAGCCCCCCGCTGCCGAACAGAGCCAGCGATCCTCCGCCCAGCGCCGTGTGCGCATACACCTTCGCATCGTGGGGGTCATACCGCGTCATCTGCATGATCGCCACGCTCCGGCACATGTCACCGTCCTCATTCAGCTCATGATACAGCTTCCGCCATATCTCCAGACCCGTCATCTCGTGGGCCTGCTTCATCGTCAGATTCGTTCGGTGAATCACCGTCTCCACCTCGCCCGCCGCGTCGCACTGCTGCCGGAACGTCTTGCGCCCATAGCCCGCGTCGTACATCAGCTCCGCCGTCACCGTCTGCAGCATCAGCCCCGCCAGCGCAAGCCGCTTCTTGGCGCACTCCATGTCGCACGGCTCCCCCGCCGGCGCCTGAAACGACCCGTCCGAATCCGCCGCCACCACGTACACCATTCGCACATACGGCCCTGTTCGCCGCGGCTCATAATGAACCACCAGCCGCCGCATCGGATAGCCGTCCACCGAAAGGAAAATATCGTTGCGGCCCTCTCTCAGCATCACCAGCGCCTTGAACCGCCCATGCACCACCGGCCACGTGGAAAAATCCGAATTGAAAAACGCCGTGATCTCGTACGCATCCTCTCCCGGAACCGACCCCTTGATCAGCAGCAGCGGATAACTCACGGTCTCCGCATCCCCCAGGTTGTCAATGCGGATCTCCCCCGACCCTGCCCAAACTGACGCGCACGCCCCCAAACCCATGCAGCATATCAGCACCCTCGCCCAAAAAGCCTGCGGATTCTCTGATCTCACCACGGAGTTCCTGCAACAACAAGACCATCACACGTCACTACCGGACACCCGCTGACCCAAAACAGGGACGGGCGCCGGTTTTCCGTTCACCGCCGTCCCGCACCCATCGCAGGTCGGGGCTCTACCCCACCACCACTTCGCTGCCATTCATCATACAAAAGCCCCGCCCCCATTTCAACCCGAGCACCCGCCTGAAACAGTGCCAAAACGCCCCACGGCCGCAAGAAATTTTAATAATCGGGTCTGTTGAAAAGCCTGACACCTCTCCTGGCTGCCGCCGTCAGACGCCTTGACGTGCACTCCTCAAGCCACACGCCACTCAGAACGCCGTACCATCCCAGCGCAGCCGTCGGGCTTTGGCGGTGCTCCATGCCAAGCCCCCCATCCGCAAGCCGGCCTGCGCCCTGTTTCAACACCCGCCAATCCCCATCCGGACACGGCAATCCCGGCGCAGGGAATCTCCCCCGAAGTATCTATTGGAACACAAAAGAAGGTCTGCTACGCGCCCCGGCGGGGCGAAACCTGCCCCCTACCCCCCGACCCGCTGCTTATCGAACGCCTTCAGGCACTCCGCCGCCGCCTCGCACAAGGGCGTCTTACCAGACTCTGCCGCGCGCTGCAAGCGCCGCCGAATATCCACGCGCCCCCGAACGCCCGGCGAAAGACTCAGCCGAAGAATCGTCGCCGCCGCCGCACGGCGCACGCTCGTGATCTCGCTGCCCATCGCCGCAACCAGCGCATCCACCGCCCGCGGCATGTCCATCCCCTGCTTGAGCACAACGTCGCCCAGGTGCCCGTCCTGAATGAACTGCATCTCCGAAATCAGCCGCGCCGCATCAAGATGCTCCGGCAGCTTCACACCCAGGATCTCCGCGTACATATCGATATAGTCCCGCAGCAGCCGCAGCCAGCGATGGTCCGTATGAAACGCGTTGAAGCACATATCCTGGTAGCGCAGCCGCCTCCGCTGTCCGTCTGCATCCCGATACTTCCGCCGCCGATTGTAATAGTAAATCTCCACCCCATCCAACAGCGCCTCCAACAGCGCTTCGCCCGTGAATCCGCTGAACTTTATGCCGTTGGTCGGATGCGCGGTATCTCCGAAGTCCTTGTCCGAAACAGTCCGCTGCAATCCGTCCTGGTGGTGCGCGATCACCGGCGTTCCCCCTGCATGGGCTTCCTGCTGACTGATCCCGCAAGGTTCACCCACCTCCCCCCCCGACGGCATCACAAAGTACTGGCTGCCGATGTAAAGGTTGCGATACAGCGCCGGCGGCAGCGACCCCTGCGGCAGATACGCGAAGCGACCTTTCAAGTCTTCGCGCCGCGCAATCCGCTGAAAATGCATATCGAAACGCCGCCCGTCCATGCTGTCCTCAACCCGCCCCGCGATAATGTACTGAATCCGCGGGTCACACGACAGGAAGTACTCCAACACCGTCGTCCCACCCATGTTCCACGGCTCGTACCGGACGTCGCGATGCCCCCACGAATCGTAAACCTTCCAGTCCACCAGCAGCTCGAACCCCTTCTGCCGGCTGATCCGGTGCAGCATCGCAAAGATCACGTGATTGACCTCGCCGTCCGGCGTCAGGTTGATCCGCGGATCGCCTTGCAGCAGCAGCTTCGCCCCCGCCTTCCGCTCAAGGCAGATCCTGAACAAACGCCGCCTCGCCCGGTTGTCGTACGTCTCCAGAATGCTGCGCTTCGTCCCGAACCAGAACCGCTGCCGGGCCGCCATGTTGAACCCGTTCCGCCGTGCAAAGAAGCGGCCCCTCTCCGCCTTCTCATGAAACAGCCGGGAATGCCCGAACAGCCAAGGTTCATCGAGTATCCGCTGACGCATCGCCTTGCTCACTGTCCCCACGAATTTCGACGTCATCAGCATCACGTGCATCAGGTCCAGTTCGTGCCCGCTCTGGCTTTCAGGATTGAACACCACGTGCCAGTGATGCGCCGGATCCAGCCCGATCACACGGCAGTAATAATCGCGCTTGGCCGGATTGTACTCATCCAGCACGATGCTGTACGCCGGGTGAGGGTTATGCATCATGCTGCAAGCCTGGGTCCGCGCAAAATGCGGATCGTCCCGAAACTCGCTCCAGTGCGTAAGATACGCCCCCACCAGCCACGTCGGCCACTCGTTCATCTGGATAATCGCCGGGTAATAGTTGTATTGACGAAGCGCCTCCAGCGCCCCCTGCGAAAGCAGCCACGCCCGCCGAAGCTTGTCCTCCGACGTCGACCCCCCGTACGGCCGGTCGAAATACTTGGCGTTCTCGAGATACAGCACGTCCACCCGCGACCGCCGCCCGTGCGTCAATCGTGTCAGCCGCGCACGCAGCAGGTTGACAACCTCCGGCGTCGGATCTATCCCGATCGACTGCGTTTTCTCGTCGAACATTGGAAAATGCGTGCTGAAGCTGTGCCCCTCGTACCGCGGATTGAAGTTGGCGATGATCGACTCCCGATCGCACTCGTACAGCGGCGTCACGATCACCACCTGAAAACCCAACTCGCTCAGGACGTCCGCGATATCCGTCGTGTAAATCCCCACCCCGCCCGCCGAACCGCTGAACCGCGACTCCGGCGAAACAAGCGCAAGCGTCCCGACGTTGAGCGACTGCAAGACGTTTACCGCTGCCCGAACGATATCCGCATCCAGCGTGCCGCCCTCGTTGACCGCCACCCGAAGCAGGTACTCGATCACCTTGGCCCGGTCCGCCTCCGACTCCTCGCTGATCTCCGCCAGAACCTGCCCCAGGTCGCCGATGCCTAATCGCCGGTAACGGTTCAGCCAGTTCACGGCAATCGCAAACAGATCAGCAAACCGCGAAAAGCGCCCCTTACTGGAGATCGCATGACTGAACGCCCGCGCAATGTACGAATGCCGAACCCGATCATCCTTGCCGTATCGGAAGTAGCGCAAAAACGAATCGGGGATGACATTCCGCTCGTGAATCAGGTGGTCGCGGTACACGATCTCATACACGTGCGACGACACCGGCGCCAGCGTCCCCCCGAACCCTAACTGTGTCAGTTCCTCCCCCGACCAGTACGCCCGTTTGCCGCGGCGCATCCGCCCCTCCACGTTGTTGTACCGCTCGCGAAACTCGTAAATGGCGTCGACCTCCAGCTTCTCCCCCTCCGGCCGACACTCCGAAAGCCGAAGCGGAAAGTTGAACTCCCGCATCACCGCACGCTGCCCCTGCGACACCGGATCGGGAAAATTGAACACGCACAGAAAACACTGGTCCCCGTACGACCGGATGAACGCCGCGATCCGGTCGTTGTTCGTCTGAACCGGATGAATCTGCCCCTTCTGCAGCGCCGGATGCGCATCCACGAAGTTGTACAACCCGCGCAAGTACCCTCCGACCCCCCGCAGCATCGGATACGCAGCCAGAATCGACTCCCGCGCCCGCGCCTCGTCGGCCCACGGATGATCGAACCGGTTGTTCACCCAGTGCTTCCAGCACTCGTTATACGCCAGGTCGAACCGCTTGTGGTAAGACCCCACCCGCTCATCCGGAAGCCGGCTGATGTGGTACATGATCGGCCCGTAGCTGCTGAACACAAGAAATGCCGCCGCCGGCCAGATCATGTTCTGGTAGTTGCTCGCAGGCGCCTCCTCGTCGTGGCTGTTGAACAGCGACAGCGTCTGCCCGCCGCAGCCCCCCGTCACCTGGTTCAAATACTCCAGATTGCTGTTGAGTCCCATGAACGCCCCCACCGGCTCCCCGCTGCGGATATTCTCCAGGTTCTTGATCAGCGCGTTGTAAGGAATCGTCCCCGACTTGATCATCCGCGACTCGTTGCCGTGCCACTGCTCGCTGTACGCCAACAGCGCCTGCGGCACGTTCTTCTGCACACGGTAGCAGATGTACAGCATGGCAATGTTCGGCTCCAGCGTCCCCCGCAGATCGATCGGCTCAAAGCCCGGACTGACCACCTGCCCGAATGTCCGCGCCAGCCCGCTCGTCCCCTCGTCCACCGGAAACACGCAATCGAACCCGTGCCCCACGTCGAAACGCAGCCCGAACCCTAACCGCGTCAATTCCTCGCAAAGCCCCGCCAACCGTTCGACGTTCTCCAGATCCCGCATATTCACCATGAAGCTGTCGCGCCACTCGTCCCACTCGCCGTCCCATCCCGCACGCCGCGACAACCGTCCGCTGCCGTCGGCGATATACACCGGCATGTCGTAAGGGTACTCCGTGTTCGCCCGCGAAAAATGCGAAACCACGTCCAGCAGCACCTTCATGCCCAATTCCTTCGCCTTCGCCTGCAAACGCAGCAGCGCTTCCAGCCCGCCCATGTCCCGCCGCACCGTCCTGCCGTCCCAGATCGAAAACACCGAAGGGTCCGGCCCCGCCTCCCCGGCCCACCCCAACTCCAGCGACCCCAACGGGTAAATCCGCGTGTATCCCTCCGCCCGGATCGCCGGCAATTGCCCCGCCAGATCGTCGAACGTGCCGTAAACATACGCCCCCGACGCGTCCCTCACCGGCCGCATATCCTCGTCCAGCTTCAGGTTGAACGTGTCGCAGTAAAAACTCAGCACCCGCTGCCCCCGCTCGTCCGCCACCGACTTCAGCAGCCCCTGTGACTGCGGATCGAACTTCTCGTAATGCCAGCTCTTGCCCCCGTCGAAAGACACCTGCACCGCGTAATGAATCCAACCGGTCCGCCGCGGAAGAGTCGCCTTGAACACTAACCGCGTCGGCTCGCTCTCCGCCTTGTCGAACTCCATCACCACCGGCTTCCTGCGGTGCCCGTTAATCGCCCACTGAATCCGCGCTGACACATGCCCCGCCGCAATCCGGTAGGGTTTTTGAACCTGCACCCGAACAACAACCGGCGCACCCCGAAATATGCTCCGATTGACCCGCGACGGCGGAAACTGCACCGGCCGCTCCGTCAGTACGTCCTCCAGAACCTTGCTCACCCGCAGCTCCACCGCACGGTTGATGTCGTGCCGATTCCTGTGCCAGTAAAACAGCGCCGCATACAGCAGCCGCACCGCCCACCGATTGCCCTTCTGCTTCCGAATCCGCTCCACAAGCTCGTCCACCGCAGTATTGACCGTGTGCAGGTCCTCCGACTGCAGCATCCGCGCCAGCGCTTCTAATGAATGATCCTTGTTCTGAAGCTCCAACTGCTCCAACCACGGCCCGATGCACCGCCCGTGATCGCAGAACAGATCCGTCCGGACATCCTCGAAGTAAAAAGATTTGCACGCCGCCCCGCTCGACCACGCATCCCGTTGCCACGCCCGGCAGACCCGCGCCGCCTTCACTATCTGCCGCCCCAGGCGGTACACAAACACCGCCGAATCCTCCTCCACAAAGAAATGCCGAACCCCCGCCACGCGCCGCGTGACCGCCTCCGGCGACAGATTGCGCTCCGCCGCAAACTGCGCCGCATACCGCTGCAGCGTCTCGCGCGCCGCCGACCGCGCCCGAGGGCCCGGCTGCGCGCACAACTCGACAATCCGCCGCGTCCCCGCCTGCGTGCCGAACCACGCCCAGAAACGTTCGAGCAGCAGAAGCGTCCGCGATTGCCGCAGCTCCTCCAGCCAGAACCGTCCCTCCTCCCCCCAGTCGTCTCGCTGCAGACGCTGCATCGTCGAGTACATAATCTCCAGGTGCCCGTTGAGAAAATGAAGATTCTCCAGGCGCACCTGCGAAACATGCTCCTCCGGGTGACACAGGTGATAAAAGGCCCGCTCCAGATTCGCAATCAGAAAATCACCCGCCGTGCTGTCGCCGTTGTCGATCCCCTCCAACAGCCGCCGACTTATGAGCACATCGTGCGGCCGCAGCCGAACCGGCACATCAGACTCCCCCACCCGAAGACAGACAAACCGCCCCACCACGTCATAATAAAGATCCCGCGAATACGCGCGGATCAGATCCATCGTTCGTCCGAGAAAGTCCCTAAGCGCCTCCGCCGTCGGCTGACCCAAACCCTCCATCACCGCGTAGGCGTTCTCAATCAGAGCCTTTCCCCGCCAGTCAAAGCGGAATTTCACAACCGTATCCATGCTGTGTCCTCTTGGTATCGCAGGCGTCTCACGTCAGAAACCGCATCGTCCGGCGCAGGCGTTCCGGCCGCAGTACTCTATACGATTTCACGTACTGCAACAAGCATGCCACTGCAAATAACAATGCGGCGCCAACATCCTGCCCGTCCCCTGCCGCGACATCTTACAGGCACTGTTGAGGCAAGGCATATCTGCCCCCCTGTGCGCACAAGCTGACCCAGGACCCCTGCGCACTATCGACCGCAATCCGCGCGCAAGTTAGCCCCGCAAAAAGAAGTGAATATGGATCGCCCCTTACCGATCCATGAGTGAATGGATGCCTTCAGTCAGTCGCTGAATTGGGGAAGGTCGTAAAGCCCGGAAGGTATGGACGCCAAGCGGTCCAGTATGTCATCTTCCGTCAACTGAAACAGCGAATCGATCGTCACATACAGATCCTGATCCCCGTTGCCGTGGGCCTTGCGGAGCCTCTTGACCTTATCGCGAAGTATGCCCAACTCCTCGATTGCCTTTTCCAGCGACTTTCGGCCCAAGGCCTTCGCTCGCGTCGCCTGCCGCACTTCCCAGACGTACATCGCGATACCCATGAGACTATCATGGTCCATTTTTCAGCTCCTATCAACCCGTCCCCTGCCAGAGTGAACGTCTCGGAGCTGTCCCATATTGCAGTATTATCCTCTCGATTGAAAAAAACGGCCGATAAATCGCGTTTTTCTACATCAAATCCGCATCACCAACCGCCACACCGCCCATTCATTGTGCAAAAACCGGCCTGTTGCCGATCAAGGTGCCCCGCTGCCGCAAAGAACACTTCATCGAAACACGCAACAAAACATTAACAATAATCAATCGCAAATTATCGTAATTCGCTGTGCGCAAAGGTCCTGCTCCAAACCTTGTAGTTGGAGGAGGAGGAGGAGGAGTAACTACGTAACAGGTAGAGCAGTACCTTTATTGTGCCTTCCAGAAGCGGAAGGACTTGAGGGACTTGTATATTACAGCCACATCATGAATCCTGCAAGCACAAAACCAGGAAAAATGAAAAAATGTCACCCGCCACCGCAACCTGCCGCGTAGAACACACGCCTTAACCGTTTCTCAGCCCACAAAACACCCCTCTTCGCCTCCGTGCTGCAATCCGCCAATATCTTGCCTTCCGTATGGCATGCGTGACTTCTTCCGCCACAACTCTCTGCGGACCAAGAACTTATGCGGCAGAGTCAGCCGGTCTGTCCAGCCGCGCTTTGCCAAGCTGGCTCCTGCAACCCCTACGTTCGAGACGCCTGAAAGCCGACCTTACCGGCCTACTTAATGCTTCGAGATTCGTTTCAGTCTGCCTCCAGGACGGCTCACAGCCCTCTGTTGAATCACAGCGACACAAGCCAGTAAACCACCCCGATAAGTGCCGCCACCACCACCCAGGAACCGAAAAACCCCGCCATCCCCACAACACTCGGCCGCGGAATCTCAAAATCAGGATGCGAAATCAGCGATCGCCGCGGCCCGGCCTCCACCCCCGGCGGCAGCGTAAACGGCGCCGTCTCAGGCTCATCCTCCCCAATCGGCGTCCGCAGGCACGCATACAGCCGGTCCAGCCGCTCCGCCGGAACACGCTTCGTCAACAGGCTCACCACCACCGTCGCCAGGAACCCCGCCGATAGATAAATAATCATCTGCCACGGCAAATACAGCTTGCCCCCCCAAACCATGAACGCCGGCAGCTTGTTCGCAAAATGCGCGTTGAAATCCCACAACACCACTTCCCCAAACGCCAGTTTTCCCGTCACCAGCCACGCCGCAAAACTCACCAACGTCCCGGCCCACGCCCCCGCCACTGTCGCACGCCGCCAGAACAGCCCCACCCAAAACACAATCCCCATCATCGCGGCGATCTTCCAGAACGCCTCGATCATGTCCAGAATGCTCTCCGACGTCATCGCAAACATGATCCCCCCTGCAACCACCAGCAGCGAAGTCACGCGCCCCACCAACACATAATGCCTGTCCGGCCTGTCTTTCACAAGGTACTTCCGATAGAAGTTCTCCGTAAAAAGCCCCGCCGACGTCACCATGAACGCATCGCAGGAACTCATCACCGACGCCAACATACCTGCAATAAACAGCCCCACCAGCCCCGGCCCGATCTTCGGCAGCAGCTTGTGCGCCATCAGCCCGTACACCTGGTCAACGTGCTCCACCGGTTCCCCTGCCAATACCGCAATCCCAAAGAGCCCCGTCAACATCCACGCCACAATACATACCCGCTTCAAGAGCATCCCGAACGTCGTGCCGATCCGCCCTTCCATCTCCGTCCGACCCGCACCGCAGTTGGCCATCGTATGCGGCTGTGTCACCCACCCGATCAGCGCATTGAACGAAATAACCGCCACGTAAAACCCGCCGATCTCCCCCGGCGCAAACAGCTTCAGCATACCCGGATCGCTGATATGCTCCCGCAGACCGCTCATCCCCCCCGCCGCCGACCAGGCAAACGGCAGAACCAGAAACGACAGCACCACCGTCAGCAGCCCCTGCACCAGGTCCGTAACGATCGCCGCCGCCATCCCTCCCGCGACCCCGTACAAAACGAACATCACCGTCATCGCCACAATCGCAACGCGATCATCGATCATCCCGCCGCTTACGGCAGTCACCATCGCGCTGGTACCCTTGAGCATCATGCCGATGAAGAACGTCAACTGCAAAAGCCCAACCACCACAAACAGCATGCTCACGCTTCGCCCATAGCGCATCTCGAAGTAATCCGCGGTCGTCACCGCCCGCATCCGCCGAAAGATCGGCGCAATCACCCAGTAAAACGGCGTCACGAACAGATATAGCCATTCATACCATATCCCCGACACCCCCGAACCGTACGTCTTGGCCGCCACGCCCACCGCCTGGTCCGAATGCGTCCCCGTGCCAAACATGAAGAACAGCATCATCCACTTGCCGAACTTCCGGTCCCCGATGAAGAAACTCGCCGCACTCTTCACCCGCTTGGCCGCCCAGACCCCGATCACAGTAATCCCCACCAGGTAAACCGCAATGATTGTCCAGTCAATAGTCTGCACGCCGAACATGCTAACTCCTTACAGCCCAACCATTCACCTGTCGCCAACCCTTGGGGCGACAGTCCCGCGGGGCGGCAGCCGACGGACCCAGGCCCAGGCAACCCCCCATGCCAACCCACCCCACATCAAAGCTGCTCTCCGAACTCAAACCGCCCCCTCGCCTCATCATAAAAAACCTCTCGCATCGGCCGCACCGCCTCCGCCTCCATCCCGATCAGGCGCAGCGGATTGTAAAATCCAACCTGCTCCATCTCCTCCACAGAAAGCAGCCCCAGCCCTGCCAGATAATTCATGCAGTCAATCATCCCGGCCGACGACCCCACCAAATACCCCGTCTGCGGATTATACAGCCGCCCGGTCTCATCCAGCACCACGGGATTATTCAGCGTGTCATACCGCCCCGGCAGCAGCCCCGCAATCGGCGACGCATCGCTGGTCACATTCACCCGCTCCACGCCCTTGGCCCGAACAAAAGTCTGTATCAGTGTCCCCGGCAGATGATGCCCATCCGTGATCAGCATCGCACTCAACCCGTCGTGCGCCAGCCCCGCCCAGATCGGGTTCTCATGCCGCCCCACCACCGCTGGCACCCCGTTGCCCAGATGCGTCAGTGCCTTCGCCCCCGCCGCGGCCGCCCGCCCAAGCGCCTCCGGACCCGCCATCTGGTGCCCCAAGGAAACCGTCACCCCCGCACCAACCGCATACTCAATCAGCGATTCTACCCCCTCCAACTCCGCCGCAACGGTCAGCATCCGCACACACCCGCCCCCCCATTCCAGAATCCGCTTCAGGAACTCCACGTCCGGCGGGCAAATGTGCCGCAGATCATGCGCCCCCCGCGCCCCCTCGGCCGCCGAAATGAATGGCCCCTCCACGTGAATCCCCAACACCCGCCCCGCAAACTCCTCCCGCCCCATCACCCGCGCCATCAGCGGCAGGTTTCGCTCATACACCTCCCGCCCGCTCGTCACAATCGTAGGCAAGAACGCACTTGTTGCCGCCCCTGACAAATCCCGGCAGGACCCCGCAAATCCCTCCTCCGTAAGCCCCGGATCCGAAAAGCTCACGCCCCTGTAACCGTTGACCTGCAAATCCACCAGCCCGGCTATCTTCATAAACCTCCATTTCCACCCACAATAGGGTCACGCCGGCCTTTTCCACCACGAAGGGGCAGGCGCCTCTCTCTTACCTCAGCAGGCTCGCCGCCGCCTTATCCATGTACACAAGGCAATCCGGATGCTTCTGCAGAATCGACGCCGGACACATATTGCTGATCGGCCCATCCAATGCCGCCGCCACCGCCGCCGCCTTCCGCTGATCCGGAACCGTCACAACGATACACCGGCTCTTCATGATCTGCCGAATGCTCATCGAAATCGCCTGCCTCGGCACATCCTCTAAAGTCGCAAACCACCCCTCGCCCAACTGCTGTCGCCGACATTTCTCGTCGAGATCAACGACGATGTACGGCGCCTCCGTCTCAAAATCCGCGGGCGGATCGTTGAACGCCAGGTGCCCGTTCTCCCCGATCCCCACCATCGCCACATCGATCGTGCAGCCCCTGATCAACTTGCCCAGGCGCTCGCACTCCGCTTCCGGATCATCCGCGTCCCCGTTCACGTAATGCACCGCCGCTAATGCAGGCACCTTCTCCACAAAGCGCTCCCGCAGGTACTTCCGAAAACTCGCCGGGTGCTCCGCGTCCAGCCCGATGTACTCATCCAGGTGAAACATCACCACCTTCCCCCAGTCGATCCCCCTCGCCGCCACAAGATGCCTCAGCATTTCGAATTGGCTCGCCCCCGTCGCCAGGATGATATTTGCCCGCCCCCGTTCCGCAATCGCGATTCGAATCTCGTCGGCCCCCTTTTCCGCCGCCGCAGCCCCCATCTGCTCCTTTGTGCCAAAAACAAATCGTTCCATGCGATTTTCCCTGACAAAACATAGTAAACTCCCTGATTCAGCCCCAACATTCTGCCACCCTTACCCGCATTTGTCAAAACCATTCCCCACCCCTTGTAATCAAGCCCGCACACGACAAATACCTCTTTTCGCCAACGGCACCCCGACCCCCTGCCTATCGGTCACCATCTTCAATGTTGCCGCCCCGACGTATTTTTTTTGTAACATTTTCCAACTTCGAACGTCTCTCTTTTTAAGGTGGCTCTGTACAGCCCGCCTTGCGACGATATAATAAAGAATGGTCCGGCCCGCGACCGGCCCGCAACCGCAAATCCTGAATGGAGGTAATGCTCATGTTGAACTGGAGAAAACCCATCATCCTCTCCCTGCTCGCCGCGTTCATCTGCATCCAGACCCTGCCGGCACTCGCCCAGCAGCCCGCGGCCGACAACCCCCTCGAGTTTGTCCCCGCCGAAGCCCTCTTCTGCATCCGAATCAACAACTTCAACGATGCTATGGCACAACTCGACAAATATACCGAAGGCCTCTCCCCCTTCGGCCTCGGCCTCATGGCACGCCTGCCCCTCGCCCAGGCAGCTAACGACCCGGCGCTCAAGAACATTCGCCTCGACGACGACTTGGCCCTCTTCGTCGGCGTCTGCGGAACAGACCGCGACATCAAGGAGAATATCTTCATCGGGCTTCTTCTGCCCGTCACCGACTATGAAACCTTCCTCCGAGAACACCCCAACGCCTCCAAACCCGACGACAACGGTATCGCCAGGCTCGGCCCTGCCGAAAGCGAACCCAAAGCCATCGCCACCAAGGTCGGTTCCTATGCCCTCTTTGCCCGGAGGGAAGACTACGACAAACTCGTCACCGCGCGCAAGGCCCTCGCCGACGACAACACCAGGACCCTTGCTGACATCCTCGACCGTGGCCGTGCCCGCACCGCCCGACGCGCCCCCATCTGGGCCTGGGCCAACATCCAGCGCATTGGCGAAGTCTTCGGCCCCACGCTCTACGAGGGCCTCGACAAAGCCAAAGTCCAACTTGAAAAGATGAGCGCCGAGAACAAGGGCATGGGCGCCCCCGCCAACGTCATGGACATGTACGTCACGTTCTTCAAGCTCTTCTTCCAGGAAGTCGACTCCGCAACGTGGGCCATCACCCCTTCGGCTGAAGTCCTCCGCCTCACAACCGACCTCGTCCCCGTCGAAGGCGGCCAACTCGCAAAGACACTCGAAAGCTCCTCCGCGCCGCGCGGCCCCATCGCCCTCCTCCCGTATCTTGACGACGGCGCGATCATGAACATTGGCATGAAGAACGACAAGCCCCTCATGAAGCGCTTCTATGACGACATGCTCTCCGTATTCAAAAGCCTCACCGGCGACACCATCAAGCCGGAAGACTTGGACAAGTTCAGAAAGCTCACCGACGAGAGCTTCGACGCCTTCGGCGACGCGCTCGTCTTTTCGATGGCCTCCGACCCCGCCGCAAAGCCCCCCTTCACGATGAAGTACTACGCCCAGATCGCCGATCCCGACGCCTTCAAGCGCATCCTCGATGAGGAAATCAAACTCATCAACGCCGGCATCATGAACGACGTCTACAAAGGCATGGGCCTCGACATGAAGTTCACCGCCAAACGCAACGCCGCCACCTACAAAGGCGTCTCGATCGACGCCGTCACCCTGAACATTAAGGGAACCGGCGCCAACGCCGAAATGGACAAAGCCATCGCCGCCATGTACGGCGAAGGCCTCGAGTATCGCTGGGCCATCGTCGACAACCTCATGGTTTACGCCATCAGCGGTGACGTCGACAAGGACATCCGCGCCCTCATCGACGAAGTCAAAGGCCCAAAACCCCAGCAGCTTCCAAAGCAAATGGCCGAAGCACTGGCCTTCCTGCCGCGGGCCCAGAGCGCCCACGCCGTCGGCACCGTAGACCTCGTCAAGCTCATCCGGATGTTCATGGATATGGCCGCGATCCGGATACACCAGGACCGCGCCGCCATACCGCAGGTCGACATTGTTGCCGAAAGCGCACTGGCTTTTGCGGGCCGCGTACGCAACGGCCGCATCACCGCCGACTGCGCCCTGCCCAAGAAGCACCTCATGGAGATCAAGGCCGCCGCGGAACAGATGCAGCGCAAGGCCGGGCAAAGAGCCGCACTGGTTCCGGCAGCACCCATCGGACAGACTAAGTAATATCCCGGACGACACTGTATATGGCCCGTCGAACCGCCGTTGCTAATGAAACGCGATCCGACGGGCCTGTTTTTGTCTGAAACACGTCAACAAAGGCTCGCCGTCGCCCACAAAAGCTTACAAAAATGTAACCACCGGTGCCAAAGCACGTAATCGTAATATTATAACCCCCTCACCCCCGCCGTTCGAAACGCAAGACCCTGCCGGTCCACAGCCGGAGGCGATCAGGTGCCTATCGCTACAAAAATGTCGCGCATAGGCCACGTGCGACATAAATGTCGCACTTGCCGCTGACCCTCAAAGCGGCTTTTCTTAAGCTAAACGCCGCAAAGACAACGCCTTAGAAACTTTTTGCCGAACTGGCACATAGCTTGCACTAACTAAAAGGCATGTGCGCATGGCATATCCCGTAACGTCCGACGGACGGATAAGAAAATTTTGATGTAACCGACTCGACAAAGGAAAACAGAATGAGCCACAGGAGCATTGTAAACAGGCGTTTCTGCCGCGTCGATACCTGCGGCCAGTGCGAATACGGCGCCTGCCGCGGCGGCCCGTGACGCTCCTGTTCCGGCGTCTTGTTATCCCTTTTGGCCCTGCCGTCCCCGGCAGGGTTTACGAGCCGGCCGATGACGCGGACGTCAACCCGCATCAGCCCCTTGGGCGAACAACTGAGGTAAAACCGGCCGGCGCATGTGTTGTATAGAAGTGAATTGACAATGCCGCCCGCACGGCAAGACAAGAACAGACAACGAAAGACAGTGTAATGGAGAAGTCCCGTGTGTGAACAGTATGCAAAGATAACCGAAGTATTCGGTTCCAACGTGTTCAGCGACGCCGTGATGCGCGAGCGCCTGCCCAAGAACATCTACAGGTCCTTCAATCGCGTGCTTGAAGGCGCCGAGGACCTCACCCCCGCCGTCGCCGACGTCATGGCCAACGCCATGAAGGACTGGGCGATCGAAAAAGGCGCAACGCACTTCTGCCACTGGTTCCAGCCCATGACCGGCCTCACCGCTGAAAAGCACGACTCCTTCATCTCCCCAACTCCACAGGGCAAGACGCTCATGGAGTTCAGCGGCAAGGAGCTCGTCCAGGGCGAACCCGACGCCTCGTCATTTCCATCCGGCGGCCTCCGCGCCACCTTCGAGGCGCGCGGCTATACCGCATGGGACTGCACGTCGCCCGTCTTCATCAAGGAAGATGGCAAGAACATCACGCTGTATATTCCCAGCGCGTACTGCTCCTACACCGGCCAAGCGCTCGACAAGAAAACCCCCTTGCTGCGCTCTATGGAAGCGCTCAACAGGCAGGGCATGCGCGTCCTCCGGGCCCTGGGCGACATCGGCACGGTCACCCGTATCACCAGTACCCTCGGCCCCGAGCAGGAGTACTTCCTCATCGACCGCAGGTTCTATGAGAAACGGCTCGATATCGCGCTGACCGGACGGACGCTTTTCGGCGCCCCCTCGCCCCGCGGCCAGGAGATGGAGGACCACTACTTCGGTGCGCTCCACGAACGGATCGCGTCCTATATGTACGAAGTCAATTACGAACTCTGGAAACTCGGCGTCACCGCAAAGACCCAGCACAACGAGGTCTCGCCCGCCCAGTACGAACTGGCCCCGGTCTTTGGCACCGTTAACGTCGCCACCGACCACAACCAGCTCACCATGGACGCCCTGCGAAAAGTCGCCATGCGCCACGGCTTCGTGTGCCTCCTGCACGAAAAGCCTTTCGCTGGCGTTAACGGCTCCGGCAAGCACAACAACTGGAGCATCGTCACCGACACGGGCATCAATCTCTTCGACCCCGGCAAGACCCCGCACGACAACATGGTCTTCCTCGTCTTCCTCTGCGCCGTCATCCGCGCCGTCGACAAGTACGCCAACCTCCTCCGGGCCAGCGTCGCCACCGCAGGCAACGAACATCGCCTCGGCGCAAACGAAGCTCCGCCCGCAATCGTCTCGATCTTCCTCGGCGACCAGCTCACCGACATCTTCGAACAGTTGGCCGCCGGCGGCGCAAAATCCTCCAGACAGGGCGGCGAACTGCGGCTGGGCATTTCCACACTGCCCCCGCTGCCCAAGGACTGCACCGACCGCAACCGCACCAGCCCGTTCGCCTTCACCGGCAACAAGTTCGAGTTTCGCATGGTCGGTTCGGCCCAGTCCACCGCCGGCCCGACGTTCGTCCTGAACACCATCGTCGCCGACGTCCTCTGCGAAATCGCCGACGAGCTCGAAAAGAGCAACGACGTCAAAGCGACCGCCCAGAAGATACTCCAGAAGATCGCCACCGATCACAAACGCATCGTCTTCAACGGCGACAACTACTCTGCCGACTGGGTCGCAGAGGCCGAACGACGCGGCCTGCCCAACCTGGCCTCCTCCGTGGAGGCGCTGGCCACCATCATGGACGAGCAGAACGTCGAACTGTTCACGAAACACAAGGTGCTCAGCAGAACCGAACTGCAGGCACGCACCGATATACTGCTGGAAACCTACTCGCGCACCATCAACTTCGAGGCCAAGACCATGCTCAACATGGCCAAACGCCAGATCCTGCCTGCCGCCGCGCGCTACAGCGAACATCTCGCCGCCGCGGCCGTCACCGTCAGGAATGCCGGCGCAAACGCCGACACCCATGACGCCATGCTCAAGGATCTCTGCGGCCTCATGGCACAACTCCAGGACGGCATCAGGACGCTCGAAGACACAGTCGAGAAGGCCGGCAGCGTCAAGGACCATCTCAAGCAGGCCGAGGCCTTCCGCGATCTCGTCATCCCGGCCATGAAGAAGGTCCGCGAAGCCGCCGACGGCCTCGAAACCATCGTCGATGCTTCGTTCTGGCCGCTGCCGACGTATGCGGAAATGCTCTTCCTCAAGTAGAATAAGTGATAGTTTCCTTAATAAACAGGATGTGTGCGGCGACCCGAACCTTGGGCCGCCGCCCCTCCATCGGCGACCTTTTTGCATGAACCGCCGATCCGTCGCCCACATATGTCCGAACACAAACCAGGGACGGGCGTCGGTTTGCCGCGGCCGACTTTACAGCCGCTGGAGAGAACGCCAAGGCCCGGACGCTGCGGCCGGAACCGGCGAAAGCAATTTGGAATTTGACGCGACAATCAGTTTTTTATACGGTATTGGGCTAAGGCCATCCGGTATTTTCCAAGAGCAGGTGTGAATGGCTTCGACTCCCGAAAAACACGGTCTCTATGACCCGCAGTACGAACACGACGCATGCGGAATCGGCGCCGTCGTTGACATCTCCGGCAAGAGCGATCACCGCATCATCGAATACGGCAAGCAGATCCTCCTCAACCTCCGCCACCGCGGCGCAGCCGGCGCAGACGAAGTCACCGGTGACGGCGCGGGCATTCTCTGCCGCATTCCCCACGATTTCTTCGTCGGCGTCTGCAAAGAAGCCCACATCACCCTCGGCCCGCCCGGCACGTACGCCGTTGGCATGGTCTTCGGCAGCCGCGACGCCGCCCTCCGCGAAAAGTGCGACGCCATCCTCGCCGACGCCCTCGCCCACCACGGCATGCAGGTCCTCGGCTGGCGCGACGTCCCCTCCAAGAACGACTGCCTCGGCAAGATCGCCCTCAGCGCCGAACCCTCCATCAAACAGGTCTTCGTCGACGGCCGCGGCCTCGACGAGGAGACCTTCGAACGCCGCCTCTTCCTCGCTCGAAAACGCGCCGAAAAAGAGGTCCGTCGCCGCTTCGGCAAGACCGCCGAAGACTTCTATGTGACATCTCTGTCATGCCGCACCATCTGCTACAAAGGCATGTTCATGGCCTGGCAGCTCTTCGCCTACTACCCCGACCTCGCCGATGAACGCTTCGCAAGCTGCCTGGCCATCGTCCACCAGCGCTACAGCACCAACACCTTCGCCAACTGGCACCTCGCACAGCCCTTCCGCTCAATCGCCCACAACGGCGAGATCAACACCCTCAGCGGCAACCGCAACAGCCTCCGCATCCGCGAAAAGAACATGGCCTGCGACCTCTTCGGCGACGCCATCGCCGACGTCATCCCCGTTATTGAGCCCGGCGCCAGCGACTCCGCCGCCTTCGACAACTTCCTCGAACTGCTCGTCCGCGGCGGCCGCAGCATGCCCCACGCCATGATGATGATGATCCCCGAGGCCTTCGGCGCCAAGTACCACATCAGCACCGACAAGCGCGCCTTCTACGAATACCACGCCGCCCTCATGGAGCCATGGGACGGCCCCGCCGCAATGGTCTTCACCGACGGCCGAATCATCGGCGGAACCCTCGACCGAAACGGCCTCCGCCCCTGCCGCTACGTCGTCACCAAAGACGGACTCGCCGTCATGGCCAGCGAAGCCGGCGTCATCGAGTTCGAACCCCAGCGCATCTGGGCCAGGGGCCGACTCCGCCCCGGCCGCATGTTCCTCGTCGACACCCGCGAAGGCCGCATCGTCACCGACAACGAAATCAAAAGCAAGATCGCACGCCAGAGGCCCTACCGCCGCTGGCTCGAAGATAACCGCATCGAACTCCGCGGCCTCTTCGACACCCCGCAGCCCGTCGAGCCGGACCCAGCCACCATCGCCCTGCGCCAGCGCATCTTCGGCTTCACGCGCGAAGAACTCCGCGTCATCCTCAGCCCCATGGCCGTCAACGGCCAGGAACCCGTCGGCTCCATGGGAACCGATACTCCGCTGGCCGTCCTTTCCGACCGCCCGCGGTTGCTCTATGACTACTTCAAGCAGCTCTTCGCGCAGGTCACCAATCCGCCCATCGACCCGCTCCGCGAAGGCCTCGTCATGAGCCTCATGATGTTCACCGGCAGGAAACGCAACATCCTCACCGAAACGCCCGAACACTGCCGCCAGCTCAAGCTGCCGCACCCGATCCTCACCAACGAGGATGTCCAGCGCCTCCGTCGCGTCAAACGCAACGACTTCCACGTCGCCACCATTTCCGCCGTCTTCGACGCCGACACCGACGACCCCGCCGCAAGCCTTGCCCGCGCCCTCGACAAGCTCGTTGACGACGCCCAGGCCGCCATCCGCGACGGCGCCGCCCTCATCATCGTCAGCGACCGCAGCGTCTCCGAAACAATCGCCCCCATCCCCGCACTGCTGGCGACGTCCGCCCTGCACCACGGCCTGCTCGACCGCGGCCTCCGCTCCGAAGCCGGCCTCATCATCGAAAGCGGCGAGCCCCGCGAAGTCATGCACTTCTGCCTCCTCAGCGGATTCGGCGCAAACGCCGTCAACCCGTACCTCGCCTTCGAAGCCCTCGAAGACCTCTACGCCAAAGGCGACCTCCCCGAAATCGCCGACGTCACCCGCATGACCGACAACTACATCGCCGCCGTCAAGAAGGGCATGCTCAAGACCATGAGCAAAATGGGCATCTCCACGCTCCGAAGCTACCAGGGCGCCCAGCTCTTCGAAGCCGTCGGCCTCAACCGCAGCCTCGTCGACAAGTACTTCACCGGCGTCGCCTCGCGCATCGGCGGTATCGGACTCGCCGAACTCGCCGAAGAAACCCTCCGCCGCCACCGCGCCGCCTTCGCACCGCGCCCCATCGGCGCACTCGACGTCGACTTCGGCGGCGAATACAGCTATCGCGCCGACGGCGAAACCCATCTCTGGAACCCCACCACCGTCTCGCTCCTCCAGCACGCCGTCACCGCCAACGACCCACAAACCTACGCCAAATACGCCCAGGCCGTCAACGACCAGTCCCGCAGGATGTGCACCCTCCGCGGCCTCTTCGACTTCGTCCCCGGCGAACCCGTCCCCATCGAGGAAGTCACGCCCGCCTCCGAAATCGTCACACGCTTCTGCACCGGCGCCATGAGCCACGGTTCCATCAGCGCCGAGGCCCACGAATGCATGGCCATCGCCATGAACCGCATCGGCGCCATGAGCAACACCGGCGAAGGCGGCGAAGATCCCGCGCGCTACATCCCCGAATCCAACGGCGATTCGAAGAACTGCGCCATCAAGCAGATCGCAAGCGCCCGCTTCGGCGTTACCATTAACTATCTCGCCCACGCCCGCGAGCTCCAGATCAAGATGGCCCAGGGCGCAAAACCCGGCGAAGGCGGCCAGCTCCCCGGCCACAAAGTCACCGAAGAAATCGCCCGGCTCCGCCACAGCACCCCAGGCGTCACCTTGATCAGTCCGCCGCCGCACCACGACATCTACTCCATCGAAGACCTTGCCCAACTGATCTACGACCTCAAGTGCGCCAACCCCGGCGTCAAGGTCTCCGTCAAGCTCGTCGCCGAAGTAGGCGTCGGCACCATCGCCGCCGGCGTCGCCAAGGGCAATGCCGACGAAGTCCTCATCAGCGGCCATGACGGCGGCACCGGCGCAAGCCCCCTGAGCTCCATCAAGCATACCGGCTGCCCCTGGGAACTGGGCCTCGCCGAAACGCAGCAGGTCCTCGTCCTCAACGGCCTTCGCGACCGCATCCGCCTTCAGGTCGACGGCCAGATGAAAACCGGACGCGACGTCGTCGTTGCCGCCCTCCTCGGCGCCGAGCAGTTCGGCTTCGGAACCGCCGCACTCGTCACCCTGGGCTGCACCCTCCTGCGAAAATGCCACGAAGGCGCATGCGTCTACGGCATCGCCACCCAGGACCCCGAACTCCGCGCCCGCTTCGCAGGCAAACCCGAATACCTTACCCGCTTCATGTTCTTCGTCGCCGAAGAGGTCCGCCAGATCATGGCCCAACTCGGCTTCCGTACCTTCGAGGAAATGATCGGCCGCCGGAGGCGTCTTCAGGTACGCACCGCCGTCGAACACTACAAGGCCAAAGGCCTGGATTTCTCCGCCCTGCTGGCGCCGATCGATGCCCCCGAAGGCACGGGCATCCGCCTGACCACCCGCCAGCCCAACAAGCTCGACGACCACCTCGACTGGTTCCTCATCGAAAACGCCAGGGCCGCCCTCGACGAAAAAAAGAAGGTCGCGCTCGAAGTCCCGATCCGCAACACCCATCGCACCGTCGGTACGATCCTCAGCAACCGCATCGTCACCCGCCACGGCCCCGCCGGCCTGCCCGACGGAACCATCGAAATCACCTGCCGCGGCTCCGCCGGACAAAGCTTCGGCGCCTTCCTCGCCCCCGGCGTCACGCTCAACCTCATCGGCGAAAGCAACGACTACCTCGGCAAGGGCCTCTCCGGCGGCCGCATCGTCGTCAAGCCCCCCGAAGACGCCACCTTCGAAGCACACAAGAACATCATCGTCGGAAACACCCTGCTCTATGGCGCAACCTCCGGCGAAGTCTTCATCAACGGCATGGCCGGCGAACGCTTCGCCGTACGAAACTCCGGCGCCGTCGCCATCGTTGAAGGCGTCGGCGACCACGGCTGCGAATACATGACCGGCGGAACTGTCGTCGTACTCGGCGAAACCGGCTGCAACTTCGCCGCCGGCATGAGCGGCGGCATCGCCTATGTCCTCGACGAGATGCAGTTGTTCGACACCCTCTGCAACCTCGACATGGTCGACCTCGAAACCGTCTGGCGACCCGAGGACATCACCATCCTCCGCGACCTCATCGCCCGCCACCACCGCCTCACCGGAAGCCGCCTCGCCGCAGCCATCCTCGGCGCCTGGCAGAACACCATCGGCCGTTTCGTCAAGGTCACACCCATCGACTACCGCAAGGCCCTGCTCAAGATGCAGGCCAACGAACGCCGCGACACCGAGACAACACCCGCTACCGAGGAGGTGTTCTATGGGCAAAATTAAAGGCTTCCTCGACTACAAGCGCCAGGACCTCGGCCACCGGCCCGTCCACGAACGCATACACGACTTCAACGAACTGGACCTGCCGCTGTCGCCCGACGCCCTCGCCAAACAGGCCGCCCGCTGCATGGATTGCGGCATCCCCTTCTGCCACGGCGTCGGCTGCCCGCTCCAAAACCGTATCCCCGAGTTCAACGAACTCGTCTACCGCAACCAGTGGCGCCAGGCCTGCGAAAACCTCCACTCAACCAACAACTTCCCCGAAATCACCGGCCGCGTCTGCCCCGCCCCGTGCGAGACCGCCTGCACCCTCGGCGTCAACGACCAGCCTGTACTCATCCGCCACATCGAATTCCAAATCGTCGAACGCGGATTCCAGGAAGGTTGGATCCAGCCCCGCTATAACCCCAGCCGCACCGGCAAGCGCATCGCCGTCGTCGGCTCCGGCCCCGCCGGACTCGCCGCCGCACAGCAGCTCGCCCGCGCCGGCCACGACGTCGTTGTCTTCGAAAAAGACGAACAGCCCGGCGGCCTGCTCCGCTACGGCATCCCCGACTTCAAACTCGCAAAGGGCGTCCTCGACCGCCGACTCGACCAGCTCCGCGCAGAAGGCGTCGCCTTCCAGACCGGTGTCAAGGTCGGCCAGGACGTCTCCGCGCGCTACCTCCGCAAACTCTTCGACTGTATCTGCCTCACCATGGGCGCAGGCACGCCCCGCGACCTCAACGTCCCCGGCCGAGGCTACGAAAACATCCACTTCGCCATGGACTACCTCACCCAGCAGAACCGCCTCAATGCCGGCGAGCCCCTCAGCGCAAGGGTCATCAGTGCAAAGGACCGCACCGTCGTCGTCATCGGCGGCGGCGACACCGGCAGCGACTGCGTCGGCACCGCCCGCCGTCAAGGCGCCAGGGAAATCTTCCAACTGGAAATCCTCCCCAAGCCGCCCGACACGCGCCCCCCGGACACTCCCTGGCCCAACTGGCCGCGCATCATGCGCACCTCAACCTCGCACGAAGAAGGCTGCCACCGCCGCTGGAGCGTCATGACCCGCCGTTTCCTCGGCAGCGAAACCCATGTCACCGGCCTCGACTGCATCGAGGTCGAATGGTTCAACAAGGACGGCCAGTGGAAACTCAGGGAACTGCCCGGCGCCGAGTTCGAACTCAAGGCCGACCTCGTCCTGCTGGCGCTGGGCTTCGTCCACGTCGAACACGGCGACCTCATCAGGGAACTCGACCTCAAGCTCGACGCCCGAGGCAATGTCGTAACTGAAAACTTCCAGACCTCGCAGCCCGACGTCTTTGCCGCCGGCGATACCGTCAACGGCGCCTCGCTCGTTGTTCGCGCCATCGCCGGAGGTCGCGCCGCCGCCGCTGCCATCGACAACTGGCTCAGGAGAAAGGACTGACCGCAACCATGCGAATCGCATTGGGACAATTCAACGCAACAGTCGGCGACATAGAAGGCAACGTCGCCGCCATGCGCACGTTTGCACGCCGCGCCGTCGAAAGCGGCTGCGACCTCATCGCCTTCCCAGAAATGGCCGTCTGCGGCTACCCGCCCGAAGACCTGCTCCTCAAGAAGCACTTCCTCCTCGCCGGCGAAAAGGCCATACATGAACTCGCCGCAGAATGTACCGACATTGCCATGGTTGTCGGTTTCGCTCGCCCTCACCCCAACGGTCCTTACAACGCCCTTGCCTTCATCCGCGACGGCCGCATAGAAGGCTACTATCACAAGTGCTTCCTGCCCAACTACGCCGTCTTCGATGAGAAACGTTACTTCGAACCCGGCGACCAATCCCTCATCGTCAAAGTCAAGGGCATCCGAATCGCGCTTACCATCTGTGAAGACATCTGGCGTCTCGAAAACCTTTCCGCCCTGATCGGCGGCAAGGCCCCCAACGACCTGCTCGTCAATATCTCCGCCTCCCCCTTCCACCTCGGCAAGATCGACACGCGCCGCGACATCCTCGCCCGCACCGCCAGGCACTTTAACTGCCCCGTTGCCTACTGCAACCTCATCGGCGGCCAGGACGAACTCGTCTTTGACGGCCGCAGCCTCGTCGTCGACGCCGCCGGCCAGGTCGTCTGTCGCGGCCGGGAATTTGCCGAAGACCTCGTCATCGTCGACGTCCAACCCCACGACGGCGGCCCCGCCGCGGTCAAGCCCATCCAGCCCCCCGCCCCCATCCCGCCGTTCGACCCCGTTCAGGAAGTCTACGACGCCCTCGTCCTCGGCACACGTGACTACGTCCGCAAGAACGGCTTCCAGAAAGTCCTCATCGGCCTCAGCGGCGGCATCGATTCCTCCCTCACCGCCGCCATCGCCGTCGATGCCCTCGGCCCCGAAAACGTCATCGGCGTAACCATGCCGTCGCGCTTCAACAGCCCCGAAACCCGTTCCGACGCACACAAGACCGCCGAAAACCTCGCCATGGCCTTCCACACCGTCCCCATCGAAGACACACTGACCGCCTTCGACCGCACACTCGCCCATTTCGAAGGCTGGAACAGCAAAGGCGCCGCCTACGAAAACCTCCAGGCCCGTATCCGCGGCACCATCCTCATGTCGCTGTCCAACCAGTTCGGCTACCTCGTCCTCACCAGCGGCAACAAAAGCGAAATCGCCGTCGGCTACTCCACCCTTTACGGCGACACCGCCGGCGGCTTTGCCGTCATCAAGGACGTCCCCAAGACCATGGTCTACCAGCTCTCCGCCTACGTCAACAAGCGCGCCGGCCGCGAAGTCATCCCGCAAAGCGTCATCACCCGCGCCCCAAGCGCCGAACTCCGCCCCAACCAGCGCGACAGCGACAGCCTGCCGGAGTACGACCTGCTCGACAGAATATTGAAAGGATACATCGAGGAAGACCGTTCCACCGCCGAACTCATCGCCGCCGGACTCGACGCCGACACCGTCAAACGCGTCGCCCGCATGGTCGACCTCAACGAATACAAACGACGGCAGTCGCCCCCCGGCGTCCGCATCACGCCCAAGGCCTTCGGCAAGGACCGGCGCATGCCGATCACAAACCATTACCGCTCGCGATAACTGTGCACGCAACTGACTTGACGAAGAATCACTATGCCTAAACGGACGGACATCAAGAAAATCCTGATCATCGGCTCCGGCCCCATCGTCATCGGACAGGCCTGCGAGTTCGATTACTCCGGCGCGCAGGCCTGCAAGGTCCTCCGCCAGGAAGGTTTCGAAATCGTCCTGGTCAACAGCAACCCCGCCACCATCATGACCGATCCCGAGATGGCCGACCGCACCTACATCGAACCCATCACCCCCGAGTTCGTCGCCCGCATCATCCGCGCCGAACGCCCCGACAGCCTCCTGCCCACTCTCGGCGGCCAGACCGGCCTCAACACCGCCGTCGCCCTTGCCGCCGCCGGCGTCCTCGACGAGTGCGGCGTCCGCATGTTGGGCGCCGACCTCGAATCCATCCGCCGCGCAGAAGAACGCGACCGCTTCAAACAGATCATCCAGGACATCGGCCTCGAAGTCCCCCGCTCAGGCTACGCACACTCATGGCAGCAAGCCAAGCGGATGATCGCCGACATCGGCTTCCCCGCCATCATTCGACCCTCCTACACGCTCGGCGGCATGGGTGGAAACGTCGCCTACAACATCGAAGAATACAAACGCTATATCGAATGGGGCCTCAGCCTCAGCCCCGTCAACCAGGTCCTCGTCGAAGAGTCCGTCGTCGGCTGGAAGGAATACGAACTCGAGGTTATGCGCGACCGGAAGGACAACGTCGTAATCGTCTGCTCCATCGAAAACCTCGACCCCATGGGCGTCCACACCGGCGACAGCATCACCGTCGCCCCCGCCCAGACCCTCACCGACAAGGAATACCAGATCATGCGCAACGCCGCCATCCGCATCATTCGCGCTATCGGCGTCGAAACCGGCGGCGCCAACATCCAGTTCGCCGGCAACCCCGCAAACGGCAAGCTCTACGTAATCGAAATGAACCCCCGCGTCTCCCGAAGCTCCGCCCTCGCCAGCAAGGCCACCGGCTTTCCCATCGCCAAGATCGCCTCGCTGCTCGCCGTCGGCTACACACTCGACGAAATCCCCAACGACATAACAAAGAAAACCCCCGCCTGCTTCGAGCCGACAATCGACTACTGCGTCACAAAGTGGCCCCGCTTCACCTTCGAAAAATTCCCCGGCACAAGCCCGCTCCTCACCGTCCAGATGAAATCCGTCGGCGAGGCCATGGCCATCGGCCGCACCTTCAAGGAATCCCTCCAGAAGGCCATCCGCTCACTCGAAATCGACCGCTGGGCCCTCGGCGCAAAACACGTCGACCCCCGCCTCAGCGACGGCGACATCCGCGACAAGCTCCGCACAAACTGCTGGGACAAGCTCTGGTACGTCGCCGAGGCCATGCGCAGAAACATGTCCGTCCAGCAGATCTTCGAGCTCACCGCCATCGACCCCTGGTTCCTCAACAACATCCGCGACATCGTCTCGCTCGAAATCCAGATCCGCGCCTTCAAGCAGCGCGCCCTCGACAACGACCTCCTCCGCAAAGCCAAGGAGTACGGCTTCAGCGACCGCTGCCTCGCCGAAATGCTCGACACCACCGAACTCCAGATCCGCAAACAGCGCTGCCGCGCCGGCATCCGCCCCGTCTACAAGCGTGTCGACACCTGCGCCGCCGAATTCGAAGCAGACACCCCCTACCTCTACTCCGCCTACGAAGACGAATGCGAAGCCCGCCCCACAAAGCTCCGCAAGGTCATGATCCTCGGCGGCGGCCCCAACCGCATCGGTCAAGGCATCGAGTTCGACTACTGCTGCGTACACGCCGCCTTCGCGCTCAAGGAAATCGGCATCGAATCCATCATGGTCAACTGCAACCCCGAAACCGTCAGCACCGACTACGACACCTCCGACCGCCTCTACTTCGAGCCACTCACCTTCGAGGACGTCATGAACATCGTCGACGTCGAAAAGCCCGACGGCGTCATCGTCCAGTTCGGCGGCCAGACCCCCCTCAAACTCGCCGCCGCCCTCCACCGCGCCGGCGTCAACATCATCGGCACCAGCCCCAACAGCATCGACCACGCCGAAGACCGCAAACGTTTCAACGCCCTCGTCGAGCGCCTCAACCTCCGCCAGCCCTTCAGCGGCACCGCCATGACCTGCGAACAAACATTGAAAATCGCCGAACGCCTCGGCTACCCGCTGCTCATCCGCCCGTCCTTCGTCCTCGGCGGCCGCGCCATGGAAATCGTCTACGACGAACACTCCCTCAAGTCCTGCGTCGCCCGCGCCATCGAAGCATCCGGCGAGCACCCCATCCTCGTCGACAAATTCCTCGACGACGCCACCGAACTCGACGTCGACGCAATCTCCGACGGCCAGATCGTCGTCATCGGCGGCATCATGGAGCACATCGAAGAAGCCGGCGTCCACTCCGGCGACAGTGCCTGCTCGCTGCCCCCCATGACGATCAAGCCCCACGTCCTCGAAGAGATCGCCCGACAGACAAAACTGCTCGCCCTCGAACTCAAAGTCCGCGGCCTCATGAACGTCCAGTTCGCCGTCAAGGACGACGAAATCTACATCCTCGAAGTCAACCCCCGCGCCTCCCGAACCGTCCCCTTCGTCAGCAAAGCCATCGGCGTACCCCTCGCCAAACTCGCCGCCAAGGTCATGGCCGGCAAGACACTCGCCGAACTCAACTTCACCAAGGAAGTCCGCCCCCGCCACTACTGCGTCAAGGAAGCCGTCTTCCCCTTCATCAAATTCCCCGGCACCGACACCATCCTCGGTCCCGAAATGCTCTCCACCGGCGAAGTCATGGGCATCTCCGAAGACTTCGGCATGGCCTACGCCAAGTCCCAGGTCGCCGCCGGCAACAGCCTGCCAACCTCCGGCGCCGTCCTCATCAGCGTCCGCGACCAGGACAAACCCCGCGCCGTACACGTCGGCCGCCGACTCCACGAAATGGGCTTCCGCATCTTCGCCACTCAGGGCACCGCCGCCGCACTCGCAAAGAACGGCGTCCCCGCCGAAACGCTCCTCAAGATGACCGAAGGCCGGCCCAACATCGTCGACGCCATCATCAATCGCCGGCTCGACCTCATCATCAACACCACCGTCGGCCGGCAGGCCATCATCGACTCCTTCCTCATCCGCCGAACCGCTCTCGACAAACAGGTCCCCTACGCAACCACCATCCGCGGCGCCATCGCCATCGTCGAAGCCATCGAATCGCTCCGCCGCCGCCAACCCGGCGTAAAGCCCATGCAGGACTACTATCGATAGGAAAACCGCCGTGCACCAGAACGCCATATTACTGCTCGAAGACGGAACGATTTTCCACGGACGCTCCTTCGGAGCAAACGGCTTCCGCTGCGGCGAAGTCGTCTTCAACACCGCCATGACCGGCTGCCAGGAAATCCTCACCGACCCGTCCTACTGTGAACAGATCGTCACCATGACCTACCCCCTCATCGGCAACTGCGGCGCAAATCCCATCGACGTCGAATCCCGCAAACCCTTCGTCAGCGGCTTCATCGTAAAGGAAAACTGCCCCTGGCCCAGCAACTGGCGCAGCGACCGCACACTCTCCGCTTACCTCCGCGTCAACAATATCGTCGCCCTCGAAGGCATCGACACCCGCCGCCTCGTAAAGCACATCCGCACACGCGGCGCCATGCGCGGCATCATCTCCTCCTCCGAACACAACGTCGACGTCCTCAGGAAGCACCTCGACGCCTACCCCGGCCTTGTCGGACGCGACATCGTCCGCAACGTCACCGGCGACGCCCCCTTCCATTGGGACACACCCGTTGTCGACGTCCTCACCGGCCGCCCGCAAACCGCCCGGGGCGACTATCGCGTCATCGCAATCGACTTCGGTATAAAGTACAACATCCTCCGCCTCCTCGTCTCCCACGGCTGCAGAGTCAAGGTCGTCCCCGCACAAACCTCCGCCGCCGACATCCTCGCCGAAGAACCCGACGGCGTCTTCCTCAGCAACGGCCCCGGCGACCCCGCCCCCCTCGACTACGCCATACAGACCGTCCGCGACCTCCTCGGCAAAACCCCCGTCTTCGGCATCTGCCTCGGCCACCAGATCCTCGCCCTCGCACTCGGCGCCAAAACATACAAACTCAAGTTCGGCCACCGCAGCGCAAACCATCCCGTCAAGAATCTCCAAACCGGCGCCATCGAAATCACCAGCCAGAACCACGGCTTCTGCGTCGACCTCGACTCACTCAAGGACAAAAACGTCCGCCTCACACACATGAACCTCAACGACAACACCCTCGAAGGCCTCGCCGCCGACGACCTCGACGCCTTCTCCGTCCAGTACCACCCCGAAGCATCACCCGGCCCCCACGACTCCCAATACCTCTTCAAACGCTTCACCGACCTCATGCACGCCCGCCGCTCGTAGGGCGGGCTTTACCCCGCCGCCCCCTGCACGCTGGCACGCACCGCAACCGCGCCTTTGGCGCTGCCCGGCCCGCCTCTCAAAAATTTCACGCCCCCAAACTCCGCGCGCCGATAAACGTATCAAATGTTGGAATTGGGCGGCTCTGGAAACTGACTATTACGGCCAAGTTAGCCCGAACGAACGAGCTTTCTCAAATGTGAAAACTTCTCACGCGTGTGAGCACAGGCGAGACGGTTCCGGTTGACGGCTAAGCAAGAAAAAACGGAAAGAGCCGCAGGAACGAACGGGAGAGTCCTTGATAAAGGGCTCTCCCATTCTTACTTTCAGGGCCCTGCTGTGCACCCGATAAAAAAACACGCATCAGGACTGGCCAAAGCGAAACTCGCCCTTCTCCTCGTACTCGGCGTATCGGCCGCACTCGCCGGCGCATACGCCTGGCAGCGATTCGCCGCCGGCGCCGGCATCTTCGACCTCCTCGCCGAGAACCACCAGCTCCGCGCCGCCATCGCCAACCTGCAAGCCGAAACCCGCATCGGTTACGCCAAGGTCGTCAGCCAGACCATGCGCGACGGCAAACTCTACACCAGGCTCCGCTTCATCGAGACCGCCGTCGACGACCCCGCCCAACGTGTCCTCGAGAAAGAATATGAAATCGAAGGCGACGTCGTCCACTTCGACGCCCTCATTGTCCGTTTCGGCGACGACCTCGTCCTCGACGGCCGGGAACGCGCCATGTACCTCTGGCGCCGCATCTACGGCGAAACCACCGCCCCCGCCGACGGTTTCCCCATCGAAGACCCCGGCCTCGAACCCGCCCGCTACCAGGCCATCACGCGAAAACTCGCCCTGAAGCACCGCCAGCTCTTCTGGCAGGAAATCTGGGCCCTCGCAAACGATCCAACGCGCCTCCAGGCTGCAGGAATCCGCGCCATACACGGCAGTGTTGTCTATGAACAGCTCCGACCGGGGTTGATCTATGTTTTCAAAATAGACAACAAAGGCAACCTGTTTCCCGAAGTGATACCGGATTTCTGAGAATTTAACCTGCTTCCGGCCATCGTCTTTGTCTGATAAGAGCGAACCGCCCCCTTAGCAAAAGGCTATTTAAGGACAGGCCAGTTTGTGTCGACTGCCGGGTCTGTAACAACTGCCCGGCTTGACCGGACAGCGGATTAATGCTAACTGAACTAAGGCTCGATTCCCAAAACATTGTGGAGGGAATAAAATGAAAACGATCGCTCTTGCCATCCTGCTGGCCGCCTCCGCCGTACCACTCGCCAAAACATCGCCTGCAAACCAGTACCCCGAAACCATCGCCGTCCTCCACTTCCTCTACGGCGACGAATACAAACTCTCACGCACCTACAATGCCTACGCACGCCAGGCCCACGCCGAAAAGCATCTCAACATCGAATCCTTCTTCGCCGCACTCGAACGCGCCGCCATCCTCCGCGCAGAGGCCGCCGCCGGCGTCCTCGCCGAACTCGGCGTCACCCCCGTTGCCCCCAATGAATCCGACATCCGCGTCTCCAGCACCAGGCTCAACCTCAAACTCATGGCCAACATCGAAACGCCCAAGATGGAACGCCGCTATCCCATGCTCCTCGACAAGATCAAGCCCGAAAACCATGCCCTCGCCATTCAGAACGTCACACACGCCTGGAAGGTCGACAAGGGCCACCGCGAACTCGCGCAGGAAATCCTCTCCAGCATGGAGTCCTTCTTCGGCATCGGTGCACGCATCCCTAACGAATTCTACGTCTGCCAAAACTGCGGCGCCGTCGCCGCCGGCCGCCCCGACTACACCTGCCCCGTCTGCCAGGGCCCCATCAGCGACTATGAACTCGCCCACGCAAAATGGCGGGTCTACCGCGCCCTGGACAACAGCCGCGAACTCACCGACGAAGAACGTGCCTTCGCAAAACGCATGTACGACTATATCTACGAAAACACCGACCAGTCACAGTACGTCTCCCTTGGCATGAGCGATCTCTACAGCGACGTTTACGCCAAGTGGGGCCTCGGCCCGAATCGCGATTTCTGCCTCGAAGAAAAAATCTACATCAAGCAGCTCGAAGAAATGGTCGCCGCCTGGCAAATCTATAAGAGCATCAACATCGCGTCGCTCGACGAGGCCGACAAGACCTTCCTCCAGGAAATCCACGACAAATACGGCGCCGGCCCGATCAACCTCCGCAAGGAGCAGGCACGTGAAAAAAACAGGAACGCCACCGAAGTCCAGAAGCTCCTCGACCTCGTTGAGATCGCCGCCGGCCGGACAGAACTGACAGACCAGGACCTCCTCCTCTTCAAAGCCCTGATCGCCAAATCCAACAACTGACTCAGCAAGTCTTACCACGAAGGTCACGAAGCATCACGAAGATCAAAGAAAAAATAAAAAAATCATTTGAAAACCTTCGTGCCCCTTCGTGTCCTTCGTGGTTAAAAAGTAAAAACCTTCGTGCCCCTTCGTGTCCTTCGTGGTTAAAAAGTAAAAACCTTCGTGTTTCTTCGTGTCCTTCGTGGTTAAAAAGTAAAAACCTTCGTGTTTCTTCGTGTTCTTCGTGGTTAAAAGTAAAAACCTTCGTGCCCCTTCGTGTCCTTCGTGGTTAAAAAGTAAAAACC
>DAOTMV010000001.1:0-236403 GCA_035450485.1 Anaerohalosphaeraceae bacterium | reverse complement strand
GCCGTCTCTCCAGGTTAAAAGAGCAGAAAGAGACTTATTCAGCAAGCCCTATTTAATAATTCAAAACCACCTGCATTTCGCAGGGCTGCACACGTGATATATGTTTAATTCTGCATCTGCGTAATCTGCGGATAAAAAAATAACGCGGATTACCACCCGCCGGGCTGCAGCCAGTCCGAGACCGGGGCGTTCCACCAGCCGGGGTTACGGAAGTACTGCTTCATCCACATGGCCGCATTGACGCCGTCGGCAACGGCCGTGATGAGCTGCATGGCCGCCCCGACACGGCAGTCGCCTGCGACGAAGACGCCCGGTATCGCGGTTCGCAGGTAGCCGCAGTCGCAGCGGACAAACCCGGCCTCGGTGAGTTCGACGAAGCCCTTCAGGAAGCCCGTGTTCGGCACCATGCCGACGAAGATGAAAACGCCGTCGCAGGAAAAGTCCTCCTCGGCGCCGGTTTTGACGTCCTTGACGCGGACGGACTGCACCCGGCCTTCGCCCTGGATTGCCGTCACAACCGCATCAAGCCGCAGCTTCAGATTGGAGTTCGGCTCGTTGACCTTCGCCATAAGCTCCTCGATGAGCACCCGTTCGGCGCGGAACTCCTGCCGCCGGTGGATCAGGGTCACGTCGGCGGCGAATTTGGCCAGGTGCAGCGTCTCCTCCACGGCGGTGTTGCCGCCGCCGACGGCGACGACCTTCCTGCCCTTGAAGAACGGCGCATCGCAGGTGCCGCAGTAACTCACGCCGGCGCCGGCGTTGCGAAACTCATCCTCGCCCGGCACGCCGAGCCTGCGATAGGAACTGCCGGGCGACAGGATCACCACGCGGGCGGTATACGTCTCGTCGTCGGTCTGCACGGCGATGCGCCCGTCGTCGAGGCGTTTCAGCGACGTGACCTCGGCGCTGGTCTTGATCTGCGCATCGAAGCTCGTCACCTGGTTTACCATCTTCTCGATGAGGTCCGACCCGCTGATGCTCGCAAAGCCGGGGTAGTTCTCGATGCGGTCCGTCATGGCGATCTGGCCGCCGGGGTAGAACTTTTCAAGCACCAGCGTCTTGAACCGGTCACGCGCCGCATATAGCGCCGCGCCCAATCCCGCCGGCCCGGCGCCGACGATAATGCAATCATACTCGCCACTCATGGTTGTCTCCTTGAAGTCGTCGTTGTTGCAGGACCGCGGCCTGCGTTGCCGCGTCCTTATCGTGTTCGTCCGTCCACCCCTAAGAGGCGGTCAATATCCCCGAACGCCTCGGTCAGGCGCCGCCGGTCCGCCGGCTCCCAGATCAATGTCCGCCCCGCGCCGTCGATTCTGCCCACCAGCCGCTTCCGCGCGTCGAAATACAGCCGCGTCTCGTTATCGGCCGCGTGCAGGTACTCGAAGCGCACGCAATGCGGCGCCCGCCAGTAGTTCTCTTCGTCGCGCGTTGCGTCGGGGGCCGTCACGGCCGCCGGCACGATGCTGCCGCGATCGAACAGCACGTTGATGACCGTCTCCTCCGTCGGCCCGTCCAGAAACACCCGGGCCGCCTGTGCGATCAGCATCTCCGGCACCGTCAGCGCCGGCCTGCATCTGATGTCGCCCATCTGCACGCTGCCGCTGATCAGCAGGTTTCCATCGGCGTCAAGGCGAATGTCGCTCTCGCCGCCCGCGCTGCGCCTTCCGCGGGTGCGCTGGGTGAACCAGATGTACCGCTCAAGCGCATTGCCGCTTTCGATGTGACTGCGGCTCAGCCCGCCCCGCGTCTCCGCCAGGTAGTGAACGCGGTCGCCCTTAAGCTTCCACCACTCGCCCGCCGTGTCATTGCGGCCAAACTGCATGATCACGAAGCCGCGCGGCTGATCGAAACTGTCGCAGACGTAGTACGTCTGCTCGCCCTCGAAGCCGCCCATGTCCTGTACCAACTGCGTCAGCCCCGCCGCCTGCATCCGCCCCACCAGCTCCGCCCCGCGAGCCAACTGCTCCTGCGGCGCATAGACCACCCCATCGACCAGCGTCTTGAAGAGCTTCATCGCCAGCAGTTGGTCGCCCGGCGTCCGCACGTGGATCGTAATCGCCCGCCCGTGCGGCAGTTTGGCCACACCGACAACCGTGTCAGGCGGCGTCCGCCGCGCCTGCAACTGAACCCACTCCACCTCCAGCCCGTCGCGGATCGTGCCGGTGCGCACAATCCGCACCCGCAGTGCGTCGGCGGTCCGCTTAAGGAACTCCTGTCCGTCGATACCCTCGGCCGCCAACAGGTACTGATACTGAACTGTCGCCAGCAGTCGCGACCCGGTCCGCAGGACCGCACTCAACTCGAATCGGTTCGGCTGTTCGTACGACCACCTGTCGCCGGACTCCCAGCCCGGCCCCACCGGCACCGGCGCCGCAACCCCCGAACGCCCCAACGGAATCGGCTTCGACAGATCGATCCGCCCCCGCGCCGCCACCAGCACCATGCTGACCACCACCCCCACCGCAAAGATCAAAAACAGCACGACCTCCGCAAGCGAATACTTCTTCACAATGTTCCGATTCTCCATCATCGGCCGCCATCATACGGCCCAACCCCCCGCTTTGCAACCTCCCGCCAAAAATAGGGACAGTGGGGCTGTTGAAAAACCGCACGCCTCATCGGGGGTGCCACCGTCAAACGCCTTCACCGTGCACTCCGCACGCTTTAAGCCATTCAGGAACACCGTAATCTCCTGGCGCAATCGCTGCCATCGGGCGTTTGGCGGTGCTGCATGCCAACAGGACCTTCCGCAAGCTGGCCTGCACGGACCTTTTTTCAACACCCCCACAGTCACCGGTTTTCCCCCTTCCAAGCGCACCGCATCATTGCTCAGCCAACCGCATGGCCGTCAACGCCCTGCTGTCCGGCCCGCACCCCGCCGCCGCTCCATGACCGCACACCCCGCCGCAAACGCCGCAATCACTGCCACGATCGCCACGTTAAGCACCACCCGGACCAATCCCTCATGCGCAACGTTCAAGCCGCGCGTCGCGTGCTGCCACCGAATCACATCACTGAGAAGCAGGTTGATTGCCGCAAGATTGATCGCCCCTACCGCCGCAATCGCACGGGCCGTCACCTTCAAGCTGATCCGTCGCGCCCTCCTGCACGCCCGCACGCACAACACGAACGTCACCGCTGCCGCCAGGACCGCCGCCGCGCCCATCCACCATTTGCCCACCTGAACCGACATCGGCACAATCCACGCAACCGGCCCAAAGATACCGCCCGCGAACGAACCCACGACCGCGCCGAGCGAGAACTTCGCCGCCCCCCGAACCGGCTCCGCCCAGGTCCCATCCTCCACCCGAATCCGGCGCTGCCGCCGGTTTGCCCAGACAATCACCGGCCCCAACAGCACAAAAAAACAACCCATACAAGTCCAAAAGACCCAATGCGCAATCACCCCCGCCTTCGCCAACCCCATCATCGCCATCAAGACCGCCATCGCCCCCCATAGCCAAAGGCTCATCCGGATCATGAACCTTCGTTCCCGCGGCGATTTTGTGTTCACAATGCCGGCCCGCGTCCCCAGAATCGCACCGCCTAACCCGACCACTGCCCCCAGGATGCCCCCCGCAACACCTGCCGCCGCCCCCGCCGTCGTTGTACCCGCCGCCGTCTTCGTCGCCGCCGCCATGCCCTTGGCCGCCACGCTCGCCGCCGATGCCGTCGCCGTCACCACCCCCGTCGCCGCAATCGCCGCCAGCACCATCACACTGAACATCTCCCCCGGCCCGCTGCTCGACAAGGAGCGCTCCACCGCCGTCTCCACCTGTACCTTGAGCATCTTGCGCCCCCGCGACAGGCGCTGGCGCGCGGTATCCTCGCTGATATCGAGACCTTCGGCCACCTGCCGCACCGATTTGCCCTGCCGATAGTACAGAACCAGCGGCTCGCGGTACTCCTCCGGAAGTTGCCCCAGCGCCCGCCACACCATTGCACGCTGCTCCCTGGCTTCAGCCGCCGGGTCGGGCCGCGCGGTGATATCGGCCGCCGCCGTAAGCGGCCGGGCGCCCGACAGCACATCCCGCCCCCGTCGCCGCCACGCACCGCGCACCGCGTTCCGCGCAATCTGACACAGCCACTGCCGAAACCGCCCCGTATCCTTCACCTGCCCCAGCCCTCGCCACACATTCAGGAAGGTCTCCTGGGCGATCTCCTCACTGAGCCCCACGTCACCGGTGCCGCTGTACGTAATCGCACACACCAGCCCCTGGTAACGCCGCACGATCGCCGCGAACGCCTCTCGGTCGCCCGCCCGGCTTCGCCCGATCAACACGCTGTCGTCAATCTCGTCCGCCACAAAACGCTCCAATCTGCATTATACCCCAAACCCAACGATGCTCACCCCCCAAAAACGTGACACAAAAACCGGGGACAGGCACTTATTTCGCCGGCCGCCGTACCAAAAACCCCCCCATGCCGGCCCGCACGATTGCCGATAGTTCCCCTGCGGATATAATGTGTCCGACGGAGACCCCGAAAAATGAAGCACAGAAGAGCACCATTCACACTCGCCGCCGTACTGCTGGCCGCCTGCGCCCTCGGCGGCTGCCGCGCCGTCAACCGCACCATCACCGACAAAGCATACGAGGCCTATAACCAGAACGGAACCCGCTTCGGCTGGATTGGCGGCCGCACCTACAAGCTCGACGACGCATCGTTAGCTGAAATCCCCTTCGAAGGCGTCGCCGAATTCGAGAACGTCCGCGTCTCCTACCCCCACGGCCTCGCCGACCAGGCCCTCCACATCGCCGAACACGTCGCCCACATCAGCCAGACCGCCTCCGAAGCCATCGCCCTGAACTTCACCCACGACCCGCACGCCTATCTCCTCCGAGTCGACAACCTCCCCGGCGCCGTCGACATCAGCCTCAAGGTCGACCCCAACACCATGCCGCTGCCGCTGTTCGTGCAGGCGGGGCGCGACGACTGGCGCACCATCCTCGCCGAAAGCACCATCTTCCCCTACGCCATCGTGCACGAACTCACCGAGGCCTCGCTGGTCATGCCCCGCGCCGGCAACCCCGTCGCCCCCGACCTCGGCGTCCAGTACCTCCTGCCTGTACAGCTCGCCGTCAAGAACTACACCCGCTGGTTCCGCGACGGACTGGCCAACTACGCCGGCTACGTCGCCTACCAGACCAGCGCTGCCCAGATCGACTACACCGCCGAAACATCGCCGCTTCACCGCCACCCCTTCTCGTCGCTGGCCAGAGTCGGCGATGACCTGTTCACATGGCACCAGTACTCCGACGCGGAAAAGAACGACGACTATTACAACGCCGCCTTCGGCCTGTTCCTGCTCATCGAGCACCGAAACGGCATCGATGCCATCCGCGGCATGGTCGCCGGCAAAGACGCCCTCGAATTCGCGGACGGCAAGGCCATGATCGCGCTGGCCGACGAGGTCCTCAACGCCGACATCCGCAAGCTCGCCGCCGACTTCCGCTTCCCGCAGACCGGCCTGGAACTGGCCCAGGTCACCCCCGCCGTCACCCTGAACCTCGGTCTGACCGTCAACAAGGGCATGCTCGTCACCGCGATTGAACCCAACAGCATCGCCGACGTTGCCGGCATTCAGAAGGGCGACGTCATCACTCATGTCGCCGACCTGCCAATTCAGCACCATCTCGATTTCGAACTGGCCCTCTTTGAAAACCTCGCCCAGGCCCCTGTATCCGTAACTGTGGAACGCGGCCGGCAGACCCTCACCCGTATGCTGCCGTTGGAGCCCGCGGCCGAGCCGCCGAAAAGAAAACAGACGGCGCACTGACTGTCAGACCCGCCGCACCTGCGACACCCAAACCACCGCTGCATTCAACGGAAGTCGACTACCACGTCTGCGAAAAGGAGTTGAAAGACAAGCTCGGTCTCGACCAGTTCACCATCACAACCGCTTCTGAGTGACAGCCCCCATGACCGAACGCAATCTCGGCCCGCGGGCCATCGCCGATCTCATGGCGAATTTGAATCGAGGCCCGGATGCTGGTATGATAGACACGAGCACCTGTATAAAGCTGAATGGTAAGTGCCGGAACAGGAAACTTCAGATGACACAGACAACACGAAACATACTCACATGCCTATTTGTACTGACTTTCACGTGCATGGCGTTGGCTCAAGACTATCCGTTGCGCGACGCTCAGGAAGTCCGCGTGCGCAACGGCCTGCCGAATTTTTTTCAGAAGCTTCAGGCCGGCAAGGAAGTCCGCATCGCCTACCTCGGCGGCAGCATCACCGCACAGCCCGGCTGGCGCCCCAAGACACTGAAGTGGTTCCAGGACCAGTACCCCAACGCCGCCGTCTCCGAGATCAACGCCGCCATCGGCGGCACCGGCTCCGATCTCGGCGTCTTCCGACTCGGCCATGACGTCCTGCGACACAAACCCGACCTCCTCTTCATCGAGTTCGCCGTCAACGACGGCGGCGCCGCGCACCACCGCATCCACCAGGCCGTGGAAGGCATCGTCCGCCAGACATACGCCGCCGACAGCGCAACCGACATCTGCTTCGTCTATACACTCGTCGCCGGCTGGACGCAGACCTTGCGCGACGGCAAATTCCCCCACGCCGCCTCCGCCATGGAAGCCGTCGCCGACCACTACGGCATCCCCTCCATCCACATGGGCCTCGAAGTCGCCAGAATGGAAGGCCGCGACGAACTGATCTTCACCGCCCCCATGCCAAAGACCGACGAAGAAAAAACGCGGATCGGAGACAGAGTCATCTTCTCCCCCGACGGCGTCCACCCCTACCCCGACACCGGCCACGAACTCTACCTCAAAGCAATCGTCCGCGGCATGGACATGATGCGCACCACCGGCAAGCCCGGCCCGCACACCCTCTCCGACCCGCTCGTAGCCGACCACTGGCAGGCCGCCAAAATGGTCCCCCTCACCCAAGCGACACTCTCCCCCGGCTGGCGAAAGCTCGACACCGGCGATCGCGGCTTCGTCGGCTGGGTCACCGAGCGCATGCCCGCAATCTACTTCGCCAACCGGCCCGGCGAGTCGATCACCATCCGCTTCAAAGGCACGGCCCTCCGCATCTACGACCTCCTCGGCCCCGACTGCGGCCAGGTCATCGTCAAGCTTGACGACCCCGAAACCGTCATCCCCCGCTTCGACGCCTACTGCACATACCACCGCCTTGCCACACTCACCGTCGCCGAAAACCTCCCCGACACCACCCACACCGCAACCCTCACCATCCACCCCGAACAGCCCGACAAACCCGCGATCCTCGCAAAACGAAACGAAAAAATAGACGACCCAAAACGCTACAACGACACCGCCTGGTACCCCGGCGCCATCCTCCTCATAGGCGAAATACTGAAATAACCTGCAACGACACCACCCCAGGAACGTCCATGTATTAAAACGGTGCCAGGCGCCTGTTGAAAAAGTAGGGGCACGGCATGCCGTGCCCTTGGTGCACAGCTCCCACAGGCCGAGGTTCGAGTTGCAGGGGCGCCCCTTGCCTTCCCTCCACAACACACTATAATACAGACCACATAGGCCTCAATCTGAACTGCCTGGCCGCAATGGTACTGCTCGAGGGTGCAATCATGGACAATTGGCAAGCCATCAAAGAGTTCTACTCCAAAAACGGGCTGTTCCTGTGCGCAAAGCGGGGAAGGGGAAAGGGCAGCTGCGAAATCGCCGTTAAGAACGTGCTCTTTCGGCCCGCGTCGTCCAGCCGGATAAGACAACTCGAGCAGACCGTGTCAAAGACGCTGCCGCCCAGCTATCGGCAGTTCCTCAGTCTGTCAAATGGCGGTATCTTCTTTACCCAGAAGACAAAGGCCTATGGCTGGAAGACGCCCTTCTTCAAAGTACTGTTAAGCTTAGCGCGCCCTCTCGAAGCCAGAAGGTTTGAATACGAAAGTGGATGGCAACTGTATTCGGTCGCTGAGGCGCCGATAGGACACAAGGAGGTACTGTCGTGGCTCAAGCAAGACCTCGAGGAGGGGCTTTACACGGACGAATCCAAGCCTGAAGAAAAGGCGCAGCTTCTTCAGTGGCTGGACAACATTGTCGTAATCGGCGAGGAACTCAACTCCGGCAATTATCTCGCCATCGACTTCAACCGCAAGCCGCGCAACGGTGAATATCCCGTCATATTCATGGATCACGAGGTGCCGCTCTCATACACAGATGTTGAGGATGATGAGCCGGTTATTGCCCGCGCGGTGGACGAGCTTCTGCTAAAGGCTGCGGAGAATCCGGCCGCTTTTCTCATGGACAGCCTCGGCGGTGCCGCAACATACACGGACGGCCAAACTGAATATCAATGGTATCCCGAGACATACCAGAAAGTGGATCGCGGCAGGTCCGACGTGAAATGGGATCCCGCCCGTAAGAAGGAGATCGAAGAGAAGAATCCGACGCTAACGCCGGAGGCCCTGTTGAGACGCAACGTGAATATGTTCGGATGCCTGATCCTGAGGGACGGAACCGTGGGCTTCGACACCATTGATTCCACTTACGCCCACGAACTGGTGGACAAATACCTCGCCGCCCTCCTGCAAGAAATTGATGAACGGTCCTCGGCCTCAACGAACATCACAGCCACCACGAAAAGCCGGCTGTACCGCGTCAGTGAACTTTTGAAAGACTCAGATATCGATTACGTCAAGCTCTACGCCCTTTTGGACTCCACGGTAAGTGGCACAACCATGCCCGGCGGATGCAAAGCGTGGGCATGTCTGTCGTCGTTGCGCAGCAGCCTCAAGGAATCCATTATCGAACACATGCTCGACGCCGACACATTGGCCGAAAGAGTGCAACAGGAAAAGGCCGCGATGGAGTGAATCAGAAGACGCTGCTTCACAGTAGGTCCGGGTCACGGAGTTCAAAACATGCAGCAGGATCTTGAATCCATAAGGCAGGTATGGCAGCACAAGAACGCGCCATATATAAGAACGAGGCTTGCCGAAGAGATACACGCCTATCCCCCGGAAGTGCAGCGGATCATAGCGGAAGTCGCCAGAGAACGCGGAATCATCGAAGCCGATCAATTTGTCGACATCCCGCCGGCCTCCGAAGAGTCCGCACCGGTTGAACAATCACCTGTCATCTCGTCGTCACTCACCTTTTTTTATAAGTACATCTTCTCAACCTTATGGATTACGGGCTTCGGCTTCGGCGCAATTACCGCTTTGATCAACCACCACGACGTTGTCTTTCTCGCTATGTGGCTTCTGGGCACGATGCTTCTTTACGTGTTTGGCATGAAACTAAAGCGCGTCGAACTTCACGACGACGCGCTGCTTGTCTCCAACTACTTCAAGCAGGTGGCGATTCCTTTGAGTGCGGTTGTGAAGGTCTCGGAGTCCCGTTTCATCAACATTCACCCCGTCTGGATCACATTCCGACAGGAAACGGAATTTGGCCGCACAATCATGTTCATGCCCACGTTTGACGTGACATCCATGTTCTTTCTCTCCCATCCGATTGTACAAGAGCTGCGCCGCCTGGCTCAATCAAAGATATCAACTGCCGTCTCGAAATCCGACTGAAAGGAGTTTATCGCAATGGAACACAACGTCCTCTACGGCCCCGCGTACTCACTCCTTAAGATCACCCTCGCCCGCGGCGAAAGTGTCTGTGCCGAAGCCGGCGCGATGGTCAGCATGTCCAGCACCATCGAGATGCAGACCGCCGCAAGAGGCGGCCTCTTCGGCGCCCTCAAACGCAGCATGCTCGGCGGCGAAAGCTTCTTCATCAACACCTTCGCCGCCCGCGACGCCGGCGAGGTCACCTTCGCCCCCACCCTGCCCGGCGACATCTGCGCAATCCAGCTCGCCGGCCAAACGATCTTCGCCCAGTCCGGCGCCTACATCGCCGCCACCGAAGGCATCGCCGTCAACACGCAATGGGGCGGCGCCAAGACCTTCTTCTCGCGCGAAGGCCTCTTCCTCCTCAGGGTCAGCGGCACGGGCACGGTCTGGCTCTCCAGCTACGGCGCCATCCACGAAGTCCCGCTCGCCCACGGCCAGACGTACACCGTCGACAGCGGCCACATGGTCGCCTTCGACGAGTCCGTCCACTACGCCGTCCGAACCGTCGGCGGCCTCAAATCCACCCTCTTCAGCGGTGAAGGACTCGTCTGCGACCTCACCGGCCCCGGAAAAATTCTCATCCAAACCCGCTCAGCCGACGCCTTCCTCTCCTGGCTCATCCCACAACTCCCCAAAAACAACCACCACCACCGCTGAACACGCAATTGAACAGGGACAAGGCATGCCTCGCCCGACAAAGGCAGAAAAGCCGCCGCCGCTGCAAAATTCTGTAACCACGCATAACGCCTGCGCACTAACAAAACAGGGCCGGAGTGTTCTGCACCGGGCATATGTAGACATTTATGATAGAAAGGAGCTACAAGCAATGAAGTCTTCCCTGAACCTCATCCCCCTGCTCGCATTAATCTGTATCGCCACTGTCCACGCCGCCGACTGGCCGCAGTATCTCGGCCCCGATAGAAACTCGACTTCGTCGGAAAAGGGTATCCTGCGTTCCTGGCCCGAGACCGGCCCCGAAGTCCTGTGGACGGTTGCCGTCGGCAGAGGCTATGGCGGCCCGGTCATCAAAGACGGCAAGGTCTATCTCCTCGACCGCGACGATCGGGTAGGCGATAACCTTCGCTGTTTCGATCTGGCCAACGGCAAGGAACTCTGGAATTTCGCATACGACGCCCCCGGAACCGTGATGTTCCCCGGCTCGCGAAGTGTGCCGACCGTCGACGACCGTCACGTGTATTCATGCGGCCACAACGGCGACCTGTACTGCATCGACCTGAACACCCACAAGCCCATCTGGAACAAAAACGTCTGGACGGATTTCGGCGGCGCCAGACTCCCCATCTGGGCCATTACCCAGTGCCCTCTTATTTACGGCGATCTGCTTATTCTCGCATCCCAGGCCCCCGATGCCGGCGTCGTGGCCTACAACAAACTTACAGGCGACGTGAAATGGAAAACCCCCAATCTTGGCAATGAATCATACGCCAGTCCTTCAATTGCAAAGATAGACGGAAAAGACCACATTGTGATGGTCATTTCATCCACGAATCCCATTGGACATCGCGACCGGCCGCAAACCCTCGGTAATATTGTCGGGATAGAGCCGCTTACGGGAAAGGTCCTTTGGCAATATGATAAATGGCGTTGTCACATTTCGGTGCCGAGTGCCGTCGATGCCGGTGATAACAAAGTGCTGGTTGTCGGCGGCTACGAACTCGGTGCGACCATGATAAAGGTCGAAAAGAAGGCCGACGGCAGCTACGGCACGACAGAACTCTTCACCACGGAGGAATTCGGCGATCAGACAAAACCGCCGATACTGCATAACGGCTATTTCTATGCTCAGTACGGAACCAACAATCGCCGCGACGGTTTGACGTGTATGAGCATGGACGGCAAGATCATGTGGAACACGAGACGCAACCCGGATTTCAACAAGGGTGGCATGATCCTCGTCGACGGCCTCATCCTGGCCACCGACGGCACGGAGACGTTGTATTTGATAGAGCCCGACCCCTCCGGATTCAAGTCGCTGGCATCCGCCGCAATGCTCAACGATGCAGGCACAAACAGTGAAGGTATCGCCGCGCGGGTCGGAGGCAGGACCCAGAACTGGGCGCCGCTGGCCCTGTCCGACGGCAAGCTTCTCATCCGGGACCACGCGCAAATGAAATGTGTCAAAGTCGCACAATGACGCGCAGAGATGAAACCGTGAACCAAGTAAAAAGAGCAAGCAATGACAGGACGTAAAGGGTATTTGGTACTGATCGGCCTCGCTGTGATCTTCTTCGCCACCGCCGCTGTTTATGCCGTCGACTGGCCGCAATGGCAGGGCCCCAACCGCGACGGCAAGTCCGCCGACACCGGCCTCCTTAAGCAATGGCCGGACAACGGCCCGGCATTAGCCTGGAAGATCGGCGAACTCGGCGGCGGCGACAGCGCTCCCTCCATCGCCGCCGGACGCATCTTCGTCATGGCCAATCGCGGCAATGAAGAAGTCGTCTGGTGCCGCTCCGAGGCCGATGGCAGCGAAATCTGGGTAACGCCCTTAGGCCCCGCCTTCCAGCAGCGGGCCTCCCAGGGCAGGGAAGGCCCCGCCTGCACCCCCACCGTCGACGGCGACCGCCTCTACGTCGAAGGTCTCGCCGGCAGCGTCGCCTGCCTGCAAGTCAAGGACGGCAAGATCCTCTGGCAAATCAGCATGACGGAGAAGTTCGGCGGCAGCCCGCCCATGTGGAGCTACCGCGAATCCCCGCTCGTCGACGGCGACAGAATCATCGTCACCCCCGGCGGCCCGGACGCCATCCTCGTCGCCCTCAACAAGCTCACCGGTGAGACGATCTGGCAGAGCAAAATGCCCGAAGCACCCGCCGCTGAATCCAACGCTCCCCCCGCCGGCGGCGGCTTCGGCGGACGACGAGGCGGCGGACGCGGCGGTTTCGGCGGCCGCGCCGGCGGCGGTGGCGCCGCGTATGCCTCGCCCATCGTCGTCGACTTCGACGGCCAACGCCAGTACGTCCAGCTCACCGCAAGGGCCCTCATCGGCGTCGCCGCCTCCGACGGCAAGTTCCTCTGGCGCTACGACAAGCCCGCCAACGGCATGGGCATCAACTGCACCACCGCGATCTTCCACGACGGCACGATCTTCGCCTCCTCCGCCTACGGCGCAGGCGCAGGCCTCATCAAGCTCGCCAAAGGCGCCGACGGCGCCGTCAACGCCGAAGAAGTCTACGCCACCGCCGAAATGCAGAACCATCACGGCGGCATGATCCTCCTCGACGGCTATCTCTACGGCGCCACCGGCGGCAACGAAGGCGGCGCACTCGCCTGTCTCGACTTCAAGACCGGCAAAGTCATGTGGGACCTCCGCCAGCAAGGCCAGCGCCGCGCCAAAGGCGCCCTCGCCTTCGCCGACGGCCGCCTCTACTACCGCCTCGAAGACGGCACGGTCATCCTCGTCGAACCCGACCCGAAACAGTACACCGAACGAGGCCGCTTCCAACAGCCCGACCGAACCCGACTCCCCGCCTGGTCCCACCCCGTCGTCGCAAACGGAAAACTCTACATCCGCGACCAGGACACACTCTACTGCTACAACATCAAAGCACAATAACAAGAGCCGCGAGCCTGTCCATAGCCCCTCTCATTGCAGGGGCACGGTCCCGGCTCGCCGGGCTATCCCGGCCAATGCCTGCGCCCGCGACGCCCCCGGACAAATACGCCGGCCCTGAAACGCCGCGCTCACGGATTGACATCCCCTGAACCTTCCCCTAAGATGAACAGGCTTGATTACAGCGTTAACAGGCAGGCAATGGGTAACGAGCCTTACGAGCGTTTCGCACAGAGGGAACTGATCCTCAGGGATGAGCTGGCAATCGACCGTACACTGCTTGCCAACGAACGCACACTTCTTGCGTACTTACGGTCGGCGGTCGCCCTTCTCATCGCCGGCCTTACGATCATCCATTTTGTGGGCTCGGGCTGGTTCCTGGCCATGGGCGTATTGTGTATTCCCGGAGCGGTTGTCGTTACCGTCATCGGCCTGCGCCGATACCACCGTATGGATCGCCGGATACGCCTTGTCCGAAGAAAATTGAAAGACACGGCGGAATCCGGCCGAGCAGCGGATTGATCCCCCCGTGTTAAAGCCTTCACCGTGCTCCCGTAACTTCAACCCGACGAAACGGGTGAGAGCGCCCACGCGCCCCCACCCGTTACAGGTTATTGATACACGCTGACCGAACGGCCGGTCAGTCATCCAGGTTCATCCTGCGAAATGCCCTCCGGATCACCTTGCGTTTTCGTGCAAAGATGATCACCGCCGGTGTCGCAAGCGCCATCGACCCCAGCGCGATATAATGCTCACCCGCATAGCCCAGCGCCGAGCGCCCCAGGCCTATGAGCCCCTTGAACTTCGTGCCGTCGCCCTCGGCCGCTCCCTCCCCCTCAGCCGGCGTCGCTGTCGCCGCGGGCGGGGCATCCACCGCCACATTCGACGCCGCCAACGGTATTGTGTCCATAGCCACATCAGGCAGTTTCAGATTGCCCGCCAGCCCCACCGTCTTCATCGGCAGCGGCTCACTGATAATGATCTCCTTGCCGCCGATGATGATGGCGGTCAGCTCCTCCGATTTCTTCTCCTCCTTTGGCTCGGCCGCACCGGGCTGGGTCGTACCCTCGATAGTCTCCGGCCCGGGTCCCGCCGCCTCCCCTTCCTTTGGAACGGTCTTTGCCGGCACGTCCTCGGCGCCGCCTCCGGCAGCGGGTGCCTCGGGCCTCGTCGGTGCAGGCTGCTCCACAGGTTCTGGCGCTGTCACGGCCTGCTCCGCCATGGCGGCCGACTCAGCCTTCTTTACCGGCGCCGGCGGCGTCTCAACCTTTGTGGCCGTCACCGGAGCCGCCTCGGCCTTCTTAGCCTGTGTTGCCGCCCCTTCGTTCGGGACCGGTGCGGCCGGTTCGGCCTCTTTCACCGGCGCGGGCACATTGGACGGCTCAGGCGTATTAGCCGCGGCCGCCTTGCCCGCCGGCTCGGCCCTGGTCCCCGTAGCCGATGCCAGCGCGGCAGGCTTGTCCGCCGAGGCCGCCCCTACTGTGTTGGGTTCCCCGGCCGACAGGCTCATCGCCAGCTCCGCCAACTCGGGGTCACTGCCCGTTTGAGCAGGCTGGCCTGCCATCTGGCAGCCAGACAGCAGGCAGAAAAGCACACACAACAGGGCCACGCCGCATTGCGTGAGCAAGGATCGTTTGGAATGAGCACGTCTGTCCATAAGGACCTCCTTTGAAACATTAACCGGGTGGTGTCGAACAAGCTGCAACTGCCAAAACCCCCATTTCGACTGACCCCGGACACGGTGCCCGGCGTCACAGCAGCAGCGATTATCGGGCGATGCTTGAAAAAAGGATTAGCCTTTTTTGACACATCTCGACAGTCTGAACACGTCCCCACCGACCCGCTTCGGTCATGCCTGCATTGAAAACAGGCCCTTTCCGCCATACTCCCAACCAACCATAGCCAAAACCTGCACCACCCAAGCCAAAGACAACACATGCCCCCCCTCCACCCACACCGCCGTTCACCCCCCTGCCCCCCTGCCCCACAAACACACAGAAACCGCACACACCTGCAATAGAGGTGCGCACGTACGTTCAAGAAATTGCATACAGGCATAGTAAAGGACGGCAGTCTAAAGAACTACGATTGGACTTCCCCATCGCACCAGCGAGTCCCGAACGGGCTGATCGCACGCAACCAACCAAAGCGATACCTGTCACTCGCAAGACACGCACCCCCCGCCCAACAACTGTCACCGTATCTTCAGTGTCGCCAGCGCCAGAACCGCAAACCCCATCGACAGGAGCCAGAACCGCACCACCACCTGCGGCTCCGACCACCCAGCCAGGTGAAAATGATGATGAATCGGCGCACACCGAAACAGCCGCTTGCCCCCGGTATACTTGAAGTACCCCACCTGCAGGATTACGCTGAACAGCTCCATGATGAATACCCCCCCTATGATGAACAGCAGGATCTCGTTCCGCGTCACGACCGCGCCGTAACCCACCGCCGCCCCCAACGACAGCGAACCCGTATCCCCCATGAAAACCTGCGCTGGATGACAGTTGTACCACAGAAACCCCAAAATCGCCCCCACAATCGACGCAAAGAACACCGAAAGCTCACCGGACTGCGGAATGTGCGGGATCAGAAGATAACTCGCCCACGTCCGGTCGCTGGCCGGCGCCATCGTCTCCGAGGTGATATAACACAGAACCACCAGCACCCCAGCCACAATCCCGATGCACCCCGGCGCAAGTCCGTCCATACCGTCCGTCAGGTTCACAGCGTTGCTCGTCGCCGAGATATACAGCACCGCGATCACCGCAAACATCGGTTTGGCCAGCGGAATCCCCTGTTTGTAAAACGGCAGCCAGAACCGCAGCGCATCCGGGATGTTCGCCATGTCAGAATACAAAAAGATCGCAATCAGGCTTGTGCAGCCGAACTGCAGAACCAGCTTCTCCCACGCCCGCAGCCCGTCGCGATTCCGCTGGTGACTCTTGGCCGTCAGCTTCAGCCAGTCGTCGGTCCCACCGATCGCGCCGAACCAGATCAGGATCACCAGTGCCTTGTGGATGAACTGATTGTCCATCTTCGCCCAGAGCACCGTAGATACGATCACGGCCAAAAGGATAATCAGACCCCCCATCGTCGGCGTGTTGGCCCGCTCCCGCATCAGCGCATTCAGCGCGGCGTGATGAAACTCCGGCCGGTCACCGATCTTCATCCGCAGAAGCATCCGGATAATCCGCGGCGCCGTAAAAAACGCAATCGCCAGCCCTGTCAGGGCCGCCATGATGCACCGAAACAGCAGGTTCTGAAACCCATAGAACCCGATGTGACTGTCCGGAAAAGCCTCGCGCAGATAATCCAGAAAATGATATACCACCGTCCCTGCCTTCTCACCTTAGCGGCATGGCCTGCCATGCCCTCTCTCACCACACACTGAATACCACCCGCAGCGACGCCGGCCAAAACATTGATACAGGAATGTCGCATCATCTGCGGCGATCTGCGGATTCAGGAAAACGCCTCCATAAGCACCTTTACAGCCCGCTCCAGCCCGGCGCTGCGCGATCCCTTCACAAGAATTATATCCCCGCCCCGCACAATATCCATAAGATTATCGCACAGGGCTGCCGTGTCGCCAAACGCCAGACACTCCAATCCGCCATTTGCCGCCTGCCGCGCCGCCTCCGCCGTCACCTCCGCAAAAGGCCCCGCCGCCGCCAGAACGCCGATCCCTGCCTCCGCCACGCGCCGCCCTAACTCCACATGATAGCGCTCGCTGTCCGCCCCAAGCTCCCCCATCTGTCCGCAGACGAACACCGTCCGGCGCCCGCCGCCGCCGGCAATCCGCACAAGGGTGTCGATCGCATTGGCCATCGATACGGGATTAGCATTGTAACAGTCGTTAATCAGTGTGACCGGCCCTACCTCCTGAATATTCAGCCGCATCGCCGCCGGCTCCAGCGTCGCCGCCGCCGCCGCAAAGTCCTCCAACGACAGCCCCGCACACCGGCACAGCGCCCATGCCGCCAATACGTTCTCCAGGTTCGCCTGCCCCGCAAGCGGCGTCTCAATGAGCCGCCCCTCGATCCGCAGGCTCCCCCGCGCGCCGTGACAAACAAAATCGCTGCCTGTTACGTCACACCCCGCCGACCGCCCGAACGTCGTATGCGCCGCTCCCAGCGCATCGCAATACCGCCGAAGCGCATCACAATCGCCGTTGATCAGCAGCGTCCCCCCGTCCGCCAGCCCCTCGCCTATCGACGCCTTCTCCCGCACGATATTCTCCAACGTCCCGAACCCCTCCAGATGCGCCGGGTACACATTCGTCACTACCGCAATGTCCGGCCTTGCAATCCGCGTCAGATACCCGATCTCCCCTGGCGCATTCGACCCCAACTCCATCACCAGGAACTCATCCTCCGCCTCCGTCGACAGAATCGTCAGCGGCACCCCGATATTATTGTTGAAGCTCTTCGGCGACTCGTGACATGCATACCGCCGCCTCAGCGCCTGGCACACGATCCGCCGCGTCGTCGTCTTGCCCGCAGAACCCGTAATCGCAATCACCCTTGCCCCCACCTGGCCGCGATACCACCGGGCCAGATCCCCCAACGCCGCAATGCTGTCGTCCACCACCAGCACCGGCGCCGCACAGGCCGCCTCCTTATCCGCAATCACGCACCGCGCCCCCGCCGCCACCGCCTGCTCCACAAACGCATGACCGTCGAACCGCGGCCCCCGAATCGCCACAAAACAATCCCCCGCCTCCACCTCCCGCGAATCGGTGCTCACCCCCGTAATGCACCCTGCCGGCAACTCCTGCCCGCAAGCCGCTGCCAGCCGCCCCCGCAAGACCTCCGCAAGCTGCCGAATCTCAATCGCCTTCACAAAACCATCCGCAAAACAACGTCACACTCACATCCGCCCCCCTGACAATCTCGCCGAAAAGCCCCCACGCGACACCAGGAAACCATCACCTGCGCCCAATGCCTTCTGCTCGAAAAGGCGCTACCGTCTCAGAAACTCCGCCGCCACCTTCCGATCATCGAACTCCGTCTTCTCCGTCCCGATGATCTGATAATCCTCGTGGCCCTTGCCCGCCAACAGCACAATATCGCCCGGGCCGGCCATCGCAATCGCCAAGTGAACCGCCTTGCGCCGGTCCGGCTCCACCGTAATCCGCTCCGATCGCGGCTGCTCGAACCCCGCCATGATATCCTGAATAATCGCCTCCGGGTTCTCAGTCCGCGGATTATCGCTTGTCACAATCACCACGTCCGCCATCTCCTCCGCCACCCGCGCCATCCGGGGCCGCTTCGTCCGGTCCCGGTCCCCGCCGCACCCGAAAACGCAGATCAGCCGCCCGCGCTTCAGCGGCCGAAGCGTACCCAGAACGTTCCGCAGCGCATCATCCGTATGCGCATAATCCACCAACACCGCAAAATCCTGCCCGCAATCCACCGCCTCCAGGCGGCCCGGCACCGCCTCCAGTGCCGACAGGCCCTTGGCAATCGTCGTCAGATCGAACCCGGCCGCCAGGCACAGCGCCGCCGCTGCCAGATGGTTGCTCACGTTATGCCGCCCGATCAGCCGCGTCTGAACCAGCTCCTTGCGCCCCCCGAACGCAATCGCAAACAGCGTCCGCTGTGTATCCATACTATGAATATGCGCCGAAATATCCGTCTCCGTATCGATCCCGTACCACAGAACCCGGTTTGTAACGTGATGCGCAATCTCGTTGGCCGCCGGCGACTCCGCATTCAGAACCGCCGTCGCATGCACTGGCAGCCCCGTAAAAAGTCGCAACTTCGCCGCTAAATACTCCTCCGCCGTCCGATGATAATCCAGATGATCCCCCGTCAAATTCGTAAACGCCGCCGCCGTAAACGGAACCCCCGCCAAACGATTCTGGCTGAGAGCATGACTGCTCGCCTCGATCACCATGTACTCAGCCCCGTCGTCGACCATCTTCCGCGCCAGCCGCGCAATCTGCAGCGCATCCGGCGTCGTCAGCGGCGCCTCCGCACGCTGGGCCCCCGTATCGTACACGATCGTCCCGATCAGCCCGCACCGCTTGCCCGCCGTCTGAATCACCGACCGCGTCAGCCAACTGACCGTCGTCTTGCCGTTCGTCCCCGTCACCGCCAGGTTCGTCAGCGCCGCCGAAGGATTGCCGTACTGCTGCTGGGCCAACAGCCCAAGCGCCGCCGTCGAATCCGCCACAATCACCGTCGCCTCCGGCCGTACACCGCATGCCCGCTGGCACACCACCCACGCCGCGCCGTTCTCCACCGCCTGCTGCGCATAGTCGTGTCCGTCCACGTGCGCCCCAGCCACCGCCACAAAGACATCGCCCGGCCCGACCGCACGCGAATCCAGACAGACCGACCCCTTAAACGCCGCCGAACCAACCAAAGCCATCAACTCAGTAAACGTCATAACACACCAATGGCCCACAAGAAGACATACAGGTTCGAAGCTCGCGGTTCAACGACACCTGACAATCCCATCGCCCGAGTCCCGAGAAGACGAAAAAGCGTCGGCACGCCTTCACAATCACGCGACCCGTCCACGTCCCGAAAGATCAGAAGAACGTCTGCACACCAACCGCGCTCAACGATCCCGGCGTCCTAATCCCAAACGGACGCAAGAGCGCTTGCGCGCCATCCGCGTCTGGCACTGCCCCCCTCCTGGCCCCGAAGAGACAGCAGTACGGCCTAAGCGCCGGCCCGAGACTGCGGACGCCATGTCTCCCTTTTCTCGCTCTTCTTATCTACAAATCCCCGAACGCGCGACAAAACACACCCATACCGCGTCCATCCCCCTCGCTCGTGGACAATCGCCTGCCTATCTTAACCACCTCCTACATCGGCGACAACCCCCCAAACCGTGCACTATTTCACCCCCTCAACATACTGCCCTGCCCCTTTGCCGCCCCCGAATCACAACCCCCACACTCAGCCCCGGCAGCCTTTCCCCCACCATCACCCCAAGACCGGTACCCCACCCCGGCGCGTACAGAATCTTCACCTGCCGGCTTACGTGTCCTGTGTGTCCCCCGAACTGAGAGCTACTCCACGTCAGCAAGTAGCAGGCCCGCCCCACCACAAACATCGTCCTGATCACAACGGCAAGACCTTTCTGTCCCAGCGCCAAATACTGGATTTCGTGGCACACGTTCTTTTTCTATGGGTACTCAGCCCCCTTTTCTTGTTCGCCGATGGGATCGGGTACTCTCGTCGCTCTTGCGTACCTTCCAGGCTTGAACATATACATGGCGCCATAGAAAACGAGAACAAGCAGCACCGGCGCCTCCAACAATATGCCCGCCCCGCCGACACTCCCCAGAAAAAGCCGCGAAAAGACCAGAAACAGACTGCCCCAAAGCAGCCATCCCTTTCGCCTCGCCTCCGTCCTCACCGAAAATACAAATACCACCACAAGACAAGCCACCCACCATGCATCATTAAGCCATTCATACCACGCATACGGCGGATGATGCATGTGTCCCGCCATACATATATGCCGGAAATAACAGAGCACATACGACGGAGTCCCCGCCAGCGCCAACACACCAATTGTCCGAATCCTGCAGAGCACTCTCTCGCCTCTCCTTCAACAATCCCGCAAACGCCTCGCATTCATTTGCATCAACCAAGCTTTCGAAATCAGCACGTGCACAGGATCACCAAAGGTGAACGTGTACCGCGTCGCCCGTTTCTCATGCTCGGGATCATGCGCTCGCACATACGCAGAAGACGCAACATGATCCGCAACCGCAACGTCAAACCTGATCTTCAAGCACATGCTCCAATTCCTCCTGCCCGCCGCCGCTGGCACCAGGATATCGCCTTTCCCACAGTCTTCGCGCCTGCACCCTCCTTGTTCCCTTGTGCCATATCTCTCTTCCTCACAAGACCCGCACCGTCGCCAAAATTATACCACCCACCGCCCGCAATACAACAATTCCCTCACAGAAACCCTCCACTTAACTCCGGCCGTACCTGAAACTTGTGGCTCTTCGCCGCTCACTCCCGTGCCAGCCGGGCGCGATGACTCCTCACCAACACCCACCTCGCCGAACCATTGCCACAACCCATACATTTGCGACCTGCAGTTGCTAATACGAAACCAATCGCGGCCATTGCGGACAGGCCCGGTCACCCCTGCAAACTCGCCAGGCGGGCCTTAAAATTCCGCGCAAAATACCGCCACCGGCCGTATAATACGCACCGCACGGCCGCAATTGACGAATATAACAAGTAACGTCGCCGCAGGCAGTCAACGCAAGGTCTTGTAAGGAGCAAGGTTATGAACATCTTCGAGTACGCAATGCAGATGGAGAAGGACGGCGAGGAGTTCTACCGTGACCTCGCACGCGATGTCCAGAACACCGGCGTAAGGTATATCCTCACCATGTTGGCCGACGAGGAGGTCAACCACTTCCACATCCTCCACAATATCGCCCAGGCCCAGCCCGACGCCGGCCCGACCAACATCCTTGACCGTGCGAAGAACGTCTTTCGCGAAATGAAAGAAACGGGCCAGACCCTCCACGTTGACGAGTCGCAGATCGAACTTTACAAGGAGGCCCAGGCCATCGAACAGAAGAGTATCGACTTCTACTCCGAAAAGGCCCGCGAGGTCCAGGACCCTCTTCAGAAGAAACTACTCGAACGGCTCGCCGAAGAAGAGAAAAAACACTACTTCCTGCTGGAGAACATCATCGACTTCGTCTTGCGCCCCACAACCTGGCTGGAAAACGCCGAGTTCGTTCACTTGGAAGAATACTGAGACAAGGCGCGAAAAACAGAAGATAAGTCATTAGAGCACAAGGGCTTACGGAGTTATAGTCGAGACTATAACTCCATGAATGAGTGGTCGGACTCATTCGTGACCAAAGCATAGATATGGTCCCGAATCGGCACTGCCGTCACCAGGAACAACTGCTCGCGCAGCCGACCCCGCCTGAGCTTTTCGATACTGCTTAATGGAACAAGGAAATAACAGTCTCCTATGGCTGCATGCTCCTCCAGCTTCCGTTCGATCAGCTCTTCCAGGTCCTCGATCAGCATCAGCCGATCATTCGTCCGCAAATCCTCAAGTCCGGGATCGGCCGTCACAAAAAACCAGTCGTCACCATCCTGGTAACTCGCCACCATCTTTTCCACCCGAACCTCATCCGGATCGAGCCACCGCCGGACACCTCCCGACAGGATCACCCCCGCCAGTAAACCCAGCGCCGCGAACACGAATACCGCCGCCGCCAACCGCGAAAACCGCAAACCCCGGCATTCTTCAGCAACAGCCGCCTTCAATTCCTGCTCAAAACCGCTGTCATCCTCCAACTTCCCCACGCGCGCAATCAAATCAGGCAGCCGCCGCGTAGCATAAAGCACACGAAGCGCCTTGTTCTTCTCCATGGCCGGAAGGCCGAAAACCTTCTCGCCCGCCGGTATGTCCTGCATTACAAATGATTTACCGCCCACCATCGCGCCGTCGCCAATGGTGACGTGATCCCTCACGCCGACCTGCCCGCCCAACACAACGCCATCCCCAAGACGGCAGCTGCCCGCAATGCCGGCCATCCCGGCGATCAGACAAAGCCGCCCGATTGTCACGTTGTGCGCGATCTGGACAAGATTATCGATCTTCGTCCCCGCCCCGATCCGCGTACTGCCGAATTTCGCCCGATCGATGCACGTATTGGCGCCGATTTCCACACGATCTTCAATTACAACGTTGCCGATATGGGGCACCAGCCTGTGCTGGCCATCGATGTACGCGTACCCAAACCCTACCGACCCGATTACAGAATTGGCCTGGATAACGACATTGTTGCCGATTTCGCATCGCTCATACACCACCACACCGGCATACAGCCGACAGCCGGCCCCAATCCGTGCATTTCGGCCGATCGTACAACCCGCCGCAATAAACGTGTCGTCGCCAATCGTAACACCGTCGGCAATCACCACATGCGGCCCGATACCAATCCCTTTGCCCAAGGTCACGTCCTTGCCGATCCGTGCCGTCGGGTGTACGCCGGGGCACAGATCGTCCTTCTCCGCAAAAAGCGACAGAACCTTCAGAAGGGCCGCATCCACGTCGTCAACAATGAGCTGCGCCATGTCAAGCCGCTCCACGCGTTTGCCGACGATGGCCGCGCCGGCCCTGCTGCTGCGAAGGCGGGAAACGTATTTCGCATCGGCCACAAACGTAATCTGGTCTGGCGATGCAGAATCCAAAGCTGCGACACCGCAAATAGAACGGCCCGAATCGCCCACAAGCCGAGCCCCCAAATGCCGGGCCAATTCTGCCAAAGATATATCCATCCCACAGACTCCAGTAACCTGCGAAACCAATACGCCTCTTGTGCAAATTATACGCCATCAACTGCCCGCGCGTCGACAAAAATCCGTCAAACTCCTAAGTCACAACAGAAAATACCCTAAAGCACAGTAGGAAATAGGCATTTCACAACCCGCCGCACGGCCGTGCAAATCAGTACGAAACGCGCGATCAGGCGGCCTGCCAACGCAGATTCGATAGCCGGCCGCCCTTGCGGCCACTTAGCCAAAAAAACCATTGACAGGCCGCAGGGCGCCGCTGATAATTGCTCTTACAAGCGATTCGTGAGCCAAATAAGGCATCGGTAGCCAAAGGGATATTGATGTTTTAAGGAGCAGTGCGATGTGGCTGTACATAGGACTCGGTGTGTTCGCGGTCGTTTTGCTGGGTATTGCGCTCTACCTGAAGAAACAAAAAGGTTGAGACAGCCCCGAATCTTTCGATTCAACTAAATATCAAAACCTGGCTTATTCGCTTGGGCAGCAGTGTTTTCCTGTCCCGAAGGTGATTTGCCGTTCGCTTGTGGCGCAGGTTGATGCCGCAGAGGACAGCGGCTACGATTGTGTCGCGCAATTGTGCTGGCCCACAGCTTTGGTGTTCCGTGTTCATCATTGAGGGAGTTGAACGATGAAACATCCGCTGCTGTGTCCCCGGTCTGAAGTATGTTTTGTGTACCGCGTGTTCGTCGATCATACCAAAGACGACAGGCTGGGCGTGATTCGCGTCGAAAGCATCGAGAACAGAGATTTCTATTCGTGCCTGGCCCTGACCAGGGCGATGGAACTGGTCAAGCAGGGTGTACTCGAGCCGGACGACGCCAGACGTTTTGATGGAGAGCCCGGCTGCCTGCTGATCGATCAGGCGAACAAGAACGTGGCTAAATCGCGCCACGACGTTTGAACGCGCAACACAGCTTCGAAAGGAACTGATGAATAAACTTCCCGCCGCAAGGATACGGGCAACCACCGTGATCAACCTGGCGCTGCTGTTTGCCTTTGCGGCGCTGTTTCTTGCCCGCCGCAACTACGAATTCATCGTCTACGTCCTGTCTCTCGGATCGCGATCGCCCTTGTTGAGAAGACCGATCGTATCCTCCGTTACCCGGCGTTGGCACGGATTGGTTTTACCGTCTGGATGTTCCTTCACCTGGCAGGCGGGGCCTTCACCGTCGATGGAAATCGCATTTACGACACCATGCTGCTTGCGGTCGCCGGAGAACCGTATAATATCCTCAAATTCGACCAGGCGATCCATGCATTCTGCTATTTTGTTATCACCCTGTTCATAAATTCGGTGGTCCAGCGTCTGAGCCGCAAGAACAGCAGCGCCGTGCTCGAAATGGTGGTCATTGCACTGGCGGCCATGGGCGTCAGCGCACTGAACGAAGTCATGGAGTTCGCAACCGTCGTCTTCTTCGGCGCCGAAGGCGTAGGCGGTTATTACAACAATGCGCTCGACCTGGTCTTCAATTTAATCGGCATTCTTGCGGCAGTCGCGGTATGTGCGGCGAGCCGCCGCAAACCCGCACCCGAAGCCGCTTGAGAGATGCTCACCGGCGTTCGTCGCGTCACGGCGGCGTAATGTGCCCGTCGACGTCCCAGAGGTCTTCCCAGCTTTGCCCCTCTTTCCACAGGAAGACCTGGCCTTTGATGAGACGGCAGTTCTTGTCGATTTGGCCCAAGGCATTCATATCATCATCCGTAAGCGGCGGCGATACCGTGCACTGGAGGTTGCTGAGGTACTCGTTTCGATGCACGGAAAATGGGATCGGGATCTGGCCGCGCTGTACGGCCCACTTGACACACACGACAGCGGGATGCACGCCGAGGCGGGCAGCGATACGCTTGACCACGGGGTCCTCGATGTCAACGGTATCCGTTTCGGTCTTGTCGCGGTCAGGCCGCGTCGGCGAGCCGACAGGACAGAAGCCGATCGGCTGGATGTGGTGATCCATACAGTAGCGGAAGAACTCCGGCTGCTGAAAATGCGGGTGCAGTTCCATTTCGTTGCAGGCGGGTTTGATCTTCGCGTCGCGCAGGAGCAGTTCCATTTTCGGAATCGTCATGTTCGAGGTGCCGATGTGCCGCACCAGCCCCATTTCGACGAGCCGCTCCATCTGGCGCCAGGTGGACATGAACTCATCATGGATGTACGGCCGGGCATCAGGGCTGCGGGATGTCACGTCGCAGCCCGGTGCGTGGTAATTGGGAAACGGCCAGTGCACCAAGTACAGATCGAGGTAATCCAATCGAAGGTCACGCAGCGAGCGCGCACACGAAAGCAGCACGTCGCCCTTGCCGTGCATGTCGTTCCAGACCTTGGAGGTGATCCAAAGGTCCTCACGCTTGACGGCGCCGCTATCGAGAACCTCCTGTAAAACGGCCCCGATCTGGGGCTCATTGCCGTAAACCGAGGCACAATCGATATGCCGATAGCCGACGGCGATGGCGCCCCTGACGGCGGCGGCCACCTGATCGGCGGTGAAACGGTCCGAGCCAAAGGTGCCTAATCCAATGGCGGGTATACGGGCGCCGGAATAGAGCGTGCGGGTCGGCACTTTGGCCGGGTCGACACCGTCCGGGGCAAGGGTGAACTTCTCCATGACTGATCTCTCCTTTCCACGATTGTCGCTTTACCCTTTGAGGTGGCGGGCAATACTGTCCGTGTCTGGTCGTTCGATAACGCCTTTTTCCGTGATGAAGGCGGTTATGTTCCTGACGGGTGTTACGTCGAAGGCCGGGTTGTAAACGTTCATCCCGTCGGGCGCGGTCCGGCAGCCCGCAAAGCCGGCGACTTCGTCGGCGGACCGCTGCTCGATGGGTATGTCATCTCCCCGTGCGATGCTCAAGTCGAAGGTGCTCGATGGGGCGGCAATATAGAACGGAACGCCGTGATGTACCGCCAGGACGCTCAATGCAAACGTGCCGATCTTATTGGCGGTGTCGCCGTTTGCGGCGATGCGGTCGGCGCCGGTGATGACGGCGTTGACCTTGCCCTGCTGCATGAGCACGGCCGCGGTGTTATCACAGATCAGCGTGGCATCGATGCCGGCCTGTGTGAGTTCCCATGCCGTCAGCCGGGACCCTTGCAGCAGCGGGCGCGTCTCGTCCACGAAGACACGAAACCTGCGGCCAAGCCGATGTGCTTCGTACATAGGCGAAAGTGCAGTGCCCTGGCCGGCGGTCGCCAGCGCACCGGCATTGCAGTGCGTCAACAGGCCCGCGCCTTCACAGACGAAACGCTGGCCGTGCTCGCCGATGGCCTTGCACATGGCCTTATCCTCGTCGCAAATGGCATGGGCTTCGGCAAGCAGCACCTCAGCAAACCTGCGCACGTCGGCCCCGGGATTGTCCGCAACAAAGCGGCGGGCGGCGGCCTTCATGCGGTCCAGCGCCCAGAAAAGATTGACCGCCGTCGGGCGCGATTCGGCCAGATACGCGGCCGTCCTGTCGAGATGTTCAAGGGCCGCTTCGACCTGGCCCGGAGCCGTCTGCATTCCCAGACAGACCCCGTACGCGGCGGCAACGCCTATCGCAGGCGCGCCGCGAACGGCCAGGGTACGTATCGCGTCGTACAACTGTTGCGGCGTGCGGCACTCAAGGGTCACCAGTTCACCCGGCAGCCGCCGCTGATCGATCATTTCGAGGCGGCCCTCGATATCGCCAAGCCATCTGAGTGTCTGGAAGTTGAGTGCCATCTTCTACACACCGACCTTCTCGGCGGCGAGCTTTTCCTTGAGGTATTGAGCCGTGTAGCTGTTCTTTACCTTGATGATTTCCTCAGGCGAGCCGGCCGCGATAACCTGGCCGCCGGCATCGCCGCCTTCGGGTCCCAGGTCGATGATGTAATCGGCCATCTTGATCACGTCGAGGTTATGCTCAATCACGACGACGGTGTTGCCCATGTCGGTCAGCCGCCGCAGAACGTTCATCAGGTTATGGATATCCGCAAAATGCAGGCCTGTTGTCGGTTCGTCCAGCAGGTACAGCGTATGGCCGGTGCCGGGCTTGCCGAGTTCGGTGGCCAGCTTGACGCGCTGGGCCTCGCCGCCGGACATGGTCGTCGACGACTGGCCCAACTGCATGTAGCCAAGCCCCACGTCGCAGAGGGCCTTAAGCAGGCGGACGATCTTCGGGAAGTTGCCGAAAAACTTCCGTGCCTCGTCGATCCGCATGTCCAGCACGTCGGCTATGTTGCGGCCCTTGTACGTGATCTGGAGCGTTTCGGGGTTGTAGCGCTGGCCCTTGCACTCCTGGCACGTGACGAAAACGTCCGGCAGGAAGTGCATCTCGATCTTCCTGGTGCCCTGGCCTTGGCAATGTTCGCAGCGGCCGCCTTTGACATTGAAGCTGAAGCGGCCGGGCTTGTAGCCGCGGATCTTGGCCTCGCGCGTCATTGCAAACAACTGGCGGATGAGATCGAACACGCCGGTGTAGGTCGCCGGGTTGCTGCGCGGCGTGCGGCCGATGGGCGACTGGTCGATCTCGATGACTTTGTCAATCCTGGACACGCCCAGGATCGTCTTGTGCCGCCCGGGCTTCTCCCGCGAGCTGTACAGGCGGCGTTTCAGGGCTTTGAGCAGGATTTCCGTGACGAGGGTGCTCTTGCCGGAACCGCTGACGCCGGTGACGCAGGTGAGTACACCCAACGGAAACTTCACGTTGATCGACTTGAGATTATGCTCCTGTGCCTGCTTGACCTCCAGGCAATTCTTGAGGCTATACTTGCGGCGGGCGGGCGGCAGCTCGATGCGGCTTGCACCGCTGAGATACTGGCCGGTAACCGAGCGCTCGCAGGCGCAGATATCCGCCAGAGTGCCGGCCGCGACGACCTCGCCGCCATGGGCCCCGGCGGCCGGGCCGATATCGATGATGTAATCGGCGCTGGCGATGACCTCCTCGTCGTGCTCGACGACGATGACGGTGTTGCCAATATCCGTCAGCCGACGGAGAATGCCCAACAGCCGGTCGTTGTCGCGCCGGTGCAGGCCGATTGTGGGCTCGTCGAGGACGTAGCAGCAGCCGACCAGGCCGCTGCCGACCTGCGTGGCAAGGCGAATGCGCTGGGCCTCACCGCCCGAGAGCGTGCGGCTGGTGCGGTCCAGTGTCAGATAGCCCAGGCCGACGTCGGACATGAACCGCAGGCGGGCCTTGATCTCCTTGAGCGGCTGGGCGGCAATAAGGGTCTGTTCGGCATCGAGCTGCAGCTCGTCGAAGAAACGCTGGGCCTGCTCGATGCTCATGTGCGACACTTCATGGATGCTTCGGCCGCCGACAGTAACGGCGATCGCCTCCGGACGCAGCCGTGCGCCCTGGCACGCCCGGCAGGCCTGCTCGGAGAGGTAACCGTGAAGCCGGGCCTTAACGAACTCGCTGGTCGTGTTCTCCCATCGGCGTGCGAGATTAGGAATGACGCCTTCGAAGCTGACGCCGAACTCGGTCTCGTCGGCGGGCGTCGTGCCGTAAAGCAGGATCTTGCGGATCCTGGGATCAATCTCTGAAAAAGACGCCGCCTTGCTGATGCCGAAATTACGGCAGAAGCGCTTGATCAGGCGGTTGTAGTAAATGTTCATGCGCTTGCCGCCCTTGCGCCACGCCTCCACGGCGCCGCTCTCCAGCGAGACGGTCTTGTCAGGCACGATGAGGTCCGGGTCGAACTCCAGGATTGTGCCCAGGCCGTCACAGCTCGGACATGCCCCGTATGGGCTGTTGAAGCTGAACAGCCGCGGCGAAAGCTCCGACAGCGACGCCTCCGGGTGCTTCGTACAGGCGAACTTTTCGCTGTAGACAACGTCGCTCCAGTCGCCGTTGCCGCCGCTGCCCGCTTTATCCTGCGGTTCCTGAACCATGACGAAGACCACGCCGTCGCCGATCTTAAGGGCCGTCTCGATGCTGTCTGCCAGGCGGATCCGCACGCCGTCCTTGATGACGAGGCGATCGACCACGGCGGCGATATCGTGCTTTTTGTTCTTGTCGAGTACCGGCACATTGCGGACGTCGTAGATGACGCCGTCGACGCGGACCCGCACGAAGCCTTCCCGCTGCACGCGGGCGAAGATCTCCTTATGCTCACCCTTCTGGCCGCGGATGAGCGGGGCGCAGATCTGTATCTTCGTGCCTTCGGGTCGGCTCATAATGGAGTCGACGATCTGCGTCGAATGCTGGCTGCTGATCGGGTCGCCGCAAATCCAGCAGTGCGGCTGACCGACGCGGGCGTAGAGCACGCGCAGGCAGTCGTAGATTTCCGTGGTCGTCGCCACGGTCGAGCGTGGGTTGCTGCCGGCGCTGCGCTGCTCGATGGCGATCGTCGGCGGCAGGCCTTCGATATGCTCGACCTGTGGTTTCTGCATCTGTTCGAGGAATTGCCGCGCGTAGGCACTGAGCGACTCGACGTACTTCCGCTGGCCCTCGGCATAGATCGTGTCGAAGGCCAGGCTGCTCTTGCCCGAGCCGCTGATGCCCGTGATGACCACCAGCTTGTCGCGCGGAATCTCGACGTCGATGTTCTTGAGATTATGCTCGGCGGCGCCTGTTATCCTGATGACTTTTTCCAATTTCAAGCAGTGCCTCAAAGGTACGGGCATGGCATGCCGTGCCCCTACAGTTTACCCCTGCCCCTCCGCAAGATCCGGCATAAGGGCAATTTCGTAGTGTACCATAGACGGATGTCAAAGTAAAATACCTTCACTCATCCGGAACGTTCGCCATGAAATTGAAACACCTGCACGACTGGGACCTGACGTACGCCGCGGCCCGCGCCCTTCAGGCGGAGTTAGCCGGGAAGGTGCGGACGCGTCCGCTAAGATGCCCCCCGAGGACCGTGGCCGGCATCGACTGCGCGTTCAGCCGGGACAAGAAGAGAATCGGCGCGATAGTTGTGGTGCTTGAGTATCCGACTCTGCAAATCCTCGAAACCGCCTCGGCGGTCCAGGCGGTGAGTTTTCCGTACATACCGGGCCTCCTGTCGTTCCGCGAGGCGCCGGTCTGCCTTGCCGCGACGGCGAAACTGCAAAAGGCGCCCGATTGCTTTCTGATCGACGGACAGGGTGTTGCGCACCCCCGGCGGTTGGGGCTGGCTTCGCATCTGGGGCTTCTGCTGGACCGGCCGACCGTCGGCTGTGCCAAGAGCCGGCTGATTGGCACATTTGACCCGCCGGCACGCAAGAGAGGCAGCCACAGGCCTTTGCTGGACGACCACGAGACTATCGGTGCGGTGGTCAGGACGCGGACGGACGTCAAGCCGGTGTTCGTCTCGATCGGCCACAAGTGTACGCTTGAGGATGCCATACAAATCACCCTCGCCTGTGCCCCCAGATATCGCCTCCCCGAACCGACACGCCTGGCGCATCAGCACATCACCAGGCTGAAACCGGAATTGTAACGGACATGACGCATGAACTGCCGGCAGCGTCAAGCTATTGCCAGCGGTGCTGCTTTACGGCGGCGAGGATCTGTTCGGCGCATTCCATGGCCGCCAGGCCCTCTTCGGCGGTGACTTCGGGGCGGTCGGCCTGACCTGCCACGGCCTTGAGGAAGGCCCGCTGTTCGACCCGCAGCGGCTCGGCGTCTTCGATGGCGAGCTGTTCGATGTGCAGCAGGTCCATCCAGTTGACGCCGGCGAAGTCGAAGTCGGGGTCCTGCTGCTTCTGGCGAATCCACTCGACGACGTCGATGTTGCCGTCGGCCTTGATGATAATGCCTTCCTTCTTGAGGTAGTCCAGACTCAGGTAGGCCTGGCGGCTGAAAACGCGGACCTTGCGTTCGGTCTTGAGGGCCAGGCGCGAGGCGGTAACGTTGGCAATGCAGCCGTTTTCGAAGATGATGCGGGCGTTGCAGATGTCCTCATGCTCGCCGATAACGTTGACGCCGACGGCATCGACCTTGCGGATCGGGCTGGCGGCAAGCGACAGGATGATGTCGATGTCGTGAATCATCACATCCAACACGACCCCGATGTCCATTGAGCGGAAGGGGTACGGACTGATGCGGTTGGCCTCGATGAACTTCGGCTCGATGCGCAGCCGTTTCATGGCCTGGACAACGGGATTGCACCGTTCCGAGTGGCCGACGGCGACGACGACGTTCTTGCGGCGGGCCAGTTCGACGATCTCGCGGCCTTCTGCGACGCTGGCGGCCAGGGGCTTTTCGATCATTACCGCGATGCCGTTGTCAATGAAGTCTTTGGCCAGGCGGCAGTGATGAACGGTCGGCGCGGAGATCGTGACGGCATCGATGCGGCCGATCAACTCGGAACAATCCGTCACGGCCGCACAGGCGTGCTTGTCCGCAAGCGATCGGGCCCTGGCGGCGTCGATATCGGCAATTGCGACAAGCTGGCTGTCTTCGAGCTGGCTGTAGACCTTGGCGTGGATCGCCCCCATCTTGCCGGCGCCGACGACCGCAGTTCGTATCTTCGTCATGTGCGTTCTCAGTGATGCTGGTCTCTATATTGTTCGAGGTAGCGGCCGAAGCGATGCTGGCTGCTGCGCAAAATCGCGTCGATCATGCGCCGGACGTTTTCGTCGAGGCCGTCCTCGGCGGCCAGTTCCTTTACGCGGTCCAGAAGGGGCCCGTCGCCGCGGTAAATGCGTCTGAAAGCCTCGAAAATGTGGCTTTGCTGTTCCTCGGTCAGGCCGGCACGTATCAGGCCGCGCTTGTTGATCGAACGCACCTCCGGCGGATAGTGGCCGCTGACGATCACAAACGGCGGCACATCGTGGTTGACGCCCGAAAAGCCCGCCGCGTAGCACCACTGTCCGAACGTGACGAACTGGTGCACCGCGACCATGCCGCTGAGCCAGACGCCGGTTTCGATCTTGCAGTGGCCGCTGATCTGGGTGTAATTGCTGATGACGATTTTGTCTTCCAGAACGCAGTCATGCCCCACGTGCACGCCAACCATCAGCAGGTTCTCGCTGCCGATGATTGTTGCCTGCTCGGGGTAGATGCTCGGATGAATGGTGACATGTTCGCGAATTGTGTTCCTGTCGCCGATCTCAAGCCGGCCTATCCGGCCGTCAGGGTCGAGCCCCAGAAGCTGCGGCGCACGACCGATGACGCAGCACGGGAAGAGTCGGTTGCCTTTGCCCAACTTGACGTTCTTGCCCACCACGACGTTGGCATCCAGCACCGTGCCGTCACCGATGACCGTGCCCTCGTCAACGACACAATTCGGCCCGATCACCACGTCGCGGCCTAACTCCACATTGGCAGCGATGACCGCACTCGGATGTATATTGCCGCTCATGTAACGTTATTCACCTCCACGCTTTAAACGGTATCTTCGTCCACCAGCATGAACTTAAAGAGCGCTTCGGCGACCACTTCGTCGCCGACCATCGCCGAACACTGGCACTTGGCGCTTCGGCGCCTTATCTTCAGGACCTCGGCCGTCAGGACAAGCTGATCGCCGGGGACCACGGATTTTCGAATCTTGACGCCATCCATCGTCAGCAGGACGGCCAGTTTGCCGGTCAGCTCCAGCTTCTGGGCAAACAGCAGGCCGGAGACCTGCGCCAGGGCCTCCACGATCAGCACGCCGGGCATGATCGGCGTACCGGGGAAATGGCCCTGGAAGAACTGCTCATTGTAGGTCACGTTCTTGATGCCTTTGATGCGGCGGTCACCGTCGATTTCGACCACCTTGTCAACGAGCAGGAACGGATAGCGGTGCGGCAGGATTCGCTGTATCTTGCGGATATCGAGAATGGCCTGGGCCGGGGGCGGCGCCTTGCGCTCGGCCTGTTCGGCCATCTTCACGAGTGCCCGCGCCAGCCGCTGGTTCAGGGCATGGCCGCTCTTGTAGGCAACGATGCGGCCGATGATGCGTCGGCCCGTCAGCGTCAGGTCGCCCAACAGGTCGACGATCTTGTGGCGCACGCATTCGTTGGTGAAACGGTACGCGTTTTCAATCGGCCCGTCAGCACTGATAACAAGGATATCAGCCGGGCTCAGGTGTGTGCCGATGCCGTTTTCGCGAAGCATGCGGGCCTCTTCCTCCAGCACAAACGTCCGCGCCCGCGCCAGGTGGTCGGCGAAATGCTTCTGCGACAGTTCGAAAGTGTATAGCTGCCGGCCTATGCCGCCATATTGCGTATAATCCAGATCATATGTAATATTCAACGTGTCGGAGTTATACGGCAGTGCATAAATAGATTTGTCGCCTTCGGTAATACTGATCGACTCGGTTATGACCAGTTCGCGGGTTTCGGCCGGCTGGTCAACCACCCCGCATTCCTGCAGGGTTTTGAAATACGCCTCGCAACTGCCGTCAAAGCCGGGCAGTTCGCCGGCGTCCAATTCGATCACAATGTTTGTGATGCCTAAAGCCGTGATTGCGGCCAGGCAATGCTCCGGCGTTTCGACACTCGCCGCGCCGTTGCGCAGGGCCGTGCGGCGGTCCTTCTCTACAATGTGGGCGGCGACGGCGGGAATCCAGGCCGTCTCCGGCAGGTCCGTGCGCACAAAGACAATGCCCGTATCGGTTTCAGCCGGGCGGAATGTCACCGTTACGTCGCGGCCGCTGAACAAACCCTTTCCGCTCAACCGCGCATTATTCTTGATCGTCTTCTGCAGCATATAGTCCGCTGGTCTTCAACCGCCCCATTCGGCTGCCTGAACGCTTTTCGTCACTCGCCGCTCAATTTCTTCTCAATCTTGTCCACCCGGGCAGCCAGCGCTCTCAACCGGCCGGCCCATTCAGGCAGTCGCCCCATCATGGCGATAACCCGCCTCTGTTGATTGACTTCGTGTGCCGGAGTACCGAGCATGCCAATACCGGGCGGGGCATTCCTGGTAACGCCTGATTGCGCGCCAATCTGCACACCGTCGTGAATGGTGATATGGTCGGCGATTCCGACCTGGCCTGCCATGACGACGCCGTCACCGATTACACAACTGCCGGATATGCCTACCTGACCGGCAAGTATACAGCACTTACCGATAATAACATTGTGGCCTATTTGAATCAGGTTGTCGAGCTTTGTACCGGCCCCTATAATGGTATCGTTAAACTTGGCCCGGTCAATACAACAATTTGCCCCAATTTCCACACAATCCTGAATGACAACGCCGCCGTTGTGGGGAATGAGTTCATGGCGGCCGTCAACCCAGACATAGCCGAATCCGGTCGAGCCGATCGTCGTATTGGCCTGAATAATACAGTAATCGCCGATTCGGCAGCCATGATACACGACGACGTTGGCGTCAAGGCGGCAGTGCGAGCCAATGGAAGTGTTCTCGCCGATCATGCAGCCCGGCCCGATACTGGAGTTTGAGCCGATCCGCACGCCCGGACCGACATAGGCGCCCGGCCCGACCGCGGCGTCCGGCGCGATGTCGGCGGTGTCTTCGATGACGGCGCTGGGATGGATACCCGCCAGAGGCTTGAGCTTCGGAGCAAAAAGCTTCAAAGTCTCGATGAGCGCCCGGTCCACGCAGTCCACGACAAGCTGCGGCATTGGCACGTCCGTCCTGCTTTCCGCCACAATGACCGCACCGGCCTTGCTTTGGCGGACGCCATCCGTATGCGCCTGCGTGGTAACGAACGTAACCTCCTCGGGTGTGGCGCATTCAACCGTGTTCACACCGTTCAGGAGGGCGGCGGAATCGCCGTGCAGCCGCGCACCAATCCTTCCGGCCAGTTCGGCCGGCGTCATCACCGTTTGTTGCCTCCCATCTCGCATAGCACGTCCGCTCGCTACATGGTCGCGTCCAGCTGGGCCAGGACCTCGTCCGTTATATCCAGATCACTGTTGTTATACAGAACCTTGTCGGTCTTTATGGACAGAAGCAGGTCGCGCACGCTGGCGGCGGGGAACGATAGTTCTTCAGTCGCCAGCACAATATCTACCCCGCGGGCCTGGGCCACCTGGGCCGTAATGGTCCGAATGTCCTGGTAAAGCGACTCGGTCCAGCGCTGGACTTTGAGCGTCATTTCCTGCTCGTAGTATTTGTTCTTGGCGTCCGCGGCGGCCCTGCGCTCCATATACGTGTTCATCAGTTTCATGTAATCGGCGCTTCCCGCCTCGCGCGTCTGCATGTCCGCCTTGGCGGCCTCGGCCTCCTTGTCCATCTTGTCCAGTTCAGCCCGAATCTTGGCCTCTTCGGAGTTCATGCGCTCCTGCCATCGTGCATGCTTCTTGCTGCTTCGCAGAATACGGTCGACATTGACCACCGCAACCTTGGCCGGCACGATCTGCCTGCGGGCCTGCGCCCAGCCGTGACTGTAGCCCAGAACAAGCGCAACTGCCGCCCCCAACACGACCAGAGAAATCATTTTCTTCTTCATCGTTACACCTTTCAACGAAAAGTCCTGCAATTCAGAACAGCGCCCCGACCGAAAAACTGAAGATCCGCGTCTCGTCTTCATCTTCCTTGAGCACGGGGGCGGCCAACTCAAACCGCATCGGTACCGGGCCGAACCACTGCGGCAGCATAATCTGAAGACCCGTCCCGACCGAGGCACGCACTCCACCGCTGTCGATCAGGCCGGCATCGGTAAAGACAAGCCACGAAAAAACGTCACTGGCCAACGGCACCGCGATTTCGGCATTGCCGACAACAATCCAGTCGCTGCCGATGGGGCACTCACGCTGCGGATTGGCCACCTCGGTCTGCAAGCCCCGCGGACTGATCCCGCGATATTCGAAACCGCGAAGCGAACCTGTACCGCCGGCATAAAACTTCTCGAACGGCGGTGCGTCGCCGAGAATGGTCCCGCCGTACAACTTTAACTCCAGGACCGTCCGCCGCTCGGCCAGGTCTTCATACAGCGTACGGTACCACCGCTGCGTCGCCTCGAGAATGCCGAACGTGAAATCGCCGACGACCTGCTCATAGCCCGCATCGAAATGGTATCCTCGCGTGGGCAGGAAGCGGTTGTCCGTCGTGTCCCGACGAACGAAAATACGAATGCCGCCCAACGTGTTGCTGCCGCGGACGTCCTTGATCTCGACCGGCGCATCGAAGTCCACGTCGGCAACATCCACCTCCTCCAGACGAAACGAAAATCCGCGCCGCCAGTTGTCAGGATACCGCTTTTCGAATCCCAGATAGCCCTTGAGACGTTCCTCGTCGTAGCATTCGCGGCCGCGCTCATAACCGGAAATCGCCGTCTCCAACGAAATCGGCTTGTCGTAGAGATACGGCTCGGTGAAGCTGACCAGGAAGGTGCTCACCTCGGTACCGGGATTAAGCGAAATCCGAAGCCGCTGGCCCGCGCCGCGAAACGCCTTGCCGCGAATCAGTTCGGTCCAGCTTTCCGGCCAGTCCGTGATGTCGAAATTCCGCTCATCGTACGTGAACTGACCGATGATGCCGCTGTCGCTGGCGATGCCCGCGCCTAACATCACCGAGCCCGTCTTGCCCTCCACGATGCTCACCTGGGCGTTGCGGCGGCCGTCCGTGGGAGTCGTCGCCTCGATAGATGCGGATTCGGTATACACCATCCGCCGCAGCAGTTTTTCAAGATCGCCCGTGCCGTCGCCCCGGGCCAGGTCGGCATTGAACCATTCGCCGGGCGTAAACCCCTCCTCGTCGAGAATTCGCCGGATCACCTTGTCCTGCACCATTTCATTGCCGGTGATGTCGATACGGCCGATGCGATAGCGCTCGCCCTGCGAAATAGTGAAGACGACGCGAACCTTGGCGTCGCCGACAAAAGTGCGTTCCATGTTCACCGTCGCGTCCACGAAACCTTCGGCGCGAAACCGCTGCCGCAAATGCTTTACGTCCGCCTCGGCGCGTTCCTGGCTGTAGAAGTCGCCGATTTTCAGCCGCAGCTCCGCAATCAACTGCCCGTCACTGAAGTACTCGTTGCCGTTCAGGATGATGTCCTCGACAACGTACACGGGCCCTTCGTCGATAATGAAGGTCACAAACGCGTTTCGCCCGTCTTCGCTGATTTGAACCGAGCTGGTCACGGACACGTCCAGATAGCCCCGCTTCTGATAGATTTCCTTCAGCGTCACCTCGTCGGAAGCCACGTCTTCGGCGTTGTAAACAACCGGCCAGAACAGGTATTTTCTCGGCTTTGTCTTCATGGCCTTGAGAAGTTCGTCGGCTGTAAAGGCCGTGTTGCCTATAAAATTCACGTCCTTGACGACGGTTTTAGTTCCCTCGTCAATCATGAAGACGACCTGCCCGGCGGCCAGCTTGCTGTTGTCGATGCTGACGTTGACGTTCGGAAAACCTTTCTTCAAATACAGTTGTCGAATGGCGGCGATACCGCTGTTGATCTGGATGGCGTCGAGGTAGTCCCCTTCCCTGAAACTCAATTCCTTGAGCAGCTTGGCGTCGTTGAAGGCCTCGTTACCCACAAAAGTGATGGAACGAACGAGGTTTTTCTCCACAACCACGAACGTCAGTTTGACCTGGCCGTCAACGACTTCGGTGCTGTAATAAGCGTATTCGACCGCGTCGATTTCGGCGATGCGGCGGGCGTCTTCGGCGGCGGAGGCGGCATCGAACAACTGGCCCGGCCGCGCCCGAACCGTCGACACCACACGAGAACGGCTCACGGTAACGTTGCCCTGGACCTCGACGGCACCGATCGTCATCCGCTCCAGGCTGGCCGCGTCGGGTTGGGCGTTCTGCGCGCGGCACACCGCGGACGGGCCCCATAAAAGCGCAAACAGGACCAGCAGGCCTTTCACCCCTAATGCCGACCTCGACCCATCAGCCATGTCTTCTCCTAAAACGGTTCCTGCGCGTGAGAGAGATTCTCAAACCGGGTGTATTTGCCGTTGAAGTTCAGCGTCACCACACCCGTGGGACCGTTTCTCTGTTTCGCGATGATCACATCCGCCGTATTGCTGTCCACGTGATCCGGCTCCCCCCGATGATAATAATCCTCGCGATGCAGCAGCATAATTACATCGGCATCCTGCTCGATGCTGCCGCTCTCACGCAAGTCGCTCATCCTTGGTCTGTGGCCTTCCCTGCCTTCCGGTGAGCGGTTCAACTGACTCAGAACCACCACCGGCACTTCCAGCTCGCGGGCCATCGCCTTGAGGTACCGCGAGATCGTGCTGATTTCCTGCTGACGCGACTCCACTCGCCCGCCCAGGCTCATCAACTGCAGATAATCGATCAGGACGCACTCGATCTTGTGCTGGGCCTTGAGGCGGCGGCACTTGGCCCGCAGCATCAGCGGCGTCAGGCCCGGCGAGTCGTCCACGAAGATCGGTTTGTCAAAAAGCTCGCTGCCGACGGCGGTCAGCGTCTGAAGCTGCTCGGTGCCTAACATGCCCTTTCGCACAAGCTGACTGTCCAGATGCCCGCGGCTGCACAGGAATCGCTCCACAAGCTGGTGCCGGCTCATTTCCAGAGAAAAGATCGCCACGGGCACATTATTGTCCGCGCCGATGTGCTCGGCAATATTCATGGCGAAACTGGTCTTGCCCATGCTGGGCCTGCCGGCAATGATAATCATCTCCCCCTTCTGCAGGCCGCAAAGCGCCTCATCCAGTTCGTAAAAGCCGGTCGGCAGGCCGGTGATATGGACGCCTTTGCGGGCCTCGATATTCTCGAAGACCTCCGAGATCAGGTTCTTCATCGGAAGGGCCGCACCGCTGATCTTCTTTTCTGTGACGGCGAAAATCTTCTTCTCGGCCTCGTCGAGTTTTTCGCCGACCTCCCCGCCTTCGCTGTATGCCTCTTCGAGAATCTCGTGGCTGGCCTGCACCAACTGACGCAGCAGCGCCTTGTCGCGCACGATCTCGGCGTAATACTCAGCGTTCGCAGCCGATGGCACCGAGTCGACGATTTCCACGAGATAGTCCACCCCGCCCACCGATGCAAGCTTGTTGCGACGCTTCAGTTCATCGCGCAGCAGGACCAGGTCGATCTTGCTGTTGCGATCGTAAAGCGCAACGATGGCCTCGAAAATCGCCTGATGCTCGGGCCGATAAAACGCATCGGCCCCGACCATCTGGACCAACTGCCCGATACAGGCCGGGTCGAGAATCATGGATCCCAGTACGGCCGCCTCGGCCTCCACGGACTCGGGCATGCGGCGCACCTGCGGCGCGGTATCGCGGCCGCCGACTGTGTCGGCGACAGCGCCCCCATCATCCCGCGATATCTTTGTCGACTGATTCAACGCTCTCATCCTGAGATACCACAACCACGCTGATCTTCGCCGTAAGATCTGCGGCGATTTTCAGCGCAACTTCGTGTGTGCCCACTTCCTTAATGTGCTCGCTCAACTGAACCATTGCATCTGAGATTTCGAAACCCTGATCGCGAAGATTTTTCGCGATGTCCTTCTCCGTCACCGAGCCGAACAGGTGCCCCAGCTCGTTGGCCTTGGCGGCGATGACCGCCTCGGCGCCCGCGACCGCCTTGGCCAGGGCCTCCTGCCGGTTACGGGCCAGTTTGCGTTCGGCGGCGCGGCGAGCCTTTTCCTCCGCCAGCGCCTTTATATTCGCCTCCGTCGGGATCTTGGCCAGTCCCTGCGGAAGCAGGTAATTACGGGCGTAGCCGGGCTTCACTTCCACAACGTCGCCGAGCCAGCCCAGTTTTTCCACATCGTCACAGAGTAACACCTTCATTGTCCATCTCCACAGATAACTCACAGCGAAAACCGCCAAAAATGCACGGCCCCGCTGCGGTCACATTCTCTTGCCATGATCGGATACCCATTTGCCGCCTCCCGGCGCCCGTCGCCTGCGCACGTAAGGACGCGACGGCCGGCCCGTTCTCAGCTGGCGAACGGAAGCAGCGCCATAAACCGCGCGCGCTTGATCGCCGCCTTCACCTTGCGCTGACAGCCGGCGCAGTTGCCGCTGCGCTTTCGGGAAAAGATCTTACCCCGATGGGTCAGCAGTTTTTGCAGCGTCTCGACGTCCTTATAGTCGATATAGCTGGTTCCTTCGCGGCAAAAACGACACTGCGTTTGCTCGCGAATACTGGTTGTAAAACGGCGTCTTTTCCGAGCAGCCTTATAGTTTTGTCTTGGACTTTTCATATTCTACCTGTTGCCACAAAATTTTCCATTCAAATTATGCGTCAAAAACTTCTGCGACAGACCTTCCGGGTCCACAGTCGTTTCTTCATTTCAGCCCGCTAAAACGGGATATCATCGACCGGGCTGCCGTATGAATCGTCAGCCTGGTCCTCCGGCGCCTCCATCGGTGGTGCGCCGCGGTAGCCGCCGCCGCCGCTGCTGGTGCCGCCCCCACCGCCGCCGGACCGCTGTCCCACGCTGATGAACTGGAAATCCTCGATGGTGACGCGCAGCTTGCTCCGCCGGGAGCCGTCCTGTGCCTGCCACTGATCATACGTCAGGCGGCCTTCAACAAATATGGGATGTCCCTTGCGAAGGTACTTGTTCAACGCCTCGGCGCGTTTGCCAAACATGTGGCAATCGACGAAGCAGGTCTCTTCCCGCTGCTGGCCGTCCTGACCCGTCCAGCGACGGTTGGTCGCCAGGCCGAATTCCACCACCGCCGTCTGGTTCGGGGTGTAGCGCAGTTCCGGGTCGCGCGTCAAATTGCCCAACAAAATCACCTTGTTATAGCTTGCCATGTTGCTCTCCCTGACTTATCCGGTTTGCCGCGGCTGGCTTCTGCATCGCACATCGACGACGCGTTCTCATCCGGCTTCGGCACGCGGGCCTTACACCTCGTTTTCGCCGCTCTCTTCCTGTTCGTCTTCAACGTCTTCGCCGGATTCCTCCTCGGCGGGTTCTTCGGCAGTGCCGGCCTCAGCCTCCGTTTCGGCGTCTCTTGCCGCTGCAGCGGCTTCGGCGCTCTCAGCGGCCATCGCCGGGGTCGGCTTGGCGATGTCTTCAGGCCTCATTTTGTCCGTCCGCAGGATCAGCACGCGCATAATCGACTCCGACAAGCGGACATCCCGCTCAATGGCGGCGATCCTGGACGCATCGCAGTTGAAGTAAACCAGGATATAGGTCCCCCGGCTCTTCTTGCCGATTTCGTAGGCCAGCCGGCGCTCATCCCATTTGCGCAGGGAGATTATTTCCGCTCCGTTTCTGGTCAGGATTCTCTCAATGACGCCTGTCACGGCCTGCCAGTCAGCCGCCGCCTCGCCGCTGTCGACGAGGAACAATCCCTCATACATTCGCTTGACAATCGTTTTCAAACTGTTACCTCCCAAACGCCTTTCTTTCGTTTCACTTTACCATCGCTTCATTTACCATGCGGCGAACCTAAAGCCTTCACGCGTCGCCGCCTATGCGCACGTTATATTTCCTCATCGCCGCGTCTATCCCTTCTTTCAGCCAGCACTCCAGCGCATCGGCCGCGGCGCCAATGGCACGCCCGATCGCCTCGCGTTCTTCTCGAGACGGCCGCGCAAGCACATAGTCCTTCGTGTTGGCGCTGTCCGGCCCGCCGACGCCCACGCGGAGCCGACCGAAATCCTCGGTGTTCAGCCGGCGGATGATATCCTTCAACCCGTTGTGTCCACCCGCCGATCCGCCGGGCCGCATGCGGATAACGCCCGGCGGAAGGGCCAGGTCGTCCGTGACCACCATCAGGTTCTCCAGCGGCAGCTTGTAGAAGCCGGTAATCGTGGCGACCGCCTGGCCGCTGCGGTTCATATACTCCTGCGGCTTGACCAGCATGACTTTCACGCCGCCGGCGGAGTATTCGCCGATCACGGCGCCGAATTTCTTGTGCTTCACCGTCGCGCCTGCCCGGGCCGCCAGCAGGTCCACCACCTCGAAGCCGGCATTGTGCCGCGTTCCGACGTACGCGGCGCCGGGATTGCCTAATCCCACAATCACCCGCATGGATCCGGCCTCGTCGGTCGGATCATCGGACCCGCAAGCCCTGCCAAATATCCGCCCAAGCAGCCCGCCCAAAATCCCTCCGCACACACGCCAAACCGCGCCGTCATTCCTGTTCGGTCTCGCCTTCTTCCTCAGCAGGTCGTCCCGTAATCACCTCAGGCGCCGTCGGAGCTTCCGCTTCAATTTCCTCCGTGGTCTTGGCCGCCGCCACCAGGTGGCATGTCAGCACAAGCGCATCAGGATTGGTGACCAGAGTCACTCCCGGCGGCAACGCTATGTCGCGGGCATGAAGCGAATCGCCGAGGGCCAGCTCTTTGATCGATACCGGTATGGTCTCCGGAATCTGTGTCACAAGGCATTCGACTTCGAGGTGGTCCAGATGCTCGTCCACAATGCCGCCCTCCGCGGCGCCCTTGGCCGTGCCGCGCAGCTCGATCGGAACCGTGATCCGAACCCTCTCCTTGAGGTCCACGCGCATCATGTCCGCGTGAATGACGTTCTTGCCCAGGTGATCGTACTGAAGATCTTTGACCAGGAGCGTTGTCTTCTTGCCATCCATCTCCACGTCGAAGAGACGGTGACCATGATGCAGGTTTTCAACAAATTCATGCGTGTTGAAGGTGACCGCAACGGGCGACTCTTTATGACCATAGACCACGGCCGGCAGTTTGCCCTGCCGCCGTATCGCTGCCGCGCGGCGTGAACCCAACGACGTTCTTACCTCTGCTTTTATTTTCGCTCTTTCTGCCATATATCCCTCGTATTCGCTACCAGCGCCGTCGCCGCACCGTGCGGCAACCGCGCACAACACTAATCTTCAATCCTGGTCGCAAAACATACTGCTGACCGACTCATTCTTATGTATCCGCTGGATAGCCTCGCCAAGAAGCGGCGCTACCGACAGCACCTTGATGTTGGTCAGGTTCTGGGCCTTGCCGTTGAGCGGGATCGTGTCGGTCACGACGATCTCGTCGATCGGAGAATCCTGCAGGCGAGCCGTGGCGGACCCGGAAAACACGCCGTGTGTCGCCCCGACGACGATGTTTCTGGCCCCTCGGTCTTTTACGAGCCTGGCCGCGCCGCAGACGGTGCCGGCGGTGGAGATCATGTCGTCGACCATCAGAATGTTGCGCCCTTCAACGTGGCCGATAATCTCCTCGCACTCCACTTCGTTGCCGCTGATGCGGCGCTTGTGGATGACGCCCAACTCGCCGCCAAGGGCCGTGGCGTAGCGCGACGCCGTTTTCATATTGCCGACGTCCGGGGCGACGACCGTGAGATCCGTCATTTTCTTCTGCCGGAAATACTTCAGCAATACGGGCTCGGCGGTCAAATGGTCGACGGGAATATCGAAGAAACCCTGCAATTGCTTGGCATGCAGATCGATCGCCAGAAGTCGGTTGGCGCCGGCCGTTGTGATCAGGTTGGCGACCAGTTTGGCAGTGATCGGCACCCGCCCGGCATCCTTGCGATCCTGTCGGGCGTAGCCGAAATAGGGCACCACGGCCGTTACCCGGGCGGCGCTGGCGCGCCGGAGGCAATCCAGAAAGATCAGCAGCTCCATCAGATTCGTATCCACGGGGGCGCATGTCGGCTGCACGACAAAACAATCCTTGCCGCGAACGTCGGACTCTAATCGAATCAACTTCTCCGTATCCGGAAACGCCTCGATCTTGGCGCGACCCGGCTGTGTGCTCAGGTGCTCGCAGATGGCCGCGGCGAGCTTCGGATTGCTCGTTCCGCCTAAGATCAGTAGCGGATGATTGGTCATTGTTGCGTCTTCTCTCCGTCTTTAGGCTGCTCGTCGATATCCTGCTGCCGAACGACTCGGCCCGGCGCCACATGTGAATGATTCTGCATCGTCAGGGGGGCTATCAGGACCGAGCCGGCGCCGATGAAGCTGTTTGCGCCAATCGTCGTCTTCGAAATGTTCACACCATCATAGTTCGCCGTGATCGATCCGGCCCCGATATTTACATTTTCGCCAATTGTCGCATCACCGAGATAACTGTGGTGCCGTACACGCACGCCGTCTCGCAATATCGTATTCTTCAATTCCGTAAACACGCCCAGCACCACGTCATCGCCTAAGACCGAATCATCCCGCACATACGCAAAAGGCCCCACCCGGCAATTGCGTCCGATCTTTACCTGGCCGTGGATGTAGGTGAACGGCTCGATGACCGTGTCTTGGCCGATCTCAGCCCGGGCGTCGATCCAGGTGTTAGGCGGGTCCACAATCGTGACGCCGTTGTTCATCAGCTTCTCCTGGATGCGGGCCTGCATGATCTTGCTGGCCTGGCTGAGCTGGGCACGGTTGTTCACGCCCATCGCGTCCTCGGGCGCCACCGCCGTGATCGCGACCACCTTGTGGCCGGAGCCGATAAGAATATGGATCGCGTCGGTCAGGTAATATTCATTCTTGACGTTGTTCGGCGTGATCTGCTCAACCGCCTCCAGAAGCACGGGCGTGTTGAAACAATAATAAGCGGGATTCACTTCACGAATCCGTTTTTGCGCTTCGTTGCAATCGTTCTCCTCGACGATCCCCTGCATATTGCCGTAAGAATCGCGGACGATGCGGCCGTAACCCGTGGGATTTTCCAAAATCGTGGTTGCCAAAGTGGCCGCCGATTTTTCGGATTCGTGTTTCTGAATAAGCACTTTCAGAGTTTCGCCGCGAATCAGCGGCCCATCCCCGCAAAGAATCAACGTTTGGCCTGCAAAACCCTGCAAATGCTCGCGGCAGCACATAACAGCATGGCCGGTGCCCTTTTGTTCGGCCTGTTCCACAAAGACGATATCTGCATCGCCCCTGTACCGCTCGATAATCTGCTCCTTGCCGTAGCCGACGACAACCAGGATCCTTGAGACGCCGGCTTCCCGGCAGGCGTCAAGGACGTAGGCGAGCATAGGGCGGCCGCAGACTTCGTGAAGCACTTTCGGCAATTGCGTATTCATGCGGCTGCTTTGGCCGGCCGCCAGTATTATGGCAACTCGTTCGGCGATTTCAGTGCCCTTTCAATAAGCTTTTGACAATCAAAGAGTTATGCCACCTACCCGGCCTGGACTCGAACCAGGAATGGGAGGACCAAAACCTCCAGTGTTGCCAATTACACCACCGGGTATCGTATTCTCGTTCAATGACGTCCGTGAGGCGACGACGCGCAAGCCATGTCTGCACAAGAACTTAGTGCACATCACCAGACGTTTTATCAAGCTGCTCGCGAACCCGCCGCGATAGCGGGTCGACTGGGCCCTGCCTGAGGCTTGAACCGACCATGTCGCGATAGCTGTCGGCCCCTATGAACACACGTTCTACCCCGTGCGGCAGAGCAATCAGCCCCAAATCATACGCATTAATCGGGCAGTTGCAAGGATTTTCTCAGGAAAAGCGCGACTGGCGGCGAAATGACGCCAACCCGCGGCGAAAAGCGGTTGAAGCGGGCCGATACGCATGGGTTGCAGGTGAAAGGGCGGTGACTTGCATGGCACAGACCGCGTGTGTACAGGTCTGGTGCGCTAATTAACGGTCGTTGCGGTAAGCAGGCACGACGCCTGCCCGGGAATGGGAAGAACAGGGCCGGGTGCGGGGGGCTCCCGGCCCTGTTTATGGTGCTGGATCAGCCGCAATGCTCAGAAAGCATACCTGAGGCTGAGGCTTGTCCAGTATTCGTCGGAAGTATTGATGGAATCGTCCCAGGAGGACTGATAGTAGAAACCGGGGATAAAGCTCAGGCCGTTTCCAAGATCGAAGTCCGTGGAGACACTGAAAACGGCATGCGACCAGTCATGGTCGGCGCTCTTGCCGCCGGGGCCGACACTGTCATTGTAGACGGTGTGGACACCGAGGTGCAGGACCTGCTCAGGCTGCTCGCCCCAGATCGTGGGGAAAGTGATGTCCTTGCTGAGGCCGAAGACATGCGCCCAGCCGCCGTTGTTGTTGTTGACGGCGCCGCTTTCGGCAGGCCAGTAGGCGAATGCCGCATATGAGGGGACGATGCCGCCGGGCAGGAGGTTGGGCCATTGGAACATACCGAAGATTTCCTGGGCGTTGCCGGAGCTGGGAACGGTCGGCGAGCCAGAGCGGGGCATGTCGGGGTAGCTGAAGTAGGTGTAGCCGACCTTGTAGTAGGTTGCCCAGGTTTCATCAGGGGCAATAACGCCCTTGTAGTACAGTGTGTAAGTGAGCCATTCGGCATTCTCGAAGCCGGAGCCGTTTGCACGGGACATCCAGATGGTTGCGCCGAAGCCTGTGCCGAACAGGTCGAGGTCGATGCTGGGCTGGAATGCGCTGTGGTTGTTGCCATACGCGTCGTAGCCGCGCCAGATGTACCGGCTCACGTAGGTGGCGTCGATGGTGCCGTGCAGGTCACCGAGTTCGGCCAGGGCAGCAGCCTGCGTACACAGCAGGGCCAACAGCACTGTCCACGTTACTTTCTTTACCATAGTTACTTGACCTCCACATCTTCATGATTTCCCCCATACTCAATTTTCAAATTTGGTTTAAGTTCCTTTACTGCAAAGGTTTACCACTTGCCGGTCTTTCGCATCTCGGCCTTGGGATGTTTCTTGAGACAGGCCTGGGCTTTCTCGAGTTCGGAGTCGGGCAGTTCGTAGGGCGGGAGTTTGCCGGACATGAAGGCGTCGTAGCCAGAGAGATCCATGAGGCCGTGGCCGCTGTAATTGAAGAGGATGACCTTTTCCTTACCTTCTTCTTTGGCCTTCCTGGCTTCCTGGATGGCACAGGCGATCGCATGGCTGGTCTCGGGTGCGCAGATGAAGCCTTCGGTTCTGGCCCACAGGAGGGCGGCTTCATAGCATTCGACCTGGTCGATGGCCCGCGGTGTGTGCAGGCCTTCGACAACACATTGGCAGACGAGCGGGGCCATGCCGTGGTAGCGGAGTCCGCCGGCGTGGATCGGCGGCGGCACGAAGTCGTGACCCAGCGAGTACATGGGCAGAAGCGGGGTTGTGCATGCAGTATCGCCGAAGTCATAGGCGAACGGGGCACGGGTCAGTCTCGGACAGGCGGTAGGCTCGACGGGAATGATGTCGATCTTGGCGCCGTTGATCTTGTCGGCCGTGAAGGGGAAGGCGAGGCCAGCGAAGTTGCTGCCGCCGCCGGCACAGCCAATGACAACGTCGGGCTTATCGATGCCGATGGACTTGAGCTGTGCTCGGGCTTCGAGGCCGATGATGGTCTGGTGGAGCAGGACGTGGTTGAGCACGCTGCCCAGAGAGTAGCGTGTCTTGCCCGAAGGATCCGTGACGGCCTGCTCGATGGCTTCCGAGATGGCGATGCCGAGGCTGCCGGGTGTGTCGGGCATCTTTTCGAGTATCGCACGGCCGGCGTTTGTTTCATTGCTGGGGCTGGCAACGCAGTTGGCGCCCCAGACCTGCATCATGAGCTTGCGGAAGGGCTTCTGGTCGAAGCTGATACGAACCATGAAGACCTTGCACTCGAGACCGATCAAGGCACACGAGAAGGCCAAGGCCGAGCCCCACTGGCCGGCACCCGTTTCGGTGGTGAGGCGCTTGATACCGAACTGCTTATTGTACCAGGCCTGGGCCACGGCGGTGTTGGGCTTGTGCGAGCCGGGCGGGCTGGTGCTTTCGTCTTTGTAGTATATCTTTGCGGGGGTCCCGAGGTGTTTTTCGAGGTATCGAGCCCTGCGCAGGGGGGCGGGACGCCAACGGTAGAGGATATCGAGGATTTCCTCGGGGATATCGATCCAGCGCTGGGTGCTGACTTCCTGCTCGATGAGATTCATCGGGAAAATAGGGGCCAGCATGTCGGGGCTGACAGGTTTGCCGTCCGGGCCGAGCGGGGGCAGCATCGGAGTGGGCAGATCGGCGGCGATGTTATACCATTGTTTCGGGATGTCTTTTTCGCTAAGCGAAACCTTGACCTGTTCCATGGGGAATCCTCTGCAAATCAGCGATTTCCTACAGTCGTTGTCTGGACGTGCTCCTGCTCCGACAGGAATGGACAACCGGGGCCAGAGTATACCCTGCGAACCACAGATTGCAAGGTCTTTTCGCCGCCTGGGTGAAATCTATTTTGCCTAATTTGTTGTTGTGTAACCTGATGCATAGTATTCACATCGCACACTTACCGAGTCGGCCGAGCCGATTGCTCAGAGGTATATCGGACAGCTATTAGCAAAATGTTCGAAAAAGCCAGGCGGAGAGACCGAAGGGCGAATGAGCCTTCTATACAGGCGAAAAGCGTTTTTATGGGAACAGAGCGAGATTTTTGAAAATTTTTCCCATTTGGCTGCAGCGCAGCCGGCCAAACAGGGTTCTTTTTGGCGGATCTACTCGCGTTGGGGGTACTGGTCAGCGTCCGGCTTTTGAGTGGCGCCGGTGACGGGGAGTTGGACTTCAATCTGGGCGGGGTCGCGGGCGGCGCGGGCGAGTTTGCGTGGTGAGACTTCGACGGGCCCGGCGATCAGTTCCGGGACATTGTAGGTCTTGATACAAGCGTCGTAGAAGTCGGGGTCCTCCTGGGGTAGAACGAAGGGCTTGTGGAAGCGGCCTGCGGCGTCAATATAGGTAAAGTATGTTCGGGTGAAGAGGCCGGCATGGCGGCGGCTGCTGAAGGCCATCCAGCGGCCGTCGGAGGAGAAACTGTGCCACGATTCGGAGAATTCGCTGTTGATATCGAGTTTGCGCCATGTGCCGTTGGCGAGGTCCATGACGGCCAGGTCGCTGGAAGGCTGGTAGATGGGGAAGCAGCCATAGTCGCACAGGCAGAAGACGAGAAAGCGGCCGTCGGGCGTGATGCGCGGCAGGAGGAGGCTCTTGCCGGTCGCTTCGGCGGAGAGGACGGTTTCGGGTTCGCCCCAGGTGTCGGTTTCCAGGTCGTAGGCGATGCGGCGGAGGTCGTAGCGCACCTTCTCGAAGTGCTGCGGAGGGACGGTTTTACGGTCGGTCCAGAGGACGGGGGCGCTGCAGAAGTAAAGATATTTGCCGTCGGGGGACCACGTGGGGTAGGTCTCGAGCCGGTCCTTGTCGGCGAGGCCGGGGGCGGTCTTGACGGTTTGTGTGCGGAGATCGTAGTAGGTCATGACAGCGTCGAGGTCGACGACGTCGCGGACTTCCATGCCTTTGGCGTGGTAGAACAGGTAGACGGCGTTGATGGAGTAGGCAGCGAGTTGACCGGAGGGGTGCCAGGCGGTGTAACCCCATTTGGCGCCGATCTTCTCGACGTCACCGGCGGCGGCGTGGAGGGTGGTGCTGCCGTAGTCGGAGCTTCTGACGCCGAGAAACATGTGGGCTGGATCGTTGTTGAGGAAGGTATGGCAGTTAACGCAGCCGTCACTGAAGCGGCGGCCGTGGAGGATTTCGGATTGCCGGTAGGTCGTGAGGTCGCGCTGGTAGACGCCTACGGAACGCCAGAAGTTGAACAGAGGGTTGATGAGGCGATAGGCGAGATGGCTGTCGATGGGCTCGCGGGCGATGGTGTTTGTGATCGGCTGGCAGCGGCTCCATTGACCGTCGTGATAGAGAAAGATGTCGATGGTGAAGGTGCTGCCGCGGTTGGCTTCGAGGAGCTTTCGCCAGCTTCGCGGCGGGATGCGAATGGAGGGTGTGCTGCTGAGGATGTTGATCGGGCGGCCATGTTCCGCGTGCAGGCGGACGAAGTAGCGTTCGGCGGGCTCTTCGATTCGGAAGTTCAGAGGAGCGATGTTGGGCGGAATGACAACGTCGGCGTAGTCGGGATGCAGGGCGGTCTTGTGGGCGAGTACCGGCGCTTCGGCCATGGCGCGTTTGCCGGGGCGGCGGGCGAGTTCGAAGGTAACGCTTGCGGTCCAGACGGCGAGAGCGGCGATGAACAGAATGAGAAGGCGTTTCTTCATTGGCCCACTCCCGAGAAGCCGAACATGCTGTAGAAGAAGTAGCTGCCGCCGAACTCCGGCGCGAGGACGCGCATGGCGACGTCCTTGCTGCCGCCAGCCTGTTTGAAGCGTTCGAGATAGCGCCGATGGCGCTCGACCGTCTGGCGGCTGATCGGGCGGCCTTTCAGATCGACCGGGCTGCGCGTCTTGTCGGCGTGGACCATAATGGCTTCTTCGAGGTGGCGCGGGATACGATCGTAACCCAGAGTGTCGAGGCGGTGCAGGTTATCGATGATCTTCTGCTGATCGTGGATTAGCAGGTAGAACGCCATGAGGTATTCAAAGGCCATTCGGTTGTCCGGATGCTGCTCAAGGAGGTCGAGCAGGAATTTTTCGGGGGTGTTGTATTTCAGCACCTTGTCGGTCTTCCAGTACATATCGCGGGCGTGCTGAATACGCGGATCGGCGATGGCAAGGTCCGATTCGATCGTGCGGAGACGTTCTTTAGCGGCGCGTCCGTGGACAATGTCTTTCGAGAGTGCTCGCAGGAACACGGCGGCGACGGCGGATTGGTTCTTGGCGAGATTGATGTCGACGAGCCGGTTGAGAACGAGCGGGCTTGGTCCTTCGGATTCAAGCACCTCGTATGCCCATTGTTCGGCGCCGTTGATGTTGCCCATTTCAAAGAAGAGATCCGAAACGCGGGTGAAAGTGGCCCCGAAGGGAAGGCCCTGGGCGGTCATCATCGTGAGGGCGGCGCCGTTCTGAGGGAAGGCGAACATGTCGTCGAGCAGTGTGCCCTTGTGGTAGAGGGCACGGTTGACGCCGTGGTTAACCCTGAGATCCCAGTAGCCGCGGCGGTAGAGCGCCCTGGCCGCATCGATGTAGGCCTGCCATTGGCGGTCGCGGAAGAGGACGTTCATTTGCAGGGCATGCTTGCGGTCGGGATCGTAGGCGCGGCCGACAGAGAGGACGGCGGCGGCACCAATGACAATGGCGGCGACGGCTGTCCTGAGCCATGGGACCACAGATTCGGGGATTCGGCGGCGGGTGTTTTGGGGTGCGTCCCTTCTCTTTCGGCGGCGTGCGGCGGCTCGTTTGGGGGGCATACGATCACGGGCGGCCAATCGCGAGGCGAGCCGGCGGATGGCGGCGGCCGCCAGGAGTGCAGCGGGGAAGAAGAGGATCATGTGGGCCGGGCCGGGGGTACGAAGGGCCGTGCCGAGCGGAAAGATCGGCAAGCCGGCGCTGAAGGGATGCGGCATTGGGATCTGAAAGAGCCACACGCCCATTGCGGCGGCAAGTGCGGCGGCGATTGCAGCCTGTGAAATGGCGCTAACCCATTGGCGGTGAAGGAGTTCCGCAAGGCTGACGAGGACGGCGAAGACCAGGCTCACCGCGGCCACGGCCCAGTAGAGGGCCGCAAACAGGGCAGCGAAGCAGACAGCGGCTGCGAGGCTGCTGCGGGGGCGGAATGCGAGGAAGGCAGCGGCACAAGAGACGGATATGAGCAGTGCAAGGAGCACGGACACGCGATGGTTGTAGTCGGCGTGGAACGCGACGACGGCCACGGCGGGCACGGCGGCCAGAACGTGCGAGCGGAGGTTTGCGGCGGTGCGAATGAGGACCAGCGTCGCCAGGTAAAATGCGATCGCCAGCAACGTGATAATGAAGGCGCCGGCGAGGTCGTAGTAAAGATATTGGGAGAGCAGGTCGGAAATGTACTTGGCCGGCCCACCCGCGGCCGAGACGCGCTCAAGGAAAAAGGCACGGTCGGGCACAAAGGTAGGAAATTCCATGAGATCGCCGAAAGCGGCGTAGATGAGGTGCGTGCGGAGCGCCTTCCAAACGAAGATGAAGCAGGCAGGGACAAAAAACACTGCCAATGCGCACAGATCCCACCTGATCAAGGGCGTTTTGCCGGCGTTGGACGTCATCTTCTTGCCTCGTGGTCGCCATCGTGCAGCGAACGTTCGCTCACCTCGCGTCCGACCGGAACATCTTACGGGATCCTGGGGAATTGTTCAAGGTTGTCGTCATGCATCTGTTCTGGCGAGAGAGGCAGATTTTCTGCATTGCCCTCATTGCCCTGTGCGGCGGACAATTATCGGGCCTAAGATTTTTCGCTTGACCTACCGGACCGAACAGCCAAAATCGCCAAACGCCCGTCCGCAGCGACGGGGGCGGAAAATCTGCGTTACCAGTGCTGATACCGTGGTTTTTTTTGCGGTGGTGTCCGATAAAAATCTAAAGGTTTTCTGCAACCAGTGCCGATGATAGTACTGATACAGCCGATTATGGCTGGTGCTTCAGCTATTAGTAAAGGACAGAGGTGACCGTAAGAGGGTCAGAACGCGAGCTATTCCGATCGGATTCTGTTCGGGAGGTCGGGATTTGGCGCGTATTAGGCATTAATACACCCATGCAGGGTCTTAGGGAGAAGCCATGAGAACCATCGCCATTATCAACCAGAAGGGTGGCTGCGGCAAGACGACCGTGGCCATTAACCTCGCCAGTTCGCTTGCCGCACATGGCAAGAAGACGCTGCTCGTGGACATGGATCCGCAGTCGCATTGTGCCGTGGGTCTGGCGGTGCCCGAAGAGCAGATCGAGCAGAGCGTTTACGACGTTCTGATCAGTCACGCCCGCGGCGAGCCGATCCGCCTGGCGGAGGTTTTGTGGCAGATCTCGGAAGGATTCGAGCTGGCGCCGGCGAGCATCGATCTGGCGGCTTTCGAGCAGCAGATGACGGGCGTACTGGATCGCGAGGGGTGCCTTGCGGCGGTGCTGGAGAAGGTGGAGAAGGATTACGACTACACCGTCATCGACTGCCCGCCGTCGGTGGGGCTGCTGACGTTCAATGCGATTCGCGCGGCGACGGACGTCGTGGTGCCGGTGGAGACGGGTTATTTTTCGCTGCACGGGCTCAGCAAGCAGCTCGACACGCTGAACGTGCTTTGCCGGCAGTGTTCGCGGCAGATCAACGTGATGGTTCTGGCGAGCATGTACGACATTCGCACAAAGATGGGCCGCGAGATATTGGGCGAGCTGCGCAAGCAGTTCAGCGGAAAGATGTTCAAAACGATCATTAACTTCAACACCAAGTTGAAGGAGGCCGCCAGTTTGGGCCAGCCGATAAGTGAATATGACCCAGCCAGCAAGGGTCACAAAGATTTCCAGGCCCTCGCCGAGGAACTTATCGGCACGGACACGCACGCACGGCGGGCGGAACTTGTCGGGACGCTGCAGTCGAAGCTGGACGCAATCAGCGCCAGTGCAGAGGAGCTGCTTTCGACGATCAAGACGCCGCGGGTGGCCAAGACTGAACCGGCGCCGGCAGCAGTCAAGGAAAAGGAAAAGACCATCGAGGAGAAGATCGCCGATTTCTATGGCGTGCGACAGTTGGAAGACGCGGTGATGTTTGCGACGCTGTATCCGCGGGCGACGAGCGTGCAGGTGGCCGGGGACTTCAACAACTGGCAGCCGGAGCAGGCGCCGATGAAGAAGGTGGGCAACAACGGGCTTTGGCAGATCAAGCTGCCGATAGGCAAGGGCAGGTATCGCTACCGCCTGGTGGTCGACGGGCAGTGGCAGCAGGACCCCTACAACGAAGCCACGGAGCCCAACCCGTACGGGGAGCTCAACAGCGTGCTGGAAGTTCGTTAAGCGGGCTTACAGATTTGACCAACGGCCTTCACAGTATTGTGGAGGCCTTTTTTTTGCGCCAATGCACGTAGAGCGGACACACCGGGTCAGGTGCTCGCAGCAAAACGGTGCAGGGTCAGGCGCGGTTCACGTCGCGGTCCTTTTGGAGGACTTTCTGTTTCTGATCGTTTCGGAAGGCGTCGAGCTTGTCGGCAAGGGCCTTGTCTGTGAGGGCGAGGATCTGAACGGCGAAGATGGCGGCGTTCCTGGCGCCGGCCTTGCCGATAGCCATGCAGGCAACGGGGACGCCAGGGGGCATTTGAACGGTACTGAGGAGAGCGTCGAGGCCGGCGGGGCCTTCGGCGGCGGCAAGGGGCACACCGATGACGGGCAGCGGCGTTCGACCCGCCAGCGAGCCCGCCAAATGGGCGGCCATGCCGGCAGCGGCAATGATGACCTTGATGCCGTCAGCGCGGGCCTGATCCGCGAATTCGGCAGCGGCGTCGGGTGTGCGGTGGGCCGAGAGGATACGTACGACGGGATCGATCCCGAAGTGTTTCAACTGGTCAATGCAGTTCTGCATGACTGGCAGGTCGCTGTCGGAACCCATAACTACCGCAACAGGGGCTTTTTTGATTGAAGTCATGGTTGTGTTTTCCCGATTAACGGTTATATTATCGGTTGTACGGGCCGGCGATCACGGTGGAATGCCCGCCCGCGCGGCTCCGAGCCGGGATAATAATGTAAAAAGCCAGGCATTGCAAGCGCCGAGGTAGAGTATGCAGGTCAGGAAACCGGCCGTTGCCGGCCAGTTCTACAGTGACAATCGCGATAAGTGTCTCAGGGAACTGAAGGAGTGCCTGTCGGCACGGACCATTGACGTCGCCTTGCCGGACGAGATTGTGGCGGCGATCGTCCCGCATGCAGGCTGGCTTTTCAGTGGGGACGTGGCGGGGCTGGCCTTTTCGGCGATTCGGCAGGTCCATGAGCAAGTCGACACGTTTATCATCTTTGGCGCAGCGCATCGGTACCTGGGGCGCAATGCCGTGCTTTTCCAGGAGGGGCGATGGAGCACGCCGTTGGGGGAAATAGAGATCGATGCGGATTTGGCGCGAGAGATTGCCGCCATCGACTGCGTAACTCCGGATGCCGAGCCCCACAGCGGCGAGCACAGTATCGAGGTTCAGACGCCATTCATCCAGTATTTGTTCCCCAAGGCGAAGATTGTTCCGATCATCGTGCCGTCGGCGGAGTTCGATCTGCGTCTGGGCGCGAGAATCGGCGACATTATTGAGGAATCGGGCGGCAAGAAGATCGTTGCGGTCGCCTCAACGGACCTGACCCATTATGGGCCGCGGTATGGGTTTTACCCGCAGGGGACGGGGCCGGAGGCCATCAAGTGGGCCAAGGATGTCAACGATATGGATTTCATCCGGCTGGCGCTGTCGATGGAGCCGCACCGGCTTCTGGAGGTGGCGGTTCAGCGGGAAAACGCCTGCGGGCCGGGGGCGGCTGCGGCGGTTGTCGCGGTGGCGTCGCGGTTGGGAAAGACACAGGGTGTTCTGCTTGCTCATACCCACAGTAATGAGGTGATGGAGGAGCGGTTTGGGCAATCCAGCGAAGAAAGCGTGGGGTACGCTGCGATAATTTACTGACCTTCCCAGAATAACACTGGCAATTGCCGCCGATTCTGGTATAATTTAGCGAGGCGGCGATGACACCGTGGAAATTTCATTATGCGCCCGTAATGCGGGCTGGAGAGTTGTATGAAAAGCAGACACGCCTTTACGCTGATCGAATTACTGGTCGTCATCGCCATTATTGCCCTGCTGTTAGCCATTCTCACACCTGCGCTGGGCAAAGCAAAGGATAAAGCAAGAGACATTATCTGCCGCTCTCATGCCAAGGGGCTCGGACGCGCCATACTTGTTTATCTGCAGGAGAACGACTCCAGGGCTTTCAACAGCAATGGCAGCAATGGAATTAACTGGACGGACGCGACTGGGGCATACTTGACCCCGAGCCACCCCGATTGGGACGCAGCTTACTGGGCGGTCGGATATGTTGACTACATCGAAGACCCAAGGGCATGTGGCTGCCCAAGTTACAAGGTAGCGGCACTTTTCGACCCGAGTAACAATTATTATAAACCCCTGGCTGGCCAGACAGCCGAGGAACTCGGTCGGCTGACGGGATTCGGGTTGAACGCGTTCTTCTTCAAGGATGTGAAGGAACCCTCTGGTACCGTTGGTCGATACAACCGAAAGACGTCTGCGATCAGGTCGCCTTCAACGTTCATTATTGCCCAGGATCACCCTGAGCCCAAGATTGAAGGATGGTCGGCAAGCGCAGACCCATCTGACGATCAGGACGATATGATGTATGTACGCGCCAACTATAGCGTCAATTTGCGTCATTATCGACCGAGCACCGTCGGGGGACGTGGTAACGCGACAAACGAGAATGATCGGTGCTACGATTACACGACTATTTTCCGGCACAACAAGAGAAGTGCCGCATTGGACGACCCGATGAACATGACAAATAGAATAGCACAAATCAACAACCAGCCGAACGGACAATCGACCACCATTTTTCTTGACGGCAGTGTCGAGAGCATTCCAGAACATACGAGCGATCGCGTGACGGAGCGGCAGTACACCGGATATTGATCGTCCATATCGGATTTCGTTTTTGAATACGCAGTCCTCTGGCGGCTCCAGAGGACTTTTCTTTTGGCCGGGGCTTGGTGATGCTGCTCGCGGCAACACGCAAACCCCCGTCTGACTACCAATCGCCATCAGTATTCCAGGCACATTGTGTCGAGTAAGCGAACTGTTTGCAGGTTTTTGGCGAATGAGGTAGGATGGTATATTTCGACCTGAGTACAAGGAACAAACATGGCGCCCAAACCGGTTGAAGACAGACGATATTTGATGCCGTTCGATACGGCCAGCACACAGCAGTTGTTTACGGATTGCCTGGTGATCGGGGCCGGCATCGCAGGGCTTCGCGCGGCGATTGAAGCAGCGCAGCATTGCGACGTGACGCTCGTATGCAAAGGCTCGGCGGCCGACAGCAACACGTGGAACGCCCAAGGGGGCATCGCCTCGGTGCTGGGTCGCGACGACAATTTCCAATTGCACATAGCCGACACGATTCGCACGGGATGCGGGCTGTGCGACGAGGAGATCGTGCGGCTGGTCGTCGAAAACGGGCCCGAGCTGATCCTGCAGCTTATAGAATGGGGGGCCGAGTTCGACAAGGTCGACGGCCATATCGACATCACGCTTGAAGGCGGCCACAGCCGAGCGCGAATCGCGCATGCGCACGGCGACTCCACCGGTCGCGGCATTGCGGAAGCCCTGATCGCCTTGGTGCGGCGGACGCCGTCGATTCATTTTATCGAGCACTTCTATGCCGTCGATCTGATCACCAACGGCGACGGCGCGTGTGTCGGCGTTATCGGCTACCGCCCCAACGTGGGTTGCGAAATCATCTGGGCGGCCAACACGATCCTTGCCACCGGCGGGGCGGGACGGCTCTTTCGTGAGACGACCAATCCCGCCGTCGCAACGGCGGACGGGCTGGCAATGGCTTACCGGGCAGGCGCGGTTCTCCGCGATATGGAGTTTATGCAGTTTCACCCGACGACATTGTACATCGCAGGGGCGTCGCGGGCGCTCATTACGGAGACGCTGCGGGGCGAAGGGGCTATCCTGTTGGACAGCGAGCACAAGCGTTTCATGCATGAGTACCATCCTGCGGGCGAGCTTGCGCCGCGGGACGTAGTAAGCCGATCTATCCTGGACCGGATGCTGAAGACCAACAGCACGCATGTGTATCTGGACATCCGGCACTTCGACAAAGAGCACTTCCGAAACCGGTTCCCGCTGATAAGCGAGTTGTGCGAAAGCTTCGATATCGACGTGAGCAGGGATCTGATCCCCGTGCGGCCCAGCGCGCACTACATGATCGGCGGCGTCAAGACCGACGCATCCGGCCGGACGAGCATACCGCACCTGTATGCCTGCGGCGAGGTAGCAAGCACGGGGCTGCACGGAGCCAACCGCCTCGGCAGCAACAGCCTGCTGGAGGGGCTGGTATTCGGCAAGATCGCAGGGGATGCGGCCAGCCGCGAGGTCAACCACGGCGTTAACCAGACACGGTGCCGCATGAAGGTCGACATCCCGCCGTCTGACCGCAGCCGGCTCGACGCGGGAGATATCCAGAACTCGCTGCGGGCGCTAATGTGGCGAAATGTCGGCATCACACGCAAGCAGCAGCCACTGGCGGAGGCGCGCGAGATCATCCAGTTCTGGCAGCGGTACGTGATGGACAAGATTTTCGACGAGCCGTTCGGGTGGGAGTGTCAGAATATGCTGACGGTGTCGTGGCTGATGGCTTGCGCGGCCGAGCAGCGGCAGGAGAGCAGGGGCGTTCATTACCGGGTGGATTATCCGGACACCGACTCCAAGCAAGCGAAGCATATTGAACTGCAGCGGCCGCTGTAAATCCGGGGGCAGTTTTCTCAGCAGACGGCAACCGGATTCGCACAAGTTTCGTACAGTTGACAGCCGACAGCAATCATTGACAATGAGATATGAGAGTGGCTCCGGCGGTCGCCGGGCGGCAGACGCCCGGAGGAAAGTCCGAGCAGGGCAGGGCACGGTGGTGGCTAACGGCCACCCGGGGCGACCCGAGGGAAAGTGCCACAGAAAACACACAGCCGATGGCCTTCGGGCACAGGCAAAGGTGAAAAGGTGCGGTAAGAGCGCACCGCGGTGCCGGTGACGGCGTCGGCATGGTAAACCCCACCGCCTGCAAGACCAAGTATGCCGGTTGGGCTTTTAGCCCTCTATTCGGCCCGGGTAGCAATCCGGCGGGTAGGTCGCTTCCCCTTCGGGGGAGAGCCGGTCGGCAACGGCCGGTCCAGTGTAATGGCCGCCCACCGCTTCGGCGGTGAACAGAACTCGGCTTATGGGGCCGCTCTCAATCTTTTTCTGATTTTCAATTGAGGACCGTGGATCGCGCATGCAGTGCGAGGTATGTATTGTGGGGGCCGGGGCGGCCGGGCTGATGGCGGCCGTGTTTGCCGGCCGGGCGGGCGCCAACGTCGTCGTGGTCGAGCGAAACACAACGGCGGGCAACAAACTGCTTCGGACGGGGCGCCAGCGCTGCAATCTCACGCATGAAGCGACGATCGAGGAGTTTGTCCGGGCATGCGAGCCGTTCGGTCGGTTCCTCAAGCACAGCTTTTATACATTCAGTCCGCAGGCGACCCGCAAGTTCTTTCATCAGCACGGCCTGAAGACAAAAGTGGAGCCCTCCGGCTGCGTCTTCCCGGTGAGCGACCGGGCGACCGACGTCAAGCGCGTGCTGCTGGAGCAGGCCAGGGATGCGGGCGTGCGATTCATGTACGGGCGGAGGGTATGCCACAGGATCTGGCGGCAGGATGGGCGTTTTGTCGTCAAGGCCGGGGACGACTCGATTGCAGCGGAGCGTGTGATCATCGCCACCGGCGGCATGTCGTGGCCTGCGACCGGCTCAACGGGGGATGGCTACGCGATGGCGGCGTTCTTCGGGCATCAACTGGTCGAACCGCGGCCGATCCTAGTTCCGCTAATCACGCGGGAGAAATGGTGCGGCGACCTTGCCGGTGTAGGCATCGGCGAGGTTACAATAAAGGCCGAGATGGTGGGAATGAAAATGGCGTCGGCGACCGGTGCGATGATGTTCACGCACGACGGCATCGGCGGGCCGGCGGTGTTTGATCTGAGTCGGCAACTGGCCGGCCGGTTTGAGCATTGCAGCCCCATAGAGGTGCGCATCGATCTGTTCGAGGGGCTCAGCCGACACAATCTCGAGCAGAAAGTGATCCGCCTCTGTAACGAGCATCCCAGGAGGAGCGTGCCGGGCATGCTCAGCGAGTTGCTCCCTAAGGCGCTCGCCGAACAACTGTGCCGCATGGCCGCGTCCGCTGCGACACGATGCTGCGAACTGCCCAGGGAAAAACGCGAGCAATTGCTGGAACTATTGAAGGCGCTTCCGCTGGAGATCACGGGCACCCGCCCCATCAAGGAAGCCACCGCAACGCGCGGCGGCGTCGGTCGCGACGAGATCGACCCGACGACCATGCAGTCAAAGCTCTGTCCCGGCCTTTTCTTCGCCGGCGAGGTCATCGATGTCGACGGGCCCTGCGGCGGCTACAATCTCCAGATCGCCTGGTCCACAGGCGCATTAGCCGGCAAGAGTGCTGCGAGCAGTCAGCTATCCGCGAAGGGAGGATAAGGGCCAGCCTCTTGCGGGCGACAGACTTGACCACAGAGTTCGACAGAATTGAATGATGGCTGTGATGGTCTGCAGCAGGAGTTCAGCTGCCGTTCTTGTCAGATACTGCCTTGTTCAGACACTGCGCCCGCGTGTCACTTACAAGTGAATACAGGGTTTCAGGGGCAATGTCGATCCCACCGGGCCAGCACAGAACGGCCCAATCCTTATCGATCGAAGCTTGCTCAAACAGCGCTCTGTCCTTCAGTTGTTCAAAGACGCCTCCCTGATCGACTATATCCGCCAAATCGGCTATGCCTTGTTTGCCGTCTTCGAAACGAACGAAGAGCTTGTAGCCATCCATTACTTTGATTTCACGCAGGTCGTAGTACATCTCAAAATCCCTTCAGGGCAAAGGTTCGATACAGTCCGGCCTCTGATTGGCCCTGGCTTGTGTCCATGCGTGTATCAGTTCCTTACGATGCATCGCGGCCCATTCCATCACCAGGCCGAGTGCCCGGGGCGGCAGATGTCCCTCGATTACAGCAAGATCGCTAATCCTTATGCTCGCCATATCTGGCATGAAAATGCGGTGGATTATGCTCGCTGTAAAAGACAGCTATTACAATGCCGTAAAATCTGCATATTTCGGCACAGCAGACGCTCCAAAAGCCACACCGGCTTCCCAAGTACTTCATCTTATCGATTAGAACTGCCGGTTTCAAGTCTCTTTTGAATCGCAATTCGCGCAAGACATGACGAAGGTGTCCGAGTCATGCAGTCACCGCAAGGTGGGCCAATCACACAAGGCCAACCAGGGGCAGACAGATAGCGATAACTGAGAAAAGGGTGATTGCCGCCTCACCGGCCAGGACACACAGCGACCAGGCGCCTGCAGAGGGCCGACCGCGGGCGACGAGCAGCCGTGAAAATATGGCGGCGTCTATCGCGATGAGGGGTGTCAGGACAAAGAAATAGATATACCCCGATGCTCCAATGAAGGCGGACAGGTTCAGCACCCATTGGGTAAGCAGGCAGGTTCATCTCGCCGTCGGACACGTCGCTGAGCAGGGCGGCGAATCGCGGAACGGCCAACACGAAGAAGGCAAACCACGCGAGCGGCGCAGCCGTATGACACAATACAGCTCAAGTGGCTGTGCGCATTGCACGAGGCCGAATGTCGGTTGTTTCCATGGCATGGTCCTCAAAAATGACTCTATACTATTTATAACACGGAATTTGGCCGGCGGCAAGCGGCAAAGTTGACTCTTACAGGCAGGAAAGGCCTTGAAAATGGACTTCGGTAGTGGGATAATCAGTCTTTTGCGGCATGATCGGCATCATGGCAGTGTGCCGGTCCAGGCCGAGCGCAGCATTCAGGATAAACTTCGGAGCAGTATGTTAAAACCGGATGAGAGAGTAAGAGTGTTGTTTCTGTGCACGGGCAATTCATGCCGAAGCCAGATGGCCGAAGGCTGGGCGCGGCAACTCCAGAGCGGCGTGATCGATGCGTATTCGGCAGGGGTGGAAACACACGGGCTCAACCCGCTTGCGGTGCGGGTCATGGCCGAGGTGGGCGTGGATATTTCGCACCACTGGTCCAAGCGCGTCGACGAGGTGGCGAATATCGACTTCGACTTCGTGGTCACCGTGTGCGGGCACGCCAATGAAAACTGCCCCATGTTCCCGGGCAAGGCGAAGGTGGTCCACGTTGGCTTCGACGATCCGCCGAAACTGGCCGAAGACGCCCAAAGCGAGGCCGAGGCGCTGGACTGCTATCGGACGGTGCGCGATCAGATTCGCCGCTTCATCGAGACGCTGCCGGAGACGCTGCAAAAGTGATTGACGCGGCGGCCAAACGCGGCGATAAGAGCAGGTGGACTCTTACGTTTGATCATGCGCTTTAACTATGGTGCGGCATGGGTATGGACCCGGATAAACTTGAGAAATATTCGTCGGCGATCACGCTTTCCGATATGGAGGTGTTTGTCTTTCCAGAGCTGATGTACAGCCTGCTGCTGGCCAACATCATGAGTCCGATCATCTGGAAGTGGCGGCAGGAGGACTGCTTTCGGCGGCTGGCCAAAAAGGACCCGTACAAGAAGCTGATGCGGCTGAAGCAGTACATCATGGACGGCTACGAGTTCAACCTGGACCTGAATACGTGGGGGCTTACGCGGCAGGACCGGGAGCTGGCGCGTTTTGCGAGGTTCATTTCGCCGGAGGATATTGCACGCAGCAACGCGCTGTTCGGCTATCATGGCGACAAGTACTATTTTGACGTGGACATCCGCAAGCATTTCGGCCTGGACAAGTATGACGGCGACGTAATACCTTATTGGAAGACGGAGACCGTTGAGGCGATGACGGCGTTTCACCGCAAGAACGGCTACCGTACAGGGGCAGGCGAGTGCGTGTCGCTGTCGACGCTGTATGCGGCGGCGGCCTTTATCGTCTGCGGGATTCCGCTGGAGGATATTTATCTGGTGCTGACGCCGCTGCACTCGCAGAACTTCATCGATCTGGCCGACGGCGTTCTGACGAACAATCGGCGCATTGTGACCAAGGCGATGTGGTTCAACGGCACGGCGCTCTCCGACAAGGCGCAGCGGGCGCTGCGAAACGAGCAGGTCACCGTTGTTGCGCATCCTACGGGATATGTGCACTGCCTTTATGAGGAGGCGACAATCCGGCCGGCGGTCTACGAAAAGTTCAAGGAGCGGCTGAACCGCTACCTCACGGCGGAGCTGACCTCGCTGACCCTGGCGAATTTTCTGCGGGCCAATCCGCGCTACCAGCGCTATTTCCAGTTCTGTCAGCAGCGGCGAGGCGAGAACATGTTCATCTGGGCGGAGGTGCTGTTTCATTACGAACACGGCAGCAATTACCGCATCGGCGATCACACGTTCGACAAGCTTCTGGACGAAGTGCTCAGCGAGGATTATTCGCTGCACAAGGCGCCTAACCGGCTGTGCTGTGAGGAGCTGATGGCCTTTATCAAATACGAGAACCTGGACCTGATGAAGTCCGACGATCGCCTTCGCATTGCCAACTACATCAAGCCGTTCATGCCGGATGCCGAGGCATTCGTCGAGGACCTTTACAGCTTTCATCACCTGGAGCCGCGGCTGCCGGGCGGTGAGAAACGCTTTGTCGAGGCGCCCGCGATAGAGCTGTCGGTGGGGCAAAGCCGGCATGAAATCATCGATACGCTGCAGAGCGTGCGCAACGTCAACCCGGTGGCGGACCTGGCGTTCTATGCGTTTCGCGATATGGACACGTGCGACTGGCAGCCGTTCATAATTGCGGCGCTGGAGCGAAGCCCCGTGTCCATCGAGGCGGCAAAGGGCCAGACGATCGAGGAGGTCTACGAAGGCCTGCGCCGCATGGACGGTGAATCGATCTACGACGGCAACCGGCTGGCCCAGCCCGACGAAGTGGCCAACTTCAACACCGGCGACGGCGTCGAGAAGGCGTTTTACCTGGCGAATGTTCTTCGCAGTCGTATGCCGGATTTGCCCATGGAACTGGAGATCGACATGCACGACGTGGTTCTGAAGGCCGACCGCGACTACCGGTTCGACAGTGCCAAACACTTCCGGAAGAGCCTTGTGCTTTCACCCATCCTGTCGAGTGAAGCCCCACATGAGTAGCTCGCCCCTGCGCAAACCCGACCCGGGGGCTACGGCGGCGTGCCTGGGTGCGCTGGCCTGCTGGTCGGTTGCTCCGATTTTTATCAAGTATCTGACCGGCTACGTCGACCTTTGGACGCAGAACGTACTGCGGTACCTTGCAGCCTGCCTGTTCTGGATGCCGTTTCTGCTGTGGTCGCTGCGAACTGGCCGTCTGGACCATAGCGTGTGGAAGCGCGCGATTGTGCCTGCGGCAAGCAATATCGTCTTGCAGACTTTCTGGGCGGCGGCGTTCTATTACATCGACCCGGCCTTGATGAATCTGATCGTCACGTCGTCCGTGATCTGGGTCGCCGGTTTTTCAATCGTGTTCTTTGTCGAGGAGCGCGGACTCGTGCGCAGCAAGCGGTTCTGTGCGGCAATGGTATTGTCGATGGTGGGGGTGGGGGGCGTTCTGATGGGGCGAGAGGATTTCGCCAGTCAGCGGAGCACCATGGGCATGATTCTGGCACTGGCGGCGGCGTTCTTCTGGGGGCTTTATACGGTGTTTGTGCGGATGGCGTTTCGCACCATCGACAGCAGGATCGGCTTCGGCGCGATCAGCATCTACACGGTGGCGGGTCTGGCCGTACTGGCAGCCGTGTTTGGCCGAGTGGGTGAGGCGGCGGTAATGCCCTCATGGCCATGGGCGTGCGTGGTTATTTCCGGCGTTACGGGCATAGCCTTGAGCCATGTCCTGTATTATGCCGCGATGCGGCGGATCGGCGCGACCATTCCGTCGCTTCTGCTGCTGGTCACGCCTTTTACGGTTTTAGCAATTTCGCACGTGGTGTTCAGCGAATCGCTGAGCCGCGTACAGTTTGGCTTTGGGGTGGTGCTGCTGGCCGGCGGCGCACTGGCTATCTGGTGCCAGGAACACCTGCGATAAACGCGTTTTCTGAGGACGGCCTACGAACCCCGTTGACAGCCTTGACAGTATGTGTTAGTGCGTCTGCCGCGAACAAGGGTCCGCGGGAATTATGTGACAGGAATAAAGCCGAATGGCGCGTAAACCAATATGGAAAAGGTTCTTTCTGGTCACCGCTGTTTTCGCCGCCTGCTGGTTTCTGCCGGTCGAAAAAGCCCGCTTTGCCGCGGCCGTCGTCGAGGCGCTTGCCCTCGTTCGCTGGTACGCGCGGCAACACGTCCTCTTATGCCTGGCGCCTGCCTTCTTCATCGCCGGGGCGATCAGCGTTTTCGTGAGGCGGGCGTCAGTAATGAAATACCTTGGGGCTGGAGCGAACAAGTTTTTGGCCTATGGTGTGGCGAGCATATCGGGGACAGTCTTGGCGGTGTGTTCGTGTACGGTTCTGCCGCTTTTCGCAGGAATCTACCGCATGGGCGCGGGTTTGGGTCCGGCTGTGGCATTCCTGTACAGCGGGCCGGCGATCAATGTGCTGGCTATCATTCTTACGGCACGAATCCTCGGCCTGGAGATAGGGATCGCCCGTGCCGTGGCCGCCATCGCTTTCAGCATCCTGGTGGGGCTCTCTATGCATTTGATATTCCGGGGCGAAGAGGGAGCCAAGGCCGCCGCGGCAGCGATACCGGAGGAAGAACCAAAGCGGTCCCTGCGGCAGGAGGTGCTTTATTTCGCGGCGATGGTCGGCATTCTTGTATTCGCCAACTGGGCGCGCAGCGGCGACATCCGGGCGGTGTTTTTGTGCTGCCCGGGCGGCTTGTCAACGTACAAGGTCGAAGGCACGATAGTTGAACAGAGTGCCGAGATCGTCAGGATACGCGACGGCTCTGGACAGGTGCACGAGATCGCAGCCGACCTGATCACAAGCATGGGTGAGGTGGAAAAGAACCCTGTCTATGAAGCGATTTATCGCTTTCGGTGGGTGATTGTCGCGCTGCTTCTGATCGGGTTCGGACTGATGCTGCGGGCGTGGTTCAGTCGTGGGGAACTTACTGAGTGGGTGGAGGCGTCGTGGGGGTTTGCGTGGCAAATCCTGCCGCTGCTGTTGGCCGGGATACTGTTGGCGGGCTTTCTGTTTGGTAGACCGGGCCAGGAGGGGCTTATCCCCGTCGAATGGGTCAATGCCGCGCTCGGCGGCAACTCAATTCGAGCAAACCTGCTGGCCGCCGTGGTGGGGGCGTTCATGTATTTCGCAACGCTGACCGAGGTGCCGATCCTGCAGGGGCTCATGGGCGCCGGCATGGGCAAGGGCCCGGCGCTTGCGCTGCTGCTTGCGGGGCCGGCCTTGAGCCTGCCGAGCATACTCGTCATCCGCAGCGTGATCGGTACGAAGAAGACGCTTGTGTTCGTTGCCCTTGTGATCCTGATGGCGACGCTGTCGGGTATCCTGTTCGGTTATGTGCGCGGCTGATTTATAAGCCGCACAAGGGTTGAGGCTGGGCACCTGTTTGCCGCCGCGCCCAAAAAACACACTTCTCTTTTGCGGCCCCGCACTATTTGCGGGTCAGACAGCGGCCGCAGACGTCCAAGTGCACCCTTTTTGCGGCATTGGCCGCTGAGTGTGATCCTGGCACGGCCCTTGCATAATCCATCGGCGGATTATTATGCAATGAGGGAGCCATCGCATGCAAAGGCACGAACAAGGGATGAGGGTGCGCCTTGGCGGGTTTGGGGACGCACCGTATTGCCGGACCTTACTTCCACTCACAGTTCTCCTTTTGACCGGTTGGAGCAGGGTATATGCCCAGGGTCCGCAGTCACCGGCGGCGGAACCGATCTGGTCCCGTTTCATCGGAGGCACCGACTATGACTACGTGATGGGCATTGCCGTAGACAGCCGGGGCAACACCATCGTCGCGGGCGACACGCGGTCGAACGTCTTCTGCGGCGTCGACACGCCGGCCGGGGCGGACGCGTTCGTCGCGGCGTTTGATGCCGACGGCCACCTGATATGGGCGACATGCATCGGGGGACGCGGGGGTGATTCGGCATTGAACCTTGCCGTGGACGCGGCCGATCACATCGTGGTGACCGGATTAACGGCCTCTGACGACATGCCGATGCGGACAAACGCATACCACGGCGAAACGGATGCCTTTGCGGCCCGGCTTGACCCGGACGGCAATCTGTTGTGGACAACCTATCTCGGCGGCAACGATACCGATCAGGGCTTCGGGATCGCCGTCGACGGCACTGGCCGGGCGGTCATCGCCGGGTATACCGAGTCGAAGGACTTCGAGCACCGCCGCAACAGCTACTTCGGAGGATCGTTCGACGGCTTCGTGGCCCTGCTCGATGTAGACGGCGGCGTGCAATGGGTGGCTTACTTTGGCTGGCTCGGGTCGGACTTCTGTTCGGCCGTCACACTGTACGCGGCTGGAAACTGCCTGGCCGTGGGCACCAGTTCCTCGGCGACGCTGCCGCAGGCGATCAATGGACGCATCGGCGCCGACGACGCATTCGTCGCGATCTTTGCACCTGACGGGGTGGTACAGCAGTCGCGTTTTCTGGGCGGCACACGGGCCGACCGCGGCTGCGATATCATCGTGAGCCGCTTGGGACAGATTCTGGTGGCCGGCGATACCGAGTCCACCGATATCGTCGGGGCAAGAAACACCAGCCACGGCCGCAAGGACGCCTTCATCAGTATTCTTGACAGTTTAGATGGCCCGGTCAGGACGACGTACTTCGGCGGCAATGACATCGACAACGCCTGGGCTATTGCCGAGGACGCATCAGGCAACATCCTGCTTGCCGGCAGCACGTACTCGCCGGCACTGGCCAGCAGCAACAACACGTACGGTGGCGGCCAGGAGGGGTTTCTGGCGGCGTTTACTGCGGAGGGAACACTTCTTTTTTCCAGTTACTTGGGCGGGGGCGGCGACGACTGCGCCTTCGGCATCGCCGTGGACGGGGTTAATCAAATCCTTGCGGCCGGCTCATCCGGATCGACCAACTTCATCGGCGCCAAGGATTACAACGGCGGCAGCCGCGACGGTTTTGTCGTCAAGTGGCCAGGCGTCAGCGGCACGGCGCCGGACCTGGTGGTCACGCACGCTCTGACGGAAATCAGCGGCGTGGCGGGCGAACGGGCGAGCGTGCCGGTGCAGGTGGAAAACACGGGCGTCGTCGACGCCGTGGCGTATGGGCCCGGTTATTTTCGCACCACGCTGTATCTGGCGAATACAGTCGATGCAGACTGGGACAACCTCGATTCACAGAACGCCATATCGTCGTTCAACCTGACCGGCCTTGCGGCGGCCGCCGTGCACGAGGGCATTCTGCAATTCGACGTGCCGCAGGCGCCCGGAACTTATTTTCTGCGGGTGCGAACGGACGATTACGACAGCGTACCAGAAGAACGGGAGTATAACAACTGGGGACAGATCATCACGCTGACGGTCATCAAACCGGTCGGTCGGCCGGACCTGATTGTGGTCAAGCCCGCACAACAAGAGATTTCGGTGATCCGCGGCCGCTCAACGACAATTGACGTGCAAATAAAGAATGCAGGCCAATCCGACGCCGTGGCCTCGGAGGCACAGTATTTTATCACGCGGCTGTATGTGGCGAACGATCCGAATGTCGACTGGAACAGCCTGTCGAGTGAAGAAGAGGCAATTGAACGGGCCGCGCTTGCAGTGGGGGCGTCCTATGCGACGGAGATCATCTTTACGGCCGACATGAACGAAGGCACTTACTACCTGCGGGCCCGAGTTGATGAAGCCGATGCCGTCGCCGAAGAGAACGAGGATAACAACTGGGGCGACGTCGTCACGCTGAACGTGTTGGAGGAACCTGCTCTGCCGGATTTGACGATCGTGGGTGAAAACGGCATGGCGGTCAATGGCGAGCCGGGGCAGGCCGTCAGCCTGATGGTGAACGTACACAACATCGGCGATGCAAATGCAGTAGGCGCCGGCAACGCGCCGATTGCCGCGGCGCTGTATCTGGCCAACTACGCCGGCGTCAACTGGAGTACGCTGCCGAATCGAAACCGCGTAGCCACAGCCGATCTTTCGAACCTGGCCGCGGGAGCGGTCGGCTTGCTGATGTTCGACTTCACTGCGCCGCCGGAGACAGGGGCCTATTGCCTGCGAGCAAGGATCGATACGGCCAACGCAGTCGAAGAGCTAAACGAAGATAACAACTGGGGACCGATCGTTCCTTTGATCGTTGCGGTCGAGAGCCGGCCGGACATCGTGGCTTCCTTTGCGGACGCCAACGATATTACGCGCCGGCCTCTCGAGAACGTGGACGTAACGGTACACATCGCCAACTCGGGATCGGGCCCGGCCAATCCCTCGCCCGCGGCGTACTTCGAGACGCTGCTGTATCTCTTCAGCGAGACGGGCGCTATCGGCGATGCCAACAGCGTGGGGCTGCTGTGGACCGGCATGTTGGAGCCGCACGAAGTGCAGAGCGGCGTCGTAACATTCCCCGCGCCCGCCAAGCGCGGCACGTACTATCTGCAGGCCCGCGTTGACATCGCAGACCACATTCGTGAAAGCAACGAGTACAACAATCTCACACCCCGCCTGACGTTAGTGGTCGAGGACACATCAGGCGAAAACGACCCGCCGGTGCTTACGGACATCGCGCCCAAGACGGTCGCCGAGGGACAGACGCTCACTTTCGCTCTTGAGGCGTTCGACCCTGACGGGGATGAACTAAGCTACTTTGCCGCTGAGCTGCCGCGCGGCGCAACGTTCACTGACGGGATTTTCACATGGACGCCCGACTACGACCAGGCGAGAGGATACGAATACACGGTGGTCTTTTACGTGACTGATGGCACGGCCTCGGACTGGACAAGCGTTGCGATCACAGTGACGAATATGAATCGGCGGCCGGAAATCAATCTGCCGGGCGACATTGCGATCGATGAGAATCAACCACTCAGCGTTCTGATCAGCGCAACGGACCCTGACGGCGATATGCTCGTGATCAGCGCGGCCAGCCTGCCGGTGGGTGCGACCTTCGCCCATGGGCTTCTTTCGTGGACGCCGACCTACAGTCAGGCAGGCGAGTATGCAATTCGCTTCACGGCCAGCGATGGTCACGCCGACGGCGAGGCTGCCGCAACGGTAAATGTCACCGTAAACAATGTGAATCGTGCACCTGTCGCCGACGCCGGGGCCGATCAGGTCGTCAGCGATCTCGACAGGGACGGTGTCGAGACGGTAGTCCTCAATGGTCATGCTTCACAGGATGCCGACGGCGATACGCTGACCTATCGCTGGACAAACGCGGCCGGCAGCGTGTTGGCCACGACGGCGGCGCCGGCAGTTTCCTTCCCCGTGGGCGTTCACGTCGTGACACTGACGGTGACGGATGCTCACGGAAGCAGCCATGCCGACACCGTCACCATCGAAGTGCGGCGCATCAATCAGCCGCCGATAGCATGGGCCGGCGAGGATCAGACGCTGATCGATACCGACGGCAATGGCGTGGAGACAGTAACTCTCGACGGCTCGGCTTCAACAGATCCGGACGGAACGATCGTCACCCGGCAATGGCTGCTTCAGCAGGCGGTCATCGCGACGGGGGCGACGGCGCACATCACCCTGCCCGTCGGCACGTTTACGATTATGCTCAGGGTGATCGATGACGCCGGAGCCGTCAGCGAAGATACGGTAACTGTTACGGTTCAGGCGCAAGCCAACACGGCGCCTGTAATTTCCCCGGTGGCCGACCAAACGGTTAAAGAAAATCAGAAAGTGACGTTTGAGGTCAAGGCCGAGGACATCGACGGCGACGCTGTGGTCGTCTCGGCCGCCAACCTCCCGGCCGGGGCCACGTTCAAAAACGGTGTATTCACGTTCCGGCCGTGGTACGACCAAAGCGGCGTTTATAAGGTGATCTTCACCGCCACCGACGGCCGGGCACAGGATACGTTGGTTGTCACCATCAATGTACAGGACGTCGGTGTGACGCGATGGTACGACAGGTGGCTTCAGGTGACCCGCACACGCTAAGGCGAACATTGTTATCGGACGGTGTCAAGTGGATATCTCAGCGCGAAGACAGCCGACGTTGCGGAATGGCCCGTGCGGCTGCTTACTATGGGACGGGCCCGTGCACGGTACGTCCGGTACTTTGACGCCCCGAAAACCTTTCCTATATTTTATTGTGATCACCAACTGGGGGTGTTCTACCGGAAGTGACCGCGAGTTTTATCGTCAACGCAAATCAGGCGGATGATACAATGGCTAAGTATCGTAACTACATGTTTGCGGCAATTCTGATTGCGGCCGGGCCGTTGTGCCTGGCGGCGGGCGCATCTGCCGGCGTGCTGAGCACCGATCGGTACTACACGTGGGGCATCGATGGTGCGGCTTTGGAAATCCCGGAAGGGAGCATCATTACCGAAGCCGTCCTCAAAATCAAGAACATCACCAACTGGGACAACCAACTTTCTATTCACCTCGTGGACAATCCGCCCGTCGGCTTTGTTGCCAACACCGACCATGGCGACGGCGACTTCTTCCAGGATTTCGGCGGGCTGCTCACTGGCGCCATTCAAATGGTCAACAATGATCTGATCATCACCTTCAGCCAGGCAGATGATGAGAATTCGTGGGTGCGACAGATATACGACTGGCCGTTCGATTTCCAGCTTGCCGGCGGCGGGACGGTTTCATACACGTCGGCACTTCTGGAACTGATCGATTACGCCGGCAACGGCACACCCTTTGGCATCGGCTTCGACGGCGAAGGTAAGACGTACGGTTTTGACCAAATCACTCTGACTATCACGGTTGAAAGTTTCGAGGGCCAGCCAAGCTCACAGGAATTTGTCTTTTCAACTTCGGGCGAAACTGATCTGCTTGCATGGTGGACAATGGACGATAACGCCGGCACTGCGGTGGTAGCAGATGCCGGCGGGGCCGGCCTTGAAGGCCGTGCCCGCCGCAACACAAACCTCCTGTCACTTGAAGGAAAGGTCGATGCTGCGCTGGCATTTGACGGTGCAAACGATTACATCGAGTTGAATTCGCCTGCCGCGCTGGATGGTCTTCCTGCAAAGGACTTCACTGTCACCGCATGGATTTACGACACGCAAACCCTCATCAACCAGGGCACCATCTTCAGCGCCTATAACAACGGCTGCGGGTTCTCTTTACGAACCTTCGGCGCTGAAGGTACAAGACGCCTTGTCTTTGATGTGCCCTGCACACTGGTCAACGCCGATTTCCACTCAGCTCTAAATTCGATACAGCTCAACACCTGGCATCATGTGGCCGCCGTCTGGCACGCCGACACGAAGACTGCCACCTTGTATATTGACGGTTCCAAAGCCCTCTACAGTATCGCACGAGCCGGCAATGGCATATACCGCTCCGATGCCGCCAACAATAAGGAGATAGGAAGACTGCCCCTCGGTGTCCAGCATTTCAAAGGGGCCATCGACGATGTCCGTATCTACAACGTGGCCCTCTCCCCGGAAGAGATCGCGGCAATGTACTTCGAGCCTTTCGACTCAAGCGAACTGATCGCTCACTGGTCCCTGGATGAAACCAAGGGCTTTGTCATCAGTGACGCAGCCACCTTTGATTTGGTGGGTACGTCACAACGCAATACGGCGACCATGACTACCACAGGTCGAATCGGCCAGGCTCTGCTCATGAACGGCACGAGCGATCACATCCAGCTGAATTCGCCTGCCGCGCTGGATGATCTTCCTGCAAAGGACTTCACTGTCACCGCATGGATTTACGACACGCAAACCCTCATCAACCAGGGCACCATCTTCAGCGCCTATAACAACGGCTGCGGGTTCTCTTTACGAACCTTCGGCGCTGAAGGTACAAGACGCCTTGTCTTTGATGTGCCCTGCACACTGGTCAACGCCGATTTCCACTCAGCTCTAAATTCGATACAGCTCAACACCTGGCATCATGTGGCCGCCGTCTGGCACGCCGACACGAAGACTGCCACCTTGTATATTGACGGTTCCAAAGCCCTCTACAGTATCGCACGAGCCGGCAATGGCATATACCGCTCCGATGCCGCCAACAATAAGGAGATAGGAAGACTGCCCCTCGGTGTCCAGCATTTCAAAGGGGCCATCGACGATGTCCGTATCTACAACGTGGCCCTCTCCCCGGAAGAGATCGCGGCAATGTACTTCGAGCCCTTCGACTCAAACGGTCTGATCGGCCACTGGTCCCTGGACGAGACTGCCGGCCTTACAGTCGGAGACACAGCAGTATATGCCTCCGCGGGCAGATCGCACCGTGACGTCGCCCACATGACGGCCACCGGTGTATCGAATCGATCAATGCTCTTCGACGGCAACACTGATTACATCGAATTGAATTCGCCCACGGTTCTGGACGACCTGCCTGCCGGCGACTTTACCATCGCGGCATGGATATATGACATGCAGACGCTTCTCAACCAGGGCACCATCTTCAGCAGCTATATAGGCGGCCGCGGTTTCTCCTTGAGGACCTTCGGCGAGGCGGGCAAACGATGCCTGATTTTTGACGCCCCCCACACTGGCATTGGTGCTGATTTCCGTTCCGTCAACGGTTCGATCAAGCCCAACACGTGGCACCATGTCGTCGCGGTATGGTATGCCGAGACAAGGACGGCCGAACTCTACATTGACGGGTACGAGGTTCTCTACGGTTGGCGGCAGGCCGGTATCGGCGCCTATCTGTCGGATGCCGCCAACAACAAGGAAATCGGCAGACTGCCTCTTGGTGTCCAGCACTTCAAAGGGGCCATCGATGACCTCATCATCTGCAAGGTAGCTTTGTCGGCGGCTGACGTGCTGCAACTGTACGACGCGTACGCCGTTGACACCCGGACGCCCTGACGCTATTGTGTCTGAAAAAGGCAGCACTCTGTAAACATCGCGGACGCCGCGAGCCGTCGGATACACCGTCGACTCGCGGCCGGTCCTAATCTTCCTGTGAAGAAGGACGGGAGGCGCTGCGACTTCACTGCAGACACAGGCTGATGGACGACGACAGGTATGCACTGACAATCGATGGCGCCGATATTCGCAACGCGGTCATATTGATTGCCGTTGCGTCCGTCATTGGCATCTATCTCATATTCACAACCGTCCTGATCGCCGCGGATGGAACCCTGTACATCGACCAGGCAAGGCGTTTGGCCGCAGATCCACTCGGCATCGCCAGGCAGCATGACCCGGGGTATCCCCTGCTGATCCTTTTGACTCACTATGTCGTTAGCCTGTTTACCAGCAGGGATTCTACTGCCTTGTGGATTCTCTGCGCACAGGGCGTTTCGCTGGTCTGCCGGATCGCAGCCCTGATCTTCTTCTATTTTGTCGGCAAAGGAGTGGTCGGACGCGAACGGAGCTTTTGGGGGGTCTTCATCCTGACCGTACTGCCCAACTCGGCGATGTCAGGCAGTAACGTGCTGCGGGACTGGCCGCACATGTTTTGCCTGGCTCTGGGCCTTTGGCTTCTTCTGCTTGCCGCCGAGCGTCGAAAGGTGTGGCTGTGGGCAGCGGCAGGCGCTGTGGCCGGGCTTGGATATCTGATTCGCACAGAGTGCGCTCAACTCGTCCTCTATGGACTCATCTGGCTAACGGTTTATGCCCTGCGGCTACAACCCCGTGCGAAATGCCAGGTTGTGGCGCCGATGGTTGGACTGGTTTCGGCATTTCTCGTGTTCAGTCTTCCCCTGATGCTGGTCCGCGGCACGCCGATCCCTTTCAAGATCCGACAGCTATACCGCCCTGAAGTGCCCGTCTCCGGCGCTATCCCCGCTGCTTACAGCCACCACGAACCGCGGCCCCACTGTGCCGGACTGGCGCCAGGGGACCTTGCCGAGGCTGTCATGGTCATCGGCCAGCGGATGAACGAACACCTGCGGTACTTCTTCACGCCTCTGCTTCTGATCGGGTTCTTTGCCGGCGTTGGCCGCCAAAGCCAGCAAGTACCCGCCGCACGCTTCTTTCTCCACGCGCTGATGATCTTCAATATCATCGTGCTGACGGCCCTGTACTGTGGTTTCGGCTACGTGAGCCGAAGGCACTGCCTGCCGCTGCTGGCAGCATGCGCTTTCTACATACCTATAGGCATGGAAAAAGCAGGCCGTTGGTTCGATCGGTGGCTGCCGCCCGGCCGACGCCCTCGTGGGCCGATTCCATCTTCCCCACAACAGGGATTCTTCGTCCTGCTGACATTGGGAGTGGTCATCTGTGGGGTGCGACTTGCACGTCCGAGCGAAAGCCGGGACCGACTCTATCGTCAGGCGGCGACATGGCTGAGCAGTCATACGCATGCAGAAGACGTGATTGCGGTGCCCGACGTACGGATCACCTTCTATGCCGATCGCCGGGCGGTCATGCATCGCGGCGATCGGATAGCCCCCGGGAATACCTACATGGTGAAGTTTTGGCGGGACGGTGACGTGCCTGACCCTGCCGACGAGCCGCGGCAGCATTTGGCGCTCCAGCGCCGCTGGAGTTCGGGCCGGGCGGTACTGGCAATTTACAGAGTCCTCCCGCAGCCCGAAACCGTCCTTAGCGCCCAGTCTGGCGCAGGACAGTCGGGATAGTGTTGACCAGTATATACAGGTTCAACAATGCAGATCGCTTCTGTATATACAGGTAATCGTATTTTATCTTATGCCGCGGGTGCAGATCGTAGCCGTTTCGGATCTGAGCCAGTCCCGTCAGGCCGGGTTTCACCGCCAGCCTGATGTCCTGCAGAACCTTGTGACGCTCCACGAAGTAAGGCCGTTCAGGACGAGGACCAACCAGGCTCATATCCCCTCTGATCACGTTAACAAGTTGTGGTAATTCGTCCAGGCGGCATTTCCTGAGCCAGCGGCCGACGCGCGTCACTCTGTGATCGTCCGGCGCTGCCAACACTGGTCCGGTATCCTGCTCCGCCTGGTGGAACATCGTCCTGAACTTGTACAGCGTGAAATGCTTGCCGCCCTTGCCCACACGCGTCTGCCGATAGAACACCGGGCCGGGCGATGACATCTTGACCAGCAGTGCGATGGTCGCCAGCACGGGACTTAAAACCACCAATAGCGCAATACTCCCGAGCACGTCGAGCAGCCGCATGAGAAACTCCTCCCATTCCGGCTTGCGCCCCAACGTGATCCCTAACGAACTTAAGCGGCCGGAATCCATGCCGCTGGCCGAAAGAAAACGGCCGTACGTCCCCGGATCGAACAGTACCGCCACTCTCAACCGAAGCAGAAGATAAATGAGCAGGTTCAATTGCTGTGCGTCGCGGAACGACCGAGAGACAACCAACTCATGGATGTCCTCGCAGCGCAGCAGTTGCTCGGCATGCTCGAGGCAAACGACCTTGGTACGGGGACGATTGAACAGATGCACGGCCTGCTCCCCACCAGCGCCCAGAATCGCCACGATTCTTCGGATGCGCCCGAACGCATCCAGGATCATACTGTTGACCGAAAAGAGAAGCAGTACGGCCACCGGAAACTGGATGAGTATAATGCTCGATGGAAATGTCAGCCACCTCACCCGAAACACATACAGCAGCGAAAGAGCCAGGAACATGCTGCAGAACAGCCCCGCCGTGACCCGTCGCAACACGTCCCAGAACGAGGCGAACCGCTTTTTGAAGACGCCGTTGAACCCCAGCACAAGCAGGTAGATCAGTGTCAGAAAAATGTAGTTATCCTGGTAAGGTGCGAAATTGTATTGCGGCAGCGGCAACCCGTAGCGCATGGCAAACGCCGCTAAAAACGCCACATTGACAAGAAACGCGTCTACGAACAGTATTAGCAACTGCAACATCATGTGTGGACCTCCTGTCCTGCAAGAACTGCGCCGCAACCAGCGGCCGCAGGAAAAAACGTTTCATAATATGTGAGCAATGCCCGGCGACACAATGCCCTGTCGAATTTCTCTTCGGCGGTCCGCCTGGCGTTTGCACCGAGTTGCCGGCGCAGATCCGCATTGTCGCGGAGCCTGCAGATCGCTTCGCCAAGCGCGCATGTATCGCCTGGGCCAATGAGCAGACCATTGTAACCATCCCTGACCAGTGCATCCGGTCCCGGTATCTCGCTGCAGATAAGCGGCTTAGCCGCGGCCGCACCCTCCAGCAAACAGTAACTGAGCCCTTCGTGAAAACTCGGCAGCACCACAACGTCGCAGGCGGCGTAACACGGGTAGGGATCAAGCACGCGGCCCAGCGCCCGCACACGCGGCGGCATGCAACCCATCGCCGCCACGACATCCTCCTGCGAGCAGCCCGCCAACAGCAGCAGGTCATTGTCCCGCGTCCCCACCTGACGCCAGCTCTCCAGCAGCACATGAAAGCCTTTGCGCCGGAAAGGCCTTCCGACGAATAGCACTACGAACGCATCCCGCGGAATCCCGAGCCGATCTCTGCATGCGGCCGCCTCCGCTGCCTCCGGCTCGGCAAAGTGCATCAGATTAATCCCAAAGGCCGATCCGTGCCCCAGGACCTGGCATTTTTCCGCGGACGTCAAACGATCATTTATCATATGCCGTCGAATTGACGGCGACACGGTCAACACGTGCGTTGCAAGAGCACAGTTTATCTTTTCGATAAGCCAAAGTACGGCGCGCATGATGCCCCGATATCCGAGATACGGTGTGCCGTGATTATGATAAATCCGGATGCCGACCCCCACCAGACAGGCGGCCAGCAGTGGAACGAGTGCCGCACGCGTCTGATGGGCATGCACGGCCTGTGGATTGGCCTGTCTGATGCGCCGACAACACATATACAACCGATGGATCATTCTTGCCGGATTCAAACACATGTCGAAATAACAGTAGCGCACGGGCGCCTCCAGCCCGGCCTGGAAGTCACGCAGCGACCGGTTCGGCTCGATCCACAATTCCGCCTCTATATCGTTGGTGTTGAGCACTTCGACGATCGGTTCCACAAACCGTTTGGCGCTAATGGCATGATGTATAAAATGGATAACCACGGCGGCCTGCTATTTCGATGCGCGGCCAATCTTCAAGAGGGCCAAGAGAAAACCCGTAAAAAAACGCGGCGATTTGCGAAGAAGCGCTTCTCGCAGCAGCAGTGTCGCGCTCAACACAAATGCTTCACGCTGTCCTTTGCTCTGATCCGCGTGAATGCGGTACCGCAGGAGGGGCTCAGCAAGATTAGCAAACTGTACCGCAGGATCGCGCGACAGACGCAGCCACAGTTCGATATCCTGGCAGAATTGATCCCCGTGGTACCCGCCGCACGCCAGGACGGTCTCGCGCCGGAACACGGTCGCCGGGTGGCACAAGCAATGACGATAAGGCATGCGCCTGCGAATCGCCGCATCAGTTTCCGGAAGATGAATCACCCGCTCGACTACCCCTTCACCGAACACCGCATAGGCGCTGCCCACCACCGCCACCTCGGGGTGCGCATCCAGATAGGCTGCCTGCCGGGCGAGACGCTCCGGAAGAGCGACATCGTCCGCATCCATCCGCGCCACATAAGGGGCCCGGGCATGCATGAGCCCATAGTTAAGATTGAAGGTCAACTGACGTATCGAGGTCCGCAGAGGCCTTATCCGGGGATCGTCATAAGAGCAAACAATGTCCCACGTTGCATCCGTCGAGGCATTCTCTACAATAATGAACTCAAAATCGGACAGCGTCTGCGAAAGGATGCTGTCGATTGCTTCCCTGACGAAGTCTTCGCCATTGTGGACGCACATGAGAACGCTTACTTTGGGATTCATGCCGTCCTGCTCCCCGCCGCGCAATGACGCAGGATATCCCTAAAACGGTGTTCATACAAATGCTCTCGCAACGTCCGCTCATAGGCATTGCGGGCAATGTGTCGGTATTTTTCGGGTGACCGCAGACAATCATCGATGATCTCTATCAAGTCCGAAACGTCGTTCCAGTACAAGATTTCCTTGCCAGGTTCATAATACCGCTCGATGCGGGGATTGGGGCGCGTAACCACAAGGCCGCCCATCGCGGCGTTCTCGAACAGCCGTGCTTTAATCTGCAGGGTTCTGCCATCGTACGACAAGGGCTCATCAATCGCCAGCCACGAATCCTGATATACATCGATCATGGCCTGTTCGTCCATTACCGAAAGCCGCGTGTCATGAAGAAACACGCGCGAGCCGAACCGCCTTTGAAGCGCCTTCATCAGGTCCCTGCGGCAGCCGTACATCCTGCCGACAAAGCAGGCGCCGTAACGCCGGCGGTCGCGAAAACCCAGCCCGGGCAGACCTGCCCACTGCGAAGCCACAGCTGCAGCTCCGAGGCTTTGATAACGCTCTACGAGCGGCTCGTATGTTGTGACGTTCAGATCGAAATGCTGCGCCACGTGCCGAGAGAAACTCTCGAAGAACATGTCATCGTCGGTGTACCAGTTCACCAAATGGCAACCGGCGCCGGACAGGCTGAAGTAATCGTCCGGAATCTGCCGCCTCGACTGAAATATGCTCAGCACAACCGCCGGCCCCGTGTCGGCACACAGGTCGCGGATTGCAGATACAATCCGCCTGCCGCCCTCACATGGAACGAAGTCGACACGCCGGCAAAGCCGTGCCAGAGCCGGCACAAACCGCCGGTATTCGAACCCGTCGCGATTGAGGCGGCTGCCGTAGCCCCACCGCAGGCCGACCAGGATTACGCGCATATAATCGCCCACCCCATCGAAAACCTCTGGCCCGGGCGGATTTATCATGTTCAAAACGCCGCCCAGACGGTTGCGCAATCCGTTGATCAGCCGCCTCATATTATTTTTTACGGGCCGTCACGTGATAGCCCACGGTGCATTCGGTGGTTTTGAATACCCTGTCCAGCAGATAGCAGATCACCGGAGCCAGAACGGTCAACAGTGCCGTCAGAATGCTCAGGCCGGGGGCGACTGCCGCCAACTGGCACCTCACCCAGCGGCCCCGATTCGCCAGATTGGCTCGCAGCACCTTATCAACGAAAGCGTTCCTGATCAAGTCGCCACCTTTGAAAAGTTGAAAAGCATCCTGCCGCGCCCCCTCGCACAGCGTTGACATGATTACCAGCACCGTCCGGGCCGCCATGCGCCAGGCTGCCGCGCATAGCCGGATTGTAAGCACCATCAAGAACGAAAGTCAATAAACCTGTAACCCAGGACATGCGATTTGAAACTCAGGATGGCGCCAAGCCGGCCACTGTCGCTAACGAACCATCAGAGGGCCTGCTGTGAAATACGCGATCTTCGTCTTCAGGGCTCATGAATAAAAGGTTGTGCGTCCCCAGCGTACAATTTCCCGTGGCCGCAATCTCTCGTATTTCCGCGCGATCGACAAGCCGGGTATGCCCATCGGCAGTCAGTGCCACATATCCGTTCTCCCAGAACAACTCGAAGGTCGCAACAAGATAGGGATTCATTTGGATGCCTTGAGGCTGGTGTTCGTGTGTACATATCTCGACCATCCAAATCGGCTTGGGTTCCCGCTTGAGGAATTCGCGCCCCCCCAGGAGCATACGATACTCAGCCCCCTCGATGTCAACAAGTACGAAACACTTCTGCCCACGGAACCTGCCGCCCAGCACATCGTCCAGCCTCATGACTGGAACCACCCGAAGATCTTTCTCATCGATATGACTCCACCCTCTGATCAGGGAGGCCCCCGTGCCGCTTCCGTAAATGGTCGTCAAGCCGGCGGCGTCGCTCAAAGCGACCGGGAACACTTCGAACGGTGATTCGAATCTGTTGGCTTGAATGTTGCGATAAAGGACACGCAGATTTGTGTCAATCGGTTCGAAGGCCACCGTGTGTTTGCCGCTGCTCAACGCCCAACAGCAGTAATAGCCCGTGTTGGCGCCGACATTGATGAATATATCAACCGCAGGCAGAATCCTGCGGACAATCGCCGTCTCATGCGGTTCAAATTCGCCCCTCTGCATGGCCTTCAAACCGGCAAATTTGAAACCCATGGATGTTGCCTTCGGCGCCCTGCGACTGATAATGCCGTCGCGCACTCTTCTGATCATTATGGCTGCCGCGGGGCACCTCTTAATTGCAGATATTGCCGGATTCAGGATGGACAAGAAAGCTCCCATGCCGGGCTCGATCACCGCAATCCTCTGGCACAACGCAATACAGCTTCTGGCCGAATGCCCGGTAGATTGGAATCCGCTTCGCGCACAGTCCTCCGCCGCGCGATAAATCGCGCCAGAACTGCGAAGATTGCTATCGGCGCCGGGATGTATAGCAGGTTGAAGAAATGGTTGTAGGAATGGGCCGCGACCAGCGTCCATGCAATCTGGCTGTAGGCCAGCAGGCAGAACAGCGACCGTGCCGACTGTACGTACAGTATCCTGCACAGAACCCCCAGGCAAAACATGAAGAGGATCATACCCCACCAGCCGAAATGCCACAACGGCCCCGACAAAAGCCCCGACGGCGAGGTCGGCTCAATCCGCGGCAGCCGCGAACGCTCTGAAACACCCAGCGCTTCTTGCATCTTGTAGGGCAGAAGCCCACCCAAAATGCCCGCCGGTTCACCGCCCGCATCGTTCCTCGCCATAATCGCAACCTGGTGTTCCATGTTCAGAAGAGGCCATGACAAATACTCCACAGCCGACTCCATCGCGTAACCCAGTGCGAAGTTCCGAAATTGGCCGATGCGCATTGCCCGCGTGAAACCGTGCACGACCAGCAGTCCCGCCGCCAGGACGACGATGATCAGAAGCGTCATCGCACTGGACGGCCTGCCGAACCCCAGACCCCGCGCCAACACGACGACGGGAGTGGCCCCCGCCAGTGCACAGCCAGTGAAAACCGCGCAGACAAACAAAAAAAGTCCCTGCGTCTTGCCCGCAAAGACCCCGCCGAATACGCTGAGAATGACCGCCGCCCAAAGAAGTTTTCTGCCGCCTGATGCGCTTTCCTGCGGCCCGACAAAGCCAACGATAATCAGCGCATTGAGTACGAAACGCGTCAGCATCAGCAGCCCAAGCTGACCAAAAGCCGATCTCTCCTGGAGCAGGTTCAGGGTGGCCACGTGAAACCCCCGAAAATAGGCAACAAGGGGAATCACACCGTACAGAATGCAAGCCATGCACAATTGAACGCCAAAGGCCCCCAGCACCACAATTAGCGCCAGGCGAAAACGCCCGCCGTCAACCTTATACGGCAAACCTCTATCCTCCCGACGGCGCCGCACCATGCACGTGGAAACGTGAACGGCCCCCAATACGAACGCCCCGTACGCCCATCCCCACAGCGGCAGCACCTCGTACGAGATACGCACCGGATAACGGTCGCACACCGGATAGTACCGCCACAGCACATACGGAAGGTTCGCCTGAACCGCCCCTAAAAGAAGCAGAGCCTCCGGACTGACAATCGCTCGCCAGCTAAGCCTCATCGGGCCCTTTTCCACATAAGTAAACCATGATGGATTTCACCAAGCTTGGCGCCCGCCCTCGGTAATCACGGCGCTGCATGTACTCCCTGCCAGCGCCTGCCCGTAACCACCTGACCAGAGCCCGTGCTTCCTCACCCAGTAGGCCCGCATCGTCAATATGATCGCTTCCGTTGCCACAGACAGTCCCGCCGCCAGCGGCGCATTGAGCCCCACCAGCAGACAGACAGACACCAGAGCCATCAGGTGAAACAGCGAACCTGCGATCACACTGTTGTTGGCACAAGGGGCAAAACCCAGTGCCGCCAGGAAAGGATAGCCCAGCAGAGTGGAAGGCACCACAAGAAGAAGCGCCGCCGAAAAGACCTTTAAGATCAGGCTGCTCGTCTGGAAGTCCTCGCCGAACAACAGGCTCACCAGGGGGCCGCTGAAAACAAACAGCAGAACACAGCAAAGCGAATTAAACAGTACGCTTACCTTGAACACCGCCCGGTACACACCCATGTTTCGATACTTGGACATGTACGGATAGATGCTGACAACCACCGGCTCGTAGATGCCCTGGAAGGCCAGAAACACCTTCTCGGCGGCCGAGTAGTATCCCACTGTTGCGTCACCGCCCAACAATCCCAGAAAAACGACGCTGCTCGACGTGTAGAGAGACGCGGACAGCCGCGCCAGAAAGAACTGCGTACTTGCTTTCAAATGTGACCAGACGGAACTCGCTGTCGGCAGGTGCAGCGCAACACCACAGTGCCGTAGCGCCACATAAAGGCCCAGAACCGCCGCCACAATGAATCCGCCGGAATTGATCAGGGGAACGTACAAATAGTCCGACGCCTGCTTTACCACGATAAAAATCAATGCCGTAAAAAACAGCTTGGCAACCAGATTTACGAGCACGATATACTTCATCCGCTCCAGGCCCTGGAAGAGCCACAATGGATACAGTACCCGGCCGATTACCATGCCGAATGCCAGAACGTACACTTCCCACTCGCTCCTGAAATGTGCTACGCCGAAAACAATGCCGAGCAGCACCCCAAAACTCAAGAGCGTCAGCACGAATTTGACTAAGAGAACAGACCAGAAAACTTCGGCGATTTTTCGTGCATCGTCTCTGTGAACAGAAATTTCTTTAGTGGCCGAGAGATTAAAGCCGTAATCCGTGAGGATGATAAAATATAAAATAAACGCCTGCGCGAAGGCAATCAGACCGAACCTCTCCGCCCCCAGCACCCGCGCCAGGTACGGAAGCGTGATCAGCGGCAGCAGATAGTTGGCTCCCTGCAATACCGACAACGAGAACAGATTGGAAAGCAGCGTTCTATTATGATGAGCCAGTCCGCCTACTTTGCCAATCATCTGCCGGCCACAAACACTAAACCATATCCGTTCAGAAAAGCGGCCGCAGCATGGGTTGAGAACTGCCGCACGCACGCCATTTACACACTCCGTCCCCGTGGGTTGCGCAAACCGGCCGCGCGCTTATGCTCGCCCCCCCGCCAACCGCCCTCACGCATGTTCCGCTGAGACCGCCAAACGCTGCCGCCGGACGCCCTCTATCATGAACGCCGCGAACACCGACGCCACCAGCGCTATCCCAAACGCAACGGCCGTCTTTCGCACAAGCCCCTTGCTGACCGCCTCGATCCGCGGCGATTCGGATACAGGCCGTCCCGACAACGTACTATTCATCACGGTCTTCTTGTAGGAGGACAGGTAGTCCTGGATTTCCTGCTTCTCCGAATTACGCTGTCGCTCGTCAATGAATGCAAAATACGCCTCCAGCGTGTAAGCCCCCACGTCGGCGTGCGCAAGCTCCCCAATGCACTCCCGGTGAAAGGCCGCCAGATCAACGTAGTAGGCATGTTTTTTCTCGTTGCCGGACATCTTCTCCTCCAGTTCCGCTGCCCGGGTCTCCATGGCCCGAATGTGGTAGGACAGGGGAAGATACTCGCTCTTGTCGCCGATGTCGAACTGCAAGCCAATGCCCCCTTCCGAAACCCCGGCCGCAGGCGTGATTTTCCGCAGCCGCGCCAGTACCGCCCGCGCCTCCTCTAACGACAAGCCCAGAGGATACCGCCCCGCCTCGATCTCCGAGGCCAGCGTGTTGTACTTTTTCACCAGTATCCGCGACTCGTGCTCGGCCTTCAGCAGCGGCGCCAGGTTCTCGACACTTTCCCGCAGAACCGCCGCAACCCGCCGAACATCCGCTCTCGAATGCGCCTTGACCGTCATGAAAACCAGTTCGCTCACGGAAGGCCCGATCGCCTCTTTTCCCCGCACCTCCACCGGGTCAGGGTATGCGGGCCATACGCGAAATTCCACCAGCTTGAGCACATACTCCGGCTCGTTTTTCAGCCGCGCCGCAAGGCTCAGGCTCACCCCCCCCGTGCTCTCACACAGGTTTTTGGCAATGTGCTCAAGGTTTTCGGACGAATGTAACCGGTTCAGGAAAGCCTCATACTCGCCTTCCGCAAAATTCCAGTCTCGGTATACGTATGTGGCCGAATAGACGCGTGGAATGCCACAAACGATCGCCCCCGCAATCAGAGCAACGAGAATACTGGCCGCCGCGATCAGATACTTGTAGCGCCAGACAACGAGTACATAGCCCAGGAAATCGATTTCCTCGACTTTGTGTGCGGCAATGTCACGGCTCGCAGTCGGTCCACACGCCGTTACTTCCTTGCCCTCATCCATGACAAAAACTCCTGCGGCCCTTTGCCGCGCGCCGCACAATCCTTCGCTCTGTACGTTCCCTGACCACTTGCCAAAGCACGATCCACTTACCCGCCCCCCCGCGAGACATGCACAACACGCTATGAAAAGTGGAGTGACACAAGCAGTTCTGTGCCCGCTCCACAATTTGCGGAGTGGACGTCATGCACCATAGCGGTTTCCCGCAAATTTGCAAGTATTTTTTGTTCCGATAACGTCCGCCCCTACGCAAAAGTAATCCAGATAATTGGCCCGCTCCCACTGCAATTCCGCTGGCAATTCTCGCCGGCGATCTTTATATTACCGTGGACAGCACTATTGAAGCTCTGTTTTGGAGGCCGCTATGGACCGGGACAAACTGCTGACATGGAAAGAAGAACTTAGGGTCACACTCGAAAACGAGCTGCTCCCTTTCTGGCTGGACCGCTGTAAGGACGATGTCAACGGCGGCTATATTACCCATTTTGACAAGGACGGCCGCGACTCCGGCCAGGACGAAAAATCCCTCATCGCCATGACCCGCACCGTCTACACCATGTCTTCCGCCCACCGCGCCGGCTATGGCGGCGGCCGATGCGCCGAATACGCCAGACACGGCGTCGACTTCCTCCTCAACAAAATGTGGGACAAAGAATACGGCGGCTTCTACTGGACCACCGACCGCAAAGGCAACGTAACCATCGATAAGAAAATCCTTTACGGCCTGTCCTTCGTCATGTACGCCCTCTCCGAATACACAATGGCAACCGACGACTCTGTCGGCCTCGAATACGCCGAAATAACCTTCGACCTGATCCAAAAATACGCCGCCGACACCATGTATGGCGGCTACTTCGAGATGTTCGAGCGCAACTGGGACCTCTGCGGCCCCGGAGCTGCCGGCGGCGACCGCAAGACCCTCGACGTGCACATGCACCTCATGGAGGCCTTCACTACCCTCTACGAGGCCTCGGGCAAGTCCATCCACCGACGCAAACTCCTCGAAGACATCGACATCCTCTTCCACCGCATAAACCACCCCAAATACCACACAGGAATCCCGCAGTTCTGGCCCGACTGGAAAGTCGCCCCCCAGATCAAGTTCGACATCATCTGGGGATGGGACCGCTTCGCCGACGGCGGCGCAAAACCCAACGCCGAAGACAACACCTCCTACGGCCACAACGTCGAGTTCGTCTGGCTCTTCCTCCATGCCCTCGACGTCCTCAAAATGGACCACAAACCCTATGAAGACGTCCTCAAGAAGATCCTCCAGCACACCCTCAATGACGGCATCGACTGGGAATACGGCGGTGTCTACGTCGAGGGCTCCCACGCCGGCGGCGTCTACGACCGCGAGAAGGAATTCTGGCAGCAGGCCGAGGTCATGATCGGCATGCTCGAGGCCTCACTCCGTTTCGGACCGGAAAAGTATCTGCCCGCCTACGAATGCGTCCACCGCTTCGTCATGGACAAGATGTTCAATCACGGCGTTGGCGAATGGTGGCCGCTTATGACCCGTGAAGGAAAACCCATCTGGACACACATGAGCACCTCCTGGAAGGTAAACTACCACACCGTCCGCGCGCATATACAATGCATCAACCGGCTCAACAGACTGGCGCAAACAGTATGAAAACCCAACGCGTTCGTGAAATACTCGACCGCATCAAAAACGTCAAAATCGCCGTCTACGGCGACTTCTGCCTCGACGCCTACTGGATACTCTCCCCCGGCGGCTCCGAGGTCTCCGTCGAGACCGGCCTCCAGGCCCAGGCCGTCGCCCGCCACTATTATACTCTAGGCGGCGCGTCGAATATCGTGGCCAATCTCGCCGCCCTCGAACCCGCCGCCATCCGCGTCATCGGCGTCGTCGGTGACGATATCTACGGTCGCGAACTCACCCGCCAACTCGCCGCTCTCCACGTCGACACATCCTCCCTCATTGTCCAGCGTGAGAATTTCGACACAGTAACGTTCGCCAAACGCTACCTCCACGACGAAGAACAGCCGCGCATAGACTTCGGCTTCCTAAACCGACGCTCACCGGAAACCGACGCCGCACTCATCACCGGCCTCCGCAGTGCCCTCGAAACCTGCGACGCACTCATCTTCAACCAGCAGGTCCCCGGCTCTTTGGCCAACGATGCCTTCATCGATGCCGTAAACGCCCTTTTCGACGAGTTCACCGAAAAAATCGTCCTCTTCGACAGCCGTCACTACAGCCACCGCTTCACCAACGTCTTTCGCAAGACCAACGACGTTGAAGCCGCCATTCTAAACGGCGTCGACGCAACACCCGGCGATGTGATAAGCCTCGAAGACATCAAAGCTTACGCGCAGAACCTTTACGCCCGTTCCGGCAAACCCGTCTTCGTTACCCGAGGTCCCCGCGGCATCCTCACCGTCGATGGCGCCGGCCTGCACCATGCCCCGGGCATCCAGCTCCTCAAGAAACTCGATACCGTGGGCGCCGGTGACACCACCATGAGCGCTCTCGGCCTCTGCCTGGCCGCCGGCGTCCCCTGCCCCGAGGCCGCGCACTTCGCCAACCTCGCCGCCGCCGTCACCGTACAGAAGCTCTTCCAGACCGGCACCGCCTCACCCGCCGAGGTCCTCGAGATTGCCGAAAACGCCGACTACATCTACCAGCCCGAGCTCGCCGAAGACCGCCGTCGTGCCCGATACCTCGAAGGCACGGAAATCGAAATCTGTACCGATCTCACTGCCCTGCCCTTAGGGCGCATCAAGCACGCCGTCTTCGACCACGACGGCACCATCAGCACCCTCCGCCAGGGCTGGGAAGAAATCATGGCTCCCGTTATGATCCGAGCCATCCTGGGTGACCGCTACGAAACCGCCGACGAAACCCTCTACCACAAGGTCCGCAACCGCGTCCTTGACTACATCGACAAATCCACCGGCATCCAGACCATCATCCAGATGCAGGCCCTCGTCGAAATGGTCCGCGAGTTCGGCATCGTCCCCGCAGACAAAATCCTGGATAAGCACGGCTACAAGGCCATCTACAACCAGGCCCTCATCGGCATGGTCCAGAAGCGCATCGACAAGTTCAACGCCGGCATCCTCGACATCACCGACTTCACCATCAAAGGCGCCGTCCCCTTCCTCCGCGCCCTCAAGGCCAGGGGTGTTACCCTCTACCTCGCCAGCGGCACAGATCACGAAGACGTCGTCAAAGAAGCCAAAGTCTTAGGCTACGCCGACCTCTTCGAAGGCGGCATCTATGGCGCAACCGGCGACGCCGAGAAATGTTCCAAGAAACAGGTCATCGCGGACATCATCGCCCGCCACAATCTCGAAGGCCCCCAGTTAGCCGTCTTCGGTGACGGCCCCGTCGAACTCCGCCAGTGCCGCAATCGCGACGGTATCGCTGTTGGCGTTGCTTCTGACGAAATCCGCCGCCACGGCCTGAACCCCGAAAAACGAACCCGGCTCACAAAAGCCGGCGCCCACATCGTCACCCCCGACTTCGCGCAAACCGATAGCCTGCTCAACCTCCTCTTCCCCTGATTCTGCGCCCAGTGACCGGAGAACGCATTCCCGCGATCGCCCCGTTTCACCTCTGTAATGGCGAGCAGCGCAGCGGCGAAGCGGTCTCAACCCCCACAACAACCCCCGGTTTCCCTTGCGGTCACCTCCCCCCGATGCGAACAGCGCCTCAAGACACATACTTATGGTGGGGTTCTACCCCGCCGAACTGCATAAAGCTGGATCCGGCCCGCGCAAAATGCCCCGTTGCCGCACAAAACCCCGGAAAATCCTGTAAAAACCATTGCCAAAGAACGCCGAAGTGATAAAATGCGGATCTTTAGCCCGGCCCAGGTGGCGGAATTGGCAGACGCGCTAGCTTGAGGGGCTAGTGGGACATAGTCCCGTGCTGGTTCAAATCCAGTCCTGGGCACTCAAAGGGAGGCCTATTCTTGCGCTGGCGCCTATTCTAACCCAGTTCTCGCTGCACTTGGGTTTCCCGCCTTTGATGAGCTTTCCTGCGTGGGCGCTTTGTTACAATTCGCCGAGCCGAAAACCAGCCGTATGCGCCAATCGGCAGTTCGGCCGCGCGCTGACCCGGCCCAGGGATATGAGAGAACAGGCCCACGCCGTCAAGCTGTGGGCCTGTTCGCAAGCTTCTTACCTCAGACCATATCCTTCAGGCCCTTTAGGGGTCTGATTTTCACAACGTTGCGAGCGGGCTTGGCCTTGAATACTGTCTCCTCGCCGGTGAACGGATTGATGCCCTTGCGAGCTTTGCTAGCCGGCTTGCGCACCACCATCACCTTCATCAGACCCGGCACGGTATACATCCCCGGTCCTCTTTTGCCGAGGCTCTTCTGCATCTGCGATGCCATCGCACTGAACACGGCGTTCACATCCTTCTTGCTCAACCCCGTGCTCTCGGCAATACCTGACACTATTTCGCTTTTGGTCAACGGTTTCATTGCCTCTGTCTTCTTAGCCATTTGCTCTCCTTGCTGTTTTCATGCATTTCCACTGAATGCCCCCGATGGGGCATAAATGCTTTACCAATGTCTCGTAATCGGCAATTTGTCTATTTTGACACGAAAGTTTTTTGGGGCAAAACCGACTAATGCTCAGAAATGTGCTTTCCACAAGAAAAAAAACTTCGCCGAAGGTAGTTTTGCAGCACAAAACCCTGAGATTCGCCGCCCGCACCTGACACTTTCCACGCCGTCCACCGCACCGTCCGCCCGCCGCCAATCGCCGCTGAAGATCGTTCCCGCGACACCCGCCGAAAACCAAATCAGCCAGTCTTCCGGTCGCCTTTTCGTTTCAGCGCTTCTTCATATCGCTGAATGATCGTTTGGTAAATCTGCGCATCCAACATTACCGCCTCCGGATGCGCATCGCGATACTGCTCGATCGCCTTCCAGTCCTTCTCGTCGATATTGCCGTCGGCCAGAATATCCAAAATCGCCATTTCACATTCCAGATCCTTGCGCCGCTTGGCAATCAGACGCTTCAGCGTGTCCTCTGGGACTTCATCGACCGCGCGTTTGGGCATGGGGACAACGAAGCTTTCCACTTCGCCAATGATCAATTCAGGAATTCGCACATCGAGGGTCAGCGCATACAGCGCCCGCCACACTGAACAGGGAATACTCTTTTTCCGCCCGCCGGTGTACTCGTACAGCGTCGAATCCGCCATCCCGACCTTGTCGGCCAGCTGCGACACAGACACATTGTGCCGCTTAAGAATTTCCTGCAGGAGAATATGTTCCTCTTCCATAATCCGAGTCTCTTTTTTACGGGGGCCGCTGTAATAAAAATCCTGTAATTATGTCATAACCAGCCCGGTTTCGTGGTTAATTATATACGGACGTGCGGGCAATCCGGCCCGACAGGATACCCGAGTTCGACATTCAGGTCAATCTGCTGGAAGTCCAGATTTGGCGCGGTTTTTCGCAGGATTCTGCTGGTTTTTGCAGGGTTCTGCGCAAAAGCGAGCGAAATCGCGGAAAGGAGAGAGAAAAATGATCACTTCCGAGTGTAATGCATCGGTCCTGGTGGAAAAGGCGCAGCGCGGGGACAGGAATAGCCTGGAAAGGCTGGTCTCTGTGGTGGAGCCGAAACTCCGCGCGCACTTCCTCAGAATGACGCTGGATGTGGACCTGGCGGAAGATTTTACGCAGGAGACCATCCTGCGCATGCTGCGGGGGCTGGGAAAGCTGCAGAATTGTGACAGTTTCTGGGGATGGCTGTACAGAATTGCAGGCAATCTGCTGAAAGACCACTACAGATGCCACAAACCGGCGCGATTCAGTGCGCTCGAACCGCAAAACCTCGACGAATGCCTGCGGGATGAGACTTTTCGCCCCGAAATGGGAGCTTTTCGCACGGAAGTGCGCACGATTGTGCGGAATGCAATCTCGGCGTTGAAGGAAAAGCCGCGGCAGGTGCTGGCGATGCGGTGCTATGACGGAATGTCGTATGAACAAATCGGATCGTGCATGGGTTGTACGGACATGGCTGCGAGGACGACGTTTTCGCGCGCGAAAAAGTCGGTGAAACGCTACCTCAAGAGCCGCGGCGTGGTGAATGTGTAACCGCGGTGCCGGGGGGGTTACTATACAGAGAGAGAACGCCTTGCGTGCCTTCTGGCTGCGGGCCGGTTCGGAGGTATGTAAAAATGGGCAGGGCGGCGGCCGTCAAATGGGCAAGTAAGAATTCCGAGAATATCCGCCTTTCCTGTAATAAAACATTTTTTCATACGTCTGATATATAGGACACGAAGGGAAAAACCTCACGGCGGCCTCGACGCACCCGGCCGCGTGAGTTATGCGAAGGGAGCGTGGCGATGATTACTTTACAATGTAGCAAATGCTATCGGAACTATCACGTCGGAGACGAATTCGCGGGCAAGGACGTGTTCTGCAAAAACTGCAAGGAGCTGCTGACCGTGCCGTCGGCGGACGAAAAGAAAAGCGAAACCTGGTTTGATCCTACTTTTGACACATGCAGCATCTTCATGACGCAGAATCATGAACTCTTGCAGGCCCTGCTGAAACAGGAACGCGAGGCCCCGCCGGTGGAAATGCAGGCCGCCCGGTAGAACACGGCGCCTGCCGAGCGGTGAAACCGGAGCCACGGATTCACGCCGACCAGCCCAGATCTGTCTCCGGACGGGGACAGCGATGTCGGTGAGGGTGTGCGGCAGGCGGCTTAAAGCCCGAGGCGGGCGGCTTCGGCTTCGAGGCCGTAACGCTTCATCTTCTTGTAGAGAGTGGTTCGGTTGATGTTGAGGGCTTTGGCGGTCTCCTGGCGATTCCAGTTATGCTGTTCGAGCGCGGCGCGGATGATGTTGCGCTCGGGCTCGGCAAGGGCATCTTTGAGCGTCTGTCCGGTGTAGCCGTTAGGCCGGGGCGCAACTTGACAGGTAATGACAGTCTGGGGGAGGTCTTCAATACCGATCTGCGGGCCTTTGCTTAGGAGCACGGCGCGTTCGATGACATTTTCAAGTTCACGGACGTTGCCAGGCCAGGGATAGCGCTGCAGGCATTCCATGGCATCGGGGCCAATGGAGGTCTTGTTACGGCCGTGGGTGAGGGCGAAGTGCCTTAGGAAGTGGTTGCTCAGCAGCGGGATGTCGCCGACGCGGTCGGCCAGCGGCGGAATCGCAATAGTGACGACATTGATTCGGTAGTAAAGGTCTTCGCGGAAGCGGCCGGCGCGGACTTCTTCGGCGAGGTCGGTGTTGGAGGCGAGGATGACGCGGGTGTCGACCGTGATGGTGCGGTTGGAGCCGACGGGCTCGAACTGGCGGTCCTGCAGAACGCGGAGGAGTTTGACCTGCATCGCTGGAGAGGCACTGGAGATTTCGTCGAGGAAGATGGTGCCTTTGTTGGCGGCAAGGAATTTACCTTCCTTGTCACGGACGGCGCCGGTAAAGGCGCCTTTGACGTGGCCGAAGAGTTCACTTTCAAGAAGGGTTTCGGGAAGCGCGCCGCAACTGACCTCGACGAACGGTTCGTCGCGGCGCCAGGAGCGGTAATGAACGGCACGGGCGAGCATGCTTTTGCCGGTGCCGGAAGGGCCGGTCATGAGGATGGTGGTTTTGCTGTCGGCAATGGCCTCGATGAGGTCGAATATGCGCGCCATTTTGTAATCGTGGCTGATGATGTTCTCAAGGCTGTACTTGTCGCGCAGCTGGCCGCGCAGGGCGGCGTTTTCGCGGATGAGGGATTGCTGACGGAGGGCCCGCTCGACACAAAGGCGGAGGTCGTCGTCAATAATCGGCTTGGTGAGGTAGTCGTAAGCGCCCATCTTGATGGCTTCGACGGCGCTTTCGATTGTGCCGTAACCCGTGATGACTATGGTGACAGTCTGGGGATGGTTCTTGCGGATGAAGGCGAGCAGTTCGAAACCGTCGCCGTCGGGCATGCTGACGTCGGTGACCACCAGTGAGAAAGCCTGCCGCTGCAGATGCGTGATGGCCTGGGTGATGGTGGCGGCGCCTGTGGCGGCATAGCCTTCGAGTCTGAGGAACTCGCAGAGCGAGTCGAGGATGATGCGGTCATCGTCAACTACGAGGATGTTGGCTTTGGTCGTTGTCATCTTGGTCTTTTCGCTTGAGGACTGCGTCGGTCAGCGGCAAGCGGACGGCGAAAATGCTGCCGCCTTCGGGAACGTTGCGGGCGGTGATGCTGCCGCCGTATTTTTCGATGATGTCCTTGCAGATCGACAGGCCCAGGCCGGTGCCTTTGCCGGGGCCTTTGGTGGTGTAAAACGGTTCGAAGATGCGCGAGGCATCCTCCGGGGGGAAGCCGCAGCCGGTGTCGCGGAACTCGACGGAGAGCGTATCGTCGGCACAGGCGATGCGGATCGTCAGCGTGCCGCGGCCTTCCATGGCGTCGGCGGCATTTTTGATAAGGTTGCAGAAGACCTGGAAGAGGCTCATGACCTTGATGGGGCCGACTGGCTGGGGACAGTCGCGGATGATGCGGACGTCGAGGCCTTCGATTTTGGATTCGAGGGCCTTAAGGGCGTCGGCGGCGATCTTCTCAACGGTTGCGTAGTCGAAGGCGGAGTACGTATTGCGCGAGAATTCGAGGAGTTCGCCGATGATCTGCAGCATGCGCATAAGGCCGGTGCGGCTTTGCTGGAGGTATTCCCTGGCTTTTTCGTATTCACCAAGTTCGATGATGCGGGCGGCGAGGTTGATGTAGCGAAGGATGCCGTCTATGGGGTTGTTGAGTTCGTGGGCGACGCGGCCGGCGACTTTGCCGATGGCCGCGAGGCGCTCGGCCTGAGCAAGTTGGTTTTCGGTGTCGGCCCTTTCGGTAACGTCTTCGATGACAACGGCGCCGCAGGTAGGGCCGCCGTGGTCTTTCACCGGCATGCAGACGATATGCAGCAGACGTCGACGGTCAGGGGTCTGGTACTTGACGCGGGCAAATTCAGATCGTTTACCCTCGACAATAGCGGCCTGCAGATACGCTCGCCAGTCGCCCCAGACCCGCTCGTCAGTGCCGGCGGAGAGAGAGGCGTCCACATACTCACCCAGATCAATCGCCTTTCGGGCCTCGGCATTGGCCCCCGTGACTCTGAGAGCGTGGTCGTAGGCGATGACGCCGATCGGCAGCGAGGACAAGACGGATTCAGCGAGGCTCGCAAACGCGGCACTACCGATGTCCTGAATGCTGAAGCTGGTACTTGGGGGGGCCTGCGAATCGTTTTGTTGTTCCACTTCTCGCGACATCGTTGCTATTAGACCACAATTTGCGCGCAAAGTCAAGCGGTATGTTGCAAAAAAGAAACATGCGCGTTGACAATAGTCGTTGTGGAAGCTTGATTCGGCTGCAAAGCTAAGGCTCTGCGGCTAAAAGGATTAACAAGAGCTTGCCGGTGTGGATAACTGTCGCTTCCTGGTTCAACGAGGCCTGCAGGAACAGCTTGTATCGCATTTTCGTTGCTATTATTAAACATTTTTGGGCCGGCGAACCGAAAAACACAGTGGGGATGTATCTGTGCGCTGAAAGGTAGATTGTAAGCTCTTCTGTCAGAAACAGTTACAGATGTTAAAATGGGCCATTTGCAAAATGGCCCCTGTGGAATAGACTTTGCTCTCTTTTGCAGCCGATCGTGGTTGGAGAGCTTCTACTGTTTTTGGATGGGCAGGGATGCTTATGATTGAGGAGAAGAACAGACGCACCCACCCCCGTTTGCCGCTCAGGCTCGACGTTGTGTGTCAGAGAGTGGGCCAGGGTACCGGTATTTGTACCGGCAGCACCGTGAATGTCAGCCCCAGCGGGATGTTGCTTGAAGTCAACAGCGCCCGGCTGAACGAGGGGGAACTGGTCAGTGTAGAGATGTCGGTACCGCCGACAGAGGGTCTACTGGAGTTCGGAGGACGATTCGACACATATGCTCGGGTAGTTCGGACCGACCCGGATACCGGGCAAACCCGGCCATTCCTGGGACCAACGCGGCGGGTCGCCCTAGAGTTCTGCCAGTCGCCCAAGTTGCGGGTGTGAGTGGAGCCGACAGCGAAAACGCGTTTTCAGTGCAATCGAACGGGTCTGGGCAGCGGGCGGGGGGATTGACGGCAGGGGGAGGTTCTGCTATCATATAGAGCATGAACCGCATCTGCTTTTTCATCCCGCTATTCTGCGCTATCGTTCTCAGCGGGTGCCAGGAACAACAGAAGATTCAGCCGGCCAAGCCGTCCATTGAGGGCATCAAGTTGGGCGATCTGGCGGGGGGGTCGGACCAGAAAGCGCCACCGCAGGTGTGTTTTCGTGTGTTCACCTTCGAGACACCCATTGAGCGAGTCGATGCGCTGCGCCAAGTCTTCGACCTGATGAGCCGGCGGCAGATTCAGTTTGCCGACCGGGACGGGTTCGATGCCAACGGGTTTCTCGTGGGATTCGGCACACAGCAGGAATGGTCGGCCCTTTCGGCGGAGCTGGAAAAGCTGGATGCCAGAAAAATCGCTACTAACAATATAGTGATACATGACGAGGGCATGGACGACCTGCCCATGAGTCTGCTGAATTCAACCAGAGATGTGGCGTGGGTCGGCAAAGGTGACAAGGCAGTCCGGGATACATTTGCGGCAGGTCGGTTTATGTGGAAGCTTAAGGCGCGACCGATGGGAAGCGTACGCGGGGTGGCCCAGGTGGAGCTGGTTCCCATTTATAAGATCGGCACGCAAAGCCTTCTTTCGCATCTTGCAAAGGTGCGGGATTCCGTGTCGTTTCCATTCGGCGGCATAAGCGTGCGGATGGCCGCGGGCGACTATGTGCTTATTGGGTCGGGGGGCGAGCCGGTAGGGTCGGACGGGCAGGCAATCGGCGCGCTGACGCTGAATCGACTTCTTTTCTATCCCGCCGAACGGCCGGACAGAATGCGGTTTCTTGTAATCCTGTGTGCGAAGGTGCAGGATTGACCTTGTACGCGGGTACAGAACGCAGGGCGACGGTGGTTGTGACCCGGCTGGATGACTATCAGCCGGATAGGGTGGCCGCGGCCATGGCGCGTCAGTTCGAGCTTGCAGGGGGCCTGGGGCGGTTTGTGAGTCGCGGGGACCGGGTGCTGCTCAAACCAAATTTCATTGTTCCGCGTCCGCGCGCCGCCGCGGCACAGACGGATCCGGCGGTGATTGTCGCGGCGGCCGCCCTGTTGAAGGACTTCGGGGCGAGGCCGTTCGTTGGGGATTCGCCGGCATGGGGGAGCATCGGGGCGTGTGTCAAGGCGCTGGAGTTGGAAGAGCCGCTGCGCAAGCTGGGCGTTCCGGTCGTGGCGCTGGACCGGCCGGAGCGAAGGCGGATCGACGGCTCGCTGGTTTCGATCAGCCGTGTGGCGCTGGAGGCCGACAGGATAATCAACCTGCCGAAGTTCAAGGCACATCAGCAGCTCGGCGCCAGCTTTGCGGTCAAAAACATGTTCGGGTGCGTCTGCGGCAAGCGGAAAGCGTTCTGGCATTGGGCGCGCGGCAAGTCGTATGCTGCGTTTTGCACACTGCTGATCGAGATCTACAAGCTGGTCGGGCCGGTGTATTCGATTATCGACGGCGTGATCGCCATGGAGGGCATGGGGCCGATTCGCGGCACGCCGCGGCCGTTAGGGTTTCTGATCGGAGGCCCCGATCCCGTGGCCTGCGAGCTGGTCTGCTGCGATCTGATCAAGCTTGATCCGCAGCGGCTGCCGATCCTTCAGACGGCGCGCGCGACAGGCTTTGGGTGTTCGGATCCGGGGATGGTCGAGGTCGTCGGCGATGACTATCGCGACAGCCGCTGTGAGGATTTTGATTTCCCAACGCAGACGCCACTGGATTTCACACTTTCGCGGGTGTGCCGAAGCGTTTGCAGGCAGGCGCTGTTTCGTGTAAGATGCCTGTTGGGCCGCACGCACCAGTGAGTGCGGCATGACAGCTTATACCGGCTTTGTGAAGGAGTGTGCAATGAAGAAGATTGTCGCTGCGTCTGCAGTGATTCTTTTTGCCGCTGTTGTATGTCCTGCCGAAACGTCCACTGCCGCCGAACGACCGATCTGCGTAAACGGTGTGTTTCCGAACCTTACAGTATACGCTCCGGGCGCAGGGAGCGACTCTGAGGCCGGCATCGGCGCGCTGATACCGTGGGCGGATAAGCTGTGGGCGGTCGGTTACGTGGCGCACATCCGGGGGGAAGGTCTTGGGCTCTATGAGATCTCCGAAGACATGACGATGAAGAAGCACCCGGCCTCGGTGACGGGAACTTTCACCAACCGCATGGTACACTGGCCCAGCAAGCAGGCATTCATCGGTCCGCATGCCATTGACGAGAAGGGCAACGTTCGCACGATCGAGGCTCTAAAGAATTACCGCATCACATCGACGATCGAGCATCTGACCGATCCCAAGAACAAGGTGTACTGTCTGGGCATGGAGGGGCAATTCTGGGAACTGGATGTGAACACGTTGGAGGCGAGGCTGCTGTTCAACCTCGTCAAGGAGCTTGAGATCGCCAACGCCAAGGAGCATTTCAAGAGCGCGTACACGGCCCAGGGGCGCGTGGTCGTGGCCAACAACACGTACGACGAGAAGGAGTTTCTCGGCAAGCGCGACGCGGGGCGCCTGGCACAGTGGGACGGCAAGACGTGGACGATTATCGAACGCAATCCCTTCGTGGAGGTGCACGGCAGCGCCAGCGGGGCCACTTACGGGGGGCACACGATCTATGCGGTTGGGTGGACGAAGTCATCGGTGGTGCTGCGGGCTTGTGTGAACGGGCAATGGCAGCGATATCTGCTGCCGAAAGGCTCGCACTCATGGGATCATGCCTGGAACACGGAATGGATGCGGATTCGTCATGCCGTGACCGAGCGGCTGCTGATGGATGCACACGGGATTTTCTACGAGCTGCCGCCTTTTGCGTATGGCGGCCGGATCTGGGGGATCAAACCGATCTGCAGTCATCTGCGGGTGACGCCGGATTTCTGTTACTGGCGAGGGATGTTCGTGATGGCATCGGACCAGATCGACCATGACCAGGGGCAGCCGCAGTCGGGCCTGTGGTTCGGCAACATCGATGATCTCTGGAGGATGGGCAAGCCGACCGGTTGGGGCGGGCCGTGGTGGAAGACGCCGGTCAAAGCGGGAACGGTTTCAGATCCGTTCCTCATGACGGGATTCGATAAGAAGGTGCTGCATCTGGCGGTGGAAGAGGACGGCTGGAAGAATTTCGTTGTGGATGTGGATATCCTGGGCGACGGCACGTGGCGCGAGTACGCCAAGATCGCCGTTCGGCCGCCGGGCCGGTACGCTCATCATGAATTCCCTGATGGGTTCAGCGCCCACTGGGTGCGGATCACGGCGATAGAAGACTGCACGGCAACAGCGTACTTCTACTACAATTAGGCTCAGGCACGCCGCTTCTGCCGGCGCGCGGCAATCAGATCTGCAGGACGCGCTGGGCAATGGGCCAGAGCAATGCGGCCTGCCATTGCATGGCGCCGGCGGCCTGCATGAGTTCACTTGCGCATGTGGGCTTATGCTGGGCGATGCAGGTGAGCATTGCACGCGGGGCAAGGACGAATGGCTCAATACCAAGTTCTTGGGCCTTTCGGCAGCACTGGTCCTTCAAGACTTCGACGGTCCGCCGAAACTCTTCGCTGGGGATGCGATTGAATGAGGGTTTGAGGATGGCGGGCCAGGCCTGCTCGGGGAGTGCTGCGGCCTGGGCGACAGCCGCGTGCAGGCGCTCAAGCCGTCCGGCGACGAAGTGCCGCGGCAGGCGCGGGCCTCTTTTGAGTGGCGATTTGGGATGCTTCTCAGCCCAGAGGGCAAGTTCGAGGAGCTGCGTGTTGCCGATGATCTTGAAGGGCGGCAGGTCGGCCTGGCGGGCTTCCTGTTCGCGCCAGTGCCAAAGCTGGCGCACAAAGGCGAGCTGGCGTCGGCTCAGCAATCGCGTTCCCTTGATGCGCCATTGCCGGTCTTCATCGGGCGGGGTCCGGTCGGTGCGGGCCGCATTGACCATGGCCCGGCAGTTCTCTTCGTGCCAGTTCCGGCGGCCCAGGCGATTCAGCTCCGCATCGAGGGCGTCGGAGAGTTTGTGCAGGTATCGCACGTCGTCACCGGCATAACGGAGGAGCTTGTGGTCGAGAGGGCGGCGGGACCAGTTGGCTTTCTGATGTGTTTTGGCCAGCGCAACGCCGAAGAAACGCTTCACCAGGGCCGACAAGCCAAATTCGCGGTAACCAAGAAGTTGGGCAGCCAGCATGGTGTCGAAGACAGGTTGCTGCGGTTCGAAGCCTAACGACAGCCGCAGCATGCGAAGGTCGTAGCCTCCGTCGTGGAATATCAGGACTTTGCGGGCCAGGGCAGGGGTCAGGGGCGACAAGTCGACTTCCGCCAGCGGATCGACGAGATAGACCTCGCCGTTGGCGGCAATCTGGATCAGGCAAACTTTCTCATAGTAATGGTGGAAACTGTCCGCCTCGACGTCCACGGCAATGCGTTCGGCCTCATCGATGCGCGCAAGGAGTGAGGCAAGCTTCTGGGGCGTGTCGATATATACAAACTCGTCGTGCAAACCTGAACCTGCGCAAACTCGAACTGTCTGCCGGCAGCCAAGCCGTTCCGGACGTGGAAACGTACTATAGTTTCCTGCCGCAGCGGCGTCAACCCGGCAATTGCGACCTGGCCTCACTAAGAACGGCAGGCGGGGCCTGCACCGGCCTACGAACCGCAAATTCTGCACGTCCGTATAAAGTCTGGATAGCGACTGCGGTTTCGAAGGGATTCTCGCCGGGGAGGTTACGGCAATGACACGCTATGAAGTTGAAGAAATGGCGGGGCACGTGATCGAAGTAGAACAATTGCTGGACGAGTGGGCTCTGGACGAGGAAGAGATGCAGGTTGAACTGGCCGAGCTGCAGCGGATGATACGCTGGCTCGGCAAGGCCCGATGTGGGGGTTGCCGTGATAAGGATATATTGGATTTCCTGCCGCAATTGGAAGAACGGATTCAGCACTGCTTTCAATGCATCCGGGAGCGGCTGAGAGCCCGGTGGTGAGGGTGGAGGATGAAGGGTTTTCCGAATGTGGGGCGTAAGAGGCCGGCCCGTGCCGAGGGTCGGCCTTTTGTTTGGCCGCCGGGTTGGCGGCAGCCGTCGAATATGTTGCCTGCCGGAAAGCGCGGCTGATTTCCGGCAGGCTTCAGTGTGCGCGGGCAGGGGGGCAGGATGTGCGGTTTACAGGCGGGTTGAACAGGGCGTTCAAACCGATATAATGAGCCAGTCAGCCAAGTGTTGTGCGCATGTAGGCACGATTTGCTTGACGAGGACAAACACGCAATATGGAGTCCTATTGGCCACTGAAATCAACATCCTGGGAATTGAGACGAGTTGCGACGAGACGGCGGCCGCGGTCGTGGCCGATGGGCGGAAGATCAAGTCATCAGTAGTCGCTTCGCAGGTGAAGCTTCATGCCGAGTTCGGGGGGGTCGTGCCCGAGATAGCCTCGCGGGCCCATATCGAGAAGATCTATCCCGTGATTGCAGAGGCGCTGTCGCAGGCAGGCGTGGAAAAGAACGAAATCAATGCCGTTGCAATCGCCAACCAGCCGGGGCTTGTGGTCGCACTGATGGTAGGCGTAACGGCGGCAAAAACATTGACGTTTGCGTGGGAAATTCCGCTGATCGCAGTCAACCACGTGCATGCGCACCTGCAGTCGGCCATGTTGGCGGCGGAGCATCTGGAACTGCCGGCCGTGGCACTGATTGTGTCGGGCGGGCACACAAATCTGTATCACTGCACCTCGCCCCTGGACCTGACGTTAGTCGGGTTGACGACGGATGACGCGGCGGGCGAGGCCTTTGACAAGGTAGCCAGCATCCTGCACCTGGGTTACCCGGGCGGGCCGGCCATCGAGAAGGCGGCCAAGGGCGGCGATCCGAAAGCGGTGGATTTTCCGAGGTCGCTGCTCGATCGTGAATCGCTGGATTTTTCCTTCAGCGGAATCAAGACGGCCGTGCTATACTACTGCCGCGGACAGGACATGAAGGGCGCCGACCGCGCAGCGTCGATGTCGCCGCAGGAGATCGCGGACGTGGCGGCCTCGTTTCAGGCGGCCGTCGTGGATGTGCTGGTCGAGAAGACAAAGCGCGCCGCGGACCGGTTCGAGGCCAGGACGGTGCTGTTGGGCGGTGGCGTCGCGGCCAACACGGCGCTGCGGAACGCCCTGCAGGCGATGTGCGAAGGCACGGGACGGCGGCTGCTTGTCGCGCCGCGGCCGCTTTGTACGGATAACGCGGCGATGGTGGCATCGCTTGCTTACTATAAGTATCTCGCGGGCGACTTCGCGGACCTTGACCTGGAAGCGAAGGCGACGTCGTAGCAAAGGGCGCATCGACCTATCATCTGGGCGCCTGCGCGGCGGATCAGGACAAGGTAGCTCGTGCCCCTTGCAGCAGAACCGTGCGATGGATATGGAACCTTTCACTCAGAGGAGCGATGCAGTATGGCGAAGGATATGGAGCAACTGTACGCGCAGCGGCTGAAGCGTTACGTGACGGCGCTTCGCAACGGCAAACCCGACATGATTCCCATCCGGCCGTTCGTTGCGGAGTTCACCGCCAAATACGCCGGCTACAGCTGCCAGCAGGTGACGCACGATTACAATCTGGCATTCGAGGCGGCATGCAAGTGCGCGGCGGATTTCGACTGGGACGCGGTGGTCGCCAACATGGTGTACGTCTGGACGGGGCTGACCGAGGCCATCGGAACGACCTACTACGCCGTGCCCGGGATTCATGTGCCGGCGGACACGGGGTTTCAGTATCGTGAGCCTTCGAAGGAGAAGGCGTTCATGCACCCGGAGGAGTACGACGCCCTCATCGAGGACCCGACAGGCTTTCTGTTCAACGTCTGGCTGCCGCGCGTTTCCAGAGACGTGGTGCGGCCCGGTGAATCGGCGACATTTCGCAACAACCTGTCGTTCCTCAAGGGCGGCATGGCGATGATGCAGTACTTCACCGCGTTCGGGCCGCAGGTGGCGCGGCTTCGCAGCGAATGCGGGACGGTCAGCGCGATCTCTGGTATTCTCAAGGCGCCCCTGGATATCATCGCCGACAAGATGCGCGGGTACCTGGGCCTGGTCGACGATCTGATGGAGCGGCCGAAAAAGGTGCTGGCCGCCTGCGAGGCGCTCATGCCGCACCTCCTGCACGTCGCCCTGTCGGGGGCCGATCCGGAGAAGAACGTACCAATCACGATCTGGATGCATCGCGGATGCGTACCCTTCATCACGCAGGATCATTTTGATAATTACTTCTGGCCGACACTGAAGCCGATCATCGAGGAGATCTGGCGGCACGGCCACCAGACGCTCTTTTATGCGGAGGGCAAGTGGGGGGCACACCTGGACGCGTTCGCCGAACTGCCGGACCAGAGCATCATTTATCATTGCGACCAGGACGATATTTTTGAGGTGCACAGGAAGCTGCATCACAAGTTCGCAATCAGCGGCGGCGTGCCGAATTATCTGTTGGCGGTCGGCACGCCGGACGAGGTGCGGGCCTGCTGCAAGAAGATCATTGACGGCGTGGCGAAGGACGGCGGCTATATCATGGACGCCAGCGCAATCGTGCAGAATGATGCGAAGATCGAGAATGTCAAGGCGATGACTGAGTTCACCCGTGAATACGGCGTCTATTAAAACGAACACACGGGCAAGGCATGTCTTGCCCTGGCGTTGAAAGGAAGATTCCATGGCTGAAGAAAAGAAGGTTGAGCGAAGGCCGGGCGTGTGCATTCCCTGGGAGGAGAAGCTTAAGGAATTGCCGCAGATCAAGGGGGATGCAGATCTCCTGAAGAAGATCTGGGAAGACACGGATGCCCTGGGATACATGTACATCTGGCAGTGTCTGCTGTCGTTTTAAAATGCAGAAGGAGGGTCCTAAGATGAAATCAGGCAGAATTTCACGTCGCGTGTTTGTACGCGCCGGAGCGGCCGCTGCGGCGGCGCCGTATGTCGTGCCGTCCACCGTGTTTGGCCAGAACGCACCGAGCGAAAAGATTACCGTCGGGTTCATCGGCACCGGCAGTCACGGCATCGCGAGGAATCTGAACATGTATCTCGCCCAGCCCGACGCCCGGGTTCTGGCGGTCTGTGACGTCGACAGCAATAATCTCCGGCGGGCCAAGCAGGCGGTTGACGCCAAATACGGCAACAGCGACTGCGCAACGACGAAGGACTTTCGCGAGATTCTCGCACGCAGCGACATCGATGCGGTGATGATCTCCACGCCGGACCATTGGCACGTGCTCATGAGCGTCATGGCGGCCAGGGCGGGCAAGGACGTACAGTGCGAAAAGCCAACGCTGACGATCGACGAGGGCAAGGTGCTGGTGAAGACAATACGGCGGTACGGGAGGGTTTTTCAGACAAGCACGGAGGACCGGTCCGAGCGGATCTATCATCGCATGGCCGAGCTTGTGCGCAACGGCCGAATCGGCAAGCTGCACACGATTCGCGTGAAACTGCCAGCGCAGCCTGACACGCCGGGCGACCCGACGCCGCAGCCGGTGCCGCCGGAACTGGATTACGACATGTGGCTCGGCCCGGCGCCGTATGCACCATACACCAAGGACCGTGTGCACTTCAACTTCCGCTGGATCTGGGATTACTCCGGAGGCATTCTGTGCGACTGGGGCACGCACCTGTTCGACACGGCGCAATGGGCCAACGATACGGAACTGTCTGGCCCGGTGGAGATCGAGGCCAAAGGAACGTGGTGGGAAGGCGGCTTGTACAACACGCCAAAGGAGTACCACGTCGAGTACACGTATGCCAACGGCGTCAAGATGTTCTGCGATCACGGCGGCACGAGCATCCGCTTCGAGGGGACCGAAGGCTGGATCGAAAGCCCGAGTTGGCTTGCGCCGATCAGGGCAAGCGATCCGAAGATTCTCGAATCGAAGATCGGGCCCAACGAGGTGCACCTGTACACCAATCCGGCGGGAGAGCACCGGGACTTTCTGGATTGCGTAAAGACCCGCAAGGATCCGTACTTCCCCGTAGACAAGGGCCATCGGGTTGCAACCGTCTGTCATCTCGGCAATATTGCGTTGAAGCTGCAGCGAAAGCTCAGGTGGGACCCGGAAAAGGAAATCTTTCCCGGTGACGACGAGGCCAACGGCATGCTGTCGCGGCCCATGCGGAGCCCGTGGCGGCTTTGATCATGATCGATTACAGTTTATCGCTTATTGCACATTGGTGAGTCGTGATGCGCAAGTTTCTTTCTGCACAGCTCTTGCTTGTTTTGGCGTCCGTTCTTGGCGCTGACACATTTGGAGCAGACGGCGGCAGGCGGGTCAATCCGTTTTATGCGATGGATACAAATGTCTGGAGCTGGCAGGATCGCACCCCCGAGCAGGTTGCCGCGCTGCTGAAGGATCTGGGCTATGACGGCTACGGCCACGGCGGCACAAAGGATATCGATGCGTATCTCGCCGCGCTTGAGGCGCAGGGTCTGGAGATGTTCACCACGTACGTTGGCCTGAACCTCGACGCCGAGCCGATGATCGATCCGGCGGTGAGCACCGTCTTTGGCCTGTTCAAAGGCCGCAACGCGATGCTGTGGCTGTTTGTGCAAAGCAGCAGGTTCGCGCCGGATTCAGAGGCCGGCGACTCGGCCGCCGTCAAGGCGATTCGCCGACTGGCCGATGAGGCCCACGAACACGGCGTCAAGATCGCGCTTTACCCGCATACCGGTTTCTATGTGGAAAACCTTGACGACGCGATGCGGATCGCCGACAAGGTCAACCGCAGAAACGTCGGTGTAACGTTCAATCTGTGCCACTGGCTGAAGGTCGACGGCGACAGTGATCCGCGACGAACCCTCCAGCGGGCCATGCCGTATTTGTTCCAGGTTAGCATCAACGGGGCCGATTCCGGCCAGACCCGCGGCATGAACTGGGACCACCTGATCCAGCCGCTGGACAGCGGGACGTATGACGTAGGGCAATTGCTGCAAACATTGGCGGAACTTGGGTATACCGGCCCCGTAGCCCTGCAGGGTTACGGCATCAAGGGCGACCCGAAGCAGAACCTGGCCCGCTCGATTCAGGCGTGGCGCAGGTTGGCCGAATCGGTTAAAGGCGCCGCCCCAGGCACAAACCATTAGAGAGGACAAGCGGCCGAATGAACGCCGAACAGATACGACATTTGCTTCAGGACGTCAAGGCGGGCACACTTCACATCGAAGACGCGATCGCGCGGCTGCGCCACATGCCGTTTGAAGACGTGGGCTTCGCATGTATCGATCATCATCGACACATCCGGTGCGGCTTTCCGGAGGTGATTTACTGCCCGGGCAAGACAACCCCGCATATTATTGAAATCTTCAGGCGGCTGGCACGAACTGGCCACAACGTGCTGGCCACGCGGGCAGGTGAAGATGTCTATAACGCACTGGCCCAGACCGGCGAGTTTCCAGACCTGCGTTACGAGGCGATGGCTCGCATGATCGTACTGGAACAGTGCAAGACCGAGCCGGCAGAGTCCGACGGCTTCATCGCCATCATTACAGCAGGCACGGCCGACATGCCGGTGGCAATGGAGGCACAGGTGACCGCGCAAATCGTTGGGCAAAAGACGAAGCTCTTTTGCGACGTCGGTGTGGCGGGTCTGCACCGCCTGTTAGGGCACATCGAAGAGATTCAGCAGGCCAACGTGGCCGTGGTGGTTGCCGGCATGGAGGGGGCTCTCGCAAGTGTTGTCGGCGGGCTGGTCGATTGCCCCGTGATCGCGGTGCCGACCAGCGTCGGCTACGGCAGCTCGTTCGAGGGTCTGGCAGCGTTGCTGGCGATGCTGAACAGTTGCGCATCGGGTGTGACCGTGGTCAACATCGACAACGGCTTCGGGGCCGGCTTCACGGCCAGCATCATAAACCGGAAGATCAACCGCAGGACCTCCTGCCATGGAAATCGTGACTGAAATCCCAAGGCTTGCACCGCGCCCCCCGGACTCTCACAAAGGCATGTTCGGGCGCATACTCATTGTCGGCGGCAGTGTCGGCATGAGCGGGGCCGCCGTCCTTGCGGGCCGCGCAGCCCTGCGCGCGGGCGCAGGTCTCGTACGGGTGGCAGTTCCCGAAACGGTTCTGCCGATTGTGGCCGCCGGTGAGCCCTGCTATATCACCTGCCCTCTGCCGCAGGACGAATCAGGCGGAATGGCGTCAAGCGCCGCGACAGATGTACTCAAGCAGGCCTCGCAAAACGACGTCGTGGCCTTCGGGCCGGGCTGCGGCACAGGGGGGGGCGCAAAGGACGTCCTGCTGGCCCTCATCGCAGACGCCGGCCTGCGCCTGGTCATCGACGCCGACGGTTTGAATAATCTCGCCGGCACCCCGCAGTGGCCGCAGCGGCGCAAAGCAAGCGTGATTCTCACGCCGCATCCCGGCGAGATCAAGCGGCTCTGGAGGGGGCTCTTCCGTGAGCAGATGCCGGCGGACCGGCAGCAGGCTGCAGCGACATTGGCCAAGGCCACCGGCTGCACGGTGGTCCTCAAGGGCGCCGGCACGGTCGTCACCGACGCGTCGCGCCTGTACGTCAACAAGACGGGCAACGCCGGCATGGCAACCGCCGGCGCCGGCGACGTCCTGACGGGCATCGTTGCGGCGCTGGCCGGCCAGCAGTTGAGCGATTTCGATGCGGCCGTCCTGGCCGTCTACATCCACGGACTTGCCGGCGATCTGGCCGCGGGCCGCATCGGACAGGTCAGCCTTATCGCCAGCGACCTGATTGACGCCCTGCCCCAGGCATTTCAGAAACATGCAGACAACCGTTAGAAAGGAATTTCTGATGAGCGAAAACGTCAAGACATGGTTCGAGGAATACAACGCCCTCATGCCGCGGATCAAGGAGCTTGCCCCCAACGCGGTCAACGGTTTTGCCGCCTTGTTCGGCAAGGTCATGGCGGAAGGCGCACTGACGGTACTCCAAAAGGAATTGATTGCAATCGGTATAGCCGCCGCCATTCAATGCGAGCCGTGCATCCGGCTGCACGTCAAGAAATGCCTTGAAGCCGGCGCAACACCCGAACAGATCATGGAGGCGGTCAGCGTGGCGGTGGTGATGGCCGGCGGCCCGGCCTACACACATCTGGGCATGGTCGTCGAAACATTGGACGCCCTTCAGAAGTGACGGGCGTTCACCCATGGGCGATGGTTCAGTCCAGGGCCAGCATGATGTAAGCCGATCCCATGCCCAACAGAATCCAGATGATGTCGGATAGGCCGACGGTGTCAATCATCGCCACTTGGAAAGCCCACTGCGGATTCTCAAGCGTTCGCAGAAGCTCGCATTGAGTGGCCAGACGCTTCAGCGCTGGGAAGTACTTGCGCGTGTTTTGTATGGCAGTCTCGTTTTCTTCCCATTCGCCCATGCGCTGCCACGCCTTTTCGAACACGGCCTCCTGCTCGGCATCCATTTCAACCTGCTGCGATGCGTTGGTATGAGTCCCCGCGGTTGACAGATAGGCATAAATGTTCGTCTTGTTCGAGGCTCGAAGGATCTGAATGGCCCAGGCGCGGGCCTTGACCGGATCGGCTTGTCCTTCATGCACCAGCGACACCAGTGCGATGCACATGAGGAAATCGCTATCCGTCGCATAAGGCTTGGCGCTATTACCCTGCGCCAACTGAAGCTTTTCGTTCTTCAGGAGCGCATCGATATCCTTGAGACATTCCTCGTTCGCTTGCTGCTCATAAATGGGAATTACCACCTGTTTGGCAATGGCGACCTTTCCGGCTACGATTGAAAGCGCCGCAAACATCGTGCCGAGTATGCCCCAAAGCATGGTGCGATTCACCGCGAAAACGCGTATGCCGCTTGCGCCGGCCCCGGCGACAAGCAGGGCAAAGATACTCCAGGGGCGTTGGGTGGCCCTGGCGACCACGATCCAGAGGACCACCGTCACCGTAACGGCAATCAGGCCCGACACGAGGGCCAGGGGCAGATGCAGAGCACCAGGCACCATGTCCGCGATAGCCGCCCATTCTTTGGACTCTCTGCCGGACGAACCGGGTATCCCGGCTTTGTCCTCTTTCTTGGGCCGGGCCGCGGCCGCCCGTTTAGCGGCGGCCTCCTGGCGCGCCGCACGGATTGCATCAAAATTGGGGTCCTCCTGCACGACCTCCAGGCCTTCCAGCCCGGAAAAGAAATCATCCATTCCGGATGACGGTACGGAGTCGAAGTCCAGTTCCACGGCCCCGCCAGACGATTCTGCACGCGCAACGGCGTCTTGTGGTACCCGTTGAGCATTTGGGGTCGACTGTTGAGCTGTGGGTTGGCCCGATGGTTCGGCAGCGGGAACAACGTTCGGCTCACTGCACTTGCTGCAGCGGACCCGCCGTCCGGCGTATTCATCGGGGACCCCCAGTTTCTGCTGACAGTTCGCACAACGGAATTTGATCATGTCCTGCCTCCAAAGATATCAAATCTGCCGCCTGAACCATTCACAGGGAAACCTACCATGCCGACAGACAATGGTCAACAATGAAATGGACCGGAATTCACCGCCGTCTGCAAGTTACTTCTCAAGTCACCACCCCGCCTCGCCTTCAGGGCAGTCACCCCTTTCCCACCGCAAAGCATATCCGGCCGTACCGCGATTCACTGCGGCTTCATCGCCTGAAATACCGCGCAGGCAGCTGCCATCGCAACAACGAGCGTCTGTTCTAACAACAGCCCGGACACAGGGGCTATTGCTGGTTTTGCAGGTGGATGCGGTAAAGCTCGAAAAAGGTCGGTCCGTCCAACAGTTCGATCTTCGGGTTGACCTGCCTGATCTGCTCGTAGACGTTGACGTACCAGGTGGGCGTCTTGAGGATATTGCGGAACCAGTGGAATGGCGGGTGGCCTTCGCGTCTCCGTTCGGCGATTCGGCGCACGACGTGGGCGGCCGCATCAGCGGGGTTGCCCTCGTTAACGTCGTGGTCGAATCGGAGCACCGGCATGCCTTTGTGCAGCAGATTGGCCGGGCCGCCGGAAGGCACGATCCCGTCGGGACTGAACGATGCGTAACAGTCGAGCCCCGCTTCGTTCAATTCGCCGCCATGAGCATAGATGATGAAGCCGGTGATCGAAAGATCCCAGCGATCATAGAATCGCTTGCAGTGTGCCGCCCAGGCGTCCAGGCCGCTTGGCAGCCCCGACAGGCCGCGGGGCTCCTGCAGCATGCCCGGCTCGCAATAGCCGGCGCCGTTGTCCGCGGCGGCAAAGTAGTCGTTGGCTGTCGCCGTCCGCCGCATGTAGTCCATAGCAATGGGCGCACGCCGCTCAAGTACGGGACTGATGCACCACATCAGCGGAAGCTTGCCTCGGTTCGGATCATCCCAGATGTCCATCATCCGCTGGTACAGCCAGGCGGCGCAATCGTAATCGCCCACATAGAAAATGAGAAACTCCCGGCCATCGAACTTCACCCGGCCATGCTCGTCGAGGTAACCGCGATCCATGAGCGATTGGCGCGTCACCCACGGCTGTTCGTACCGGTCCCGCAGCGGAAAATGCTGATAGAACGACGCATTGGCCATGGCCCCGTAGCCGATGGCGTCTGCATCCATGAAGCCGTTGTAGGCGCTGATCACCTTGCCGTACTCCCACTCGCACGGCACCGGGTCGTGACGGCCGCCGGCGCTGCCATGCGTAGTGTACTTGTGGGCCCACGGCACAAAGCCGCCGATGTGGATCATCCGCTCACGGCCGCCGTGATGGTATGCGCTCAGCAGCAGTGCTTTCAGCGTTTCCAGGTCCGTCCCCGGCTTCTGTCGCGGATCGTCAATCGGCACATCATCGCCCCAGACATGCAGGTCGAAGAAGAACGCCCGCTTGCTTATGAAGAAATCGTGATTCGTCAGGCAATGATGGTTCAGCGGTGCGTTGCGCGGCCGCTGCATCCAGTACTGGTCCAGGTAATACGCCCCCCACGCGCCATCGCATCGGCCCGTGTCCATGTACTTCGCCTTCATCCAGAGGTAGGCATCACATTTCGCCGAACCCGTTGAAGGCTGATCCGTGCCGGGGATCGTGCCTGAGCCGATGAACATGGACGTGCCATCGTTATTAACAAGCCATTGCCGCACGGGCAGCCTGGGACCCGCAAGCACAAGACGGCTGTACAGGCTGCCTGCTGATGTATCATACCGGATCGGCAGGAGGTCCTCGACGCCCGCCACGGTCGAGGCCACGTTGCTCGTCGCCCAGACCACCGGGTCGTATACGACCGCACCCTTGATGAGCCGGCCAAATCGCATCACGAGGTTTTCAATGCCTTTAACAGGCTCTGTCTTAGCTCCCGCCAGCCAGCCGCCGTCCGCCGTCAGCTTCTCCAGCCAGTAGTCGTCAACGCACTGGCGGCGATGCTGCGAATCCACAAACCGCACGTAAAGCCGCGGTGCGTCACGGTTGACAAGGCCCTGAAGCGCCGCCACTGCGTGGCATTCGTCCCACGCCTGCGACACCTGTCGCGGATCCGCGGTGTCGATCGCCAGTGTGTGGCGAAGATCATATATGCAGATATCCGCAGCCCAAATGCCCGAGGCCGCAAGAGCCACGATGGCTGCACAGTACCGCAGCAAGAATCTCACTGCTCGCCCCTGAAGCATACCCTCTTAAAAACCCGGCCGTTGTTCGTACCGTTTCTTTCTCACCGGTACAGTGTGCGCTCCTTGCGCCAATCCTTGTCTTTGTCATGGCCGTAGGCCGTCACCCGCGGCCGACGCTCTCGCAGCCGCACTGACTCCAGCCCCAGGTAGTGGCCGCCTGACAGCGGATTCTTGCCGACACATTCCAGCCGCAGCGTGTACTTACCCGGCTCCGGCCAGAAGTCCAACAAGTGATGCTCCTGCGAAGTGATGTCCTTGCTGTAGAGATCCATCACGCCGCCGAGTTTGACGCCATTGAGGTACGCCTGGTACTTGCCGAAATCATAACTGTGCGTCATCACCAGCAGCAGGCGCCTCGGCTCCTTCTTTTCGACTTCGAACGGTATCTCGAGCCATGCGTCTTCTGCGCCGGGGGCACGGTAAAGGACGTGGCCGTCCGCATAGATATCCAGATTTTGCGCCACGGCGTCGCCCTTGCCGTGATACTTCGCATCGACAAAGTTCTTTGCGGCGATTATCCTGTCCAGGTTCGGCAGCTGCCGCTCCCTGGCGTGAGGCGCACGCGCATCAAACGTCGGCTCACCTACCTGGTACCAGAAAGCCACGCTGGAATAGTCGTCTTCGCGCTCGTTCCAACTGTCGCTCTTGTAGTCAGGGTTCTCGTCGGGCGCAATCCAACCGTAATGCTCAAAGGTCACCCGAATTGCGCTGTTGAACACGATCGGATCGTTGATGTGCCACCGGTACGCGCTGGTATGGCCGCCCACAATCCCCCACTGGTCGAAGTACGGCACTCCGAAGTACGGCGTGCTCGTCGTCTGCAGCCCCCACGCCGACAGAAAATAATCCTCCGTGCCTGTACCCCAGATCGACGCCTTCTCCTCGCCGTCAATGTAAATCTTTTCGTCGCCCTCGCCAAACCACGACGGGCTCCGCGTGCGGACGCTCAGCACCATGCCGACGAAATGCCCCTTGCCCTTCGTATCGAGCACGACGTAGTCCCTGCCGCTCACGGCCGGGTACTCCTGCCGGTACTGAGCATAAAAATAAGGTACATCTTCCGCGATGCGGTCCTTCTTGATCCAGTCGATATTGTAGTACAGCAGACTGATCGGTTTGGCGCTCTGGTTAACGACCTCGATCCTGGCGTGTTTGCGAAAAGGCATATGCCAGAAGCAATTGTACGAATCGGCGTCCTCAACGACGACGGGCAGCGAGATAACCTCACTGCGCTTGCCGAAACTGTTGGCGAAGAAATCGCCGACCGGCGCTTCAACGGCCGGCCGCTCGGCGCCGTCCCAATACATCCGAAGCAGCATTTCCTGATGATTCGCGGAGCCGTTCTTCGCCCACGGATGCGGCTCCGGTCCAAGGAACGTCATCCAGATATGCGTAATGACGCCCGGCCCCTCGCGGTCCATCAACACCCTGGTCTCGCCCGGGGCAACATTCTTGTTGTCCCAGTTGCTGTTGGCGTCCGGTTCCCCGGCCGGGTCGAACTTGCCGTCGGCGCCTAACCGGTGCGTCGAACTTTCCCGCATGCTCCGGCCGTCCATCGGCCGCGCCAGATCCGCCAGAAACGACGCCCTGGCAGTTACCGCAAGTACCAACAACACTACAACACACGATAACCTCGTCACAACAGCTTCTTTCATATTGCTCCTCTCTTTCTCTTGAGGCATCACCACTCCCGACCGCGGACAGGTTGGGCAAAGACCGGTTTCCTACTTTATAAGCGCCGACACCCAAATTGTCAACCTCTCGGGCCGCAAAATCTCCCCTTCCCGCCGCCGCCAGTGGGCTCCACCCCCTCCATTCTCTCAAGACGCGGCCGATATCTGTCGATTTAGGGATGACCGGCCGGGGCCGCGCCGGCAGCCCGAACCCCGAATGTGGTCAGCACATGGCAGAAAAAGCCCGCAATTCAATGAGAGAACCGGAAGTCCTTATTGTAGAGGACGTTACAAAGGTTCTGCACAGCTTTGTCGACAAGCAGGCCAAAGGTGTCATGACACACCTTACGTCCGGAAAATGGCACGTCTGTGACGTCGTTTTTCTCGCCGTGACGCCATCCGCCGTACAGATCGAGGTCCAGCCCACCCCCAAGAAGATGCCCACAGACATTCAAATACACCAACCGGTCGGTTTGTCTGTGCAGCAGGAATTCGCCAAGTACATCTTCGAGAGCGTCGTCATCGGCCTCGAATCCGTCCCTCACGGGGCATGCAGCGGCATGGTGCTGCTCGAAATACCCGATAAGATCGAGTGCATGCAGCGTCGCGTCTATTCGCGCGTCACCGCCCCCGGCAAATTGAAAGTCCAGGTGCTCTTCTGGCACCGCGGCTACATGGACAATACGACCGAGGCGCCGCTGGACAATTACTGGCAGGGCCAGATGCTGGATCTGTCCGCGGGCGGCATGCAGATCACCATCGACGCAAACCAGGGCGTCAACTTCCGCCCGGGTCAGTTGGTCGGGCTTCAGTTCACCCCGATGCCCCACCAGAAACCGATCCTTCTCGAGGCACAGGTCAAGCACATCGCGCCGAACATCAAATCGAACCGTCTCCACCTCGGGGTCGAGTTTATCGGTCTCGAAGCAAGCGGCGAGGGTCGCCAGAAACTCCACCGACTCCTCGAGATTGTCCGCGCCTACGACAAGCTGAACAACAAAACAGACGACACCCAGGAGTAACGCCCCCATCAAACCTGCCGATTCGCCCCTGAAGACGCAGTCAGATCGGAAATCGGCAGACTCCTGATCCTGTCCAACTCGGCAGACGCCTTTTCCGCCGCAGCCCGCACCCAGCCATCCGGATCGTCCAGCAACTCGCCTAACATTTCGACATACTCCGGCGTAGGATACCTCGTGCACAGCGCAACCACTGCCTTGCGAACCTCCGGATTGGCATGCTCGGCCAGAACCCTGACAAACGGATTGTTGAACGCAAAATCGCAGCCCACGAAACGCCGGACCTCATCCTGATACTCCACCGACCCGGCCGCATCCTGAAACTCCCGAAGCAGCGCCTCATCCCCATGCCGCGCAAGCGCAAACTTAAGCTGCCGAACAATGACCTCCTTGTTGCGCACATCCCGCTTCTGGATGTCTTCGAAAACATACCGGCTGACGAACTCCCGCCTGGCCGCCGGCACCGTTTCCAGCAGGTCTGCAAGCCTGTTCATCATATTAAACTCTTCATCATTCACCCTGTCCCAGCTCTCTTTGTACATCTCCTCGTCGGCCAGGTCGCCAAGTTTCGCCAGGTAAGCAAAACGCTTCTCCAGCTTCTCATACTCCCATCCCGGAAACGAATCCTCGACGGCAATCAAATAGTCCTTCCAATATTGATAAGCCAGACTGCTCCGGCCCAGCTCCAGATCATGGAAGAGAAACTGCGGCGGCGTGCGGTAATGGTTATGCATGCCGGTGACAAGCAGGTCGATCATTTCCTTTACCACCGAGGAATGCTCCGTCCGAAACGCCCTGCCGCCCGGTGAATCCAATTCCACCAGGTAATACAACCATCGATTCAGATCCATGCCCTGCTTGTATACACGATCTTGGTGAGCAAGTTCCACCCCTTCAAGCCGACGTTCACGCCGGTACTGCCGAAGCAAATGCTCCTCATAAACGCTGCCCCCGAACACCCCCGCCAGCTCGACATCGTACCGATATATCAGAATGGCGGGCGTGACCTCCTTCTCGATCACGTTATCCGCACCATCATCTTCCTCATCCAGTCGTCGATCCCACAACTCCAACGCATGTCGCACCACAGAAACCGATGCCGGCAAGAGCCCCTCCGGATGGCCCTCCGAAGGACGATGATCGTAACCATAGTGCGTCTGCCCGCCGATCTCTGACGTGCTGCGGCTGGAACAGAACGACTTCTTGCTCTTGATCGCCTTGACATACCTCCTGGCCAAAGACGCAGGGTCCAACTCGCCATAAATCATCTCGACGGCCGCACCCTCCACAAGACCCGTGCGATAGACCATCTCCGCATCCGCCTCGCTGCAGATCCGCTCGAAGATCCGCTCCGCCGACTCCCTGCCGATCCCATATTCCTCCCGAACCCACTCGTCGATCAGCTCTTTGAAGCCCTCTTCACGAACCGCCGCATTCCTCATCGCCCGCCATCCGTCATCGCCATACGACATCAGCGCCGCCTTCCACTCTGCGTCAACTCGATAGCCGCTCAACCGCGCCTTTTGAAGCAGCGTCGCGACTCCGCCCCCACGTCGCTCAGACGTCTTTTGAAACTCCTCCAGCGAAGGCGGTATCGTAACGACATATTCGTACCGCCGCCCGGCCGCCTTGGACTGACACATTCCGTACCCGAATGCTCTGTGCAGCGTTTCGCCGATCTGGACCTTCGCAAAACACTCCTGAATGCCGCCTGTATAAAAATACTGCCCGTTCGCCCGGTGTGTTTTCACAGTGAACAAATTGATTTGGCAGATCTCGCGGACCGACCCAAGGGCTTTTTGCCGGTACTGCTCTTTGGCCTTTTGATCGAATTCGGGCGTCTTCGCATAGAGCTCCCGCCCGGAAATCGTCAGCGGCATCTTGCCCAGGTACGCGTCATTGATCCACAGATCCCCCTGCCGCTCCGGCTCATCCTGGAACTGAAACGTGTACGTGATGACCGGCTCCCACGACCCCTCCGGCGCAATCAGCGTCATCAGATAAGGCACGCGATTATTCCTGCATTCCTTGATCAGGGCGCCGTATGCCATCAAGACCGAAACCGACAGCAGAACCGCCGCCGACGTCCGCCCGAAGATGCACAAGATCAACGCCGCCAACAGCACGACACCAACGCTCGCAAGCAAAACCAGATGCGTCGCCGCATACGCCGGCCGCAGATCGCCCAGATGCAGCAGAATGGCCTCATTTCGATGGGTCACGTCGGCAGCATAAAACCCCGCAAGCAGCATCCCGCACAAAAGCACCACCGCTTCCACCGCCCGGCTCACCCCGCACCCCGCACGCGCCGACCGTGCCCGGCTGTTCTTTCGCCCAAGCCATAACAAAAGCAGCCCCATGACGAACAAGTAGAGCCCCACCGGCAGAAACATCGGCAGATTGCGAACAAGCATCATCTCTGCACCTCCAGCATGCGATGTAACAGCAGTCCGCCCACCAACGCCGTTGACGCCATCACGGCCGAGACGATCCAGACAAGAATCTGAAACCACTCCGGATGCCAGCGGTAATCCATAAGCACGATTCCGGCGATCACAACGCCGATCGCCAGCAGCACCGCCCCGTTTCCGCCGCGCGTCGGCTGCGCCCGGCGAATCCACACATAGTGGAAAACCGGCAGCAATATGCCATATCCGAACAGCCAGAAGAACGGCACGGCCATTTCACGCCCCCGCATCAGAGGAAAGTACGGGCTCATGAACAGGTTGTCCTGAACCGCGCTCCGGACCGGCAGCCAGACTAACAGCGCCGCAGGAAGCCATACCACCACGACCGCCAGCACCGTCGCCAACATCTTCTGCCGCCATATCGCATCGCGAGAGTAACCGCGCGTGTAGAGATACGCAAAAGATGTGCTGCGGAACCTCCCGAAGACCACCGCGATGATGATCGAATGCACAAGCACAAAGAGCGCGGTCCACCAATTGCGCCATTCCAATACATCATTGTGAAACAGGATGAACAAACAGAACACCGGCAATGCAAGCAGTGACACAGGCACAGACTGACGAATAAACGTGATCAGAAGTGCTGGTCTGTTCATGAAACACCTCTTTCATCTCTCAAACCGTTTTCTGTTGTTGCCATATAGAACGTTTCAAGGTCCACCCCCCGCAGATCCGCCCGCGGCGACAGCAAACCTCTCAACTCCTCTTCAGAAAGGCCCCTGGACCGCACCCAGAACAGAACGCCGTCGTCCAGCACCTTTTTGCCGATCACCGCAACGTGCGATTCGATGGCGGCCGGCAGTGCTACCTCGCGTTGGTGAATCTCGAACACCTGTTCCCGCAAATCCTCCAGACAGGCATGCGTAATGATGCGTCCCTGTCGAATAATCGCGACGTCGTCGGCGACCCTTTCGATATCCCCGATAATATGCGTAGCAATCAGGGCCGTCGCGCCGCTCTCGATGACATACTCGCGCAGACAGTCGTACAGCGCATGCCGGGCCGCCGGATCCAGACCTTCCGCCGGCTCATCCCAGATCAGCACCCGCGGCCTCGACGCCAGTGCCAGCGCCGCCCGCAGCCACTTCTTCTGACCCTTGCTCATGGAACCGAATGAGGTCCTGCCCGAAAGCTGCTTGTCCGCTAACAGCTTTAGCGCCAGAGCCCTGTCGAAGTATTTCGACGCCCCTTCCTGCAAGTCCACCAACTGTCTTGCAGTCATCCAACTCGGCGGCTCCTCCCCATGCCCCACGTAGCTGACGTTGGACAACGCCTGACAACCGTCAGCGCGGCTGTCCGCGCCCAATACATAGGCCCGCCTTTCGGTCGGTTCCAGCATGCCCATCAACAGGTGCAGAAGCGTTGTCTTCCCCGCCCCGTTCGGCCCCAACAGGGCGACCACGCGGTTCGCTTCGATTGACAGATCCGCCTTGTCCAGCGCCCGAAAACGCCCGTAATCTCTGGATAGGCCCTTCGCTTCGATCACGTATTCCGTCATTTCTTAAGCCCCATCTCCTCTGCCGTCCCCTCAACGATTCTGATGACTTCATCCGCGTCGGCCCCCAAACGCAGCGCCTCCGCGAAAAGGCGCCTGGCCATCTCCCCGATGTGTTGTTCCCTCACCTCACTTGGCAGCGTGGCCTGGTTGTCTACGATGAACACCCCCTGCCCCTGCCGCATGATCGTCAAACCCGCCGCCCGCAGTTCCTCATAGGCCTTCACCACGGTCCTGGGATTGATCTTAAGTTGCGCCGCTAATTCCCGAATACTTGGCAGCCGCTGACCCGGCATTAGCTCCCCCGAGGCAACGGCATACTTGACCTGCTCGACGATCTGCCGGTAAAAGGCCTCCCCGCTCTGATAGTTTAGTCGCAAGTACATGCATCGGTCCCGTATCAACTGTACTACATATACTACAACAGATGCGCCGAAAGTCAAACCATTATTTTAAAAAAATCCTCTCACATTATTTGACATTGGCAAAACTTGGCGCATTCTTTATATGCTGAACTTGTGATTTGAGTTTAATAAAGAGGAGAGATCATGGCAGGTCAAAAGCAAAGCCCCGCCGCCCGCAACGCCCTCACACACGGCTTCTTTCTCCAGCAGGCCACTTGTCAGCCAAATGCAGCGCCTGCGAAGCAATCGAATCGACCTGTTGCCGGCACGAGCAATCTGCTGAACCGACTTCAAGAACTCGTGAACACGTCCACGCAAGTCTTCACGAGGGCCAACGAACGCGATTTGAAAAAACGAACCCAACCTTAACATTTTCTTCACATCTTAGCTCCTTGCTGCGCACACACTTGCGCGCATTCATTAAGACTTTGTTAAGATTGCCCCCGAAAACGAAGCCAAACGAACCCAGTCCGCCCGCCCTTTCCTCGGCGTTGACACAGCCGTCGCGCCTGCGTACAATCCACCCCCTGCTAAAGACGCACCGTCCGTCTCGGCCGCATCCGCCCTGCTATATATTAAGGAATGATCATCCATGCGTGCACTCCTGGCCATGGCACTTGCCTTGGGCCTTCTGGTGGTTCTGCTTTACCGTCGCGTCCGCGTCGGCAGGGCGATGCTCTGCTGTGCGATTGCCTTGGCTGTCCTCCTGGGCGTCAGCCCCCGCGAGATGGCACATTCACTCGCTTACGAGCTCCGCGATCCCTCCGTCGGCTTCACCCAGACAACCCCCTGGCTCTTCGTATCGCTGACCGCGCTTCTCTTAGGCGTCAGCGTCCTGGGCGCCATCATGCAGCATACCGGGATCTCGCAGCGGCTGATCACCGCCCTGTACGGTCTCTTTCGCAGCCGCCGCGCCGCCATCACCGGCCTGCCCCTCCTCATGGGCATGCTGCCGACACCCGGCGGCATCATGTTGTCGGCCCCAATGGTGCGTGACCTCGGCGACAGCATCGGCCTGGAGCGCAGTCGCCAGGCCGCGGTCAACTTCTACTTCCGCCACCTGTGGGAACCGGTCTGGCCGCTCTTTCCCGCCATACCGCTGGCGCAGGGCATCCTCGGCGTGTCTGCCATTTCCATCATTCGGTACAACCTGATTATTTCGCTGGCTGGCGTGGTCGCCGGCGCCGTGTTCCTGCTGCTCTTCGGCATGCCTCCCAGGACTGAAAAGTCCGTTCCGCCCGGCCGACGTCTCCACCACAACATACGCGACCTCGCCCACGCGTTCTGGCCCATCGCCTTGACAACCGCCTTGTACGCCGCCCTCAACATCCCCCCGGCCGGCGGAATAGCGTTATCCATACTCGGCCTGCTGGTGCTGCACAGGGTCCCTCGCAGCAAATGGCGAGATCTCTTCAGGGCTGCCAACGAGCCGGAAATGGTCCTGTTGGTCTTTTCAGCGTTGTTCTTTAAGCTGAACCTGCAGGCCGCCGGCGCAGTGCCCCAGGTCGTTGCGTTCTTTCAACAGGTGAACATGCCGCCAGCACTGATCATATTTCTGCTGCCGCTGCTCGTCGGCTTCCTGTCAGGCGTAACCATGCCGACCGTCGCAATGACCTTTCCTTTTCTGGCGGCCTTCATCGGTACGGGGCCGAACGCGAAGATGCCTTTGGAAACATTGGCGTTTTCAGGGCTGTTATCCGGGATACTGCTGACCCCGGTGCACTTATGCCTGCCGCTGTCGGCCGGCTACTTTCAAACCCCCCTGCAAAGGATCATCGTGCGACTGATTGCCCCGACACTGTTAACAGCACTGATTGTGGCCGCGGCCGTCTATATTCTGGTGAGATAACGCGCGCAAATCCACTGCGCATCGCATAATGCACGCGGACAGCGACTACGGTCGGTAGTCGCGGCTTGCCGGGTGGTTCGCCAGGAACTCCGTCAGCAGTTTGATGCACGCATCCAGGTCTTTCGTCGACAGCACCTCAACCGGCGTGTGCATATAGCGCACCGGGATGCTGATCAACGCCGTGGCCGCACCGCCTCGCGAAAGCTGAATCGCATTAGCGTCGGTCCCGGTTGCGCGTGCATTCGCCGTAATCTGGCACGGCATCTTCAGCCGCTTCGCCGTCCTGGCCAGTTCTGCTTCGAGGATAGGATTGATGTTGGCGCCGCGGTGCAGGTTCGGCCCGCCGCCCAGCTTGACCTCGCCCATCTTCTTGGCATCGGTCTCCGGATGGTCGCTGGCAAAACCCACGTCAATGGCGATGCCCGCGTCGGGATGGACACGATAGGCGGATGTAATCGCCCCGCGAAGTCCAATCTCTTCCTGGACGGTCGCAACACCGATGACGGATATCTTGAGAGTCCGCCGCGAAAGCGCCCGCATGACCTCGGCCACAACAAACGCCCCGGCCTTGTCATCCATCGCTCGCGAGACAATCTTGGCGCCGTTGAGCCGCCGACATGCCACGTCGATCACGATGGGGTCGCCCACGGCAACGTACTTCTGGGCCTCGCTCCGGGAATCAGCCCCGATATCAACCCAGATGTTCTCCATCTCTACGGCCTTCTTGCGATCGTCGGGCTTCATCTGGTGAATGGCCTTTCGCCCGACGACACCGAGGACCGGACCGTTGGCCCCCATTACCTTGACGCGCTGACCAACCAGCAGCGCAGGGTCCATCCCGCCGATCTGGTCGGTATAGATATACCCCTTATCGTCGATGTGCGTGATAATCAGGCCGATCTCATCGATGTGGCCTGAGATCATGAACTTGAACTTCGCCCCCGGATTCAGCACCGCAATGGTGTTGCCGTGCACGTCGCCGATCACCTCGTCGACCCACCCTTCCAGACGCTTGCGAAATACCGCTGCCGCAGGCTGCTCGAACCCCGACGGACTTGGCGCCTCCAGCAGCTCACACAAAAAGGCTTCTGAATTCTTATTCACGTAATCCTTCCTACATCCATTCGTTATATGTCCGACGAATCGCCCTTTTCAATGCTGCCTTACCACTTCGACAGGGGCTCGACCTTCACATCCTTGACCTCGCCGTCCTGCCACACCGGCGACAACAACACCGCAATCCGCACCTCACCGGATTGTTTCGGCATTTCCACGATCAGTCTTCGCACACCGGCGTTCTTTCGCTGCGGCGGCTCCTGTTCAGCGGAGCGAACACTGAAACCCGCGTCGGCGGGCGCAAGCAGCGTCGCAACGAGTTTCTTTTCGCCAATCTTAAGAGTCGCCTTTCGCGAATCCCCAATCGCAATTTCCGCATCCGTCGTCATCCCCCACACCACGTCACAAATCTTGTCGATCTGGAATTCATCCTGCACCAGCACGGCCCGCCGGCCTTCAACCATTGCCACCCCTCGAATAGACTGCTTCGAATGATCCTTGTACGCTTCAGTCAGATCTACCAGCACGAATGGCGAATCTGTGTTCGTCTTCACATTGATGAACTTCGACCTGGCGTACGGATCCTGCTGGGCGCCGCCCAACATACAGACGTTATGGCTTTCCGAACCGAGCCGGTAGTAAGACCAGCGTTTGCCGCCCCTGCCGCCCGACCAGTAGCCGGGCAAATTGTAATCGTCGCTTCCGATATCACGGGCCCACCGCTCGCCCAGAGCGTCAAGCTCAAAGTTGCCCAGATCCAGATGCCCGTGATTGACCTGGTTATAACCCGCCTTGACCCCGACAAAGAGCGCGGCCGGATCGTCCCACGCACTGCGAAACACCGCAAGCTCCACGTCGCCGCGGAAATAACGATCCAGTTCCCTGCTCGGCGCGGCCGCCGGCGCCGGCACATACCATACCAGGTGTTGCGGCGAAGCGCCATACTGCCTGATCAGCGAATGTTCGGCATGCGCATAGGCCGCGTTATCAAACATCCGCGCCAGCCAGAACATGCACGGCATTGGCCGCAGCCTGCTCCGCTCACCGACATCGGCGTAGTTCAACTGCAAGCCGGTCGGCCCGGTGAGATGGATCGGCGCATAACCAGCCTTCGAAAGCCCTTCGACTTGCGACAGCCCAAAATCCTTACCCAAGGCCGTTTCCAGTGCTGTCAGGCCATATGCGGTGTAGTGCGTAGCGTAGCTCCAGTAGCCCGGGCCCTCGCCCCACGCACCGTCGGGCGCATAACTCTTCAACGCAAGGGGCAGTGACCGCACTGCACTGGGTACGATTGCCTCGGCGTACTTAGGGTCTGTCTCCGCGATAGCAAGCGCACCAACGATCATCCCGCCATTGCATACCTGGTTCCAGTTGTGTTCACTCTTGACGAACCAATGCGGCTTGTCACCGTACGATTTCAGCCCCGGCTCCATGCCATGTTTGATCAGGCCGATGCGTATCTTGTCGCGCGTCTCCGCGTCCATGTACTGATGCAGCCAATCGTACCCGACACCCACGGCATGCGACATTTCAGCGGTATCAAGATAATGCGACGGGTTCCAATCCTTGAATGCACACGCGGCTAAGATGTTTTCGATGGCCTTATCAGCATAGGCAGCTTTGCCCGTCCAGCGATACGCCAGGCCAAGCGCGTAAACGCGATTCATGCATTCGCGGCTGACACTCAGCAGACGCGGCCCCGTCAGCTTATACACCACCGGCGGGCGGCCCATGTAACCGTCCGCGCGCCTGATGGTATCCGCGACGCACCGCTGTAAAGCTTCATCCGTCGCGTACGCCGCCTTCAGCTTGCCAAGTTGCTCGTCAGTGACCATTAGCCGCGGATGCTCCTGCCGCAGCGTGCCAAGGACACTGGATGCTTCCTGGCCCTGGACCTCGCCAACAAACGCGTCTGCACAAAACGCCGCACAAGCCACACACACTACCATCAGATACCGCATACCCATCTCCTTACAAAGTCCCGTTTTATCCCCCTGCTGCACGCCTAATCGACGCAATTGACGCCCATGCGCTCTGTCAGACGTTCAAACTCATCGAGCGAACTGTATTCAATGATAATTCGGCCGCGATTGCCGCGTTTACCGGCCGAGATCTTTACCTTTGTGCCCAGGGCGGCCTTCAGGCGTCTTTCCAGATCCATTATGTGGGCGGACTTCTCTTTCGCTTTTGGCTCACGCGCCCCTTCCAGGCTCATCTTGACGAGTCTTTCCACCTCCCGCACACTCAGCCGCCCGGCCAATGCCCGGTGTGCAAGCTTGCGCCGGAGTTCATCCGTCGGCAGCGCAAGTATCGCTCTGGCATGGCCCATGGCAAGCTGCCCTTCGATCAACATCGCCCGGATGTCCTGTGGCAGGTCGAGCAGCCGGAGGTAGTTGGCCACAACGGACCGGTCCTCTCCCAGGCGTTCGGCGGCCTCTGTCTGCGACAGCGAAAAGGTGTGGATATAGTTCTGATATGCCATCGCCCGTTCGATCGGATTCAGGTCCGTGCGATGGATATTTTCAACCAAGGCAAGCTCCAACATTTCCTCATCCGTGGCATCTCTGACCACGGCGGGAACCTCCTCCAGACCCGCGATGCTGGCCGCCCGGAGCCGCCTTTCGCCGGCAATCAGCTCATATCCGGTGCCCTTCTTGCGAACCAGAACGGGCTGAATAACGCCGTTTGCCTGGATAGAGGCCGCCAACTCCTCCAGATCGGCATCGCTCCAGGTCTGCCGCGGTTGGTACGGATTTGCACGAATTTGCGAAATTGGAAGCGTTCGCAGGGCCTGCTTCATTGCCTCATCCGGCGGCAATTGAACGGGCCCAGAGCTGGGTGTCGGGCCGGCGGGCGGCACGTCGTTTACGAGGCCCCCCATTGGCCCCAGAAGGGCTTCAAGTCCTCTGCCCAAATGGCGCCGTTTCGACTTGTCTTCCGATGTCATGGCGACTCCTTCAATCTGCCTGTCTCATTATTTCTTGTCTGCCGGTCTCCCAAGCATCGCCGGAATGGACCGTAATGGACCGTACAGTTGTACCACATGTTTGTGCGTCTTTCCAGAGAATTGGCCAAGGCATAAAGAAGTGTTTCACGTGAAACGCGCCCGTCCCGTGGGCCGTCCGCCTTGCCAAGAACCCGTCCTCCAGATATCGGCACACGTGCCTGTTTCACGTGAAACACGTTACCCCGTACCCATGCCTCCTCACCATCCTGGCTAACTCATCCCGAGCCCCTCCACTCCGCGGGCTCTGGCGCGCACCCTCAGGCGGGTTGGATTGCGTCGCTTCCGTCATTCCCATTGACCGCAGCCCGCCAGCCAACGTACCCCACTCCGCACGGACAGACGATCCGCTAAACCCTATGAAGCTGTGCTTGGGGCCGCCGCGGCCGGAGGGCTGGGGGGCACTGCCCGGTGGCTTTTTCAGTGCTGCTAATGGGGCTGGGAGCGAGTCTCAGTACTGTTAGGCGGCATATCCACGGTGTGATCAGGCAGGGCGAACCGTGCGCCAACTGGCCTTGCCCGTCCCTTACCGCCTGACATGAGCCGACTCGGGGATCCCGTAACGCCTGGCGATCATCGCATTCGCCGCAGCCAGCTCCGCCCGCGGGATGACGACCGTCGGGTGGTCCTGCTCGAACTCTATGACGTGGAACGCAGAATCAGGCTCCGCCTCCAGAGCCTCAAGGACATCCCTGAGCCGTCTGATCGGCACGCCGTTAACTGTACTGATAACAAGCCTCCCCAGCCCATGGTATCCCCGATTGATCTCCGCCGGCAGCACGTAGCTCAGCAGTACCACCTCGCGCCGCTCGGCAGTCGCGTTAAACGCATGCATGCGATAGTACTGAAAAAGGTGGGGCGGGGCCTTTCCGCCGAAATTATCCCCCCACAGCTTCAGGTAGTCGCGCGTGAGTTTCTGAATCACGTAACCACCCGTCACAATGTACTCCGGCCGCTCATCATACCCATAGTAGGGGACAAGCATTTCATCAACATCGAACTTACTGACTGTCAGAGGCAGCTTGTACTCCGTCCCATCCCGCACAATCGTGACCTCCACTGAATCGCCGATCTGCAGCGAGTTGATCAGATGTTCGTATGACAGCCGCCCGTACAGGTCATCCTCGTAGTAGCCGAACGCATCAATTTGATGTCCGTCTATCGCAAGCACAACATCTCCCTGCTGGAGCTGGTCGTGTCCCATGCCAACACGGTAGACATTACGGACATAGACGCCGCCCTTCGTTTCCGTCGGCAGCTTCAGATATCTGCGCAGGGTCGGGTCGGTCAGTACCTCGCTTGCAAAACCTGTGATGCCGAAACCTTCATATACGCCGTCGGCGGCATCTTCCAAAAAGTGATTTATCGTGCAGGCCGGTATCAACCCTGTTTCCTGCTTGTCACTGTTCGCCCAGCATGCAATGCCGATGGGCTGATCACCCATACAGAAGAGGCGCCCCTTGCCGGTTTCGGTAGACGTTCCCGAAACAACGTAATCCAGAAAGCGCGTAAACGACGATTCGCACCGATTCACCTCCGCCCGATCCAGGTGCCCGCGTCCGGTAATAACATCACCATTGCTTCCCAACCAGTAAGAATCAACCGCCGCGCCCCTTCGGTATCGTTCGACAAACCTCACCGGTGTCAGCGGCACAGCAAGATACGCGGGATCGATTTCCAGAAGCGCCAGATTGCAGTCGTAATCCACCACTTTCACCGTCGCCGGCACATACTCGTTCTGCCCGTGCAGGCGCACCTTGATAAACGCCGCATCCGCGACATTCATCGCCGTGGTGAGCACCTGGTTCGGGCCTGTTGCGCATCCGAAACCGTTGCGCTCGATCATATTCGGCGCTCGCCATGGCTGCAGCATTTCATAGCTGTTCGCCGAGACGCTTAAATAGACCAGCGAACCCTTCATCGCCTCTCTCATGTCCGATGGGGCGGCCCCGGCGGCCATGATCCGTTCATTTTCCATGCAGCCTGTGCTGAAAAGGGCCGCCGCAGAGAGAATCGCAATGCTTATCAGTGTTTGCCGTCTCATAGTGTGCCCTCCAGATTTGCCGCCACCGGCACCGCATACTTCTCCAGAATAGTCTGCTGGGCAGCCTCCGCGGCTTCGGCATCGAGCACGAGCGGCCTCTCCAGACCCATGAAGCGAATCACGCAGAAGCCGTCTTTGCTGCTTTCCAACGCCCGGGGCATTTCCTCAAGACTGTGTATCTCAATTCCGTTCACACTTTCCACAACATGGTCCTCGAACCCGCCGCAGTAAGCGTTGACCTGGTCCGGCAGTATTTCCGAAAGCACAACGTATTCTTTGCGCTGACGATCTGTGTTGAGCTGCTCGGAATCATAAAACAGGTACCGTAAGAAGAAGGGTATGTCGCTGAGCCAGTTGTTTCCCCACACTTCCAGATAGTTTCGAGTCATCGGAACAAATGTCAGGCCGGCGTATACTACATGGCGGGGCGGCACATCGTATGCCTTGGCGTAGTCCAGCACGGGGCGGTTCAGGGCAACGGTGGCCTTTTCAGTCATCAGCTGCCCGTTACGGTAAAACGTCAGCGTCACACTCTCGCCGATCTGTTTCTGCTCTATGATTTCCGACATATGCAGCGCCAGCCCATAGACACGCACCATACCGTCGTTATCAATATCATAATCGTCGATCTTTGTGATCACGTCGCCTTTCTGGAACTTGCCCTCAACGGAACTGTGCATCATGGTTTTCAGCACTACAATGCCTTCCTGGCCGGGCGGCACCTTCAGCCAGGCGGCATAGGCCTTGTTGTGCAGCCCGGTAAAGGAGGCAAACCCCAATGAGCCAAACCCGTCGTACCTGCCGTCCTCGATATCCTTAAGGAAATGTTTGATAACCGTCGTGGGAATCAGGAAGCCTATGTTGTCCGCATCACGCATACCCTGGAACGCAACCCCGACGACCTTGCCGTCCTGCAGGACCGGCCCGCCGCTGTTGCCCGGGTTGACCGCGGCGTCTGTCTGCACCACGAGGTGAGAGTCCGCCTGCGTGTGACTGTAAGTACCCATCTGGATGCGGCTTACAACACCCTCCGTTATGGACACCTGACTGCCGCCAACGGGGAAACCATACGTGCGAACGGTGGAATTGACCCGCGGCAGACCCCCGAATTCGAGCGGTACGGTATCATCGAAGAACGTCTCGTCCAGAACGCTCAGGACCGCCAGGTCGCAGTCATGGCCGATGAACGTTACAACCGCCGGATAGCGCCTGGCCAGGTTCTGCTTCTTGATTTCTATGTATCTGTGGTTGCTGACGTTATGGGCATTGGTAAGGATTCGGTTGCCTTCTATGACGAAGCCCGAACCTAAGCCCTGGCTCATGGTCATCTTCTTCCACGGCGTCACATAGTCGAAGTCCTGACTGACACATTGAATCATGACCACCGACTTGTCCAATGTCAGAAGGCTGTCGTCCTCGGACAACTGCCCGGCACAGATGCCCGGCAGCAGCACCGCCGCAAGCAGCAGGCCGGTCGGCATATACAAAAAGGCTGGTGTCTTCATGCGAGAGGCTCCCTCACGTGTTTTGTTTCCATGTCCACCCCTAACATACAGCCCGCCGCAGCAAATGCAAGGCACAAACTCGGGCTTGGAGCGTTATTTCCGGCGAACAACGTCCGATAACAATAATAGATAGAAAGCCAATTTCGGCGGCGTGCGGCAACCTCGCAAAAAAGCCCTTGCCTGATTTGCTGCCTCGTGGAAACCCTCAACTCTGCCAGGCGCGGTGCCGCTTCACGGTCTTGAGCACTTCGTTGGCGATCCGGACGTCCTCCGCGATTTCAAAATCGAACATACCCGCAAGAACGTGATCCGCGCCGTTTTCAAACGCGTACCGGAAGGCGTCGGCAGGAGGGATAGCCCCCACGGCCATGACTTTGAATGCTATCCAAGGCTTTTTGACATCTTTCATGACATCGATGACTGCCTGCGGATCACTGCACCAGTAGCCGGGGATCTCCGCGACGGCGCCCTTGATTTCGTCCGGTTTCGGGCCGGTAGGGTAACTGTGATGGTGAAACGTCTTGATGTAGAAATCCGCATCGACGCCGTTTCTCTCGCACTCGCGGATTACGTTGATGTCGTGTGCCCCTACGCCGGACGGGAGGTTGTAGTCCTTGACGACTTCAACCGCACGTTTCATCAGGTCGGTACGCCCTTGAGACGCAAGTTCGTCCGCGCGTACTCCCCACAAATACAGTGCATCGACGCCCATATCCGCGATGTACTGCACCTGCTTCTTGTAGGCCTCCATGGAATCGTCCACGGCAGCCACGGGGCACATGATGATCTGCATCCTGCCGCCTTGCTTCCTGTACTTGCGCAGGATCGCATCCGTCCACTCGGTCGTGTGAATCACCAGCGTGTTGATCCCGTGTGCTTCGGCGACGGCTAACGTCTCGAGAATCTTGCTTTCAGTATTGTAACGGGCGGCAAGCGTATACACATACCGCAGGTCGCGACTGTGCGTGAAGTGCGTCAGCAAATTGCCGCCCAAGAGCAGACGGCTCACCGACATGCCTGCAATCTTCCCACACGGCAGGGCAGCCGAACCGCCCACGGCAGGGGGACCACCTTGTATACCACTTGCCGCCAGCACCGCCGAACCCGCCGCGGCCGATACGAGTGATTGCTGCATAAACGCCCTGCGATTCATGTCGGATGCCATAGCACCGCTCCTTTCCGAAGGCCCTGCCTACTTTTCCAGCACCACCACGATCCAGCCGCGGACGTTCAGCCCGTCGTCGGCCCCGCCGAAGCTGTGAATCTGTTTGACCGCCCATCCATCCGCAAGGTAGTCCCTCAAATGCTCCTCGACCAGCCCGTGCTTGTCCGCATAGGAACCGCGCAGGAGTTTGCCGCCCATATACGCGTGATTGTCAAGATACACTGTAACAAGCTTCTGCATCGTCTCGGCCTCCAAAGCAGGTCCTCGATCCATTATATCACCCCCGAGGCGCAGAACCAGTTCAAAATTAACCTTGCCACGACCCTGCCAGTGTCGTTGAAGTTGAGCCCCATACAATCCGCCACACCAGTCGGCGGCTTTTTTCAGCAAACAAAACGCCCGTCCGCCCCATATACAGGGCATACCGTCCTTCGGGCGGGGGTTTGCTGATCGGCACACCTGAAAACCGATATCCTGTCGCTGAGAGTCTGTTATGCGAATACTTCTTGTCTGTCCCGAAGCGCCCGACAGCTTCTGGAGTCTCAAAAACGCGCTTCGTTTCACGGCAAAGAAGGGGATGCTGCCTCCCTTAGGCCTGCTGACCGTCGCGGCGATGCTGCCGGCGGACTGGGAGGCCCGTCTCATTGACATGTCCATCGAGCCGCTGCACGACCGCGATATCCTCTGGGCGGACTACGTCTTCCTGACCGGCATGTACGTGCAGCGGCGCCGCGTGGACGCGATCATCGAACGCTGTCACCGGCTCGGCACAAAGACGGTCGCCGGTGGACCGATTTTCACCTCCATCCCCGAAGACTACGACCACGTCGACCACCTGATCCTCGGTGAGGCGGAGGTCAGCCTGCCGCCGTTTATCGCCGATCTGCGCGCGGGCCGGGCACGGCATATCTACCGGAGCGAAGATTGGGCGGATGTCGGCACCAGTCCCGCCCCCCGATGGGATCTGATCAACATGCGCAAGTACCTCCTCATGGGCATTCAGTTTTCGCGCGGCTGCCCGTTTGCCTGCGATTTCTGCAACGTGACGGCGCTGTTCGGCCGCCGCATGCGGACCAAGACCACGGAGCAGTGGATCGCCGAACTGGACGCGCTCTACGCCCAGGGCTGGCGGGGCGATGTCTTCGTTGTGGACGATAATTTCATCGGCAACAAGACGCTGCTGAAGGATCGCGTGCTGCCGGCGATGATCGACTGGATGCGGCGGCACAAAAGGCCGTTCAAGTTCAATACACAGGTCTCCATTAACCTCGCCGACGACGATGAACTGATGCGGCTGATGGCCGAGGCGGGCTTCGATTGCGTATTCGTCGGCATCGAGACCGCCAATGAGGCCGGCCTGGCCGAATGCAACAAGACGCAGAACATCGACCGCGATATGGTCGACTGCGTCCGGAGGATTCAGCGTGCCGGAATGCAGGTACAGGCGGGCTTCATTCTGGGCTTCGACAGCGATCACGCCAGCGTGTTCGACGGGCTCATTCGCTTTATCCAGGAAAGCGGCATTGTCTCGGCGATGGTCGGCCTGCTCAACGCCCCCAAGGGCACACAGCTCTATCAGAGGCTTGTCAACGAGAACCGCCTGCTCGAAGACGGTTCGGGTGACAATACCGACTTCTCCATGAACTTCGTTCCCACCATGGATCGCGACGAACTCCTCAACGGTTATCGAAAGGTCGTGCAGACGATCTATGCGCCCCGGGCTTACTACCAGCGCATCAGTACGTTCATGAACAATTACGTGCCCGCCGCCCCCCACGGGGGCCGTTTCCGCTGGTCGGATCTGCGCACAATCGCCCGCAGCATGTGGCACATCGGCATACGCAACCGCGGCCGGCGGTATTACTGGAGGCTGCTGGGCCGCTCGCTGCTCCATCCGGAACAGCTCCGCCTGAACCTGACGTTTGCCATCTACGGCTTCCACTTCCGCCGCGTTTTCAAGGTCTGATCCCCAGGGTTACAGCACCTGTCTGGCACAACGTAACGTTCGCCGGATCACAAGCAAACCCGCTGTCCGCAATTTATGCAAAGTGTGCTATGCAGGCTAATGCAAATTGTGTTGAGCCGGTGACAAGCGCCCGCCGGTTTGGTATTCTTTTGTGCTTATGAATGTTGTGTCCTTACAGGGTGTTGGTAAACAGTTCGGCCACCAGGTGGTCTTTGATGGCCTAAACCAAACGTTCTTTGCGGGCGAGAAGGTAGGCCTGATCGGCCCAAACGGCAGCGGCAAGACGACGCTTCTGCGCCTTATCCTGGGCGAGATCGAGCCGGATGTCGGTAAGGTGGTCCGCTCCAAGAGCCTCCGCATCGGCTACCTGCCGCAGGAGGCGGCCTTCGACGGCAGCCGCACCGTCATGGAAGAAATGCATGCGGGCCTCGACGACGTCCTCGGCAAACAGAACCGTCTTCACGCACTGGCCGAACACATGGAAACACTTCATGGAGCCGAGCTTGCCGCGGCTATGGCCGAGTATGACCGACTAAGCCATGAATTCGAGACGGCAGGCGGGTACGTGCTGGAATCGCGTATCAAGACGATCCTGGCCGGCCTTGAGATCGACAAGGAACTTTACCATGCAAAAACCTCCGCCCTCAGCGGCGGCCAGCTCTCGCGCCTGGGCCTGGCCAAGGTTCTGCTGGCGGATACGGACCTCCTGCTGCTGGACGAACCCACCAACCACCTCGACCTCCACGCGACAGTCTGGCTGGAGCGATTCATACGCGATTACAAAGGCGCTGCAATCATTATCAGTCACGACCGCTACCTGCTGGACGCCGTCACAGACAAGATTGTGGAACTGGATCGCGGCCGCAGCACCACCTGGACCGGCAATTACAGTACGTACATCGAGACGCGCCGGAAAGTGCTTCTGCAGAAGGAGCGCCAGTACCAGAAACGCCGCGAAATGGTCGACCGCACGCTCGATTTCATCGCCCGCAACAAGGACCAGGAGGGTATGCGCAAGACCGCCCGCGGCCGAAAGAAACGCCTCGAGCGCCTTCTGCACGAGAATCCTGACTTCCTCGAAAAGCCGACTGAAGCACGCACAATTTCGTTCGGTTTCGCCGGCGCCAAGAGCCAAACCAATCTGGTCCTCCGATGTGAAAGCCTCACCAAGGCCTTTGGCCCGGTCAAGCTGTTTGAAAACCTCACTCTTGACGTCTTAGGCGGCGAACGATTAGGCATCACCGGGCCCAACGGAACCGGCAAGACGACTTTCCTTCGAATGGCTCTGGGCCAGATCCAGCCGGCGACGGGTACGATACGCATGGGCTCCACACTTTCGGTCGGTTATCTTGATCAGCAGGCCCAGGTTCTCGACCCCGAACGCGCGGTTCTGGATGAAGCAAGGTCGGCCCGCCCTGAAGCGACCCCTGAGGTCATCCGCGGCCGTCTGGGGGCCTTCCTGTTCACCGGCGAAGATGTTTTCAAAAAGGTCGGCGACCTCAGCGGCGGCCAGCAAAACCGCCTCATGCTGTGCAAGCTCGTCCTCTCCGAGCCGGACGTCCTCATCATGGACGAACCTACCAACCATCTGGATATCGCAAGTCGCGAGATGCTCGAGGAGGCCTTGTGCGATTATGACGGCACAATCATCACGGTAAGCCACGACCGCTATTTTCTCGATCGTGTCGTGGACAAGCTGTTGGTCATCGGTGTAGACGAATACGGCGGCCGTCAATTAGGCCGATTCGAATTCGTTACCGGCGAAAATGTATATTCCCGATACGCCTCGCTGGTGGCTCAACGGGTCGAAGCCAAAGAGGCCGCGGCCCGCCGACAAGCATCGCCTCCCCGCACAGCAGCGAAACAGAACCAGCCTGTAGCCAAGGGCGTGCCGCCCGAACTTCGCCAGTTCAACAGGTATACCGTTGAGCAGCTTGAAGAGATGATCCTGTCACTGGAGGAAAAGCTGGCCGAGCTTCAGGAAGAGTTTGGCGATCAGAAGTACTACCAAAACCCGGAACTCCTGGCCGGGCTTCAGGAAAATGTCCGTAAGTGCAAGGAAGAACTGGACTTGTTGTACCGCGCCTACGATTTTCGCCTCCGTTAACGCTTTGTTGCACACCACGTGGATAAAGTGTTGGACCCGCTGTTATATGTGTCATCAACCACAATATCAGTACTGGCACGGGGCTCTATGCAACAGTTTGCCTCACATACCCCGCCGATGTGCAACAGAGGATGTAACAGGTTGCCCGCATCAAAAAGGACGGCTGAAACATCCGTATGTCCCGCCGCAATAAACACTTGCGACATAGAGGACAACGGGTAATTAACAATCCCGCAGGCCATATGACCAATAGTGCTATTGATTAATCCTTATTTTTCTCAGTACTGCAAACGGTCACATTGCTACAGCACCTTGGTGACTCCTGGGATAGCTATCGGATAATTGCCCTGGCTATCCGCAACTGCTGGCGGGGTACTTTGCAGCGTGTAGTCGTCCAGCCCTGGCGCCAGCGTTATCGTTGACGCCATTGCTTCGTCCCACGTGATCAGTTGGCCCGACACGGCGGCCATGCGTCCGAGAATCCCCGCCATGCACGCGTTGGCAGAGTATTCGGTTTCGTTATACGGTTTGTTGTTACGGATTGCGCCGAATAGCAGGTCGTGTTCGGTCTGGTAAGCATCGCAACGTGGCCCCTGGTATTGCCAAATGCCATTTTCGTTCGTACGGTTGTGCCCCTTGTATATCTTGGGATCTGCAATCCCAGTTCCGCCGAACCTTTAGCGCCGTGAATGATCACGCCCCAGTAACCCCAGCAGCCCGTGATATGGCGTCCCTGTGCGAACAACCGCGTACCGTCCGGGAATGTGTATTCGACGGCATAGTGATCGAACAACTGGTCAAGCAGAGTATACAAGCCAGATTGGAAAAGAGCGGAACCGGCACAAAGTTGAAATTGTCCCAGCGATAGTTCGACGCTTAAAAGAAGATATGGCTACCCCGGCCCGAATCTTGTAGGATCAGGCCAACAATTTATCAACATTTTGAGAGAAGTCGCCATGAAGGAATCGTATGTCGCGGACAAAACGCACAGCCGAAAGAACGCCAAATACCTCAGCCAAGAGGGGTAGCTCTTGCTGGCCAGTTTCCTTGCGAAGGAGTCTGGCAAGGGCGAATGTGGTCGAATCGCCAAATCGCGGCATTCGTAGCCGCAGGGGCGGCGTCAAGAAGTGGCGCGATCAAGCGATGGTTGTCTGGGTAGTAGGGTCGCTGTTGGATACGGAGAGACGCTTCACGCGGATCATGCGGCACCGCAGTTGTGGATGGTGGACACGAAGCTCAAAGCTTTGGGTCGAAGAGGATTAACTGGACACTGAAGCAACAGTTGTATAGCTTCTGAACAGGAGCAACCAATAAGCCTCCAACTACAACTGGCAGATCCTCCAAAGTTGCGCGGCTTTTGCAAACAGTCATTATCTGCTTGACGCTGCAGTACCAAAACTGTAAAGAGAAGTTTGTCGGTGGAAGGGACGCTAAGGGAGTTAAGTAGGATAAGAATGTGAAAAAACTTCTGATCAAACTGGCCGACTGTTGCGGTTACGTGATTCGAAAGAAGCGGACTACCGATCGAACGTTTTACGATGCTTTTGAATGCCAGAAATACCTTCTGACAGGATTGCCATCCGAAAACCCGGTGATTTTCGACGTTGGTGCTAACCGCGGTCAGACAGTGGCGCGTTATCGAGCGGTTTTGCCCAATAGCACAATTCACAGCTTCGAGCCGTTTCCGGATTCGTTTCAGGCGTTGCAAAAATCCACGCAGGGTGATGAACGCTGCATCTGTGTCAATGCGGCGGTTGCCGACCGGCCCGGTATGCGCAAGTTTTATGTACAAGGGCTCGACGGGGCCAACTCTCTTCTGCCGCGACCGCACTTACAGCGGCGGTACTACCCCAAAGAGGCGGCCGAAGAATCCACCACTGAGGTCAAAACGATCACGCTGGATGATTATGTTCGTGATAACCGAATAGAGAGAGTAGAAATCCTTAAAATGGATATCCAAGGCGGCGAGTTGCTTGCATTGACTGGCGCGCATGATATTCTCTCGAAGAGCCTGATTCCGATCATTTACACTGAGGTAGTGTTTGTGCCGCATTATGAAGGCGGGGCGATGATGTATGAGGTATGGAGCCGCTTGGAGGAATATGGGTATTCGCTGTATAACATGTTTAACCTATACAGGGCCCACAATGGGCAATTACGGCAGGCAGACGTCATCTTCATAGCTAACTGGTTCCGCAGCCAATTCATCGATAAGCAACCGGAGGAGCCGTAGCAGGCAATGACAGGCGCACGTCGCTGGACGGCATATCCATGAGATTCCTGGCCTTAATGGCTGACTTGACTTCTTTGCATACCTTTTGTCTAATTGGCGGCGGAGCGGGCGTCGAATCGCATCGGCTATCATTGCAGGCCGACGCCGGGGTGGACCCCGCGGCCGAAGGTCGTGGTTTGTGCGGTATCTAACGGGGTCTGGAAAAGAGTTCTACAGGAGGGCATTCAATGAAGAGGCGTGCGTTTCAGGTATTGGTCATCTCTCTGTTTCTGTCGGCCGCGGCAAGCAGTCTGCTGGCGCAAGGCCCGGCCAGAACCGTCGCAGGCGATTGGCGGATCGAAGGCGAGTACGAGGGCCGAACCGTAGTATCGCTCCTTTCGCTTTCGGTGGGCAAGGATGGCCAACTGACGGGTGAGTGGCTCAGCTATTGGGGTGTCGCGCAACTCAAGGACATCAGGCAGGACGGCACGTCTCTGAATTTTGTCCAGGTAGCGCGTTTTGGTGACAGTGACTTCACGGCCAACTTCGCCGGAACTGTAAGAGGCGGCAGGCTGGAGGGTACCCTGACAAGCGACCGCGGCGAACAGAAGGTGCGCGGCCAGCGGATACGCGGCATCCCGGCGGCGGCCGGCACGTGGGAGATGACGGTCAAAGTCGGCCAGAGAGAATACACCGGCAAGCTGATCATCACCGTGGGACCGGAAGGCAAGCTGCAGGGAACCTGGCAGAGCGACGTGGGCGAGCATACGATCAGCGACCTTGGGTTCTCCAGGGGCAAGCTTACGTTCAAGCGCGTCAGCAGGATTGGCGACCGGCAATGGGAATCCACGTTCGAAGGTGTCATTAAGGCGCATTCACTCTCCGGTACGTTCAAGAGTGACCGAGGGGATGCTTCCGCAGAGGGCAAGCGCCTCGGCGCCGCTGCGATCGGCAAATGGGACATGCAGATCACAACGGAATCCGGCAGCCGCCGGCAGGTGCTGAAGGTCAATTCGGACCTGAGTGCCTTCTTCGGGCCGACTGCCATCGACAGGATCACCGTTGACGGCAACCAGATCGGCTTCAAGACAACGGTTGCCTTTGGCGACCGCAGCTACGAAATGGAATTCTCGGGCAGGCTCGAGGGTGGCAAGCTTACCGGCGAGTTGATGAGTCCCCGCGGAAAGCGCAAGGTGGAAGGCACAAAGCGGCAGGCCGCACCCGCCGTGAAGGCCAAAGCCGCCAGGAAACCCGCCCGCAGGCCGGATGTGATCTATGTCCCCACGCCGCAGCACGTTGTGGAAAAGATGCTGGAACTGGCCCAGGTCACCAAAGACGATGTCATCTATGACCTCGGCTGCGGTGACGGACGCATCGTAGTGACGGCCGCACTGAAGTACGGCTGCAAAGGCGTCGGATACGACATCGATCCAAAGCGGGTCAGCGAATCGCGGGCCAACGTAAAGAAGAACAACGTCGAAAATCTCGTCCGTATCGAGCAGGAGGATATCTTCACGCTGGACTTAAGGCAGGCCAGCGTGATCACCCTTTACCTCCTGCCCGATCTTAATGTAAAGCTAATCCCGCAATTGGAGAAGCTCAAGGACGGATCCCGAATCGTGTCGCACGACTTCGACATGAGAGGCGTTCAGCCGGATAAGATTATCACCATTGAGGACGACGAGGATGATTACGGTGACCACACGATATACCTGTGGACCACGCCTCTGAAGCGAACTGACCAGACAGTCCAATAGCCGCAGGACGGCAAGACAGAGCCCGCGTGCGTGCTTAAACCGGGGTGTACCGGTGCAGTAGCGTGCGGGCCGTTGGAACCAAATTCGAACAGGAGGTTGCCATGAAAAACGTGAATCGAATCGCTGTTCTGAAGATCGCCGGCGCGATGGTTTTTGCCGCAGGCATCGTCAATGCCGAGGACTGGACGCAGTGGCGCGGGCCTCGGCGTGATGGGTCCGTCACCGGCTTTGTCGCGCCGGCAGCGTGGCCTGAAACCCTGACACAGAAGTGGAAGGTGACAGTGGGAACAGGCTGTTCGACCCCGGCCGTCGTAGGCAACAAGGTATATGTCTTCACGCGGCAGGGCGATGAAGAGGTGGCGCTTTGCCTTGATGCTGCCGACGGCAAGGAGATCTGGCGCGATACCTACCAGGCCCAGGCCGTCACGGGCGCTGCCGCCCGCCACCCCGGCCCCAGGAGCTCCATCGCCGTCGCCGAAGGCAGGATCGTTACCCTGGGTGTCGGCGGCGTCGTATCCTGCCTCGACGCCGCAACGGGTAAGGTCGTCTGGCGCAAGGACCCGTTCCCGAAGCTCGTGCCGAGGTTCTTCACGTCCATGTCACCGATGATCGTCGATGGCATGGCGATAGCGCATGTCGGCACGGCCGGCAACGGTGCGATGATCGCATTTGACCTTGCCACGGGTAACGAGAAATGGCGATGGTCAGCCGAAGGCCCTGAATACGGCTCGCCGAACCTCCTCACGGTGGCGGGCGTCAAGCAGCTTGTTACGCTGACCGAGAAGAGCATTGTCGGAATCAGCGTCACCGACGGCAAACTCCTCTGGTCGCAGCCGTTTGTGCCGCAGAACCGGGCCTATAATGCAACCACGCCGATCGTCGACGGCCAGACGGTGATCTACATGGGGGCCGGCCGCGGCGTCCGCGCAGTGAAGATCGAAAAGCAGGGTGACGCCTTTACCGTCAAGGAGCTGTGGAACAATCCGGACATCGCGCCGCAATACAACACGCCCGTGCTCAACGGCGGCGCGCTTTACGGAATGTCGGACCGCGGCAACCTGTTCTGCCTTGATGCCAAGACGGGCCAGGCCAGGTGGATCGACCAGACGTCGCGCGACCGCGGCGGCTTCTGTTCGACAATCGACGCCGGCTCGGTGATCCTTGCCCTGCCCAGCAGCGGCGAACTGATCGTGCTTAAGCCCGACACGGACAAGTGCACCGAAGTGGCCAAGATCAAGATAGCCGACACGCCGACATACGCCCATCCGGTCATCGCAGGCAATTGCATCCTTGTCAAGGACCAGGATACGCTGGCCCTCCTGACATTGAGTTGACCGCAAGCCCGGATCGGCAACCTGAAACATCAATCGCAAACGGGTGGAGACGCCCCCGGCCAGGGAAGTACCGGGGGCGTCAGTATTTTCACGAGCCGGCCGCCGCCTGTGAAGAAGGCAATTGCGGTTGCTCAATTACACATTGAACTCCGCGGTCCGAAGAACGCCGCGTCCCCCGGTTTTTCGGCCCAAAATTATTGCGCCCGCCCCGCCAAAAAGTACTTTTCAAGCCGGATTCTTTCGGTTAAATTAGGGGGTTACGGCAGGTTCACTTTGCCTGCGTTTTGTTTTCCGGAGCAATTTGGACAGGGGATGTCATGAGAGTCAAATTCAACAGAGCAGCGCTTCAGGAAGCCCTGGTCTTGGTAACGAGCGTGGTGCCCAGTCGCACGCCCAAACCGATTTTACAGTGTGTGAAATTCACGGCGGAGGGCGATTCGGTGCGGATCTGCGGCACCGATCTCGAGGTCGGCATCACCACCAGGGTCACCCAGGTGGAAATCGAGGCCGAAGGCGAGGTCGTCATACCCGCCGACAAGGTCACGTCGATCATTCGTGAAAGCGTAGACGAAGTCGTTGCATTCGAAGCCTCGGAAGCCGCCGTGCATATCAAGGGCGCCGACAGCCACTTCACCATCTACGGACACGATGCCGGCCAGTATCCCTCCGTGATCGGGTTCGAGGTCGGCGTCGATTTCGAAATGAACCTTGACAAGCTGCAAGCCGGCATCGAGCAGTGTGTCTTTGCTGCCGCCAAAGAAAGCACGCGTTACGCCCTTAACGGCATCCTGTGGGAAGTCAGCGGCAAGAAACTCACCCTTGTCGCCACCGATGGCCGACGGCTCGCCAAGAGCGTGGTGCACCTGCCCGCCGCGGTCAAGGGCAAGCTCGCCGAAGGCCGCATCATCGTCCCCGCCAAGACGATGTCACTGCTGGATCGCGTCGGCGGCGACGCGGAGGCGAAGGTTGGCGTTCGCTTTGTCGACAATCAGATCGCCCTGATATGCGAAAACGCTGTAATCAGCTCCAACCTGGTGGAAGGCAATTTCCCCAAGTACGAAGACATCATCCCGAAAGACTATACGAAGAAGCTGGTGCTGAACACCAGCGCCGCTCTCAGTGCCGTGCGGCGTGCGGCACTGCTGGCCAACGAAGACAGCAAAGGCATCCGGCTGTCGCTGAGCGACAACACGATGATCATTTCCAGCCGCGCCCCGGAGACGGGCGACGCCCAGATCGACATGGCTGTCGCGTATACCGACGCACCTATGGAGATCGGCTTCAATCCGCAGTTCCTGATCGACGTGCTCCGCGTGATCAGGACTGACGAGTTCGAGCTGCATCTCGGCGAGCCGGACCGGCCCGGCCTCATCAAAAGCGGAAGCGATTTTCTCTACCTTGTCATGCCGGTGAATTTGTAGCAAATTCCGCCGGGGCTTACGAAGGACGGATGGCCCCTTCAGGGCAGGGATGAACGATGAAGGATCGGGCCGACGAAGACAGGTTGTTGCGGCAGCTGTGCCGATATAAACCCATCGCCAAGGACACCACGGAGGCCCTCGGCGCGAACGTCCAGACGTATATAAAAAGGCGGCTCGGTTCGCTGCGGCGCAACGCGGGGGTGGTTGATATGTGGCGGCAGCTTCTGCCCAACGAACTGGCGGCCCACTGTGAAATCACGGCCATTCGCGGCGGCGTGCTGGAGGTCGAAGTGGCTCCGGGGCCTTACATGTACGAACTGCGTTCGCTCAGCGCTGAGCTGGTCAATCAACTCCAGCGGTGCAGCGGGGGCGCACAAATCCGCCGCCTGGTGCTTCGGCCCAGGCGACAGGCAATAACGGAAACTGAAGAGGCGATATGAAGGAAGTGGCGTTCGATCATAAATACGATGCGAGCAATATCAAAATCCTGGAGGGGCTGGAGGCCGTCCGCAAACGGCCCGATATGTACATCGGCAACCGGCAGGAAGGCGGCCTGCACCACCTCGTTTACGAAGTGCTCGACAACTCCATCGACGAGGCCCTGGCTGGCCGCTGTGACCAGATCACCGTGCACATCCATCCGGACGGCAGCTGCTCCGTCGAAGACAACGGCATAGGTATTCCCGTCGACATGCATGCCGAGGCCAAGAAGAGCGCCTTGGAGGTGGTGTTGACCACGCTGCACGCCGGCGGCAAGTTCGACAACAAGGCCTACAAGGTCTCCGGCGGCCTGCACGGCGTCGGCGTCAGCGTAGTCAATGCACTCAGCGAATGGCTCGAGGCCGACGTCTATCGTGACGGCAAACACTGGCACTTCGAATGCGCCCGCGGCGTACCGAAGGGGCCGGTCCGCGAGATCGGCGAAACGACCAAGCGCGGCACGCGCATCACCTTCCTGCCCGACGAAGAGATCTTCGAGAGCATCGAGTTCAATCACGACACGCTGCTCAAACGCATCCGCGAACTGGCGTACCTCAATGCCGGAGTCAACATCATCTTTCAGGACGATCGCGTTCAGAAGAAGGAGCGGTTCCACTACGAAAACGGCCTCAAGGCCTTTGTTGAATATCTCAACGAAGGCAAGACGGTGATCTCGGATGTGATCCGCTTCTACAAGGAGGACGAAGAATCGCGGCTGGCCTGCGAGATCGCCATGCAGTACAACGACAGCTATAACGAAAACCTGCTGGCGTTCGCCAACAACATCCGCAACATCGACGGCGGCACGCACCTGTCCGGCTTCAAGACCGCGCTTACCCGCACAATGAACGCCTACGCCCGAAACAGCAATATGCTCAAGGACGGTATGGCCACTACCGGCGAGGACCTGCGCGAAGGCCTCACGGCGGTCATTTCGGTGCGCGTCGCCGAGCCGCACTTCGAGGCCCAGACAAAAGTGCGTCTGTCGAATCCCGAGGTAGGCAGCTTCGTCGAAACCATGCTCAACGAGCAGCTTGCCATCTACCTTGAAGAGAATCCCGCCACGTCCAGGAAGATACTGAACAAGGCCATCCAGGCCGCCGCCGCCCGCGAGGCCGCACGGAAAGCCCGTGAACTGACGCGGCGCAAAGGCGCGCTCAGCGGCGCCAACCTGCCCGGCAAGCTGTGGGACTGCTCCAGCAAGGATACCGTCAGCACGGAAATCTTCATCGTCGAGGGCGATTCGGCCGGCGGTTCGGCCAAAGGCGGCCGCGACCGTACCATCCAGGCCATCCTGCCCTTGAAGGGCAAGATTCTCAACGTCGAAAAGGCCCGGCTCGAAAAAATGTTGGGCCATGAGGAAATCCGCACCATCATCAGCGCGCTGGGCACGGGCATCGGCGCAGACGAATTTGATATCTCAAAATGCCGTTACGGCAAGATCATCCTGATGACCGATGCCGACGTCGACGGGGCGCACATCCGCACGCTGCTGCTGACGTTTTTCTTCCGCCAGATGCCCGAGCTGCTGGAACACGAGAAGATATACATTGCACAGCCGCCGCTCTATGAGATTCGCGCCAAGGGCGCCAAGAAATCCGAATACGTGCTCAACGAGGCTGCCATGCGCAAACGCATGGAGCAGCGAGGCCTGGAGGACACGATTCTGGCCGTCCGCGCTGACGGGCAAAAGGACGTCGAGATCAGCGGTGAACGGCTCGAAGCGCTTGTGAAAATCCTGAACGACATGGAGCGGAGCATCAACGTCCTGCAGCGCCGCGGAATCGTCTTTCGCCAGTTTCTCGAGAGCTACTACGACGGTACGCGCTTGCCGAGCTATCACGTCCGCAGCGGCCAGGAAAGCGAATTCTTCTATGACAAGGCCGCCTACGAAAAGCGGCTCACCGAATTCGAAGACCAGCTCATCGAGGAAGAGAACTTCGGCGCCGACGCCGAGCGCCGCGTACTGGCCGAAGAACTGCACGAAGTCGTCCGCCTCAACGAAATCGATGCCCGGCTCAAGAGCGACTACGGGCTCGGACTCACCGATTACCTCCTCAAGACCACCCGCACCGTCTCCGGCGAAGCCTTGCCCACCAAGTTCGAGGTCCGCTGCGGTGAAGATCGCTACGACGTGGCCTCGCTGGGCGGTATCTGCCAAACCATTCGGCAGATCGGCGGCAAGGGCATCGAAATCAAGCGATTCAAGGGCCTCGGCGAAATGAATTCCGACCAGTTGTGGAGCACCACCATGGACCCGAGCAGACGCACCCTTCTGCTGGTCAAGCTCGAAGACGCCGGCGAAGCCGACCGCCTCTTCAGTATTCTCATGGGCGAAGACGTCGAAAAGCGCCGCAACTTCATCCGCGACCACGCGCTGGAAGTCCAGAATCTCGATGTCTGACGGGCGGTGTGGCGTTACCGCTGCAGCCAGGCCTCTGCGAATACCGACAGGTCTTTAAGATCGATTGTCCCGTCGCGGTTCAAGTCCCCGCGATAAGGCGGACCATCTGCCTTGGCTAAGGCGCTGGCGGAATTCCTCGCCCAGTCCGATGCCAGCATGGCAAAGTCGGCAAGCGTCACAGGGCCGTCAAAATCCAGGTCCGCCGCCCTGCCGCCCGCATTCACTGACAGGCTTGCATGCAGCGTCCCGCCGTAACGTCCCATGTTAACCGCACCGCCGTTGGGATACAGCTCGCCGTCAGCGGCGTCTGTCGGATCGCCGGCGTCCAGGCACGGACTCGTGACGCCGTCGATCACCCATTGCCCGGCATTATCGTCCCGCCGGCCTGCCTCGGACTTGAGATGATAATCGCCATGAACCCAGACGTCGTCAGCGGTTTCGCCGGGCGTTCCCTGCTCATCCCAGCGGCCGGGCGCCGGCCACATGTATGCGGCCGCACACCATTTTACCAAGAATCAGAAGGACATCTCAACGAATATCAGCCTTTTGGTCGCGGCCGAATCTTTCCACAAACGAATTTTTTAGTTGAAAACGCCTGGCGAACTGGGCAAAATAGGGCACGGACGGAATCGAAGCAGCAAAAGCGATCAGGCTCTCATGAAGGGAGGCTAAAATGGCGCACATCTCAAAATTCATGATGTTTCTGGCGGTTTCAGCACTGTTACTTACAGGTTGCCACGAACAGGATCAGAAAAAGTCAGAACCCATAACCATTACCCCCGAGCTGCGCAAGGCGCAGTTGCTCAAGGAAATCGACCGGAAGTACGAGAATCCGCAAGCCCATTACGAGCTCGGCCGCATCTTCCACACCGACGGCTTGTGGAGCAAGGCCGAGAACGAGTACCGTGTTGCTATCGCCTTTGACCCCATACTGTGGGATGCCGAGGCGGCCCTCGTCAAGCTCTTCCTGGATAAAGGCGATGAGGCCAAAGCCGAAAGAACCGCCCTGAATGCCATCGACCGGGCCAGCTATTCCGCCGCCGCGTCGTTAGGCCTGGCCAAGGCTTTTCAGAAGGAATATCTCGACAAGTACGCCCTGAAGTGCCACAGCCAGGCACTTGCTCTCAGTCCGAACTCCGCCGAGGTCTACAAGCACATCGGCTACTATTATCTTGCCAAACGCAACGTGGCACTCGCCGAAGCCAACCTCAGGCATTCCTTTGAACTGGACCCGTACCAGCCGGAGGTTGCCGGAGAGTTGGGACGCATGGGGATCATTGTTGAAGTCCCGGGCGTTGACATCCCTGCGAAAACAGAAACGCCCGCACCCGAATCCAAGTAACCGGCTTGGGAGGCAGGACGACGTACTTTCCGAAGGAGCGGCAGGGCAGCGGGTAAATAAGACCCGCGGGATCAGTACCCCGCGGGTTTTTTCATCGCTTCGTCTGATAATACCGCCGCCGCCAGTACAGGAGCACAATACTACAGAAAACCCCGCCGGCAAACCGATAAAACTTATTGCGTCAACATTGCGGAGAGGGTTTGTACATGGCCGCACGAACAACTGCGGCGGGAAGGGCAACAGACGTGAACGGCAGGAATTTGTACAGCGTGGCTTTGAAGGCCTTCGCCCTTGCGGCGTGTCTGCTGGTCTTTTTCAGTTGTTTCAGTTTCAGCATCTGGGATGCACCCAGCAGGCTGGCATACCCCAACAACGATCCGACCGCCAACTGGTGCGGTTCTATCGGTGCATTCGCGGCCTATTATCTCATGTACTACATCGGCCCCGGCGTTTTTGTGCTGGTGTCCGCTATCGCCTGTGCCCTCGGCGCCAGCCTTGCCGGCGTCAGGATCACTCAACCCTTCCTTCGCTTCATCGGCCTGTGTCTGCTGACGACGGCCATGTCCTGCACGTTCTACCTGCTCTGGCCTACCGAAAGCGTCTGGCCCTACGCGGAGGGCGGCTTCATCGAAGGCAACGGCGGTATCCTCGGCATCGCCGCCGGCACGATTCTCGGCAACTACGTGGCGACGCTCGGGACCACTATAGTGGTGGTCTGCACCTGGCTTGTGGGCGCAGTACTGCTCGCCGACGCAGTCGTTCTCGCCCTGCTGCGTCGGGTTGGCATGACCGTCCTGCGGCTGTTCGGGCTTGCCGGCCCTGCCTTCTCCGCCGCCCGTGAAAGCGGCCGCGAAATGGCCGACATCTGGAAGCGGCTCAGTGCCCGCCAGCGCGCCGCCCGACAGGAAGCCGCCGCCGCGGCCCCGCGCCAGCGTACGCCAATGACCGTCGGCCGCGGCATGGCCATATATGAACCGGGAGAGTTCGTCGACGGCCGACGGGAATCGCCCCCTGCCCCTGCCCGCGCCGAGACCGCCCAGGAGCAGCCGCCCAGGCCGCCGCTCAAGATCACCTTGGCCGATGCGCGTACAGAGAAGACGGAAAAGAAAACCGTCGCCGCGGGCAAGACCGAACCGCTCGTCCCACGATCCAAACCCACAAAAGAATACGTCCCCAAGAGCTACGAAGGCTACCTCCTGCCGCCGCTGGATCTCCTCGAAGAACCCCAGCGCGGTTTCGCCGCCGTACAGGAAAAAATGGTCGAACAGAAGGCCCAGGTGCTCGAGTCCCTCCTCGCCGAATTCGGCGTCAACGCCCACGTCGTCAACGCCGAGCCCGGCCCAGCCATCACCATGTACGAACTGGAACTCGCCCCGGGCATCAAAGTCAGCCAGATATCCAACCTCGCCAACGATATGGCTCGCGCCCTCGGCGCCGGTTCCGTTCGCGTCGTCGCCCCCTTGGCCGGTCGCCACACCATCGGCATTGAGGTCCCCAACTCTCAGCGCGAAACCGTCCGCATCAAAGACCTCATCGTCCGCGCCGGCACAAAGCCCGAACGCATGTTTGTCCCGCTGTTCCTCGGCAAGAGCTCCTCCGGCGAAGTCCTCGTTACCGACCTGGCCAGCATGCCCCACCTGCTCATCGCCGGCACCACCGGCTCCGGCAAGAGCGTCTGCATCAACTCCATTATCGCCAGCATCCTCCTCACCAAGCGGCCTGACGAAGTCAAGATGATCCTCATCGACCCCAAAATGGTCGAAATGGCCATGTTCGAGTCCATTCCGCACCTCATGTGTCCCACCGTCACCGACACCAAACGGGCCGAACAGATCCTCGAATGGGCCACGATCAAGATGGACGAGCGCTACGAACTCCTCGCCGAGGCCAAGGTCCGCAATATCGCCTCTTACAACAAGCTCGGCCCCGAAGAAATCATCGCCCGCTTCGCCCCGACAACTCCCGAAGAAGAAGCAAAAATCCCCAAGACCTTGCCGCACCTGGTCATAGTCATCGACGAACTGGCCGACCTCATGATGACATCCGCCAAGGAGATCGAGTCGTATATCGTGCGCCTTGCCCAAAAGAGCCGTGCCGTCGGCATCCACCTTATCGTCGCCACGCAGCGCCCCCAGGCCACCGTTGTCACCGGCCTCATCAAATCCAACATGCCCGCCCGAATCGCCTTCCGCGTTGCCTCACGCATGGACAGCCGCATCATCCTCGACCAGAACGGCGGCGAAACGCTTCTCGGCCAGGGTGATATGCTCTTCCTCCGCCCCGGCACCAGCGACCTCGTCCGCGCCCAGGGCGCCTACGTCGACGACCAGGAAGTCAAGAACGTCGTCAAGTTCCTCAAGGATGTCGCCGAACCCGAATACCACCCGGAACTCATGCAGCTCAACCGCATCGACACCTCCATGATCGGCCACGACGAACTCTTCGACGACGCCGTTCGCATCGTGCTCGAGACGCGACGGGGCAGCGTCTCTCTCCTGCAGCGCCGACTCAGCATCGGCTACGCACGCGCCTCGCGCATCATCGAAATGATGGCCGCCGCCGGCATCCTCGGCGAGTACAAGGGCAGCCAGGCGCGCGAAGTCGTCATGACCATGGAAGAGTACGAGGCCATGCGCAAACAGCAGGCCATCGAAACAGTCGCTTCCAGCGAGGACCTCGCCGACCAGGACGAGGACGACGACGAAGAATACGACGAACCCATCAAAGAGGTCGACGACGACGAAGACGAGCAGGACGAAGAAGAGTACGAAGAAACCGAAGAGTACGCCAGGCACCGCAAATAGGGCGGCACCCACATGGACCGCGACAAACCCCCCATGCGCCCGCCGATCGTGACAATCGGCATCTCCCCCTGCTGGGACATCATCTGCCGCGTCGAGGGCATCTCCTGGGGTGACCATGCAAAGCTCGCGTCGCAGCAATGTCTTGCCGCCGGCAAGGCGCTCAATGTGTCTCGCGCCCTGGCATGGATGGGCGTGCCAAGTGTCGCCGCCGGCCTCTGGGGCCGGGATGACTACGCCATGATGAACGCGTCGCTCGAAGAACTCCGTCCCTTAATCGGTGTCCGCCTGACCGCCGTGCCGGGCCACACCCGCCGCAACGTGACCCTTATCGACACTCGCCACAGCCGCGAAATGCATCTCCGGGCCCCCGATACCCTCGCAACCGGCCAGTCACTGCGTGCCCTGGCCGACGATCTGGCCCGGCTTGCACCCGGAGCCGTCTGTGTCTTTTCCGGCTCCCTGCCCGAAGACGACGAGCTTCTCGAGTCCATCCTGACCATCGCTGCGGACCTGCGGCAGCGCGGCGCACGGATTGTCGTGGACACCTCCCAAAAACCGCTCAAGCGGCTGCTGCAGCTTGGCGATATTCAACTCATAAAGCCGAACCTTGCGGAACTTCGCCAGCTCCTGGACGCGCCCGTCGGCGATTACCCGCAGGAAATCGTCTCCGCGGCAAAGTCGATAAGCGGCATCGGGACAATGCTCGTCAGCCGCGGCCCCCAGGGAGCGGTTGTCGTCAGGGGTAAAGAGGCGTTCAGCGGCGTCGTATGCCGGCCTCGTCCCGCCGTCTGCACGGTCGGCTGCGGCGACTGGCTGCTGGCCGGGTTCCTCAGTGCGGATGACCAGCCACTCGACCTCGCTTTGGAACGTGCTGTCAAGGCCGCCGCCGCAAAGGCCTGGGCATGGCATGAGACGATGAAGTGGAACAAAGCCGCCGCCGCAATCGAGGTGAAGGTTACGGCGGTTGAATAAGGTGATCGCAGCGATATGGATATGACAGTAACATGGCACGACGTCGCCAGCCTGCTCTTCGCGGTACTGCTGGGCGGCGCCATTGGTCTTGAACGTGAAATCACCGGAAAGCCCGCCGGCCTGCGAACCAACATGATCATCTGTCTCGGCGCAACCGTCTTCACTCTGGTCACTGTACGCCTCGGCATGGAAGCGGGCGCTGCCGACGCCGGCGGCCGAATCGCCGCGGGAATCGTAACCGGCGTAGGCTTCCTCGGCGCAGGCGCCCTCCTGCAGGAAGGCAGCGGCGTCCACGGCCTCACCACCGCCGCCAGCATCTGGCTGGTCGCAAGCATCGGCGTCGCCTGCGGTGTCGGATACTATATCCTGGCAACACTTGTGACGTTTATTGCCCTCGTGGTGCTCTGCGGTCTCCTGCCCATCGCCCGCCGGATCCGACGCTACCGACGCGTGCAGGGCCCCGACCAGTAGACATACCGCCGGTGGGTTACTGATATCCGCCGCCCCGATCCCTGCACCACCGTCTGCTTTTCTCCTTTACTAAGTATCCGCTGTTTGTCATCATAATCGCCCGATGCATCCCGGCAAACGCCGCCGGCAGCACCATACTGGGTCGATTGTGAGGAGAAGCGCCCCGCCATGGCCGCTCACGACTGGATTCTTGATCGCTGAAACGGTAATATACTCGCCATGTTCATGTTTCTCCGACAACTTGCCGCTGCCCCCATACGACTCATCGCCTGGGCCAATTCGTTCCTGGGCATCATCGATAAGCGCAAACTCGCCCAGGCCATCTGGTTCCTCACCCGTCAGCCGGACGACGCCGCCACCCTCCTCATCCTGGCCTCGCAGAGCCAGAGCATAGAGGCCACAAGGGCAATGGCGGAAAGATTGCTGCGCCAAACCCGCTCAGCCAGAATAGCCGCACTCATGGCATGCCTGGAAATTCGCGAGAATCCCGATTGTGCCGCCGCCGTCGATTGGATCAGCAAGGCCGAATCCTCTGACTGCACTGACACAGAAACCCTGCTCAATGTAAAACTCCAAATCAGTTGTGTGCGGTCTGATTATGACAGAGCACAGGTCGTTCAGGAAATCCTCTCCCGAAACGATCTTCCCATGGGGTACACCTCCGCGGCGTTACTGGAAAATGCGGCCATGTTGCTGGAGGAGCACAAGTGGGCCGAAGCGGAGGCGATCGCCGACAAGGTCCTGTATGTGGAAGAGCATCCCTTCGCACGTGTTATCAAATGGCTGGTTTGCTTGGCACGCGATGACCGGACCGCCGCCGAGAAGCACCAGAGCATCATGAAGCACAAGTTTCCGCCCCCCCTTTACTACTACTGCCTTGCAGACGGCCTGTTAACGCTGGAGCGCAAGGCCGAGGCGATGGAAGCTCTGCACCAGGGCCTCTCGGCAGGATTGACAGCGGACCGCCTGAGAGGACCGCTTAAGCAGTTGCACGAGTCCGGAGAATTCGCGGCCTGGTGCGGGGAGCGCGGCCAATGAACCTTGAAACCGCCTTGATGCTTCTGCCCGGCCTTGTGGTCGGGCTCACCTTTCACGAGGCCGCTCATGCCATCTCCGCCAAATGGCTCGGCGACCGCACCTCCGAACGTATGGGCCGCATCAGCCTCAATCCCATGCGACACCTGTCTCCGCTCGGCACGCTCGCCCTGTTCTTCTTGGGTGTCGGCTGGGGCAAGCCTGTTGAAGTAAATCTCTACAACTTCAGGAAGCCGAAATTGTACTACCTGCTCACCTCGCTCGCTGGCCCCGTCGCAAACCTTATGACCGCCGCCGTCGCGCTGGGGCTTCTCTATCTGCCCCTTGGCAGCTTCTGGTGGAGCATGCTCTTCTCGGTTCTGCTGATAAATTTCAACCTCGCCGTGTTCAACCTCCTGCCCATTCCACCGCTGGACGGCAGCAAGATATGGCCGTGCCTCATCCCCGGTATGCGCCCTGCCATCACCGCCAGATGGTACATGTTCTGGTTCGTCCTGCTGATCGTTGCCCTGCAGGCCGGTGCAGTTGACAAAGTGCTGAGTACGGCTATGCACTTGGCGATGAGGATGGCCCCTTATCCCAAAGTCCGCATGATGCCTCCGGAGGGTTTTCCCGAGATCATCACAGCCCCTTCCGACGCAATCACCAGGATCTACTGGACCGAGCCGGAAGATTCCGACGACCCGAACACCTGCTGCACATGCTTTGCCCTCCGGGAACCGTATCCGGCAGAAGAGACGCGCAACCTCCTGATGGCGAGACTCGCCCAGGCCGGATGGCGAAAACTGGATTACCTTCTCACTGATCCCAATTCCCCCGGCGGCAACTGGACTGCCACCGAATCGGACACGAAAGGGTTTGTACGTCATCAATGGTCCGAACACTGGATCGACGATCAGGACCAGGCGGTTCTGCTTGAGTTGGCTTATGAAACCCCGCCCGACGAAGAACCCGGAAACTATCTGAAGGCCACATTGTGGTTTTATGAGGCATCATGTACAAAAGATCTGCTGCTGGCCTACAGACAGGCCCACCCCGAAGAATTGACCGACGTGACAGAATAAGAAATACTCCACCCGCCTTACCAAGTGGCTTTCTACTTGGGCAGTATGGGCGGCGCCTCTCCGATTTGTCTGGTTCTCGAAATTCCTGTTGATGATTTGGTGCGATTTCACTGCGCTTTGGTAAAGCAGGTAAACTTTTCGCCGTCCGCAAAAAAAGCAATTTTCAGGCAAGAAAAAACCACTCCGCAAGCGTTCTTAACCTGGGTGATTATCCCCTGGTCAGTTGCAGGAGTTAGCCCGATATGCTATAATGCTGTCAATGTGGGTAAGGAAGGGGGGCAGGGTGTGGTCCAGGCCAAGCCAGACCCGGGGCGGGTGTCTATGCATGGCCGAAGGATAGTGGATGAGTGGCAATGCAGATCGAAACGCGTACCATTAGCGGCAACAATCTTACGGAACTGTTCATTTCCGTATCTTCGCGGCCGCAAACTGAGCCGCGCTATCAGGCCCAGGAAGCCTTCCGTGCCATCCGCGACATCCTGGCCAAAGCCCACGCCCGTATCCTCCAGGAACGCGTCTTCGGTACCCGCCAGGCCCTTGCCGAAATCGCCCCCATACGAACCAAGTACTACGCAGGCCTGGACGACCACGTCGATCCTGCATGGCTCGTAGTCCCCGAAGGCCGCAACGGCAGTTTCGTAGGCGTCCAGGTGCACGCCGTCGCCGGCATCGACAGAATTGACATCCTCAAACTGGAAGGAAAGCCCTGCGGCCGCGTCGCACGCGCCAACGGAAGGGCCTATCTCACCCTCTCCGGTATCCGTGCGCCCGAAGCCGGCGGCCACGCCGAACAGGCCCGCAGAATGCTTGAAAAATCCGAACACCTTCTCAAGGAAGCAGGCGTCGACCTCTTCGCCGTTCCCCGGACGTGGATGTGGCTCGGCGACATCCTCAAGTGGTACGATGACTTCAACGGCGTCCGCAACCGCTTCTTTACCGAGCGAGGTCTCATCGGCCGCGCCGGCGTCAGAATGCCCGCCTCCACCGGCATCGGCATCGGACCCAACAATGGCGCCGTCTGCGCCATGGACCTCACCGCCGTCATCGAACCCAAGAACGCCCTCAGCTACCTCGACGCAGGCGGCAACCAGGATTCCGCGTACCGCTACGGCTCGGCATTCTCCCGCGGCTCGCGCGCCGCATCCCCTGCCGGCAGCACCATCTTCGTCTCAGGCACCGCCTCCATCGACGCCGCCGGCAGAACCACCAACATCGGCAACGCCCGTGCCCAGATCATCGACACCATCGAAAACGTCCGCGCCGTCCTCCGCCAGATGGACTGCACCGATCAGGACGTCATCCATTCGCTGATCTACTGCAAGACCCCCGACGTCGAACACCTTTTCTGTGAGGAGTTCAGCGACCTCCCCTGGCCGAAGATCACCATGATCGCTGACGTCTGCCGCGACGACCTCCTCTTCGAAATCGAGGCTACGGCCGCACGGCCCGACTGATCAATCGCCGCCTGTGCGCTCAGGCCACGTGTATTCAACCTCGCCCAATAGCTGCCCCGCTGTGTCACGCAGCAGATACACCATCGTGATCTCTTCGAAATTAAGCGTCACCTCCTCCATCGGCCTGCCGCCCTCGCCCCTTCCCACGATGTTATAGCTGCTCACCAGCACGTTATGCAGGATGTATCTCAAATAGCTCACCCGCCCCGACTCTGTGGTCACCGTCACGTCAATGTCCACCGTCGGCAGAACCGTCGCCTTGCACACCGCCTCCGCTAACTTCGGGCTGGCCTTGTCGACCACCTTGATCACGCTCACGTCGTCAAACCCCACCGGCCCGACCTGTCGCCCCGCACCGGCGCCCGTGATCGGAAGTTTCTGTCCCTGGTGAAAGGTCACAATGTCGCACCAGCCTGTATGGTCTATGTCCTTGCATTCACCATCAATGTCGCCGAACCGCACAAACGTCCCCGGGATAGCGCCGGATGCCCGCGTCACATACCGTTTCGGCTGCGAAAGCCCGGCGCTGATCTCGTAAAGCTCATCCAACGTGTGCATCGTCGGCCCCGGCCCCGCCGGCGGCTCCAGCGTCCCGCCCCCCGCAAAGAACACACACAAACTTACACAAACCAGCACAAACCCTCCCAAGAAAAGCTTCCGCCTGCTCATTGCCACACTCCTTTCCCTTCTTCCAATCCAAAAATTACCCTTGCCCCGTTCACCGTAAACTGGTCCACACCAGTTTTCCAACACCCCCCTGCTGACCACCCCATCCGAAACTCACGGCACCGTGAGTGCCACCGTCAAGAACATGCCCACCATACACCTGTCCCCCTTGTCTAACAAAATGATTATGACCGACCTTTCCACCGGCGTACCACGCGTTTGCCCATACCTCATGCCAAGACTGGCGTATACCGCGCTTTCAACACCCCCATTCAGCAGGACTATTTCAAACGCCACCCGTCCGGGCAGAAGTCCAACCAGCGGCTGGCGAAAATGCTGAAATCTCTCATATCCACGCTGCCGTCCGCGTACAGATTCGCCGGCGAAGTCCCCACAGCCAGCCATTCCTCCGCGAAATTCGCCAAATCCTCCAACGTCACCACGCACGCACGCACATTGTAAGCCTTCGTCGCGTCGAACCGTATCCAGCCGATGTTCTCCCCCCATGCCCAGCCCTCAAACCGTCCCGCGTCATCAATCCGCACGCCATAGTTCCCGGTGTCCCCCGGCGCCCGCGGGTTGAAATTGATCCATCCCACATTTTCCCCCCACGCAAACCCCGACAGATTCCCGTTTCCGTCGTTGACCACCCCGAAATCCACCCTCCCGCAACTTGACGTGTTCTCGCACGACAGCGAGATCCACCCGATGTTCTCCGCCCACACAAAACCGGTCACCCTGCCCTGTGAAACCTGCACGCCGCCCGCCGCCGGCTCGAAGTTCAGCCACCCCACGTTTTCCCCCCACGCATACTGCGCACCCCGGTCCTTCGGGTCGATGTTCTCAGCGCCAACCGCCCCGCAAATCAGCACCGCAAATACTATCCCTCTCACAAGCCGTTTTCGCAGCATCGCGTCCCCCTTTCCAAAACCGGCCGTTACAAGCCATCAGCCGTCAAGCTTCACGTCTCCGAATTCGTTTTCAGATTCCACTGCGCGTCGGTCCTCTGCCCCTCCTTGTCCCAGTGTTCCCACTTGATCTTCGCAAACGTCAGCGCCACCTCCTCCATCAGCACAAACCCGTCCCCGCGATAGACCAGCCGCGGGCTGACCCGGGCCACACACACCTCCTCCAGGGTCATCGCCGCATTCAGTAAACGCTAGTCCCTCGGCCATTCGATCCTCACCCGCGAACTAATCGTCCCTTTGCAGCAGGCCAGCGCCAGCTTTGGGCTGGCCTTATCCAATTGCTTTGTCACAACGACAGGCGCAAACTGCACCTTGCCGGCCCCGCCGCCGCCGAGGTGATCCGCAGCGAACTCCATATCATTGACAAACCCGAAGATCTCAATCCAGCCCTTGCGGTCACCCTCTGTGACGCCGCCCTCAACGCCATGAACTTGCAGATATACCGGCCCGCCCGCCGTCGCCAGCGCCTCCGGGGGAACCACCACTCGTGCCGTATTCGCATAAATCTCATCCAACGTATGCATCGACTTGGCCGGCGGCCCCGGCGGCTGCAGCTCGCCGCTCGGCGCCCTTGACGAGCACAATAACCCCCATACGCATACCCCACTAATAAGTCCTGCCCACACCGCAACGCCATGATAACGCTTCATACTTCTCGCCTCCTAATAGTAAAATGCTCGTTTCGCCCCGTAAAATGCCCGCATCGCGCCCGGCTGCCGCTCCATCATCACCGGCATGGGTGTCAAAGCGCAGTCACCCCGCACGAAAACCAAAGGTGTATTCCTCCGCATCTTCCTGTGACAAAGAGACCCCCAATTATAGCCATACTACCCCGCCAAAGTCAACGTGAAAGCCCGCGCCGCCATCATCAAGTCCCGATATTTTATTGACATTCGCCGCAATTGCCGAGAAAATAACTGCCCGACACATACCCGCGGCCCTCTGCGGCTCGACGCCGGGCCGCCCAACAAAGGAATGCTTATGAAGATCACGAAGATACTGTTTTGGACCCTGGTGATCCCTTCCGTCAGTCTCCTGCTGACCGGCTGTTACTCCCTCGGTGCCTGGGCTGGCCACGGGGAAAAGATCGTCCCGTACGAGCCTACCCTCACCGTGGTGACCCCCGACTCGCCGCCGGCTCCCGTGCAGCCTCTTGCCCCCAAGGCCGAACCGGTATCCGCAGAACCCCTGGCCGCCGCCCCCAAGGCCGTCGTAGAGCCCCCTGAAGTGCTCGTAACCGCCGCCAACCCGCTCCAAAAGAATGCACCGGCGACGGCAGCGCCCTTCTCGGCAATGGCAACCGAATCTCCCGCACCGGCCACCGCCGAAGTCGCGCCCGCCATCACGCAACAACTCGAGCCCGCAAAAGTAACAGACCCCGAGCCCGCTGTCGTTCCCGCTCCAGGCGCGCCAAGCGCCCCTGCGGTCCCCGGGAAACCTGATCCCGCACCCGCCGCGGATCCCGCCGTTAGTCCCGAGAAGATGATCGAAGACGCCGCAAAACTTGACTCCAATTCCACGCGCCGCAGCGTCTATGTCGCCGTCGCCAAACGCTTCGACCTCAGCCCCAACGTCCAGGTCCGACTCGTCAACGACGTCTACGACAACCTCGTCAGCGAAACCGCTATGGAGGAAGTCTTCCTGACCCTCATCCAGAACCCCAACTTCGCCCCGGCCGCACAGCACGCCATCCTCAAACGGGCCGACGATTTCCTCAGCGACTCCGCAATACAGAGAATCACCGCCGCCCTGACCCCCAACAAATAAACACAACCATTTGCGACTGGCTCGAAGAGAAATCGCCCGCTGAACCGCCCCGGCTGCGTTCTCCTATCTTGCCGGCCGTCGCAAAACGCGGTTGACAGCCCGCCCGCAAGGTCTTACCATGCCCCGTTTGCAAAGGAGCCGAAAACTCATGCTAAACGTGATCTTACAGACCAACATCCCGGGTGTCCCCGTCCGCCGCGGCAAGGTCCGCGACATCTACGACCTCGGTGATAAGCTGCTCATCGTCGCGTCGGACCGCCTCAGCGCCTTCGACGTCATCATGAAGACCGGAATCCCTTACAAGGGCATCGTCCTCACCAGGATTTCGCGCTTCTGGTTCGATTTCCTCTCCGGTACGGTCGAAAACCACCTCATCTCCGACGACGTCGCCGAGTTCCCGGCGCCGTTCCGCGACTGTGCCGACCAGCTCGCCGGCCGCAGCATGCTCGTCAGGAAGACCAAGGTCCTCCCCGTCGAGTGCGTCATCCGCGGCTACCTTGCCGGCTCCGGCTGGAAGGAATACCAGAAGACGCAGAGTGTCTGCGGCGTCAGGCTCCCTGCCGGCCTCAGGCAGTGCGACAAGCTCCCCGAGCCGATCTTCACCCCCGCCACCAAGGCCGAGCACGGCGAGCACGACGAGAACATCTCCTTCGACCGCTGTGTCGACATCATCGGCGCCGAGGCCGCAAAATACGTCCGCGACAAGAGCCGCGAAATCTTCGCCAGGGCCAGCGCCCATGCCGAATCCAGGGGCATCATCCTCGCCGACACGAAGTTCGAATGGGGCATCCTCGACGACCGCATCATCCTCATCGACGAGGTCCTCACCCCGGACTCCTCGCGCTTCTGGCCCGCTGACAAATATCAGCCCGGCCGCGATCAGGAAAGCTACGATAAGCAGTTCGTACGCAACTACCTCGAAGACATCAACTTCGACAAGTCCGGCCCCGGCGTCGAACTGCCTGCCGGCATCGTCATAAAGACCGCCGCCAAGTACATCGAGGCCTATGAACGCCTGACTGGAAAGCCGTTCGAGGTTTAGGGGACCTATGTCCGAAGCGGTGGTTCATCTCGACGGCGTCTGCTTCCGGCGAAAGGCAAAACCGATCCTCACCGACGTCTCCTGGCGCATCGAAAAAGGTGCGCACTGGGCCCTCCTCGGCGCAAACGGCTCCGGCAAGACCACGCTCCTGAAGATCATCACCGGCTACGAATGGCCCTCCTCCGGCACTGTCCACGTCCTCGGCCGCCGCTTCGGCGACTGCTCCATCTTCGAATTGCGAAGAACCATCGGCTGGGTCAGTTCCTCCATCGAAACGCAACTGCCGCCGCATGACACCTCGCTCGAGATCGTCCTGTCCGGCCTGGCCGCATCCATCGGCCTCTATCGCGAGTTCACGCCCGCTGAGCTTGACGCCGCCCGCCGTGCATTGGCCAACGTCAACGCCGCAGCCGACGCCGACCGGCCCTTCGGCATCCTCTCCCAGGGCCAGCAGCAGCGCGTCATCATCGCCCGCGCCCTGGTCTGCCAACCCGAACTGCTCATCCTCGACGAACCCTGCGTCGGCCTCGACCCCGCCGCACGCCAGCACCTCCTCACCGATCTGGCAAACCTCACCCGCCGCCCGAATTGTCCGAACATAATCTACGTCACCCACCATATAGAAGAAATCGGTCCCTGGATCACCGCTGTCTTCCTCCTCAAGGACGGACGCTGCATCGCCCAGGGCCCGCCGGAAAAAACAATCACCAGCGAACAGATGAGCGAAGCATTCGCCGCGCAATGCCGCGTCGACCGCAACGCCGCCGGATATACTATGTATGTTGAAAACTGAAATCACAATCGACGCCGCACTCGCCGCGCAGCCCCAGCGAAGCGTCGCCCTGCAATGGGCCCAGCTCATCGCGCTGGCCTTGGTGCATTTCCTCGCCGACGTCTTCCCCGGCATGATGCACTCCGTCCTGCCCGCCATCCAGAGCGAGTTCGTGCTCAGCGTCACCCTCGGCGGCGTTCTCCTGGGCGCCTTCAACTTCGCCTGCAATTGGGTCCAGGTCGCCACCGGCCAGCTCCGCGCCAACAGCACCCGCCCCCTCTTTATGTACCTCGGCCTCATGTTCGCAGCTATGATCTGCCTCCTTGCCGTCCTGCCGCGCACCGCCTCCTCCTTTCCCTGGATGGTCGTCCTGGCCGTCGCCTGCGGCTGCGGCGTGGCGATCATTCACCCCGAAGCACTCCGCGCCGTCCATGCGCTGGACCGCATCGCTCCCGCCACCAGCACCACCGTCTTCATGGTCGGCGGCATGCTTGGTTTCGCCCTCGGCGGCAAGTACTCCACCGAACTCGTATCGTTCTTCGGCGGCGTCCAGGGCCTCTTTCCCCTGGCCGTCTGCCCCGTCGTCTGCATCCTCGCCCTGATCTTCCTGAACGTGCCCCTGGCCGTCGAGCATCGCTCCGCCGGCCCATCCGCCAATGCCGGCGTACCGCCCCTGCCGTTCTGGCCCATCCTGACAATGGCGACGTTGGCCGGCGTCTCAACCTCCGTCGTCGTCTGGATCGCCCCCCAGCGCCTTGAGGAACTCGGCTTCGAACTTACCTTCGGCGGCTTCAGCGTAATGATGTTCTCCCTGGGCGCCGGCATCGGCTCCTTTTTCTGGGCCGCCGTAGCCCGCCGCATCAGCCACGTCGGCTGTGCCCTCGTCTCCGTACTGCTGGGCGTCCCGCTGATCATCGCCTACGCGATCACCGTCAAGTATCGTGCCGCCGTCTGGCTGCTCTTCGCCGCCAGCTTCTGCGGCTTCGGCTCCTACCCGCTCGTCGTTGCCATGGCCCGAAGCGCCCGCGGCCCCGGCCTCGGCCACCGCATGGGCCTCGTCGTCGGCGGAACCTGGGGCATCACCAGCCTCATCCTCATGGCCCTCGCCCCCGTCGCCGACATCTTCGGCAAACAGGCCATCCTCTTCTGGTCCTGGACCGGCTATGCAGTCGCAAGCGCAGCCGGCCTCTACCTTCTGCGCTATCTTCGCCGCACGGCACGTTTAACGGAGTCCGCCCCCACATGCCAATGACCTATGATATGCACATCCACACCGACTACTGCGGCCACGCCGTCGGTATGAACGTCGACGCCATCCTCCGCCGCGCCGACGAACTTGCCCTCGACACCATCGCCATCACCGATCACGTCTTCCGCCGCCAGGACCTCGCCATAATCGAGCAGATCGCCGCCGAGGTCAAACGTGCCCGGCCCCGATGCCGCGTCATCGTCGGCGCCGAAGTCGACGTCGACGGCTTCCGTGCCGACGGCCGTCTCGTCACCGACGAACTGGACGATATCGATTATGTCATCGCCGGCTTCCACTACGTCCCCACCGTCGGCAACTACCCGCACCGCCCTGAAGACTGCCCCCTCAAACCAGAGCGCTTCTTCAAGGTCTGGCGCAGCTCGCTTCTGGGCATCGTCTCCAACCCCGCCGTCAACACGCTTGCCCACCCCGGCCGCCTCGTCGCCGCATCGCTCGATCTCGACGTCTGGTTCGACACCATCCTCGCTGTCTACGCCGAGGTTGCTCAGCGTTCCGCTGAAAACGGCATCGCATGGGAGATCAACGAACTCACCGGCCAGCGCCTCACCGACCGCTGGCGCGACCAGTGGCACCGCATCTACCAGGTCGCACTCGATGCCGGCGTCCGGCTCATCTACGGTTCCGATGCACACGAGCTCCACCAGATCGCCGGCGACGCCTTCGCCCGCCACATCCTCAAGGACCTCCCCGCCGACGCCCTCGCCAAACCCGACGACATCCTCAACCTGTAGGGCGGGGTTTACTCCGCCGCCAAATCGCTGCCCGTAGGGTGGGGTTTACCCCACCGCCAATTACCAACAATCGATCTCTACCGAGTCGGCCCCACGCCCTTGGCGGCGCTGCTGCCCCTACAACTTCCACGCCCGCGCAAAAGCCTCAAAACTCCGGTCGTACGTCCGCTCCGCCTCCGGCGGAAAACAACACCCCGGCAGCTGCCGACTCGCCAGATGATAGCTGATGCAATCACAGCATACGCCCCGCCTGCCGCAGCTCGTATAAGTACACGTGCAATTCTTCAGATTCTTCTCTTTCTTGCATTCCACGGTCGTTTCTCCATTTAAAAAGCCCACTCGTCACCCCATACCTAACAGAAACGCCCCGCCCCCTTCAACAAAAAAATACCAACTGGGTTCTCCCCTCCTCCACCCGGGCGTATAATACGCGTATAATATCAGGACGAGAAAGGGGGCACAGCCGATGCGTACAACAACACAACGCTGCCATTTGCCGGCCGCAATGCTGCCCGTACTTGCACTTTGCCTTGGCCTGCTTTCGCCTGGATGCGAAAAGACTCACCCCCCGGCCGTTCCGCCGATGAACGGCGACCCCGTCCACGACGTCTCCGCCGACTGGCCGCGCCCCCGCTCCGATGAGCGCCTCGAAGACCGCCGCCGCATGGTGCAGACCATCGCCGACTACGGCCTCACCGACCCGCGCATCCTCGCCGCCATGTCCAACGTCCCTCGTCACTGGTTCGTTAACGAAGCCGAGCAGCGGTACGCCTACGCCGACCGCCCCCTCCCCATCGGACACGGCCAGACCATCTCCCAGCCCTACATCGTTGCCTACATGACCTCCGTGCTCCAGCTCGACCGCAACGCCAGTGTCCTCGAAATCGGCACCGGCTCCGGCTACCAGGCCGCCGTCCTCAACGAATTCACCCCCCACGTCTACACCATCGAAATCGTCGAGCCCCTCGGCCGACTCGCTAAGCAGCGCTTCGACGCACACGGCTACACCGACATCGCAGCCCGCATCGGCGACGGCTACAAGGGCTGGCCCGAACACGCCCCCTTCGACGCCATCATCGTCACCTGCGCCCCCGACGCCATCCCCCAGCCCCTCCTCGACCAGCTCAAGCCCGGCGGCCGCATGGTCATCCCCGTCGGCGGCCTCTACACTGTCCAGGAACTCGTCCTCGTCACCAAAGCCCCCGACGGCGAAATCTCCCGCCGTTCACTCATGCCCGTCCGCTTCGTCCCCATGCTCGACAAGCAGCCCTGACCCGCCGCCCCTGCAACTTCCACCCCCATGTAGGGTGGGGTGTACCCCACCGCCAACCCCCAACAGTCTATCTCACCGGCCGTCCTCACACCCGCCGAAACGCCCGAAGCTTCTCCAACAGCGACTGCATATCCGCCGGCAGCGGCGCCTCGAACGTCATCATCTCCTTCGTCGTCGGATGCCGGATCTCCAGTCGCCACGCATGCAGCGCAGGCCTTGCGATAATTGGCTCCGCAACGTCGGCCTCGCGGTCCTCCACCTGCCAGTCGTAAACCACCTTGCCCCCGTACATGTCGTCCGCCACGATCGGATGCTTCAGATGCGCCATGTGCACCCGCAACTGGTGCGTCCGCCCCGTCTTCGGCGAAAGCTTCACCAGCGCAAAACCCCTGAACTCCTCCAGCACCTCGTAAAACGTAATCGCCTCCTTGCCGTCCGCCCGAATCGCACACTTCTCACGATGGTGCGGATGCACCCCCATCGGCAGATTGATGCAGTCCGCCGTCAGCTCTGGCACGCCGTGCACAATCGCAAGATACGTCTTGCGCGTCGTCCGCTCGGCGAACTGCCGCGAAAGCTTCCAGTGCGCATGGTCCGTCTTGGCCGCGACGATCACGCCCGTCGTGTTCTTGTCTAAGCGGTGCACAATCCCCGGCCGGTACTCATTGCTGCCGGTCGACAGCGAATTGGCATGATACATCAGCCCGTTGACTAACGTCCCGCTCTTGTACCCCCGGGCCGGATGCACGATCAGGTTCGCCTGCTTGTTGACGACGATAAGATCCTCATCCTCGTATAGGATATCCAACGGAATGTCTTCGGCAACGAGTTCGCGAATCTCGCGCGGCGGCAGAATCAGGTCGATCTCGTCCCGCGGATTCAGCTTGTGGCTCGGCTTGGCCGGATGGCCGTTGACGTTGACCCCTTGCTCCTTGATGAGCTTCTGAAGCCGCGACCGGCTGAAATGGCTGAACCGCCCGCACAGGTACTTGTCCAGGCGGCGAAACTTCAGATTCGTTCCCACCCGGAACCGAAGATGCTGCCCCTCCGTCTCCTCATCGTCATCCGTCGGCAGGACCTCGATGTCCTCACCCTCGATCAGCCCCTCATCGACCTCGAAGACCTCCTCCGGCTCGAATGATTTCTCGCCCGCGCCTCCCATGCTACGAATTGTCGCCGGGCGCCCCCGCCGACGCTTCACCTCCCGCCGACCCCTCATTCGCTCCGGCGGCGCTCTCCGCTGTCTCCGCCTCGGACTTCACCTCACCCGCGGGCGCCTCGTCCGTCGCGGCCTCTTCCTTCACTTCGCCTTCCTTTGCTTCGTCTTCCTTCACCTCCGCCGCGGGCGATTCCGTCTCCGGCGCGCCGATCGTCACCTCCCCGGCCTCACCCGCCGGCCCTGCCGTCGTCGTACCCGGCGCTGCGGGTGTAATTGGTGCAGCGCCCACCTCCGACGCCGGAGGCGTCACCGGCGCAGGCGGCGCGGCCTCGAACGTGTACTGCTTCTGGTTATCCTTCAGATTGGCCAAACGATGCCGTGCCTGCGTCGGAAAAACCGTCGCCGCGAAATCTTCATCCGCGATAATCCCACTATAAATCTCCTCCGCCCGGATCGTATCGTTGACCTCCTCGGCACACAGCCCCAACCCGTACCTCGCCATCGCCACTAACGTCGAGTTGCCCTCCGCCAGCTTCAGCGCCTTCTCGTACGACTCGCGCGCCGTCTTGATGCGGTCCTCGCGAATCTCCACGTCCACGTCCCCGGACCGATAATGCAGATCCGCCCGCAGCGCCTCCGCATACTTGATCAGCAGCATCGCCGAAACATGCGGCGACTTGACGTCCTCCACGCCCATCTCCAACTGGTTGGCCGCAATCATGATCGCATCGCCGCTGCCCATACCCTGCTGCAGGCTGCCCACCGCCTGAAACTTGCTCATGTCGTACCGCTCGATCAGCGTAGTCGCATGCGCCATCCGCTCCAACTGCCCCGCACTGCGAATCCGCCTGCCGTAAACAAAAACCACCGCCGCCGCAAGGATCAGTACCACCCCGATAAGCGTCGTCGTATTCTGCCGACACCACTCCGGAAAGTGTGCAACCCAGTCGGCCAATTCATTCGTCTTCAATTCACGGCGATGTTCAGCGTCCATTTAATCTCTCTCTATATGCCTCAAACTTCTGCTTTCCGCAATTCATCCTGCACAGGCGCTCTGGATACGCCGATTAACAATATACTGCGCAACTTATTGAGTTGTAAAGCATTTACCTTGCAATAGTTCGACGCGGATTGTAAAATTCCATGTTTGCATTCATGAGATTCGCACCAACCTCGCCCGGCCACAAACCGGCCCGGCACATGGATTATCCAATGCACACACATCCGCAAAACGCCTTGACTGCACCTCTGCGCATGATGTTATCGGGCGTCGTTTTCGCCGCACTCTGCGCCGCCGCCACCGCACAGGTCGACCCCGCTCGCCACATCACCCTCGACGAAATCCGTACCGACATGGACGCCTACTGCCTCACCGTCATGCAAGGCACGCAAGTCGAAAAGTGTCCCCTTAAAATCCTCAGCATCGTCAGAAACTACGAACCCCACCGCCACGCCATCCTCGTCGTCGGCCTCGACCCTCGCTTCATCCACGCCGGCACCATCCACGGCTGCAGCGGCTCCCCCGTCTACATCGACAACCGCCTCGCCGGCGCGCTCGCCGCCGGATGGGACGGCTCCAAAGACCCGCTCTACCTCGTCACCCCGATCGAGGAAATGCTCACCATCGGAACCGCCGCTCCCGGACACTCGAGTACCTCCGGCCACTTGCAGGAAGAACATACCCCGGCCATCGAAGCAAAGTCCGATCGCCCCGACTCACCCGCCGGCGCCCTCGGCCTCGATTTCACCGCCCCCATTGACCTCGTCGCCGTCGCCCGAACGCTCACCTCCCGCACGGTCGATATCCGCCTCCCCGTCGCCACATCGCTGCCCGCCGCCGTCTGCACCGAACTCGCCCCGTACCTGGCCGCCCTTGGCATGGACCCCATCCCCGCCGGCGCCGCCCCCCTCACGGCCAGCCGCACCGACAACGGCGGTTACGAACCCGGCGGCGTCCTCGCTATCCCTCTCATCACCGGTGATATCGCCCTGGCCCCCATCGGCACCGTCACCGCCGTCGAAGGCGACACCGTCTACGGCCTCGGCCACCCCTTCACCGGCATCGGCCCCGTCGACCTCCCCATGGCCGCCGGCGCCGTCCATGTTGTCGTCCCCGGCCTCCTCCAGGCCAACAAATTCGCCACCCCCGGCCCCGTCCGCGGCGCAGTCCGATTCGACGAAGCCGCCGGCATCCGCGGCAGCATCGACGCCGTTGCAAAGACCATCCCCCTTCGCATCACCGTTGACCGCTACAACGACCCCCAGACCCGAACCTACGACTGCCGCCTCGCCGTCGAACGACTCCGAACCCCCCTCGTCCTCCAGTCCGCAGTCATCGCCGCCATCACCATGCGCGGCGCACTCCCGCCTGAACACACCCTCGCCTACAAAGGCGCCATCACCCTCGAAGGCTTCGACCCCATCACCTTCGAAAACGTCTCCTCCGGCGAAACCTACGGCGAAATCGGCGCCGAAATCCTCGGCGCAGCCGCCCTGCTCATGAACAACCCCTACGCCCTCATCGACGTCGCCTCCCTCGACTTCGAGATCGATATCACCGCCGACAACACCCGCGCCAGTATCCGCACCGTCACCATTCCCGACACCCGCGTCCGCCCCGGCCAGACGCTAACCGTCTCCGTCCTCCTCCAGTCCTACATGTCCCAACTCTCCATGCACACGCTCCAGCTGCCGCTCCCCGAAGACCTCCGCCCCGGCCAGTACGAAATCACCATCGCCGGCGCCGCCGACTACGAAAAATTCATCCGCAAAACCGCACCCTACAGGTTCACCGCCTACGACCTGCCCACCCTCATACAGACCCTTGACGACCTGCTCACCATCCGTCGCGACCGCCTCTACGCCGTCATGGCCCTGCCCGTCGAAGGCATCGCCATCAAGCGTTCCGAACTGCCCATGCTCCCCGCCAGCCGGGCCACACTCCTCACCGACGAAAAACGCACCATCCCAACCCAGAAGTACGGCCGGTGGCTCGAAACCTCCGTCCCCACACAAACCGTCGTCCTCGGCGGCCGGACCATCAGGATAACAGTCCAGGAGTAACATGCACAAAGGACACCCCGTGATGAAGCATCCGCTCATAAGCCTCCTGATACTCGCGCTGGCCGTCGCCCTCGCCGCCGACGCCCGCGCCGTTACTACCGCCGTAACTCGCCACGCCCGAGCCGCCGACTTCGTCAAAGGCACAACCCGCGACACCGTCATCGACTCCCAGGGCGCTATCACGCTTGCCTCCGTCACGGCCCCAGTCGACCTCGGCCCGCTGCTCAGGAACGTCTGGACTATCAACGCCCTCGTCGCCGACAACACCGGCGCGCTCTATCTCGGCACAAGCCCCAACGGCGACATCATTCGTTATTCCGACGGCCAGGCCAAAGTCCTCTACACCGCCGCCCCGCAAAACCCCGACGAAGATCCCGACGCCTCCGAACCCTTCGCCAATGAACACGTCTTCGCCCTCGCCCTCGACTCGCAAAACCGCCTCCTCGCCGGCATCAGCGGCAGCAGCGCCCGCCTCCTCCGCATCTCCGGCGACAATGTCGAAACCATCTTCTCCGACCCCGACGTCGCCTACAGCTTCGCCATCGTCATCGACAGCGAAAACAACATCTATCTCGGCACCGGCCCCAACGGCCTCATCTTCAAGATCGACGCCTCCAACGACGCACGCCGCATCTGCGACCTCCGTGACAACAGCATCCTTTCGCTCGCCCTCGCCGACGACGGCACGCTCTACGCCGGCAGCGACCAGCGCGGCCTCGTCTACAGAATCGACCCCGACACAAACACCGCCGCCGTACTCTACGACGCTGACCAGGATGAAATCACCGCACTCCTCCTCAACCCCGACGGCAGCCTCTACGCCGCCGCAACCTCCGCCCAGGCCGTAAAGGAACACGTCAAGGCCCAGAGCATCGTTCTCGAAGGCGGCGAAGGCCGACCCGACACCGACCCGCCGGCCCCAAAGGAACAGGAGACCGCCACCCTCGAAGTCGCCAACACCGCCAAGCCCGCCGACGCCAAACCCGCACCCTCCGCGCCCGAAACTCCCAAAGGCGCCCTCCCGAAAACCGCCGGCCGCATCTACCGCATCGACTCCCGCGGCTTCGTCACCGACGTCTTCGCCGAGGCCGCCGTCTTCTACGCACTCGCCCGAAAAGACAACCGCCTCCTCCTCGCCACCGGCAACGACGGCCGCCTCTTCACCATCGACCCTGAAACCGAAGAAAAAGCCGTCGCGTACGAAGACAAACAGTCCGCACAGATCACCGCTCTCGCCCTTGCCGAAGGCGCCGCATACCTCGCCTGCGCAAACCCGCCCCAACTCATACGCCTCGAAGACGCCCACGTCGCCCGCGGCACGTACACAAGCCCCCTCATCGACGCCGGCGCACCCGCCAGATGGGGCGCACTCCAGATCAACGCCGAAATCCCCCGCGACACCTCAATCCGCATGTCCGCACGCACCGGCAACGTCGGCGAACCCAACGACCCCACCTTCTCCCCGTGGTCCGACCCCGTCCTGCTCACCGCCGCCACCCAGCTCGACGTCCCCAACGGCCGCTTCTGCCAGTACCGCCTCACCTTCGAAACCGCCCGCCCCACTGAAACCCCGCGCGTCCGCGAAGTCGCCGTCGCTCACGTCATCCCCAACATCCCGCCGCGCGTCACCGCCGCTCGAACAGCCCGCCTCGCCGACAAGGCCCGCCCCGGCCTCGTCGTCATCGCCGCAAGCGCCGTCGACGAAAACAAGGACACCCTCACATTCACCATCGACTTCCGCCAGGTCGGCCGCACCCGCTGGATCCAGCTCGCCAAAGACCTCACCGCCCCCAAGTACGAATGGGACACCCGCACCGTCGCCGACGGCCGATACGAAGTCCGAGTCACCGCCTCAGACCGCCGCAGCAACACCGAACAGGACGCCATGACCGGCTCACGCATCAGCGATCCCTTCGTCGTCGACAACACGCCCCCCGAAGTCGAGTACCTCCGCCCCCGCGTCGAAAAACGCACAGCGACTATAGACCTTAAGGTCCGCGACGAATACACCGCCATCGGCAGCGTCCACTACACCCTCGACTCCAACGACAACTGGATCGCCGCCCTCCCCGACGACAGCGTCTTCGACACCACCACCGAAACCATCACCATCCGCATCGACGATCTCGAGCCCGGCCCGCACGTCCTCGCGCTCAAAATCGCCGACGACCTCGAAAACACGGTTTACAAAACCCTCGACCTCACCATAAAATAACCCCGTAGGGCGGCGTTCCCGGCCATCAATGGTAGGGTGGGGTTCCACCCCGCCGTTTGCGAAATCGAAAAAAGGGACAGGTGCCGGTTTAACGTAGCGGCAAGACATGCCTTGCCCTCGCCGACGAACTGAAAGAACCCGGTGCTACCGCGTGCAAGCCCCAAAGGGGCGAAAGAGCGCATAGCCGGGGGCGTAAGCCCCCCGGAACCAAGCCGGCACGCTCTTTGTAAAGCCCCGAAGGGGCGACAGAACGTACAAGACAAATGCGAACAATCGCCTACAACCAGATCCTCCAAACCGTCGAGCACCTCTGCATCGCCAGTGCATACGACCTCCCCGCCGACGTCCTCGCCGCCATCCGGACCGCCGCACAAACCGAACCCGACCCGCGCGCCCGCCGCATCCTCGACCAGCTCATCGAAAACGCCCGCATCGCCGCCCGCGACCGCATCCCCATCTGCCAGGACACCGGCCTTGCCGTCGTCTTCATCGACCAGGGCGCCGACGTCGTCGTCGCCCACCCCGACAACCGCCCCGACGCCACCCTCTATGACGCCGTCAACGAAGGCGTCGCCGCCGGCTATGAAAAAGGCCTCCTCCGAAAAAGCGTCGTCGCCGAACCCCTCCACGAGCGCCCCAACACCCAAACCAACACCCCCGCCGTCATTCACCACCGCATCGTCCCCGGCGACCGCCTCCACATCACCATCATGTCCAAAGGCGGCGGCTGTGAAAACAAAAGCCAATTCAAAATGTTCAACCCCACCGAATCCGCCGACGCCGTCTGCAACTGGATCGCCGACGTCGTCACGCAGGCCGGCGCCAGCGCCTGCCCACCCTTCGTCGTCGGCGTCGGCCTCGGCGGCAACTTCGAACTCGCCTGCCTCCTCAGCAAACGTGCCCTCCTCCGCCCGATCGCCGAGCCCCATCCCGATCCCTTCTACGCCGACCTCGAACGCCGCCTCCTCGAATGGATCAACGCCTCCAACCTCGGCCCCCAGGGCCTCGGCGGCCGGACCACCGCACTCGCCGTAAAAATCGAAACCGCCCCCTGCCACATCGCCTCACTCCCCGCCGCCGTGAACATAGAATGCCACGCCCACCGCCACAAATCCGCAACACTCTAACACCACCCCGCCGCCTGCAAACTCCAAATTAGGGACAGGCGCCGGTTTAACGTAGCGGCAAGACATGCTTGCCCTCGCCGACGAACTGAAAGAACCCGGCGCCGCCGCGTGCAAGCCCCGAAGGGGCGACAGAACGTACCGATAGAAATGTGGACAATCGCCTACAACCTGATCGTCCAAACCGTCGAACACCCCTGTATCGCAGCGCACACGACCCTCCTTCGACGCCGCCGAAGCGAAGCTTACATTATTCCGCGAATAACAAAGTCAATGCCACTTGTAAATATATGTTAATGAATTCGTGCCGATTCGTGTTCATTCGTGGCTTTGATTGCGCCCACGCTGCCCTGTCGCCAACCCGGCACACAAAGTCGACATAGCACCAAACCCGTTGGCACTATCTGGCTGTCGCCCACTTTTTTAAAAAAATTTTATCTCCCTGCCCCACAAGCACTTACAAATCCTCAACCCGCGTACAAAACCGGATTTTTCGCACGAAACGTGCAGGTTCGTGCATGGGTAGAGGGATGATTAATTAGAAACCCGAACAAGAGGGGCGACAATGAAGATGGCCGGCGTGATCACGTTATTGGAATTTGCACGCGTGATGACATGGGTAAAGCACGTACTCCCAAATCACCCAATATCCACCAACCCCAACTTCCCCCCAAACCGCCGCACCAGCGCCCGCCGGATCTCCGCATGCTCAGGCCTCACCAGCCGCGGGTCCTGCGCCACCATCGCAAACGCATCCCGCCGCGCCAGCCCCAACAAGTCAAAATCGTCCACAATATTCGCAATCTTCAGATCCGGCAGCCCATGCTGCCGCGTACTGAAAAGCTCCCCCGGCCCCCGCAGCCGCAGATCCTGTTCCGCAATTTCGAAACCATCATTGCTCCGCGTCATCACCTCCAACCGACTCCGCGCCGCCTCATCCTCCGTCTCCGAAAAGAGGAAGCAATACGACTTGCTCGCCCCTCGCCCTATCCGCCCCCGCAACTGGTGCAGCGTCGCCAGCCCGAACCGGTTGGCATTCTCGATCACCATGATCGTCGCGTTCGGCACGTCCACCCCCACCTCGATCACCACCGTCGAAACCAGCGCATCCACCTTCCCCGCCCGAAACGCCGCCATCACCGCCTCCTTCTCCTCCGACGGCATCTGCCCGTGCAAGAGCCCCACGCGAAACTCCCCAAACACCTCCCGCAGCCGCTCATACTCCACCGTCGCCGCCTTGACATCCTGCCCCGGCCCCGCACCGTTAACCTCCGCATCGATCCGCGGATACACAAAGTACGCCTGCTTGCCCGCCCGCAGCCGCTGCCGGATAAACTCCAGCGCCGCCCTCCTGTCCTCCGGCCTGACCCACTTCGTAATCACCTCCCCTCGCCCCGGCGGCCTGTGCCGAATCACCGACACATCCAAATCCCCGAACGCCGTCATCGCCAACGTCCGCGGTATCGGCGTCGCCGTCATCACCAGGCAATGCGGACTCACGTCCTTGCGCAGCTGCGCCCGCTGGTGCACCCCGAACTTATGCTGCTCATCGATAATCACCAACGTCAGATTTGCAAACGCCACGTCCTCCTGCAGCAGCGCCACCGTCCCCACCACGATATCCACCTCGCCCGCCGCGATCCGCCCCAGCACCTCCTCGCGTCGCCGCCCTGTCATCCCCCCTGTCACCAGTTCCCGCCGCACGCGGCTGCCCTGCAGGAATCGCTCTATGCTCGCCATGTGCTGCCCGGCCAATATCTCCGTCGGCGCCATGATCGCCGCCTGCCCCGCCCCCGCCGGATTCGCAACCGCCAGCAGCGCCGCATACAGCGCCACCACCGTCTTGCCCGACCCCACGTCCCCCTGCAAGAGCCGGTTCATCGGCACCGCCCGCGCCATATCCGCCGCGATCTCCCCGATCACCGCATCCTGGTCCTCCGTCAGAATAAACGGAAAACGCCGCCGAATCCGCCGATCGATCTCCTCCGTCCGCACCACCGGCTTCGCCGGCGCCGCATGCTGCACGTGGTGCCGCCTCACCGCCAGGCCCGCCTGCATCAAGAACAGCTCCTCGTACTTCAGCGTCCGCTTCGCCGCCGCAAGCGCCCCCTCGTCCGTCGGATCATGTATCTGCCGAAATGACTCCGCCCGCGACAGAAGCCCGTTGCGCTTCAAAAACGCTTCGTCGAAAAACTCCTCCACCAACCGCGACGCCTCCCGCACGACCGGCCGAATGATCCGCTTGATCTGCACACTCGAAAGCCCCGCCGTCGCCGGGTACACCGGCCCGCTGAAATACCCCGGCTCCGCCTCCGCCTCTGCATCCAACACCGCAAACTTCGGATTGGCCATCTGCAGGTGGTACTTGTACCGCGCAAGCTTCCCCGCCGCCATGATCACCTGCCCCGGCTCGATCTGCCCATGCAAATACCCCCCGTGGAACCACACCACCTCCACCACCCCCGTATCGTCCGCCAGCGCAATCTTGAACATCGGCGTCCGCCGATACTTCTGGAAATCCGTCTGCTGCACAACCCCCACCAGGCAGACCTCCTCCCCCACGCGGGCATCCCGAATCTTCACCGGCTCCGGCATGAAAACCCAGTCCCGCGGAAAATACTCCAGCAGGTCCCCCAAGGTCTCCACCCCCAACTTGGCAAAAGCCTCAGCCCGCACCGGCCCCACCCCTTTGACATACTGCACCGGCATCCCCAGATCCAACTTCTGCTGCTCCTGTGAACACATAAAAACCTCAAAGCCCGGCGGCCATCACCTCAGCGCAAGAACCGCCATCCTGAGCTTGTCGAAGGATCTAATATCAAGTCATGCGAAGCGATCCCACTCATCCCGCTTTCACTGCCTACCAACATGCCGACCCATCTTCCCCCAACAAGCAACCCCACGCAAGCAAATTCAAACGCCCAACGACTCTCTCTATTCATCGCAGCCGCTCTCAAGTCCATCGAGTTTATGGCCCCCCGGCGACGAGTCTGGCTTGTGCATCTTTACTGTCTTCAGTCGGCGCCGGCAGGATGCCGCAGCGCTGATAGATTGGCAGGACGGCTTCACGCAGGCGGGGCAGTTGAAGTCCGAAGCGCAGGCCGATGAGCAGGCAGCCCACCCCGCACAGGGCCACCGTGCCCGTGGCGCCCAGCCGGCCGTTGGCCAGGCTGCCGGCCAACAGGCTTCCTAACGGCATCGTGCCCATGAATGCCATGGCATGAAACGCCATGACCCGTCCCCGTTTGTCGTCATCCACAATCGTCTGCACTAACGTGTTGTTCGACGTCATCTGCGTCACCTGGGCAAACCCGCACAACACCAGGCAGAGCATCCCAACCCAGGCAGTACCGCTCAACGCCAGCAGGATCAGACCCACCCCTTCCAGCACCCCACCGATCGCGATCCACCGGCCCAGCCCCAACACGGTGCGCCGCGACGCCAGGCGGATGCCGCCCACAGCCGCACCCAGACCGATAGACGCCGTCAGGCCGCCCAGCACCCCCGGCCCGCCGCGAAAAACGTCCTTGGCAAATACCGGCAGAAGCACCGTGTACGGCGTCGACAGCAGGCTCACCAAACCCAATTGGATCAGAAGCGCCCGGATCGGCAGCGAACCGGCCACATAATGAAAACCCTCACGGAATTCGACCCGGATTTTCTTGCGCAGTCTCGGCGTCACCGGCTGGCGGACGCGAATGACCGCCAGTGAGCTGAGCACCGCTAAGTAACTCATCGCGTTGATGAGCAGGCAATAGCCCGTGCCCACGAGGGCAATCAGTGCCCCGGCGGCCGCCGGGCCGATCAGGCGAGAGGCGTTGAACATCGTCGAGTTGAGCGCAATCGCGTTGGACAGGTCTTCGCGACGGTCGACCATCTTCACCACAAACGCCTGCCGCGCCGGAATGTCGATGGCGGTGATCATCCCCTGGACCACCGCCAACAGGATGATGTGCATCGGCCTGATCACGCCCGACAGGGTCAGTATCGCCAGCGTCAGCACTTGCGCCGACAGCAGCGACTGTGTGATGATGAGCGTGCGCTGCAGGTTCCAGCGATCGACCAGCACCCCCGCCCACGGGCTCAGCAGAAACGTGGGAAGCTGTGCAGAGAAAGCAACCACACCTAATTGCGTTTTCGAGCCGGTGATCTCATAGATCAGCCAGCTCATCGCGACCTGGCCAATCCAGTTGCCGATGAGCGAGATGAGTTGACCTGCGAAAAACAGGCGATAGTTCCGCGAGTTGAGCGCTCGCACCATCACCCACAACCGCCCGTTGGCTCCAGCCGGGGTGTCGGCCGCCTTCACTTCGCTTTTCAAAGTTGCTTCAGTTCTGCATTGCATAATGCTGTGATGCTGCCCGCAGGTCTTGCCTGGCTAAGCTGTATTCGGGTCGGCTGGCGAACTGCTCGCCGGACTGGCAGGCTGCTCTGCAAAGCGACGCACCTCAACATACGCTCGATTCGACATCGAATGGCGGAATCACTCGATTCAGTGACTTGCGAAGGTGCGGCCTGAGCTCGCCTTCAGGATTGAACTTTCGGATCACATATATCAGCGCGTCGGTGGTGAACCCGCCGCGACACCAACCCTTATCAGAACTAAATAATACAGCGCCGCCGCGGCGCCACAAAATAAGCATTCCCAAAAAGTTAGATCACTTGGTGATTGCCAGCCGAGCCGGCCGAAAGGAACGCCCATAAGATGATTGTCATCAACTCGCCGCAGCAAGTCAAGGGGCGGCTGCATCCGGCCACACTGAAAAAAGAAAGATACGTGGTAAAACAATAGCCGATACAACCACTGATAATCCGCTCAATCGACGGTTTGCGTCCGAGATAGATATCAGTGTACAGCACAACTCAACGATCAATCAGGTATTGATTGCTGCGGCGTTCCTGCCCGATCGTCGTTGCGGGCCCATGCCCCGGATAAACCACCGTCTCATCCGGCAGCACCAGGAGCTTGCCCCGAATGCTCTCGATAAGCTGCCCGTAATTGCCGCCCGGAAAATCCGTCCGCCCGATCGACCCCGCAAAGAGCGCATCCCCCGCAAACACGACCCCCGCCTGGGCCGAATAAAAACACACCCCCCCGGCCGTGTGCCCCGGCGTATGCAGCACGTCAAACCGCACCCCGGCATACTCCACCGGCCCCTCCTCCTTGACCACCACCTCCGCCGGCCGGGCCGTCACCGCCCGCCCCAACATCATCGACAGGTTCGCTACCGGGTTCTCCAGCGCCGCCGCATCCGCCGCATGCACCACCGTCACCACACCCGGATACCGCCCGCGCACCGCCTCCACCCCCGCAATATGATCCACGTGCCCGTGCGTCAGGAGCACCGCCGCGGGCCTGGCCCCCTGGGCCTCCAGAAACGCCAGCAGCTCCTCAGCAGCGAGGCCCGGATCGATCACCACGCAATCCGCCGCCTCGGCCTGCGCACGAACCACGTAGCAATTCGTCTCAAAATCCCCCAACACAACCGTATCAACCTTCATACAAACTCCGCAAAAACCCACAGATACCCCCCGTTACCGCCGGCGCCCACCGTCATTGCCTGCGCAGGGACGCAATTACCCTGGCAAAACCCTGCCTGAAACCCGCACAAACTACCACCTCCACCACCCATCGTCCAGATATTACTTCGCCTCAACGCCGCTTCACCTTTCAGCCGGCACGTTCCGCCTTCGCGCGCCGGCCGTGTCACCCTTGGCCCCTCACCATCCACCGCTCGTTCGCCGATATAACCCCAAACGCAAACAACAGGAGAACCCGAAAATGCCGCCAACCCACTACAGAGCCCTCGTTGTCCGCGAGACCGACGGCCGCTTTACTCGCGCCATCGAACGCCTCCCCCTCGACGGCCTCCCGCCCGGCGACCTGCTCATCCGCGTCCGCTACGCAGCCCTCAACTACAAGGACGCCCTCTGCGCCGTCGGGCACAAGGGCATCGCGCGCCGCTACCCCCACACCCCCGGTATAGAAGCGGCTGGCATCGTCGAGCAATCCGCCACGCCTGTCTTCGCCCCGGGCCAGGCCGTCCTCGTGGCCGGCTTCAACCTCGGCACCACCACCCCGGGCGCCTTCGCCGAATACATCCGCGTCCCGGCCGAATGGGCCGTTTGCCCGCCCGCGGGCATGTCGCTGCGTGATGCCGTCACCTGCGGCGTCGCGGGCTTCACGGCCGCCCTGGCGCTCCACAAACTCCAGCACGTCGGCCTGGCCCCCGAAAACGGCCCCGTCCTCGTCACCGGAGCAACCGGCGGCGTCGGCTCACTTGCCGTCGCGATCCTCGCCAGGGCGGGCTATGCCCCCACCGCCGCCACGGGCAAAATGGACAAGGCCGACTACCTCCGCCGGCTCGGCGCAGCGGAAGTCATCTCGCGCCAGGAAGCCGACGACCCCGCCGGCCATGCCCTCCTCCCCGAACGCTGGGCCGGCGCAATCGACTCCGTAGGCGGCTCCATCCTTGCCGCCGCGCTCAAAGCCACGCGCTACGGCGGCGCCGTGGCCGCCTGCGGCCTGGCCCAATCGGCCGACCTCAACACAACCGTCTACCCCTTCATCCTCCGGGCCGTAACCCTCATAGGAATCGACTCCGTCCACTGCCCCAACCCCCTCCGCAAGGAATTGTGGAGCCGCCTGGCAAACGAATGGCGCCCCGAGAACCTGGAAACCGTCGCGACGGAATGCCCCCTCGAACAAGCAAACGAAAAAATCGACCAGATCCTCCAGGGCCAACTCACCGGCCGAACCCTCCTCACCCCCTGAGCACCCGCGCCCGCCTGTGCAGCAATGTCACCCCCGCGAAAGCCCGGCCCTCAACCTGATCGGGCCACCCCACACTTGGGCTGCCGTGTCAAACGCCTTTACCGTGCACTCCACAACGCGGATGCAATCCAACGCCTCAGCACCGCCCAGCCATCGCAGCCGCCCCTCCACGCCGAATGAAGTCTACCCCGTCCACCCCGTCTATGAAGTCCATCTGCCGCCGCCCAACGTCATCCTGAGCGGCCCAACGACATCCTGCGCAACGTCGAAGGATCTACAGAACAAGCGGCCGCAGGCGCTTCTACCATGTGTAACACCTCACAGCCAGCGCACATGCCGCCCAAGGGTGCCCTACAACTGAAGCATATAAATTGCGGTGGCACAAAGTCCGCCAAAGCTACGATATCGAAAGAGTTGTGACGCATCGGATACAATCTCATTGCCTTAGCAGAAGCTCAGCCGCCGTATCCTTTAGGACTTTCAAATAGTCAGAATCTGGGATCGGCATGCCCTTTCCGCTTGGCCACGTTATGCAAAGAGTCTATCTCCACATCTTATTACCCCATTGATGCCAACCCGCCCGGCGGAACCGAGCGAACAACTCGAGGTATGGCCCCGGTGAACATGCCTCTATAATTTCGTAGATCTCGTCTGGCTTCCGTGAATGCTCCCGCTTGCGACTTGCCATCAGGTTGACTTGAGTTCGTCCTGGCTGCAGTGTACGCATCCGCCCGCGCACTCCGAAAAGTACGAGTTCCGTAACATTCCAAAAATAGAAACCGACGCCACGTCCATTGGGCCGTTGCTCATCGGTCGTTTACCCAACCGGTCAGCATATTCTCTTCTTCAGGGGCGTCGTCAGAGTGGTACGGTTGAATCTCTCTATTACAATTCGGGCAACGATCATCACAGCAGCAACTCCACCGATCAATCCAATGCGTCCCGCATGGACAGGCATAATAATTGACAAACAACATGTTAGGCTTGCCTCATTATCAGAACAATTTTCTGTAATGTCCCCGCCCTTGGAATGTCAGCAGTCCGGCGTCCCTGAGCACCTGTAGTTGCTGGCGCATCTTCTCTCTGACAAAATTATTGTGAGGATATCGTTCTTTTAATTCGGCCTCGAATTCATAAACTTGTTTTAATGTAAAATCGCGCACCCCAAGTCTCTGAACGATTCGAAGAATCTCAAGCGTCCAACCTCGCGCCTCAAGGCTCTTTTCTTCCCGCAAAAAGGCCGTCCGCCTCCATGCTTCTATCACATGGCTCTTCGGCAGCACTGTGCTATTCTTTACATAGAAGACCTTGCCGGCTTCCGGAATGCGATCCATAACGATATTACAACCAACCCAGCCTGCTCGCCTCGCACCAGGGCTCAGCGGTCTTCTCTTCTCTATCACTGTCTCGTCAAGGAAATGGGTCGGAACGGCAAACAAATTCGTTACATACAGCGCTCTCTTATCGTACGTAAGAAAAAGGAAGTCGGGACTGCAACTGTCAGTAAGGCGTGACATCATTGACGAATACGCGCAATCCGGTACTTTACGCGAAAAGGCCACGCGCGTACTCTTCAACTCGAACTCGTTTTGACATCGTACGCATCGGAAATCGAGTACGCGCGAATTATTTCGCCCTCTGGTCAGACTTCCTCCACAGGAACTGCAGAAAGCATTGATCTCTGTCCATGCTTCCGTGATGACCCGCACCTTTTGTGTCGCGCTCTTATACTGGTCACCCAGTGCCGAATCAAGTCTCAAGTCCACAATACGCAAGGCAGATTACTCGTGCAGTAGTTACGTTAGTTCACCTTCTCCACCCCCGCCCTGCACCAACTCTCTGGCTGGTATGCTCACTTGTGCAAGCAACGTCTCAAGTTCCTCGGCGGTCGTACTCATGTCATGCTTCAGGATAGCTTCCGCATGATGGAGCGCGAGAACTTGAAATCCTTTCTGCTTGATCTTTTCAAACATTGCTATCTTCACCTCACCATATGGCGTTGCATTGCCTTGCGTTAAAACATGCTGCCTTAGCCATTATACTGCGTATACCCTGGCCCGCAACAAACGAAAGTGAATCGTCTCCGCACGCATATCTGCCCCCGTAAGCGACCGGCGGCGTAACTTACAACAAAGCAAGGACACCACTTCCAAAGCCCCTTGAAGGAGAATCTCGCCAGAGTGCTGCTGCCGTGTGTGATGCTCAGCGGACTGGCGGGCGGGACAGACCCGGCGGTTTTGCGGGCCGGGCGCGGCGCCGGCCGCCTGCTTGTCTACCCACCTGCTTGTCTGACGACGTGCTTGGCTGATCCACCTGTTCGGCTGCTCGGGTCTGCCTGACGGCGCCGCTAAGACAATAGTGAGAGTTTGAGCAGGATGAGACTCCGGGGTTATCCGTCGGGGTGTGTGGTGTTCTTCGTGGTAAGTAGCGGACTCGACATGTTTGGCAAAAAGGAGGCTGAGCAGGTCGCCAAATAGATCGCCATCATCGCTAAATACAAGTAAAATTCGTGCGGGTTTATGGCTATTCGCGGCTTTACTTGCCGGCACACTGCCTTGTGCTTCTTCGTGTCCTTTGTGGCAAGTACTGGTTTGCACGTCCGTTGGACAAGAGGGCTAAGCGGGTCGCCGAGAAGATCGCCGTCATTCCTAAACAGGAGTAAAATTGGCGGATTCGGGCCTATTTACGGCTTTTGATTGCGGCTGCTGTGGGCCGGTCGAGTTTGCGTGCGGATGGCCGCCGCAGGCTTGCTTAATCCGAACGGCGCCCCTAAAATCATCGTAGCGACAGCGATAGAAAGGCCGTTTTGGAAAATATCGAGACACTCACAACCCGTGCCCGTCTGACTGAAGGTCCGGTGGGGCGAACGCTCTTAGGGCTGGCTCTGCCGATGATCTGGGGCATGTTCTCCATAATCGCCTTCAACCTCACCGACGCCTATTTCGTCGGCAAGCTCGGCACGGCCCCGCTGGCCGCCATAAGCTTCACCTTCCCGGTCGTCATGACCGTCGGGAGCATCACCATAGGCCTGGGCGTGGGCACCTGCTCGGTGCTGTCCCGCGCCATCGGCGAAGGCGACCACCGCAAGGTCCAGCGGCTCGCCACCGACAGCCTGATACTGTCGCTCTTGGTCGTGGGCTTCTTCATCCTCGTCGGAATACTCACGATCGACCCGCTTTTTGAGGCCATGGGGGCCGATTCCGAGACGCTGCCGCTCATCCGCGAATACATGAGCATCTGGTATTTCGGCATGATGTTCCTGGTCGTGCCCATGGTCGGCAACAACGCCCTCCGCGCCTCCGGCGACACGATCAACCCCAGCATCATCATGACCGTCTCGGCCCTCATCAACGTCATACTCGATCCGATCCTGATCTACGGCCTGGGCCCCTTTCCGAGGCTCGAGATCAAGGGCGCGGCGATTGCAACGGTCTTCGCCCGCGCAATGTCGATGGCGGCCTCGCTTGCGATCCTGCATTATCGCAAGAGAATGTTAATTTTTAACCGGCCGCCGATCCGCCAGGTCCTCGATTCCTGGCGGCGGATACTTGTGGTGGGCCTGCCGGCCGCCGCGACGTACGCCATCGGGCCGGTGGCGCTTGCCCTCATAACCGCCATGCTGGCCCCGTTCGGTTCGGCCGCCGTGGCGGCGTTCGGGGTCGCCGGCCGTATCGAATCATTCTCGCTGATCGCCCTTTCCGGCCTGTCAACGAGCGTCGCACCCTTCATAGGCCAGAATTTCGGCGCGGCACTTCACGACCGCGTTCGCCGCGGCCTCGACATGGCCTTTCTGTTTTCGATTATCTGGGGTATCGGCGCGGCAATCGTTCTGGCCGTCTTCAGAACTCCGGTCGTGGCCCTCTTCGACAGCAACCCCGACGTCATCAGGATCGCATCCCGTTATCTGCTTGTCGTTCCCATAAGCTTCGGCGCCCAGGGCATCGTTTTGATCGCCAGTTCATCCTTCAACGCCTTGGGGCGTCCGATGCCGTCGGCTATCCTGACGCTTACTCGGATGTTCGTCCTATATGTGCCGCTGGCGTTTTTGGGAAAAGCGATTGTCGGGCGGCCAATCGGCATCTTCGCCGCCGCCAGCATCGCAAATTTCATTTCCGCGTTCTGGGGCCTCCGGTGGATGGGCCGCGTGTGCCTGAAGAACGGTTGCCGAAGGTCCGCTTTAGACCTTGAAACGGCGGCAGAGGCCAACTAAAATCCTTCAGCTTGTGGGGAGATTGCAAAAAACAGAATTTACTCGGCCCGCAGGCCGATGTTCCAATGGGCGGAGCGGTTGTGCAGGAGGACGAAATGGCTTCAGAGGGGAAAGGATAGACGGTGCTGGAATTCCGGTCCATCGAGGATGTTCTGAAATTCGCAATTCAAAAAGAGGAGACTTCTTATTTCTTCTACATGGATCTGGCCGACGGCGCCGATGAGGAAACGGCTCAGTTGTTTTCGGAAATCGCGCAGGAGGAATTGAAGCACCGCCAGCAGCTTCAATTGGAGATGATGAAACTCGGTCGCGTGATTGACGCCGATGAGAAATGGCTTGAGCGTTCGGCGGATTACGTACTCGAAGAGCGGGCGCCGCTGGATTTCACGGGGGCCGAGGCGCTGAAGATTGCAATCACGAAAGAGCAGGCGGCTTACCGGTTGTACATCGATCTGATCCGCGTTACGCAGAATCAGGAGATCATCGAAGCGTTCATGATCATGGCGGAAGAGGAGATTCGGCACAAGCTGAGGTTCGAAGCGGCCTACGACAACTACACGCGGCAGGAATACTGACGCGAACTGCGCAATTTCACGACGGCGGCGCAAGGTCGCCGTTTTCGGGGGTAACAAAACGTGCCTTGCCCACAGGCGATGGTCCGGCGGGTTATCTTTCGGTGAGGGTGTGGAGGAAGGGGCTGATTTCGCGTATGCGGATGTTGCGAAACCTGACCTTGAGGCCGGGCGTGTCGCTGGAGTGGACTTGCAGTGCGATGAAGCCGGAGGCGGTCATGCCGTCCTGGAGATCGGCGGCGGGGGTGTTGTTGATCCACGTGCGGATGGTGTCACCGATGACTTCGATATGCAGGCGGTTCCACTGGCCGCGCCTGAAGGCTCGTCGGGCGGGTTCATTGCGGTTGAGCGGGTAAAGCCAGCCGCGGCGGGCCTCGTCGAAGATGCCGCCGGTCCAGGAGCGCGGTTCGGTCAACGGGGCGGGGCTGCCGTCGACGAGGAAATTCTTAGGTTCGCCGGTGTAGGGCTTGTTGGATGGGTCGATCTCGACCTGGTAGCCGTGGACGCGGCCGTTGAGGTAGCCGGGCAGGCTCTGGCTGCGGACCTGGACGCCGCTGTTGAGGCCCTCGTCGACCATGAACTCCAGCTCGAGGGCGAAGTTGTCGTAGTCGCGTGTGGTGCAGAGGAAGCTGTTGGGGGTGTTTGGGACCGTCTGGCCGATGATCATGCCGTCGGCGACGTAGAACTTGGCCTGGCCGCCGCGCTGGACCCAGCCGTTGAGTGTGCGGCCGTCGAAGAGGCTGACCCAGCGGTCGGCCGGCGGCTCTGTCATGCAGCCGGGATTGAGCAGCATTGCGAGTGTCGTCAGAACGATCAATGTCATCACGCCCCACTTCATCGTAGTCTCCTTGTACAGGACCTGTCGATTGCCCTTAGTCTACCGCACGCAGACCTAAGCCACGAATATACACGCATCAGCACCAATTCTATTCATACATAGCCCGATAGAACACCGGAAATTCTGCGCACCGGCAGCGCTGTCGCGACAGGTTAGACAACCGGCGAGGCGGAATGCTCCATGAAAAACCTTTTGTGTGAAAAAATCCCTGCGTTATAATGGTTGGCGACCCAGCGGTGCAGCCCGCGGGCGAAACAAACAGGACATATCGTGCGAAGGGTGGACTCATGAAGATGCGGAGTTTGAGCGTTGTATTCTGTCTGGCGGCGGCATTTGCGATTGCATTGGGCGGCTGCCGCAAGAAACCGAAGGCCGACGAAGCCGAGACGCCCAAGGGCAAGGACCAGGTGTCCATATCGGAGTTGGGCGGTGAGGCGCTGAAGCGGGCCTCGGATGCGGCGGACAAGACGCTGGATGCGGCCGAGGCGGTGAAGGAGAAGGTGCTGGACATTGCTCAGCAGTTTCAGGCGGACCAGACGAGCACGATTCCTGAGGTTTCGGCGCGGGCCAAGGAGATGGCGGTTGAGAATCTGCGCAAGATGGCTGAAAAGTATCAGATCGCCATCACTGCGACACGGCGGGAGGTGAAGCAACTGACGGACCAATTGATGGCGCTTACCGATGCTGAAAAGAACGGGCCGCAGGGTGTAGACCTGAAGGCGAAGCTCGACGAGGTCTACAAGACCCTGCAGCCGCTCAAGGAGCGCTTCCAGGTGTACTATGATGCGCTCAAGGAGAAGGGGGGCGACTTGTCCGGCCTGGAACCGTGATTTGGCGGTGTTCATCTATTCGGCCTTCAATTCCGTAACGAGCTGGCGCGTGGAGGGGGACTGGTTCTGGTGCGCGTGCTTGAAGGCGGGGACGGCATCGGCCTGGGCGCGTTTGAAGGCCTCGTTGCCCCGGATGATCTCGCGGAGGGCGAGCGAGGTCTGGCGTGTGCGTTTGAGGAACTGCACGGCGCGAATGCCGTAAGCGCCGCCGATGAGGCCGGCGATGCCGATGGCGGCTTCGAACAGGCCGTCGGCGACGGCCCAGGGATCGGGGCGTTCGGCGGAGACGGTGATCGCGTGGGCGGCGACGGCGCGGGTGGGTTCGGCGAGCACGTCGGCAACCGTTTCGGCGGCGGGCAATTCTTTGGGCAGGCCATAGTCGGCCATGAAGGCGCGGCTCTGGATTGCGCTGAGGGCGGTCAACTGCTCCAGTTCGGGCGAGACGGATTCGTCCCGCGCGGCGTCGGCGGCCATCTGTGCGGTGCGATGGTGCAGGTAGGCGTTGGCCTTCTGGATCTCGCCCGGCGCGAAACGCAAGTGTTCACAGCCGGCGGTCAACAACAGCGTAAACGTGATAACAACACATAACTTTCTCATAATCAGCCTCCTTTTGAACAGATAGTCTTAATCATTGTCCGTAACTTTCCTGGAAATCCTGGCGACCGCTTGACCGTGATTGCCTGCCCTGGGCGGCTTCAACGGCGCGGAGGCGGTATTCGTGGGAGATGGTCTTTTCGTGCAGGGTTTCGAGTCTTGTGCAGAGGTCTTTCTGGCGTTCGAGGAGCAGGGCGACGTCGTGGCTGACGAGGTCGAGCTGGCGCTGGAGGTTGAACCAGCTTCCGACGATCAGGGAGCCCAACAGGATGAGTTCGATGAGGCCGGAGAGGCTCACACGGCGGTTGAGGCGCCATTCTCCGGGTTCAGCTGCGGTGGCGATCATGGTCTTCTCCTTATTCTCAGGATGCGCAGGCGCGTGGACTGCTTTTCGCAGTCGACGGTGACGCGGTCGATGGTAAAGATGCTTTGCGTGTCGCGGCGGATGCCCAACAGGTCGCGGCTGTCGGGGCCGCAGGTAACGCGGTCGCCGGGCTGAAAGAACTGCGCGACGATGGGGGTCTCGGCGTCGATGGTTTCGATTGCGGGACTGTACGTTTCGCAGAGATGCCGCACGCGGGCGTAGAGGGCCTGCGTGTCGTCGCGCTCATCGGCAGCGGCGGTGCGGTAAAAGATGCTTTGTGGCGAGACCTTTCTGTATTGGAAATCGGCGGACTCGATGAGGTGGTCGAAGACCTCGGCGGCGGAATTGACCGGGCCGCTTGACGCCGCTGCGGTTAGCCGGGTATCGCTGGGGGCGGCGGCGGTGACGCGGAATGCGAGCGTGCCGGCGGCGATGGCGGTCCAGAGTTCGGCGGGCAGCGGGTCGCCGGTGAGGCGAACGCCGCATTCGTCGTCGAGGACTTCGAACGTGTCGGTGTACTCCCGCCACGTGGCGCCGTCGTATGAGACTTCCAGAAAGCGGCCAGTGGATGCGCCGTCTCGCGTGGTGAGGGCGTTTTCGAATCGGCGGCGACGGCGGGTATAGTCGGCGCGTTCGAAGATGCGGGAAAAGTCGAAGGGTTCGCCGCGATTGTACGGCGGCCCGGACCAGTCGCCGGCCTCGTTGAGGCACCATCGGCGGTAGACATCCTGCACGGCGGCGAAGTCGGGATTGGTCGATGGTGCGTAGAGTTCCTGTGGGCCGCCTTCGAGCGACGGGTCCCACGCCTTTACGAGGGGGAACGTGGCCTCGTAGGTTTTCCAGCCGCCTAAGCCGAGGAAGCGATGCGTGACGGCGGGGCGGCGGGTGGTCGACAAGCGGCAGATGTTGGTGCGAGCAAGGTCGAAGCGCTGGCCGCGAGGCTGGTGGTTCAGCTCCACGGCGCGTCCCGTGCCGGGGCGATAGAAGATGATGCATTGATCGCACGAAGTCTGCGGCTCGGCGGATTCGAAACGGAACTTCACGCCGGTGGCGGCGCAGCAGCGTTCGAGTGCATCGAGGAGGGTGTCACCCGTCAGGTCGATGGCGGGGAGTGTACGGTCGGCGAAGAAGGCCTCGAGCTGTTCGATGGTCGGGATGGCGAGGTCGCCGGGGAGGAGATGTTCGCAGAGCAGATAGCGGATCGCCTCGGCACAGGTCCAATGCGTGGCGCGTGCCGTATCGTCATCGAAGACACGACGCCAGAGGCCGGCACACTGGACGGCGACGGCGGAGGCGTTCGGCAGGTCGGCGGCATTGAAGGTCAGGTCGCGGCCTTCAAGCCGCAGTGTGCGGCCGCTGCGATCAAGCAGCCGCCGGCCGAAGACGGTGATGCGGGCCATGCGAGCGGCGAAGTCCCTGGCAACAACTTCGACGAATTCACCGTCGCCGTTGATGTTTGTTTCGATCTGTTCGATGCGGCCGGCAAAGAGAGGCAGTGTCTCCACGGATGCCTGTCCCATGCCGCCGTCGTAAACGGACGCGATGGAGATGCGGCATCCCAGCGGCGCGATCCGGTCGACGTCTTCCGGCGCGATGCGCTGGCCCTGCGGGCAGACGGCGGGATTGTAGACCAGACGGGCGGAGCCATAGGTTGGGGCCGATGCACGCACAAGCTCTTTGACGGACAGGTATGGGCAGAGGACGCCGTCAACGAAGACGATGGATCGGCCGGCGGGCACGGAGGATTGATGTTCCTGGGGGAGATGGAAATCGATTCGGTTGGACATCATATCACCTTCACAGTCAAGTGATTAACGGTTTCGGGCAAGGCCGTCGCGACATCTGCCGCAACGTGGGTGTCGAAACTCTCCAGACCGGCCGGCGACTGGCAGCGGAGGCAGAAACGATGGCGGCCCGGCTGCGATACGCGGCAGTCGCAACTGTAAATGCCGGGCCCGCTGCAGTGAACAATCGCGACGGGGCGGTGGAGATTCATGACGCCGGCTGCACCGTCGGAGTAAATGTTGAATTGCGTGCATTGTGCGGGTGCGTGGTACGGCACATAGAGCCACATGAGGCGCACGGTCGATTGTGCAATCCGGCGGGCGGAGAGGGCGATCACATTGCGGCCGGCGGGGGGCAGCAGATCGCCGGCGCCGTCGAAGACGGCGCGAATGATCGTCGACAGGGACGTTGTCTCTTCGCCGCAGCCGTTGACCGGTCGGAGGGCGAAGAAGCATGTTTGGCCGGGCGCACTTTCGATTGTGGCAACGACGCGTTCGGCGTTTGCGTCGGCGACCGCGGTGATCGTATCGAAGTCGACTTCCCACCAGCGCGGTCCGCGGTAGAGGTTCAGACAGCCCATCGGGCGCGGCCAGAAGTCACCGCCGGTCAGGCCCATGCCGAGCTTTGCGCCATTGGGCGAGTCGCCCTCGTATAGTCCATTGAAGAATCGGGCATCCATCAGTCGGCCGCTCCCGGGATCCGCTCCAGCACGCCGTCGCCATCGCTGATCGACAGCTTGAGGATCGGGTCGCCAATTTCGTTTTGGATGAACATGTCGCCGTTGAGCTTGCTCTGGCTCATGCGGTTGACGAGGCGGGCGAGGGCGTAGAAGTCCAGCCGGACTTCCACGGGTATGTAGCGTTCGGCGTTGGCCAGGGCATGGAGGCCGCCGGTGTCGGCATCGATTACGCCGACGAGATCGCCGGCGTCGAACGGGGGCGTGCCCCAGGCTACGGCGAAGGCGTACCAGCCGGCGCCGATCTCGGTTATCGCGGGCGCGTGTGCGGACTTGTCGACGCCGGCAACGGTACGGAGGTGGGCAAATGTCATTTGTGCGGCGGCGCCCGCGAGCGGGCGGCCGTCTTTTGCCACGTAGAACGGTATGTGAATCGCACTGTTTGGCATGGGTCTTCTCCTATCGCAGAATGGTCATGCGTCCCGCGGCGGTCATGCGGGCCCGGGGGTGAAATATGTACTCCTGTCCGATTGCTCCGATCACGGTGGGCCTGCCGTCCGGGGCGGGACGTCCGCCGCGCAGGACGGCGGGGTTTCGCGGGCGCAAGTCGTAAGCGGCGGCATCGGCAAAGTCGGGGTTGACCCGGAGCGAATGCGGGCCTTCCAGCGGCGGCTCGGTTCCTGCGGCGGCGGCACCGATCGTCAGCGGGGCGCCGTCGACGGCGATGAAGCAGTTGTGGTCGGTGTGCACGACGCTGCCGCCGGTGCGCAGGTAAATGCCGACAGCGGTCGGGGCGAGGCAGAAGATGTTGTTGAGGATCGTTGCACCGTCGCCGCCGTCACATAGAACGCCGTCGAGTTCGGTATCGATGAAGGTGTTGTGGATAATGGTCGCCGAGGCGCCGGGGCCGGCAATGCGAACGCCGAACTGGCCGCCGACAAGGATGCAGCCGATGACGGCGCCGGATCTGTTGATGAAATTGCACAGATTGGTGCCGGGGGCCATCCGGCCGACGCAGCCGAGCAGCAGGGCGTTGTCACCGCGCAGATTGTAGTGGTGGCCGGTGATGTCGTCGTGCGAGTAGCAGTTTTCAAAGAGCAGGCAGTCGGATTCCGTGTTGACGACGTAGGAGGCGTCGGTGAAGCGGCAGTTGCGAAAGACGGTGTTGCGGCAGACGGTCGAGAAGTGAATCGCGCAGTTTGCGGCGGTGTTGCAGAGGTGAAGGTTTTCGAAGACGACGTTGTCGGCGCCGTGGACCGTGAGGGCAGGAAATCCGCCGCCGTTTGCGTCCAGTGCGATGCACCGGGCCGGATCGATCGTTCCGTTCTGCAGGATGGTCAGGGGCGATTCGTGGTGCGTGCCGCCACATGCCATGTCGCCCGGTACGGTGTGATAGCCGGCAACGCGCTTGAACGTGTTGCGCAGGACGTCGCCGCCGTGATCCACGGCAAGGGAGGCCGTTAACGTCTCGCGGAGGTTGGTGTGAATCCACACGCTGTGATTGTCGGCGGCGGTTTCGTCGAGGGCGGTCTGCAGGCTATCGAACGCGCCGCCGATTCGGACCGTAACCGTGGCGTCCTGGCCGGTGGCGTGGCCAATCTCGATCCAGTTGCCGGCGGGGTCGACGTTCGTGATGAGGTACCGCATCGTCTCGAGATGCACGCCCGGTGCGGGTGTTTCGGTGACATACGCCACCATGCCGCTTTCGACGCCGGCGAAGCAGCCTGATTTGGTGATGCGGCTGTTCGCGGCGGTGAAGGTGCAGTCGGCTTCGTCGACCACAGGGCCGCCGTTGATCATGAGCTTATTCAAGGCGGCGATCTTTTCGGCGTCGGTGTTGTTGGGGCATTGGGCGTCCCACCAGGCCTTCGTGCAGCCGCCGGCATACGGGGTGCGGCGGCTTTGGACGCCGTTGCCGCCGACGAAGAACATCGATGCATGAGTGTAGAATACCGGATAGCCCATCAGTCCACCTCCCCGGCCATGCCGTCGAGATAGATCACCACCGTTTTGTCCTCGGGCATGCGCACAGTAGCGGCGGCGAAGCGCTGCCGCACGAACTCGGCAATCCATGCGAGGGTGGCCTGCCGCGCCCGTGTGCGGAGGTCACGGGCGAGCTTGCGTTTCATATTGGCGATAAAGGTCGCGGTGTGGCGGCCGGGCTCGATGTCGGCCAGCAGGCGGACCAGTTCCGGGCTCATGCGCTCGATGTCATGGGCGTCGTGGCCGAGCGCGATGGCAGCGTCTCGGAAACGTTGATAGATCGGGGATTGCTCCATAGCTACACCTCCTCGGTCCAGACGCCGTATTTGCCGGCGGTGATCCAGTCGCCACTGGCGTCGGCGACGAGCGTGAGACATTCGCCGATTGCGTCGGCCCACTTATACCTGCCGGCGGTCTGGCCGCTGTTGTCGCGAATGGCGGCCAGGCCCGGGTCGATGCGGAACTGCTGGGCGGCCTGGACGCAGAACACAAACTGCGTGTTGGCGGCGGGGTTGGCGGGCAGGGTGAGCGTGACGACGCCCGTTGCGCCGGCGTTGGTGTGGACGCTTCCGGACTGGGCCTGTGTCAGCGTGGCGTCGGTGGTGTGGGCCTTGACGGTCACGTCGGCGCCGGCGGCTGCGGGCAGGGCGACGGTGTGGTGATCGCGGGCGTCGGTGATCGAGACAATGTCGCCGCCGGACGTCTGCACGACGGCCAGGCGCACGTGGCGAGCTGCGGCCATGTCGGGCCAGTCGGCGTATTCGTCCGTCACCAGGTTGCCTGCGGCATCGAGGTGGATGTAGATTGCCGGCTTGTTGTCAGCGAGCGTGTTGCCGCTTGAGCCGGCACAGGAGACAAGTGTGTCGCCGATCCAGAACTTGCCGGGTTTGACGCCGATGTCCAGGCCGCCTTCGTCGTAGACGCGCAGGTCGTTGCCGCGGCGGCAGGCCAACAGCAGGCGGTACAGCAGCTTGCGGAATTGCAGATAGTAGGGTGCGGCGCCGGTGGCGATGTATTCGACGCCGGTCTCAGGATCGTTCAGGAGATTGAGCAGCGCATCGTCTGTCGGATAGACCTCTGTCATTTCTGTTCCTCCACGTGGGTTCATGTCAGGCAGTATCAGCGGGCCAGTTCGATTTGCAGTTGGTCCTTTGTCTTGTCGAAGGAGGCGGCTTTTATTGCGCCGGCGGGACGGGCCGCGCGCACGATGACGATTTCGCCGGTTTCGACGGGGGCGGATTCATTGCCGAATGCGTCGGTGATCTTTGCGCCGAATCGGTAAACGCCGTCGGCCAGTTCCTCGCTGGTCCAGTACATTGCGTCGGCGTCGAAGCCGAATTCGCCTGCGCCGAAGAGCCCCAGGCCGAAGCCTGCAGCGGCCGATGCGTCGAAGCCGAAGTCGCTCAGGCCGAAACGGCTCATGCCGAAGCCGCACTTGTCGTGCAGTGCCGGCCAGATGGGTATGGGGCCGGCGACGGGGGAGGTGTAGTCGACCGGACCGTTGCCGCGGTTCGAATAGATGTGCACAACGCCGCCGGTTGGCAGGCCCATTCTCCGGAGCCAGCCGATCTGCACCCGGCCCTGCAGCGGATATGCGTGCAGCGTGCCGCACAGGTCGATGTACGACTCGGCCGGTGAAACCGCGAAGACTTCGATCCGCAAGGGGGCGGTCCATGAGGACGGCAGAGGGATGACAAGCCGCCGCTGGGCACAGTCGTGCGTGACGCCGGCCAATCGCCCATTGACATACACCTGGTGGAGTTTGCCGTGGTGTGTCGAACGCCATGCAACGAGCGCGTGCATGGGTTCGTGCACTGCAGCGCCTTCCGTTCCGATGCCTGCGGGCAAAGCGAACACCCGCATCCGATCTATTCCTTCGCTGATAAGCGCCATCATTCACCTGACTGTGTGTATTTGATTTCGAATTCGCACCGCACGCCGTTTCCGCCGGTGACGCACGGGCCGCAAACTATGCCGTCCAGGCGCACGTTGGCGAACGTTGAGCCGTCTGCAATCGTCAGCCTGTGCGTGCGGCCGTCAACGAGGGCGCGCAGGGCATTGAGCCTGGCGTCGAGTGCGGCGCGGCTGAACGCACGCAGCACGCCCTTCTGCAGCAGTATGCGATGCCGCCGGCCCAGGTCGATGCTGACGATGCCGTCCAGCCCCGCCGCCGTTCGCTCGAGGGTGTCGCGTGTCCAGGTTCCAACCTGCATGCGGAGCTGCACGAACGTGAGCGACTCATCCAGTGTGGCTTTTGTGGCCTTTTCCATGTTGCACCTCAATCCCGCACAAGGCGGGCGCTGCCGCCGACGATTCGCTTTTCGATGATGCCGTCGGCGCCGGCGTCGATACTGATGCGGCAGCGCTGGCGGGCCGCTTCATACAGGCGTCGATAGTGGCGGCTCTTGTCCCATAGCCCGTCGGCGGCGGTTTCGTCCTCGGCGAGCGTGGCAAAGATCTGGGCCAGCACGCCGTATGCGGCCGCCTGGCGCAGTACCGTCGCGTCGACTACGTCCTCGACACCGTAGAGGCTGTCCGGGCGGCCCGGGCGAATGCCGAGGTGTTCGGTAAGTTCGCGTGCGATCTGCTGTGCCTGCGGGTCGAACGTGCTGATGCGATAATGCAGGGCGTTACTCTGGGGCGGCGGTATGGGGGCATCGTCGTCGCCGCCGCGCAGGACGGAGACGGTCAACTGGTCGGCTGCATCGACCGAGACGATTTCGCAGGCGGTATCCACCGATCCGGTCGCGTCGCGGATGCAGATGACGCCGCCCGGCCGGACGCCCGCCGCAACGAAGTCCGCACCGGTCTTCGTAAATGTTGTGCCGCTCAGCACACCGCCTGCGCCTTCGCAGAGCACCTGTGACGGGAAGTACAGGTCGGCGAAGATTGCCGCTTCGTACCGCAGCAGGTCCTTGTCATGTGAAAATGCTGTCATCGTTTATCCTTTCAACTGGCAGGCCAAAGGGGTCGTGAGGATCAGGAAAAGGCGCATCCTGCCCGCACGGGGCGGGCAGGATGGCCACGGCGCGCCGTCAGCTGACGCTCAGGCCGCGGATGAGTCCGTGGGCGGCCTCATTCTTCAGCTCGACGGTGTACTCGCCGATCAACTCGCCACACTCGTAGTCGCCGGAACTGGCCAGCGGCTTGAAGTGGAAGCTGCGGCCCGCCAGCGGCAGCACGCTGATCCGCGAGGAATCGAGCAGGAGCACCGTATCCTGCGGCATCCATCGCGTCGTCACGATGCGGCAGACGCCGAAATCGCTCTCGTAGAGGCTGACCATGTCGCGGTAGGTCGTGTCGCCGGCGCCGTAGGAGCGCGAGGCGCTGAGAAATGCGTTGATCTTTCGCTTCTGGAAGCCGCCGACGACGATCAGGTCGACCTGGCCGCTGCTGTTTTCCCAGATCTGGCGCAGGACGAAGTTGAGCTTTTCCTCGTCGAGGTCGGCGCCGGCCGGCAAAGCCGACTCGCCGACTGCAAACACGTTGGTGGTCAGGTGCCGGATGATGCCCTTCATCGTGCGGCGGACGGAGGCGCTTCCCTGCGGATCGGTGCCTGGCAGACCGCCGTTGATGACGGTGTTTTCCAGGTCGCGGAGCAGTTCGCGCAGCCGTTCCTGCTTCTGGTAGTCCATTTCGTCGCTGAGGCCCAACTGGCTTGCCGCCTGGTCCGTGCCGCTGACCTCGACGGTCGCGGTGAAGATCTGCGTGTAGTTGCTGCAGCGCGTGCGGCTCGTGAAGCGGGCCGACGGTTTGTCTGCACCTTCCAGGGCGGCGTTGCCCAGGATGTTGATGACCTGGGTGTCGACCAGGTCCTCTGGCGTCGTGCCGGCATAGCCGCGGACGACCGTCAGCGTATTGGCGTTGATTGCGGTGACGAGCATCAGCTCGCTGCTGCCCTCGACCTGGATCTGATCGCCGATGCGGAAGCGGCTGCCGTGGGCGACGTCGAAGGCGGTCTCGCTCATCGGATTGCTGATCGAGCTGTCGCTGATCACGTCCTTGTTAGGCAGCAGGGCGTCTTCGAGCCATTCGTGACGCGTGCTGGTCGCCGCTCGCAGCGGATCGCCCAATGCGTCCAGAAGCGGCGTTTCGTAGGGCGAAACGATGCCGACCAGATCCGCTACGTCTTCGGCGATTTCCGGAAGGGCGGCGCCGGCCGTGTAGGTTGCTTTACCCGTAAATGCCATTGTGTTCCTCCTTCACATTCGGTTTGGTGTTGTTTGAAAACGTGAGACGTTACACGAGCTTGCGACGCCTGCGCATGTACTCATGCACGTCGACCCTGCTGCCGCTGGCAGCCGCCTGCCTTGCCGCGTCCTCCAGCATCTTCTGTGCGTTGGGGCGAGGCTCCCTGATGCCGGCGGTCCTGGCCGCGGCGGGCGTCGCAGCGGCGGGACGGAAGAGCCATGCCTTTTCCTTCTGCAGCGCAGCTACGACCGCGGTCGGATCCTGGTTACCCTCCTTGTCCATACGCGATCGAGCCATCAGCGTCGCCGCCTCCAGGTCGATGACGCCGGCGGCAACGAGTGCCGTCGCCAAGGCGGCGTCGGCCTGAAGCATCCGGACCTCGGCCGACAACTCCTCATTCGTGCGCCGCAGCCGTGCGACTTCGTCGGTCAGGCCGGCGGCCTCCTTTTCGGCGCTCTGCGCCCGCTTACGATAACGAATCGCTTCTGCTACCGGGACCATCTTCTCCTCGCCCCCTGTGTCTCCTGGCAATCTCTTGTCGTCCAAGTCAACCTCGCTCACGTAAACCTCCCTTTCTGTCAATTCGGAATGAATGAGAATTGAAAACTCACATCAGTAGCCAAGTTCGCTCAGTATCTTTTCGCCGTCGATGCCGAGCTCCTTCTTGATGCGGGCCTCCTCCAGCCGCTCCATCATGTTTTCCGGCAGCGGGTTCGGGAACTGCACCTCGAATTCGCGCTCGGAGGGTGTTGTGTTGTAAATGCCGCACGCATCCAATGTGTGCAGGATGAGTCGGCAGATTACCTTGAGACCCTCGCCGTAGGTGAACTGCTTGCGGCTGGTGCGGGCCAACATGCCCATGAAGGTCATCTTGAGAGCGACGCCGCTGGTGAGGTTTCCCAGCTTGTTCTTCAGCAGGCCGGCAACCACTGGCGTAACGCCGCTGACCTTGTCCATCGCGTCGCGGATCTCGTCGATGTGGCGGTCCTCGCTCGGCGTTGCCGCATCGCCGCCGAAGGCTTCGATCTTCGCCTCCGGATTGTCGGTGAACCAGACCCGTCCCGGCCCGACGGGGCGGTCCGTCAGGCCATCCATGCATTTTGCCAGATACATCTTGAAGGCCTGAAACGTGATGCGGCTTGCGCGATCGCTCAGGCGGGTGTTCAGTTCGTCCTGCAGGGCGATCAACTGCTCGACGTCGCTGATGCCCTCGTACGCATACGGCCGCGCGACGTTCTGGATGTGCACCACCGGCACGACGCCCAGGATGTTTTCGCCTTCGGCGACACGCTGCCGGTCCTCATAGCGCTGCCACCAGTGCGGGCCGATGATCTCGGTGACCATTGCCCCGACCCGCCGCAAGCGGCCGCGTGAACCGCGCGTGGCGCTGAGCAGCCGATGGAGAAAACCTCCGTCGCGCGTGACGTCGTTTTTCAACTGGCGGAAGTTCTGCACGTAATAAGCAATGCGCCGGTAGTCGCCTTCGTCCAGGATAGGCAGCGCCCTGGGCGCCTCGATCAGTTCCAGTTCGAGCCGCGAGGCGATTTCGACGATGGACTCAAAGTCCGCCGGCCGTTTGGCTGCGCCGGCCTTCGAACTGTCGAAATGCGAAAGAACGGTTTGGCCGGGCCGAACCAGGCAATCAACAAAACCGTAGACACCGCCGAGCACCGCCATATCCTGAAAGAAGCCGGTCCCTCCATTGGCCGAGAACACAGCCTTTATAATGCGTTCGAGTTCTCTGCGTCTGGCGGCGGCGGGTGACCGGCTGACGAAGGTGACCCCCTTGCCGAAAAGAAAATCGACCATCGCATTGACGCGCCACGCGATGTCGTTTTCGATGACTACTTCCTTGCGCTGTATGTCGCCCACGGAGCGGCCTTCGCCGGCGCTTGAGTAAACAAGCCCCGTGATCCGCGGCGGAAGCCCGACCTCCTGCGCCTGCACGTAATTTCGCGCCGTCTCCTGGAGGCCGCCCTCCCCCGAACCTCGCGGCGAGGCCTGGCGCATCGGATTGTCGTAGTAATCCCACAGCTTGCCGTAATGCAGGCCCGCCTCGACCCATTTCTCATCCACGAGCCAGTCCACGAACGACTCGCTCAACGCCGGATCTTTGAATGTCGAAAAATCAAATCCCATCTCAGCTCCTCTCGTTTTCCGGTCCCGATTCGAAAATCAAAGCCTCTACCCATGCACGAACCTGCACGTTTCGTGCGAAAAATCCGATTTTGCACCGGGGCGAGGAATCCATAAGTGCTTGTGGCGCAAGGACATAAAAATTTTTTCAAAAAGTCGTTTGCGGCAGGATAGTGCCAACGCATTCTGTGCTATTTGGAATTTGGCGTACGGTTTTGTCGAGGCGGTTTTTCGTTGCAAGTCGGCCGTCGGCGGCTATGCTGAGGCGGGTCGGACTGAAAGACACTTGGAAAGGATTAAAGAAATGTATGGCGAAACGTATGGTTCCGAAATGGGCGTGTTCCTTATCCTGGTCCTGCTGTTCTACGTGCTGTTCATTGTCGTCTGTGTGGGGCTGACCCTGCTGATCTGGTGTCGAATCTTTGCCCGGGCGGGCTTTCACTGGGCGCTGGGGCTTCTTCTTATCGTGCCCATCGCCAATATCGTGATGCCGTTCTACCTCGCCTTCGCCGAGTGGCCCGTGCTTCGCCAGTTAAAGGATCTTCAGAACCGCCCGGCCGCGCCGCCGCCCCAGGCCGCCGCAAATCCCGGCTTATGACAAGCGTGCGGCTGCATTGCGTGATGAGCGGCCGGAAAGTGTGGAATTCGTACATGTCCTGGCGGTGTTTACACATGTCGTTTCAGGGTTACCAAAGAAGGAGGTTATGATGAAAGTCCGTCCTTGCCCCGCACACCTTGCCAAGGTCAGTCTGCTGACGCTTGTCAGTTTTGTTGCAGCAGCGGCTGCCGAGCACAATTTCTTCGTCAGCCCGACCGGCAGCGACACGGCCCCGGGAACGGCCGCCAAGCCCTTCGCAACCATTACCCGCGCGCGAGACGCCATACGCGAACTAAAGAAGGGGCCCCTGGACGGGCCTGTCGTCGTCTATCTCCGCGGCGGCGTGTATGACATCACGGAGCCGATTCTTTTTGGCCCAGAAGACTCCGGGACGGAAGGCAATGGCTTGATCATGTACACCAACTGGAACAAGGAAAAAGTCCGCCTTAACGGAGGCCGGCGGATAAGCGGGTGGAAGCGTTACAAGGGCGACATCTGGGCAGCCGACGTGCCGGACGTCAAGAGCGGCAAATGGTGGTTTCGCCAACTCTACGTCAACGGAGAGAAGCGGCGCCGTGCCCGCATTCCCAACGAAGGCTTTCTCCGTGTGGCCGGCTTTCCCGATGGCGACCTTAAAGTGGGGTATCATACCGACTGTCAGCGGTTCGAGTTTGCCCCCGGCGACATCGACCCCGCGTGGCGCAATCTCGACGACGTCGAGGTGATCGTCTATCACTTCTGGACGGATTCGCACCTGCCCATCAAGGAAATCGACACGAAGACTAACATCGTCACGTTCAAGCACAAGGCCGGCAAGGTCTTCACCGACGACTTTACCAACAACGGCGCCCGATACATCGTCGAGAACGTTTTGGAGGCCCTGGACCAGCCGGGCGAATGGTACCTCGACCGCAAGGAAGGCCTTATATACGCGATCCCCATGCCGGGCGAAGACCTCAACGCTTGTGAAATCGTTGCCCCGGTGACCCCGGCGTTCATCGAACTTACGGGGGATCCGGTCGCCCGCAGGTTCGTCGAGCATATCCACTTCGCGGGTCTGTCATTTGCGTACACCAACTGGCACCTTCCCGTCGGCAACTCGAATGACCGGCAGGGCTCCGCCAGCGTTCCCGCAGCAATTACGCTGACCGGCGCGCGGCACTGCTGCTTTACGGCGTGCGCTATGGAAAACACCGGGACGTTTGCGTTCGAACTCCGTGACGGCTGCCGGCATAACGAATTCATCTCAAACGAACTAACACACCTTGGCGCGGGGGCCTTCCGTGTCAACGGCGGCACTGAGAACGACCATCCTCTCCGGCGGACCGGCAACAATCTGATCTCGAACAACTACATCGGACCCTACGGCGAAGAATACCCGTCGGCGGTCGGAGTCCTGCTGATGAACACCGACGGCAATCACGTCCTCCGCAATGAGATTCACCACGGTTGGTACACCGGCGTGTCCATAGGCTGGCAGTGGGGTTATCAGCGCAGCGTTGCCCGCGATAATGTTGTCGTGGGCAATCACATCCACCACATCGGCCAGGGACTGCTGTCGGATATGGGCGCGATCTACACATTAGGCGTGTCGCCCGGCACGGTTATCCGCAACAACCTCATCCACGACGTCGACGCCAACCACTACGGCGGCTGGGGCATTTATAATGACGAAGGCTCCACTGGCATCCTCATCGAAAAGAACATCGTCTACAACACCAAGTTCGCCGGCTATAACATCCACTTCGCCAGGGAGATCACCGTCCGCAACAACATCTTCGCGTTGGGGCGCCTCCAGCAGCTCAGCCGCAGCCGTGTCGAGCCGCACAAGAGTGTCTACTTCGAGAATAACATCGTCTACTGGAAGGAAGGAACGCTGCTGGATAACCAGTGGCGCGACAAGCCCTACACCTTCTACTTCCACCCGAAAGACGCCAAAGGCACACGCGAAGTCACCAGCACCTTCGACATGGACTATAACCTGTACTTCAACCCGAATCTGCCGCTGGAGCAGGTGAAGTTCAACGGGTTAAGTCTCGAGGAATGGAAAAAACTCGGCAAGGACAGGCACTCGATCTATGCCGACCCGGGCTTCGTGGACGTGGAAAACTACAATTTTGCACTGAAGCCCGACAGCCCGGCGCTGTCGCTGGGATTCGAACCTATCGATACGGGCAGAATCGGCCCCGCCCGGTGATCAGTGTTCCGCCAGCGGCGGGAACAGTCACGTGTTTTCTGGGGGATCGCAGCGGCTGGGCTCGCCGCTTAGGAGTGGTCTCTGTCTTGGTGTGTGTCGGTCATGCGCCGTTGCCGTTGTTGCGGTCGCCCAGGTATTCCGGGATGAGGACCTTGACGGCCGCCACGATTGCCTTGTAGTCGCCCGTTTGCGCGACGGCCACAAGCCTGTCGATCTCGGCCCGCAGCGTCTGGCGGTCCTTCGGAATGTTTTTCCAGATGCCGATCTTCGGGTGCCGCGTTGGCAGCATGTCCTCGCCCTCGATGGACAGTTCCTCGAAGAGCTTCTCGCCCGGCCGCATGCCGGTGAACTGAATCTCGATGTCCTCGCCCGGCCGGAATCCGCTCAGGGTGATCAGTTCCCGCGCCAGATCGACAATCTTCACCGGCTCACCCATATCAAGGACGAAGATCTCCCCGCCCTGGCCCATCGTGGCGGCCTGAAGCACGAGCTGACTAGCCTCCGGGATCGTCATGAAATAACGCCGCATCTCCGGGTGCGTCACCGTAACCGGTCCGCCCGCGGCGATCTGGTTCTTGAAGATCGGCACCACGGAACCGTTGCTGCCTAAGACGTTGCCGAACCGCACCGTCACAAAATGCGTCCGGCTTGTCTGGTTGAGGTCCTGGATGTACATTTCCGCCACGCGCTTGGTCGAACCCATGATACTCGTCGGGTTCACCGCCTTGTCGGTGCTGATCATCACGAAGTGTTCGGCGCCGTGCGCATCGGCGGCATCGGCCACCGCCATCGTGCCTAAAACATTGTTCTTCACCGCTTCGCCCGGGTTGGTTTCCATCAGCGGCACGTGCTTATGCGCAGCGGCGTGAATCACCACGTTCGGCGCATGCGCAGCGAAGATTGCCTCCACACGCCTCCGGTCGGTGATGTCGCACACAAGGGCCTCAATCGGCACGTCGCCGAAGTCCCGCCGCAATTCGCGCTCGATGAAGAACAGCGGGTTCTCGGCCTGTTCCACGAGCAGCAGCCGTTTCGGCCCGAAATGGCAGACCTGCCGGCACATCTCCGAACCGATCGAGCCGCCCGCCCCGGTTACGAGCACAACCTTGTTCTTGAGGAACTTCTCGATCAGCGCCAGGTCGAGCTGAACTACCTCGCGGCCCAACAGGTCGTTGATGTCCACGTCGCGAATCTGCGATACGCGCAGCTTGCCCGATGCGATATCCGTGATCGACGGCACCGTCCGAAAGCGAATCTTCGCCCCCTCGCACACCTGCACGACGCGACGGAGCTGCTTGTGCGTTGCGCTCGGGATCGCTATGCCGATCTCGTCGACCTTCTGTTCCGCACAGACGCGGGCCAGTGAATCCACCGTGCCCAGCACCGGCACGCCGTGAATCCGCATGCCCTGCTTGAGCGGATCATCGTCGATGAACCCCACCACGCGATACTCGTCGGCGCGAATCCGCGTCATCTCGCGCAGCAGGGCCTCGCCCGCGTCGCCGGCGCCGACTATCAGGAACCGCTTCACGGATTTGTTGCCCGGCGAGAAGTATTCTTCGTGATAAAGGCGAATCGCCATCCGCACGCCGCTGAGCAGCACGATCGTCGTGAACAGATCCAGCATGATCACGCCGTGCACGCGCTTCCAGAAGGCGTCGAGCTGCGCTACCCTCCGCTCGGCCTGACGGAACTCCTCTTCAGTGGTGAAGGCGCCCTGCCGCAGCCTCTGGTTGACGCGGGACAACTGCGTCACTTCCATGAGGTCGTGCCAAGCGAGCAGATTAAACCAACACTGATTGAGCTGAACGAAGTGACGATGCAGCGCGGCACGTGACGCGCCAATTTCGTCGAGGATCCCATCGGCCATTTCCTTACCCGGCATCGGGTCCAGCCGCTCCAACTGCTCCTGCGCCGCATCCATCACCAGCACCATCGCCGCTATCCGGTCATGGCAGCGCTCCAGCGGCCATGGGTTCTTTCCGAGCCAGTCGTGAAACTGCTCGATATTCCACTGGGCCGCCGCAAGTTCCTCCTCGCTTACATCACCGCCTTTGGCGATGTCCCGCAGGCTGTTGTCGACCGGCCGAATCATCGTCAGCAGCTTTTCCATCGAGTCGATCCGGGCCTTGAGCCGCTCGACGTGCTCCGCAGACACGATCCACCCGCCGAAATGGCCGTATGCCGTCCACAGCAGCATCAGCACGATCGTCGAAAGCAGCGACGCCTTTGCGATCTGGATCAGGTCGGAAATGGCGACATACCGCCACCAGCCCTGGTACTGACCGAACCTGGCGAAGACAATCAGTTTGATCGGCAGCGCCAGTACAAGCAGGAAGAGAAACGACCCCATGAACCACTTTCGGTCCAGGGCCATGTTGAAGGCAAAGAGAAACGCAAAGAACAGCGCTCCCGTGAACACCAGCAGATGCGCCGACACAATCAGCACCTTGCGATGGCGAAGCAGAGTCCGAATCAGCAGTGAACTCTCCTGCGGGGCCGAAGGAGCCTGCGGGGTATTCTCCGCATCCATTGTGCTGTCCTGCTGCGCGTTCAATCCGTTCCTCCTTCAACATGGGCCGGCCCGGCAACGTGTTCCAGTGCCGTATACACCCGCCCCATGTCCACCTGGTCGACCTTGCGCCGCATCAGTGCGTATATGATTGTGCTGGAACAGAAATAGAAACTGATGACAAATGCCACCACCACGCCGACTACCAGCAGCATCGTCGCATAGATGAGAAACGCTGCAATCGACTCGGTAACGTTTGCCGGCCCGGCGTTGGGCGTGATCAAAGTAAAAAAGTCAGGCTTGCCCCATATCCGTGCCAGCTTGCCCGGACCATCCGCCTCGTTGGCCACGCCCAGATCCAGCAGCACGTAAGTCAGCACGAGCACCCCGTACGTAAAGACCCGCACGAACAGGTACGACACCGTCCCGAACGCCGCCGCCAGCGCGGTGTAGAAGAACATCCACCACGGCCGCGTATACACGTAACAGAACGACCGGCTGATCGCATCATGCCCATCCGAGCCTTCGTATGCAATGGCCGGAAAGACCAGCCCGGCCCCTGCCACCGATCCGATCAGAAACAGCAGCGTTACCAGTCCGAACACCAGGGCCACCCCCAGCGCCAGCGAAATGAAGATCTCGCCGCCATAGGGGATGTTGCCGATCAGGCCCGTCACCACCACGCAGGCGGCAAAGCACGCCGTAATCCCCCCGAGCACCAACGGTGCACTAAGCAGGCTGCGAAATTTCCGAATCCCGTATCGCAAACCCTCCACCAACCCCGGCTTCTCACCCCTTGCGAACTCCAGCGCCGCGGTTCGGCAGATTGCCCCCCCACACACGGCCGTGACCATCGCAACCAGGACGAAATAGACCGCGCTGTAAATCGGATGAAATCGCGCCGCCCACACGATCGCCAGCCCGCACATCCAGATGTTCACCAGCATGTCGGCGATCTCGAGCCGAAAAAGTGCTATAGTCGCCGCGTTGAAACGGGCGGCCCCGAAATGCCATAGCGTCGAGAAGACCCCCCGAAAACGCTGGCTTTGCCGGTAGCGTTCGATCTGGGCAAAGGCCATGCTGCTGTCGCGGGAAAGAATACGGAGTTCGGCATTGCTGAAAGTCACCGCCGCCGGGGCCTCTTCGGCTGCCGGATGTATGGGTGCGGTCACCAGATCCATGAACCATCCGATGAGACAGATCAGCAGGACCATCCCCAGGGCGATAATCATCCGGGCCGGCGAAATTGCCATCCGGAAACTGTGGAACGAACGGGCAAACGCCAGATTGTCCCAAATCTGCCACAACTGCTTTTTTTCGGCTATGTCGCTCGTCGGAGTTCCCTCGTGCAACCTGTCGGCGCCGCGCAACGCCCTCTTGCCAGGGGCGACGCCGTTATCAGTACTGAAAAGGGTATTTATGGAAGGCCGCTTGGGCCGCTTCAGCCATTCATCATCGGCAAACCGTCTCCCCCTTTTCACTAAAATGCCGCGGGCCTCCTGCCCCGGAACGGGCCGCAGAAAACGAACCCGCCCGCCTCACAAATCTGAAATCTCGAGATCTTCTTCCTCTTCCCGCGACACAATGCGGTATTCCGCATCGAGCCACGCACCCAGGTCGATCAGTTTACACCGCTCCGAACACAAAGGAAAGAACTTGTTTTTCACGCCCGTCGAATTCTGCCTGCTGCTCGGCCTGTGACAAACAGGACATGGATACTCAGATGGCGGGCGTCGATCCATTTCCGGCGTACTTGACATCTCTTGCGTTCTTGTCCTCAAAACAAAGGAGCCCGTCAAATGGGACATCCGACGGGCTCCTCGCACCAATTTCCGTTCATACGGCTAAATTTCAAGATCGTCCTCTTCGCCTTCCTCGTCCTCGTTCAGGAAGTCGGCGGTGTCTTCGTCGTCATGCTCGAGCTCGTCCTCTTCATCGTACGTGTCGGGGGTCTCGTCATGTTCGTCCTCGTAGTCCTCGTCGAGTTCGTCCATCTCGTCGTCGAACGCCTCCTCTTCATCCTCCTCGTCAGATTCCTCAGGCCGCGAATAAACCTTTTCGCCTTCCGTAATCAGCCCTTTTTCAACCATCCGGGCGTACTCGATACAGTAGCGTGCCCAGGGGTTAGCCTGCAGACGGGCCTTGCTGATGTACTTGCCGGTGCCTTCACAGATGCCGTAAGTGCCCTCCTTGATGCGGCGCAGCGCCGCGACGATCTCCATCAGGATCTTCCTCTCGCTGTCCATCAGCCCTAACGCGAATTCCTGCTCGAAATTGTCGGTGCCCAGGTCCGCCATGTGGATTGGCATACTCGACAAGTCCCCTGCAGCGTCCAGGCGGGACTTGCGCAGGGCTTCGCCTTCGATGTGGCTGACATCCCCCAACAGTTCCTCCCACTTTTCCAGCAATAATCGCCGAAAACCTTCGATTTCTTTCGGTGTCAGCTTTTCGGATTTGGCACTCTTTTCGGTCGTGCGGGTTTGCGGCACTTTCGTCGTCTTTTTGGACGTTTTCCGGGTATTTGCTACCCTGTTGGACGCTTTTTTCTTCACAGCCGCCTTCTTGGCTTTTGCGGCTTTGAGCGCAGCCTTCCGGTTGCCTGTGGTCGCCTTCTTGGCCGGCGTCTTCTTCTTGCTTGCTTTTTTGACTTTCTTCGCCACCAAAATCTGCCTTTCGCAAGTAGACCGGACCATATCAAACTGCTACGATTTCACCCACACAGTAGCCCAGTAGTATACCGTCTTCGGCAAAATTTTGGAATCAAAATATCGCCGCCCCAAAAAATTAGGCCCCGGTGTCGGCACAGAGGCCATGTAAATGCTTGGCAAATAAAGACTTATAGTGTGTCTTGCCGCCGGTCCCGGGCGTACTTGCCCAGGGGCAGGAAAAACCTTGTTGCCCCCACCGTCCCCGAAAACCCCCCCACCCCGAACACCTGTGTGATGGTTTCAGGATTCACAATGTCGTCCGGCCTTCCGCGAAAATAGCCTGAACCGCCGGCCAGCAACAGAACCTCATCGCAGTATTGGGCCGCCAGATTTATGTCATGTGTGATTGCGACCACTGTCTTGCCATCCTCAACCTGCATCTTCTTGAGAAGATCGTAAATCAGCACCTGATGTCGCAAGTCCAGAAAGCTGGTCGGTTCGTCCAGCAGCAGGACCGGCGTCTGCTGCGCCAGGGCCCGTGCGATGAACACCCGCTGCCGCTCGCCGCCGCTGATCTCCGCCAATGGCCGCATTGCCAGATCCTCTGTGCCCGTCGCGGCCAGGGCCTCAGCCGCAATCCGGCGATCCTCGGCCTGCTCGAATCCAAAGCGGCCGTAATAGGGCGTACGGGCCATCAGAACCGTCTCGAGAACCGTATAGCCGAAGACCGGCACGAACTCCTGCCGCACCACGCTTACCTTGCGGGCGATCTGTGCGGTGGAGTAATCCCCAATCTCACGTCCGTCAATCCGGATTATCCCTGCCTGCGGCTTGAGGAGGCGGCATATAAGGTTCACCAAAGTGCTCTTTCCTGCACCATTGGGACCGGCAATCGCCAGAAAACGGCCCTCCGGCACCTCGAAGGACAGGTCAGAAAGCAGCGGCCGGTCCGTATAGCTGAAACGCAGCCCGTCGACCGCGATCATATTCTTTACCTCGCCAGCCAATCCACCCTCCGCGAATACCGAACCAGCAGAGCCAGGAAAAACGGCCCGCCGACGAGCGCCGTCACCACACCGACGGGCAGTTGGGCCGGCGCGACGATCATCCGCGCCACGGTGTCTGCCAAAATCAGGAAGATAGCCCCTGCCACGGAACTCAGCGGCAGCAACTGGCGATGGTCCGGCCCGAACACCAGCCGCACGCCGTGCGGCACGATCAGGCCTGCAAAGCCCACCAGACCCGAAAGACTCACCGCCACCGCCGTAATCAGTGCCGCAATTGCAAACGCCGCGACCTGTGTTGCACCGGTGTTGATACCCAAGGCGCGCGCGTCTCCTTCGCCGAAGCTCAGGGCGTTAAGCTGGGGGGCCAGAAAGTACAGCCCCACGATACCGGCCGTGACCAGGCCGCCGCTGATCCACAGCACAAGCGGGCCTTCCTCCATGATGTTGCCCATCAGCCAGAACAGCGTCGCGTGCACCTGCGAGCTGTTCGCCACTGACGTGAGAAACATAATCATGGCCGAGAAGAACGCATTTACCACTACCCCCGCAAGCAGCAGGTGCGTTGCCTGCGATCGGCCGGTAAGCCGCCCGACGAACCACACAAGCCACACCGTCCCCAGCGCCCCCACGAACGCAAACAACGCTATGGGCGAACGCCCTAAAAACGTCCACTGAAAGCCGGCAATCACCGCCATGATGGTTCCAAGACCTGCGCCGCTGGAGATGCCCAAGACATACGGGTCCGCAAGGGGGTTGCGCAAAAGCGCCTGTAATACTGCGCCGCTGCACGCCAGAGCCGCGCCCACTATCGCCGCCAGCACCACCCGCGGCAGCCGGATGCGGAACAGGATCTCCGCATCGTAGTGCACGCCTTCTTCGACGCCGGCGCCCAACGCCCGGGCGAGCGACACTCGTTCCGTACCCACCAGCGAACATGCCAACATGACCGCGCATAACAGCGCCGCGGCTGCCGCCAGCCGTATGACAAGGTGTCTGGCCGTTAAAGGTTCATGCATTTCAATACCTCTGACAATCTCGCGGCACAGGCATCCTGCCCATGACGTACGGCCCGGATAGTCGTGCCTAAACACGGTACATCATGGCCGGATGCACCGGGCCAGTGTCGCCACCGCCTCATCTATCCGCGGGCTCAACCGCGACACCGTATCGTCATCAATCACGTATACCCGGTCGTTGACCACGGCCGGGATGCGCGGATACCTGGCAAGCCTGGCCAGCAGTGCCTCCCGCCGCACGCCCGCCATCTTCGGCGCAATGATCACGTCCGGCGCCGACGCAATCACGTGCTCGGCCCCGATCGGCGGGTACTTCTGCACCGTAGGCCCGATGGCGTTTACGCCGCCGGCCAATTCGATCAGTTCGTTGATGAACGTCTGTCGGCCGGCCGCGCGGAACGGCTGCGTCTGGATCACATACAGCACCTTCGGCCGATCGCCTGCCGCCGTTTGCGCCGAAACCTGCGCAATGTTGTCCTTCATGCGTTTGAGCAGGGCGTCCGCTTCACGCCCGCATCCTGTCGCTTGGCCGATTGTCTCGATCGACGTGTACAGGTCCGCCACCGTCCAGACGTCGACGCTCAGCGTCCTGTAGCCCAACCGCCGAAGCCGCTGCGCCAGGTGCGTCTGTGTGTCGAACGTCTCCGTCACCACCATGTCCGGCCGGGCCGCGACGACCGCTTCGATGTCCGGCTGCCAAAACGTCCCGATCACCGGCTTTTCGTTCGCCGCCGGAGGATAGTCGCTGTACTCCGTCACGCCGACTATCTTCTCGTTCAGGCCCAGTGCAAACAATATCTCCGTCAGCGAAGGCGCCATCGACACGATCCGTTGCGGCGTCTCTGCCCCGGCATTGTTCACCCCGCCGGCCGATCCTTGCAGTCGCAGGCCCGCCGTCGATTCGTCTCCGAACAGAATCCATCCCGCCGCGCTCCACGCCGCGACACAGACCGCAAGGCAAACCCATCTGTTTGCGATAACTCTCATGTGCGTTTGAATTGCTTCTCAAGTTCGGCCAAGGTAAACCGTATCGTTGTCGGCCGCCCGTGCGGGCAGTGACTGGCCCGTTCGATAGTCTCCTTGTCAGCCAGCAGCTGGCGTATCTCCGCGGCGCTGAGCGGCTGGCCGGCCTTGATCGCCGCCTTGCAGGCCGCCATGTCCAAAACCTCGTGCAGCAGCCGCTCCGTGTCAAGATTCATGTCCCTGTCCGTGAGCATATCCAGCAGATCCCGCACAAACGCAAGTGCCCCCACGTCCGAAAGCATGGTGGGGAACGCCTGGATCGCCATCGTCCTCGGCCCGAACGGCTCTAATTCGATACCCAGCTTGCCGATCAGCTCGCTGTTGCTCTGGATCGCATCGATCTCCGCGTCGTTCACGTCGAACGTCTCCGGAATCAGCAGCCGCTGCGAAGGCAGCGGTCCTTCGGAGAGCCTCCGGCAAAGCTCCTCGTACAGAATCCGCTCGTGCAGCGCATGCTGATCGACGATCACGAAGCCGTCGTCCACCTGCGTCACGATGTAGCTGTTGTGCAGTTGAAGAAACTCACGCCCGGTGTCCACGGCTGGGAAAGCCGTGTCGCGTTGGGTCGCCTTGTTATTTTGGGCGCCTTGCCCATTAGTCGACTCCCGCTCAAAACACCTGACCTGATCGCCGCGCGTACATCCCAACGCAGCGGCCGCGCGGGACAGCGCCGGCCCAGGTGCATGGCCCCGCACATCTGCCGTTCCTTCGGGCCTGTCCGTAAACTTAAACCGCTGCTGTGCGCCGGTCGCCGGCTTGTTCGTCTTGAAGAAATCCGCCATTGCCTGCGTAATCCGCTCGCGCCGCGCAGCCTCGGCAAAACTGCTCTCCGGATCCTCCGTCAGCCTCACCCCCGTGTCGCGGATCCGTGCCGTAGTGTCGAGATTCGTGCTCAACAGTTTCTCACGCAGCACGGCCAACACCTGCGAATGCACCAGGTTTGCGTTTTCGAATCGCACCTCGATCTTCGTCGGGTGCACATTGACATCGTAGACCTCCGGCGACATCTCCAAGAACAAAAAGACCACCGGAAACTTGTTCGGCTCGATAACCCCACGATACGCCTCGCGTACTGCGTGCGAGATGAATTTGTCGCGAATGTAGCGCCCGTTCAGAAACACGTACTGAAACTTCGCGCTGGCCCGCGCGCCGGCCGGTTTGCCCAGAAGCGCGAAGATCCGCATGCCCTTCTCGCGGCTCTCCGCCTCCAAAAGGTCCTCCGCCACCTGCCGGCTGAGCAGTTCGGCAATGCGCTCCCGCAGACCCTGGTTGCTCAGCACGCGATAAATCTGCCGGCCGTTATGCTCCAAGGTCATGTCCAGCGAAAAGTGCGCAAGTGCAACCCGCGTGAAGCATTCGATGATGTGCTGCATCTCCGTATTGGCCGTCCGGAGGAACTTGCGGCGCGCGGGAACCTTGTAAAACAGATTGCGCACCTCGATGGTCGTGCCGTAATCCCCCGCGCACGGCCGAACGGCCTGTGCCGTGCCGCAGTCGATCTCGATCTCGTGTGCCGCGTGTGCTCCGCGCAGCCGCGTCACCACGTGCACCTGGCTCACCGATGCAATGCTCGCCAGCGCCTCGCCGCGAAAACCCATCGTGCGAATGCCTGAAAGGTCCTCGCTGCTGGCGATCTTGCTCGTAGCGTGCGGCTTGAACGCCATGGCCAGGTCGTCACCGTCCATGCCTGCACCGTCATCCGTCACCGTAATGCAGCGGCGTCCGCCGTCCTCGATTCGCACGATGATCCGCGTCGCCCCCGCATCGATGCTGTTCTCCAGCAATTCCTTGACAACGCTGGCCGGCCGCTCGATCACCTCCCCCGCCGCGATCATGTTGATCAGATTCTCATCGAGGACTCTTATTCGGGACATCGACCTCTCCCGCCGGCACGGCCGCCGCGACCGCATGTCACACGGCCCTTGCAGTCATGCATGTTTGCGGCGCGCCTCACACGAGCAAACTTCTGCCGGTCATCTCCGCGGGCTTCTCCAGCCCCATCATTTCGATCAGCGTCGGCATCACATCCGCCAGCCGTCCCCCGTCGGCAAGCTTGCGATTCTTGAAACGCTCATCAAAAACGATAAGCGGAACGTCGCCTACCGTGTGGGCCGTGTGCTCCATGTTATGTTCCGAATCCCACATCCGCTCGAAATTGCCGTGATCGGCCAGCACCACCGCGCCGCCGCCCAACTCCTGGACCTTGTTGAGGATCTTCCCGACGCATTCATCCACCGCCTCCGCGGCCTTGATCGCCGCCTCCAGCACGCCCGTATGCCCCACCATGTCCGGATTGGCGAAGTTGCAGATCACCACGTCGAACCGCCCGCTGTCGAGCTTTTCCAGGATCACGTTGCACACCTCGTAGGCGCTCATCTCCGGCTTCAGATCATACGTCTGCACCTTCGGCGACGGCACGATTTGTCGCTCCTCGCCCTCGAACGGCTGCTCGCGCCCGCCGTTGAAGAAGAACGTCACATGTGCATATTTCTCCGTCTCCGCACAGCGAAACTGCTTCAGGCCCAACCTGCTGAAATACTCGCCGGCGATGTTCGGCAGTTCGCGTATGGGCTTAAAAGCCACCTTCGCCGGAATCGTCGCGTCGTACTCCGTCATGCACACGTAGTAGACCTTCGGATGGGCCTTTCGCACGAAGCCCTTGAAATCATCGCCCTCGACAAACGCCCGCGTAATCTCGCGCGGCCGATCCCCGCGGAAGTTGAAGCAGATCACACTGTCGCTGTCCTGGATGAGCGCCTTCGGTTTGCCGTCCGGCCCCGCAATCGCCACCGGCTTGACGAACTCGTCAGTCTCATCCTTGGCATAGCTGGCCTGCATCGCCTCCTGCGCCGACGTGGCACGGTTGCCGATCCCTAACGTCAGGCAGTCATAGGCCGCCTGCACACGCTCCCATCGGTTGTCCCGGTCCATCGCATAGAAACGCCCCATAATGCTGGCAATCTGCCCAACGCCGATCTCCTCCATGCGCTTCTCGATCTCGCGAAGATATCCCGCGCCGCTCGTCGGCGGCGAATCACGCCCGTCGGTAAACGCATGGAGAAACACACGCTCAAAACCGTTCCGCTTAGCCAGCTCCAGCAACGCGTAAAGATGCCCTAACAGCGAGTGCACGCCGATGTCAGAGCAGAGTCCCATAACATGCAGCTTGCCGCCGCTGTCTTTGGCATGCCGCACGGCCGCCAACAGTTCCTCGTTCTCGAAAAACGACCCGTCGCGAATCGCCAGCGAAATCCGCACCGATTCCTGGTACACCACCCGCCCCGCCCCGATATTCTGGTGGCCGACCTCGCTGTTGCCCATAGTTCCCTCCGGCAGCCCCACGTCCTCGCCGCTGGTATGGATCAGCGTGTGCGGATATTCCCTCATTAGCATATCGTCAACCGGCGTATTGGCGTGCTTGATCGCGTTGAACTTGTCCTCGTCCGGATTCGGATTGTAGCCCCACCCATCGCGAATAATCACCACGTAAGGCCGGTGCGCCAGCTTGGTCTTCTCGTTAGCCATCTATAAAACGCCTTTCATATATACGAATCAGCGACAAACACAGATCCGTCATGGTATAGTAACCCTTATGTCGTGTCAATCCAATACGGCCTTTGCTTGCCTTTATCCAATAATAAGTACGGTGGGGCTATTGAAAAACCCGACGCTTAAGCTTGCCTGCCGCCTTCCAACGCCTCAAGCGTTTCTCGAAACACCGTTTGCGCATACGCGGCAGGCAGAGGTTTCTGTATACCTGACCGCCGTTTTGGGGGCAAAGTGCCCGTTTTTGCTGCGAATTTGTAGCGGGCCTGCCATTGACTTTGCCGATAGAACACCATACAATCACCCTGCGGGGTTTTGCCGCGCTGAGGGTGCCTGTTACGTCCTGAATGTTTTGTGAAAGGATGGTCATATATGTGTAAGCTCCCTGCTCGCTATGGTTTTGCGGTGACGGCAGTTCTGTCGGCTGTAGCCTTCATCAGCGGCTGTACGTCCCAGGTCGCCCGCCCGACTGCCGATACCGGCGTCAGCCTCGACCAGCAGCGCCGCGCCGTCAGCCTTTACGTCGACGCCATCATGCTCAACGACCTCAGCGAGCACGACAAGGCCCTTCAAAAGCTCGACTCGGCCGTCCAGCTCGACCCCAAATTCACCCTGGCCTGGTCGCTTAAGGGCGATATCTGCCAGAACCTCGGCAAGTACGATGGAAGCGCCCAGGCCTACGAGGCCGCCACGAAACTTGACCCATGGTCCTTCAAGGATTTCTTCAATCTCGGCAAGGTCACACAGGCCCTCAAGCAGTTCCCCCGAGCCGTCACCGCATACGGTACCGCCTGTGAACTCGAACCGGGCCATTACGAATCGCACCTCAACGTCGGACGCTGCTATTACGAACTGGGCGATTACGACAACGCCGTCAAGCACGGCCAGATCGCCCGCCAGCTCAAGACCGATGCCGCCGACCCCGAGGTGCTCCTTGGCGACGTGTTCGGGGCACGCAACGACCATAACGCCGCCATCGCTTCCTATCAGCGCGCCCTGGAGCTCGAAGGCAAGCAGCCCCGCATCATGGTGCCGCTGGCCGCGGCATATCTCAGGACCGGCAAATACGAGGCCGCCCGCGAGCTGCTGCTGGCCTCCATCGAGCAGGAGCCGACCAACGCCATGGCCCATCAGTACCTTGGCTTTGCGTGGCTGAAGCTCAAAGACGTTGACCGTGCCATTGCCAGCTACGAAACCGCCGCTCAGATGGCGCCCGACGACTGGATGGCCCGCAAAGGGCTGGGCGTGGCCTACATCCTCAAGGCCACAACCGACAAAGACGATATGCTCAAGGTCAAGGGCCTGCAGCAGTGGCGAAAATCGCTCGACCTCAACGCCGATCAGCCCGAGCTGCAGCAATTGTACGACAAATACATGAACGAGTAGAGGTGCGTCCCTGAAGCAAGCCAACGTCGAAACCCATCAGCCGACCGCCGCCGTTCAAACGCACCAGACCGCCGACGTACCCCCGCGCGGGCCCGATACAATCGGCCACCTCCTCTTCTGGCCCATTGTCGTCGCCGGTATCGCCGCCGACCTTATCAGCAAGTGGGCGATCTTTGCCTGGCTCGCCGGCGTCCCCAACGAAGAATACCAGGTCATCGACGGCCTGTTCCGCCTCGTCCGCTGGAAGAATACAGGCGCCGCTTTCAGCATCGCCGAAGGGCGCACCGAAATGCTTGTCGCCGTTTCCATCATCGCACTTGTCGTCGTGCTGGCGATCTTCCTCATGGGCCGGGTGCGTCAACGCATCATGCAGGTTGCACTGGCCCTGTTCGCCGCCGGCATCGCCGGCAACCTGTACGATCGCGCGTTCAACGGCTATGTGAGGGATTTCCTGCTGTTCTACTGGAGGGAGTACCACTGGCCGGCCTTCAACGTCGCCGACAGCATGCTGTGTATCGCCGTCGGCCTGCTGCTGATCGCCAACTTCACATCTGCATCTTCTCAAAAACCTGCTCATCCACAAACAGCGGCACGTCCAGACCCGCGCTGAGTGCGATGGCGTCCGACGGTCGGCTGTCGACGGTGATCTCTTCGCCGTCCATCTCGATGTGAAGCTCCGCAAAAAACGTGTGCTCCCGCAGGTCGTTGATTACCACCCGCGACAGCGTGCCCCCCATTTCCTCGATCACGTTGGCCAGGAGGTCGTGCGTCATCGGCCGCGGAAACTCGATGCCCTTGAGCCGCCGGTCCAGCGCAAGAATCTCCGGCATGCCGATCACGATGGGAAAGCTGCGGTCGCCGTTCTGCTCTCGCAGTACGATGATCTGCTGATCGACCGTTTCATTGATGATGATTCTCGCCAGTTCGACCGGTATTTCCATAATCACCGCCCTTATTCATCCGCAGGTGAGACAGATTTGCACGCCGCCGTCCATATTCTGTTTGAATCAGCGCCATCTCCGTGATCTGCGGATAATCTAAACTCTACTCTTCATTCAATTGCTTCAAATGCGCTTCCACCGCCTCCAACTGCTCCGTCAACTCGGCCAGGCGCTGCCGTGATTGTTCGACCACCTCGGGCTTGGCCCGCGTCACGAAGTTCTCGTTAGCGAGTTTCGTCCGCAACGGCCCAATGCCGTTTTCCAACTGCTGCTTCTGCTTCTCTAAGCGCTGCCGCTCCGCCTCGCGATCCACGACGCCGTGGACGTAAAGCTGAATGTCCTCCACGATGGCGGCCGCCGCATCGGTCGACTTCTCTATATCGGTTCCCACGGTCAGCTGCTCAATGCCCGCCAATGTCCGTACGAGATCCGCGTTGGCCCGCAGTACGGTCGCCGTCGCCTCCGGTGCGCCCGCTGACGCGTTGAGCATCTTCGACGGCGGGATGTTGTGCTGGCTGCGAATATCGCGGATCGCCCGCACAACACTCTGCACGGCCGATATCTGCCGCTCGGCCGCCTCGTCGACTAACGAGTCGGCCGCCGTCGGCCACGCCGCCGCAATCAGCGCCTCTGCCGCCGGCGCATCCGCCATACCCTTGAGCCCCCGCCCCGGCGCGATCGCGTTGAGGTTCTGAAAGATCCCCTCCGTGATGAACGGAATGAACGGATGCAGCAGCCGCAGCGTCTGGTCCAGCACAAACGCAAGGACATTCTGCGCCGTAGCCTTTTGCCGCGCGTCCTGCATTCGCGGCTTGGCCCATTCCAGGTACCAGTCGCACAAGTCATTCCAGAAGAAGCGGTAGATCGCATTCAGCGGCTCGTTGTACTTGAACTCCTCCAGCCCGCTCGTCACCTCCTGGACCGTCCGCGTCAGCCGCGACAAAATCCACCGGTCCGTGATGTCCATGGCCGCCGCGTCGAACTGCGCCGGGTCGGTCCCTTCCAGGTTCATCATCGCAAACCGCGACGCGTTCCACAGCTTGTTGCAGAAGTTCCGCCCGATGTCGAACTTCGGCGACGTATTCGCCACCCGCCCGTCCGGCAGCGTCATCTCCGCAACCGGCATGCGAATGTCCTGCGTGTCGGTGGTCATGCTCGCCAGCGTAAACCGCATCGCGTCGGCCCCGTGGCTGTCGATCGCCACCAACGGATCGATGCCGTTGCCGAGGCTCTTGGACATCTTCCGCCCCTGGCCGTCCTGGATCATCGCGTGGATATACACATCCTTGAACGGAATATCGCCGGCGCAGTACTGCCCCATCATCACCATCCGCGACACCCACAGCGTAATGATCTCCCGCGCCGTACAAAGCACGTCCCCCGGATAAAACGCCTTCATCTCCGGCGTCTCGTCCGGCCACCCTAAAGTGCTGAAAGGCCAAAGCGCCGAAGAAAACCACGTATCAAGCACGTCGCTATCTTGCTGCAACGACCTGATCTTGCGAGCTAAACCATTTACAAAGTTGTAGGCACTGCGGCCAAATCGGCTTCGAAATGCTTCGTTATCCTTTCGGAATTCCCGGACTTTCTCCACATCAGTGGTTGACCGATGTCTACTAATCCGCCCAAGTAACTCGAGTGCCTGATCGGCCATTGCGGTGCGCGCACAGACGTAAACGGGATGATATCCGTCGATCAGTCGGTCAGACTTGTAAAAAACGACATCTTTCTCAATTTGGCACATACGCAGGAACTTTTGAAGTTCCGCCATGCAGTCCTTCTCGTGCCGATCATCACTGTCAAATGCTCGCGTATGAGATGGAGTTCTGAAAACTAAGGTCCAAACAGGTATTCTGTGCCCCCACCAGAGCTGGCGGGAGATCGGCCAGTCACGGAGGTTTTCGAGCCATGTCTGGTAAGTCTTGGCGTACCGTTCGGGGATGAAACGCAGCCGGCCGTCCAGCAACGGCTTCAGCGCCAGGCCGGCCAGGGAGTTGACCGGCACGTCCGTGCCTTCGATGAGCCCTTCGCCGAATTTTTCTGCAAGATGCGGAATCGGTTTCTTAACCGCAACATACCACTGATCCGACAGGTATGGCTCGATCGGCACATGACTGCGATAGCTGTGTCCGACCTCGTGCGTATAAGGCCGGATATCGTCCAGGAGCCCCTCCATGCGGAACCACTCGACAATCGCCTCCCGCGCCTCGAATCGGTCCATCCCCAACAGATTCTCAACATCCGTGTTGACAATCTCCTCCCAGTCCGTCCAACCGTACTTCTCGCTGATCGACCCGTCCGGCGCCATCACATTGATCACCGGCAGCGAATGCCGCTGGCCGATCTGCCAGTCGTCCGGATCGTGCGCCGGCGTCACCTTCAGGAAACCCGTCGAGAACCGCGCCTTCTCGTCCTCGCTCTGCGGATCAGGCAGCACTACGTGCTCATCGGCAATGATCGGGATCAGCCGCCCCGCGATCGGCAGCCGCACCATCTTGCCCACTAGGTCTTTCGCCCGCGGGTCTGCCGGATTCATCGCCACCGCCGTATCGCCCAACATCGTCTCCGGCCGGGTCGTCGCCACCGTCACATAATTGACCGTCTCCCCCCCGACCGCGACCGGCTCGACCAGCGGATACCGCAGATACCAGAAGTTCCCCTGCACTGTCTCGTGCTCCACCTCGTCGTCCGCCAGCACGGTCTGTGTCGCCGGGTCCCAGTTCACCAGCCGCTTGCCGCGATAGATCAGCCCGTCCTTGAAGAGACTGAAGAAGGTCGCCCGCACCGCCTTGGCGCACACCTCGTCCATCGTAAACCGCGTCCGCGGCCAGTCGCACGAACACCCCATCGCCTTGAGCTGGCCCAGGATGCACGCCTCGTACTCGTCCTTCCACGCCTGGACTCGCGCCACAAAATCCTCGCGCGAAAAGTCCGTCCGCCGCTTGCCCTCCTCCGCCAGCAGCCGTTTCTCCACCACCGTTTGCGTCGCAATGCCCGCATGATCCGTTCCGGGCATCCACAGCGTATTGAACCCCTGCATCCGCCGCCACCGGATCAGCACGTCTTGCAGCGTATTATTCAGCGCATGGCCCAAATGCAGAGCCGCCGTCACATTCGGCGGCGGAATCACAATCGTATAATTGCCGCGCGGCGAAACCGCCCCCGCCTCAGCGTGAAAATACTGTCCCCGTTCCCAAAGCGCCTCTGCCTGGGCTTCAATCTTTTTCGGTTCGTAAATCTTGGGAAGCTCTCGCATGTCTGAATCTTGGTCTCCGTCCTGCAAAAAAAAGGCCCCGACCAAACCACGTCGGCCGGGACCCCATTGTAGTCAATTTAAAGCGTCTGTAAAGCACCCCCCAAACACGGACAGGCAGCCATCTCCTCCGCCGCTGTCCTGATGCACCAATGCCGATACAGCCGGCTGTGCCCGCCTTAATCCACGCTGAGGCTCATCAGGAATTCCGCGTTCGTGCGGCACTTGGCCAGCCGACTCTTCAAGAGCTCCACGCTCTCGACCATGTTCATTTCGCTGAGCACCTTGCGAAGCCGATACGTCAGCTCCAGCTCCTTCTTGTCGAGCAGCAGCTCCTCGCGCCGCGTACCAGATTTGCTGATATCGATCGCCGGGAACGTCCGCCGCTCCACCAGCTTGCGGTCCAGGTGCAGCTCCATGTTGCCCGTCGCCTTGAACTCCTCGAAGATCACCTCGTCCATCTTCGAGCCCGTATCGATCAGCGCCGTGGCGATAATCGTCAGCGATCCGCCATTTTCGATGTTGCGGGCCGCACCGAAGAACCGCTTCGGCATCTGCATCGCGTTGGCGTCAACACCACCGGTCAGGATCTTGCCCGAGTGCGGCATCTCGGTGTTGTACGCCCGTGCCAGTCGTGTAATCGAATCCAGCAGGATCACCACATCCTCGCCGTATTCCACCATGCGCTTGGCCTTCTCGATGACCATCTCGGCCACCTGGCAATGCCGGGACGTCGGCTCGTCGAACGTCGACGAAATCACCTCGACGTCATCGTTGGTTTTGCGCTCCATATCCGTCACTTCTTCCGGCCGCTCGTCAATCAGCAGCACGATCATCTTCACTTCAGGATGATTCGTGCTGATCGAATTGGCGATCTTCTGCAGGAGCACCGTTTTGCCCGTACGCGGCGGTGCCACGATCAAGCCGCGCTGACCCTTGCCGATGGGCGTGATCAGATCGATGATCCGCATACTCATCTCGTCTGGCGTCGTCTCCAGAATCAGCCGTTCCTCAGCATGCAGCGGCGTCAGGTCGCGGAAAACCACCTTCTCCGCCAGCTTGTCCGGCTCCTGGTAGTTGATCGCCTCCACCCGCAGGAGCGCAAAATACTTCTCGCTCTCCTTCGGCGGCCGAATCTGTCCCGATACGATATTGCCGCTCCGCAGCCCGAAACGCCGTATCTGCGACGGTGAAACGTACACGTCGTCCGGCGACGACAGGTAGTTATATGTCGGGCTCCGCAGAAAACCGAACCCGTCCGGAAGCACCTCCAGCACGCCCTCACCGTACATCAGGCCGTTCTGCCGGATACGCTCCTTGAGAATCTTGAAGATCAGCTCCTGCTTGTTGAGCCCCATATAGTCGCTGATCCCCTCCTTCTTGGCGAGTTGATGCAGCTCCTGTGCATCGAGGTTCTGCAGGTCCGTCAGGTGCAGATTGCCTTTCTTCACACGCTCGTACTTGGCGTGGATGGATTCTTCTTTCTCTTTACCTTTCTTGCCCTCGGCCGCCGCCTGTTCCGATGCCGTGGCCTCGGCCTGATCCTGCTCGGCCTCTGCCACAGGCGCCTCCGCCCCGTTGGCCACGTTGCCCACGGAGTCCTGGTCCTGCTCCTGCTCCTCCGCCGCCTGAACCGTCGTCGACACACTCTCGGACGCCGGCTGTGCGGCCGCTTTCTTCTTCTTTTTTGAGGCAGCTTTCGCCATGATCACTCCTTACTTGTTTACACCAAATCCGTACGGACGCTCCATAATGCATCTGAATCCCATGCCATACCATGGTCTCTGGGAGGTTGAGATTGGCCTGCTGGGTTGTAAAAATTACCTATCAACACCCGACAGGGTGTCTTTGCCCCGATATACCACTATCGATGTTTCTGCTGCGACAAGGTAGATAATATACGTGCGACCTGGTCGGCTAAGGCCGATAAGTCAGAATTGTTACGCACGATATAATGGGCCATTTCTGCCTTTCTGTCCAGCGAAATCTGAAATTTTTCCCTTTTTTTTAGCTGTGCTTCGTCCCATCCCGCCCGCTTCCGGGCCCGGGCGGCACGCATCTCGGGGGTTGCCTCCACGAAGACCAGCACATCACACAGGTCAGTCCACCCGGCTTCTACCAATAAGGGAACATCGAGAACAATGGCATTTATTTCCCCCCTGCGATTATAATCGCCGATCAATTCTTTTGTTCGGTCAAAAACAAGTGGGTGAATAATCTCATTGATACGTGCAACGTTGTGCCGACCCTCAAATACTATATCGGCAAGACGTGAACGGTCAATAAGTCCTTCTCTGCAAATTTCTTGCCCAAAACTCTGGACAAGTCGCTCTTTTACGTCCTCTCGTTGCAGGAATTCGCCCGCTATCTCGTCGGCGTTGATTACCGCGCAGCCCAGCTTCCCGAACTCCGCGGCCACCGTGCTCTTGCCCGATGAAATGCCGCCAAGTATTCCAATGACAGGCTTGTTCCTCATGCGTCTTGACGCCAACTCTACCACCCCCTGTGCCTCGCGTCAATACGACAGGAAAATGCCCTGGTCGCGCGTAACCGCGCGCAGTATGCACGACGCGCAGCCAGCAACCTTATCGTCACCCACGGGAATGTTACGTTCTTCGCGGCCGGATGTGCCATGCACCGATAGAAGGTGCAGGGGTGTGCTGCTCGCCAGGGCTGGCAGCCGCTCAAGCGAAGCGCAAACCAACCCAACCACAAATTATGCAGCCCTTTCGATTCACCTTGGCGGCACTAAGAAGCGAAGCTGACCTGCCTCACCAATCCTACGCGCCCAAATGGATCTGCCCTCGGTGCTGCTTCTGCGTCGCCTTGCGAAGGCTCTTGAGCACGTACTTCTCTGCCACCGCCTCCCAGCCCATATGCTTGGCCAGGCTGTACCCCGTCTCGATCATCGAGGCTACCTCCGCGTCCTGCTTGGGCAGCCGCGCGCAAATCTCCAAAGCCACCCGCTGACTCACCTGCTGCTCGATCCGGTCCCGCGCCTCCTTGTTGATCTGCTGAAGGTCCTCCAGGTCGTACCAGCTGTCCCAGTTCAGTTGCGTATAATCAGCGATGATAACGTTCCTGACGTCCTGGCCGCCGGTTACCGCCTTGACGAACCCTGCGCAGCCGCACACGTTCGACACCACACACAGCCCGCCGAAGCTCAGCGGCTCCAACTGCGAAATCCCGAACGGCTCGTAAATGCTCTGCCCGAACTCAACGTCCGTGCCCTTGCGGATGTCCATGAACTCCATATCGGCCGGCATCCTCCGTCCGCAGCACGACCGGTCGAAACCGAACTGGTTGATATACACTACCTTGACATTGCGGCTCCGTGCGTTGAACTCCTGAACCCCCGCATAGAACGCTGCCTCGCCTCCCGACAGATCCGGCAGCCCCTCGCGGTGCGCCACCGGCCAGTTGTATCGCGCCTCCATATCGTAGATGTCGCCCTCGCGACGTTTGCCGATCTCCGTGCTCAGTACGAACAGAACCGCCGTCTTGCCCTGCGTGCGGAACTCGCGATCCACATGCTCAAGCACTCGCAGATCGCGCCAGAGGCCCTTGCTCGGCGTCATACGCGTGACATGCGTGAACACGAAGTCCGGCCGATATCCCAGAAGCGCATCGCAGTACGCCTGCAAACGCTCCTTGGACTGCTGCTTCTCCGCAAAGCTGATCTGCCACGCCGGAATGCCGTTATACGTCAGGTCAATATCGGCCAATTGGAACTCCGGCGCCATGAACCGCAGTTCCTCGACTACGTAGTCGCCCACGGCCAGAATGTTGTCGCAATGCCGCGCAGCATCCACCAGCGCAAACTTGAAGAAGTGACTCTGGTCGCCGAACACCTCACTAACGCTCAGGCCGTTCTCCTTGGCGGCCTTCATCACGTTGTAGAACATCGTGTCATGACCCGAGTGCTTCTCAACAAGACGCCGCATCGGCGCAACCTCGTGCGCATAAAACACCGTCTTGAAGTCGAACGGGTCCAATATCGCCTGCAGCGCCGTCGGCATACCCATGAACTCGTGCGCCACAATGATCGTCGGCGTGTCCAGCTTCGCCGCGCCCATCGCCTTCAAAACCGCAATCGCCGGCGGGGCCAGACGCACGTACTGCTCGAACTCCCACAGGTTCTCGTACAGGTCGCTGCGAATCCCGAACTCCTGGAACATCCGGTACTTCAGCTCGTTTACCGGCCTGTCAGCAATCCGGGTGATATCGATCAGCACCACCTCCGGCGAACTCTTGTTGCCGCTGAGAGGATCAACGAACGTACGCCGACCGTAAACAATATTCACGTTGAACGTGTCTTCGATCTTTCGAAAACCCGAGAAGTAATTCGACTTGATCATCCCGTCGACCGACGAGTACAGAACCTCCCCGTCCGGACCCAAGCGGTCGCTTGCATCCCCCTCCATCGAAAACAGCGGGCTGATCAGAATATTCCGACCCATCTCCCGCTGGTAAGTGTCGCTTGTGAACAGCCCCTCCAGAACGGCACCTATACCGCCGATCTTGCCGATAGCCTCATGCGTGACATGGACCACTGTCGGTTTTTCGCTCATATTGCGTCCTCGCAAGGTTTTTTGCTGCTGCTTCTACGATGTCGACAATTACAAGGTTTCGCTAAGAACTGGTTAAAATATATGGAACGCTTCGGCTCAAAGCAACCACCTGCTCACTGCCTCGATCTCACTTTTTGTAACGCCCGAGAAAATATCATGCTCAACATTGCAGCGGCCGCTTTTCTCGGACCCCTACACAGAATAGCCCACAATTTTTTTTGCTCCGGAAACATATCATCGCAGGTGTCTTCTGCAGCGAATAACGAGTCTGTATCGATCGCACAAGTTAAGCGCCATCCGTTTAGGAAACATCTGGTTTTGACCTGTTCCTGTTCCTGCTGCCCGGCCGTAAACGCTGCCCTGCCGGTGGAGACAGCACCCGTGTTTGCCTGTCCGCGTGACGAATTGAAGGCGACCCGTGCCTTACTCACCCTCGATGTTGACACAGCTCATTAAGATCTCGTTGTGAAGATCGCCACTGCCAGGAGTCTTTCGGTTGCAGTGGGCGGCTGATGTCCTCTCGCGACAGCAGCAGCTTTTCCAGCGACCGCTTGAAAATCGCCTCGTTCATCACGGTTCCGAACATCCTTCCCCCCGGACCCGCAAGCAGCTCCTTCACGCCGGAGATGCTGAGCACACGGTGGTTGCCGTCCAGCTCGTAAATCAGGCAGCGTCCGACAATGTCCTCGGCGGCCTCCTTGAGGGCCGGGGTATTTCGTGTGTCCATGACGGCGGCCCCTTGGATGTATGCCCGAAAGTCAACGTATTGTATCTCGACGCGCAAGCCTTTGTCCCGTTTCTCCACAGAGACAACATTGAACGCCGTTTCGAAATACAGGTTCTGGAGCGGGTTGCCGTTGAGCGAATAGGATTACTCTTCGTAAAGGCGAAACGTCACCGCAAGGGCGTTGTCAAAGTTGAACATGGGGCAAAAGGGCGTCTCGTCCGTGGCGGCCTCGGACGCCGGACAGGCCGTCTGCACGCCAAGCATTACAACCAGGCCGATGAAAAACATCTTACTGTTTGACTGTCTGAACATGACTTCGCCTCCGCATTCCCGGCGCCGGCCGGTAGGTTATGAGTTTCGATTATTCTCTCCACCTCTGTCTTGGCTTCCTTCAGGCTTGTCCTGTGCAGCGTGCAGCAGTACTTGATCGCCTGAGTTCCTCAATTGCAGTGCTTGTGTGGGATTATAGTCGCGTTTGCCGCGAATACAAGACCCAATTGACCGACGAAATTATTGAAACCCGGCCAGCTCGACGCCGGGCGCCGTGCACTATCCGATTAGCTGTGTCGGGGGCCGCTGCGCCCGAAACGCCGAAAAGCGCTAATGAAATGAACAGATACCGCTTGCACAACTCTGAAGCACAAGCCATCATTGTTCTCGCCGTACCGGCAAAGCCCGCCGTCACACTTGGGAAACCCACAGGGAGCACAGCAATGCAAATCACAATGAAGCCCATCGGCCGAATCCACTCCCCCTACAAAACGCCCAAAGACATGCCTATCCAGGGGACCTTCAAGCCCGGCATTGAAGCCTGGGTCCAGCTCTACAAACCCTACCACCCGGGCCTCGCCGACCTCGACGGCTTCAGCCACGCGATCCTCCTCTACTACTTCCACAAGTCCAAGACTTGCCGCATGACCGCCCAGCCCTTCCTCGAAGACCAGCCCCACGGCATCTTTGCCATCCGCAGCCCACACCGCCCCAACCACATCGGCCTGTCCATCGTCAAGATCACCCGCATCGAGCCTGGCCGCCTCTACTTCCAGGAAGTCGACATGTTGGACAAAACCCCCGTCCTTGACATCAAACCCTACGTCAAATACTTCGACTCAAGAGAAAACACCACCGCCGGCTGGGTCGAAAAACACTTCACCAACAACACAACCCCCACCCGCACCATACTCAAATAGTCCGAGCGCCGCCGCTCGCGCCTTGACCGCCTCCACCGGCCCACATAGCCGCATCGTCCATACACACTGCCCAGCCCTGCATGCCGCCGTCAAACGCGTGCACGTAACGAGCACCTGTCCCTGCACGCGATGATATCTACATGATGAGCGGATTATCGTTGAGCCTTCTCCAGCAGGCCCCTGCCCCGCATCCACTCCTCGCATCGCCTGGGCCAGGTTCCCACCGCGCCGGCCGCCGCGCCTAATCCGACACCATGCTGGCCTTTCTCGTAAATATGCAGTTCGGCCGGCACCTTCGCCTTCCGCAGCGCCAGATAGAAGTACACACTGTTCTCCGCCGGCACGGCCGTATCCTCGTTGGTGTGCAGCAAAAACGTCGGCGGCGTCTGCGGCGTCACGTGCAGCTCATTGGACAGCTGCCTGATCAGTTCCGCGTCGCCATCCCGGCCCAGAAGATTGGTGCGCGACCCGACGTGTGTGAACCACTCCGTCAGCGAGATCACCGGGTACACCAGTACTGCAAAGTCCGGCCGGCAGCTCACGCGATCGATCGCATCGGCGGTGTCGGTGCGTCCCGTATGAAAATGCGTTGCAGCCGTCGAGGCGAGGTGCCCGCCCGCCGAAAACCCCAAGATCCCGATCCTCGCCGGATCCACTTCGAACTCCGCGGCTCGCGCCCGCACCATACTGATCGCCCGCTGCGCGTCCATCAGAGGCACAGGGTGCCCGTATCCGGCACCGCTGTTGCGATGCCGGTACTTCAGTATGAACCCCGCCACCCCGAAGGAGTTGAGCCAGCGTGCAATCTGGTGGCCCTCATGGTCGATGGCCAGATGCCCATATCCTCCACCGGGGCAGATCACAACCGCCGCACCGGTCGCTTTTTCCTTCGGCGGCAGATAGATCGTAATCGAGGGCCTGTCCCCATCCGCATCCCCTTTCGCCTGGGGCGCGCCATTTGGCCAAAGCAATTCCACTCGGGCCTCAACCTGCCCAAACACCTGTGCCGACAGAGAAAGCACAACTACAGCAACCAAGACTTTCATCACCTTTGCATTCATCTTATGTTCCCTTCAGTTCTTAACACCCGTTTGCGCCATCTGTATTTGCGGAGACGTTATTAAGCCTGCGGCATGGGCCAATGCTCCGACTCCGTCCGGGCCGTCTTGAGATACTCCATGATTGTCGCAATGATCTCCGGATGCCTGTCGGCGATATCCGTCGTCTCGCCCAGATCCTCGTCGAGGTTGTACAACTCCACCTTGCCGTCATTGACAAATCGAATGAGCTTCCACTTGCCCATGCGCACAGCCTGTTTGCTGCCGCGCTCATGAAACTCCCAATACAAAAACTCATGCTGCTTCTGCTTCCTGCCCAACAGCGTCGGCAGATAGCTGATCCCGTCGGTTCCGGCAGGGGCGTCCACACATGCAACCTCGCAGGCGGTCGGCATGAAATCCCAGAACGCCGACACATGATCGCTCTCGCTGCCGGGCTTGATCCTCCCCGGCCACCGCGCAATCAGCGGCACGCGAATCCCGCCCTCGTACAGGTCCCGCTTGATGCCCCGCAGCGGCCCGTTGGAGTCGTTGAAGTCCGGATCGTTACCTCCTTCGCGATGCGGGCCGTTATCACTCGAAAAGAACACCAGTGTCTTATCATCGATGTCCAACTCCTTGAGCAGCGCAAACACCCGCCCCACATCGCCGTCCATCCGCGTAATCATCGCGGCGTGGCCCTTCTGGGGCTGGGGCCAGTCCATATTCCTGTAAATCCCGTATTCCGGAACCTCCATCCCCTTACTGCCCGCCTCGTTATTGGCGTGCGGAATGGTCATGGACAAGTACAAAAAGAACGGCCGGCCGGCATTGCGGCGAATGAATTCCAGCCCTTTGCCGACAATCAAGTCGTGCGAATAGTCCAGCCTGTTCGTGGATACTCCGCCCAAACTCACCTGCTCATTTTTCACCGGATGATCCACCACGTTCCGCAGCGCGACCTTCTCCTCGTTTTCCCACAAAAACTCCGGATAGTAATTGTGCGCATGCGTCTGGTTCAGATACCCGAAGAAGTAATCGAAGCCCTTGCGATTCGGAATTCCCGTGGAGCCAGCCTCACCCAGGCCCCACTTGCCGCAAAGGCCCGTCGCATAACCGGCCGCCTTCAGGCGCTCGGCCACCGTCACATCCTCCGGCCGCAGGGGCACCCGTGCATTACCCCGCACAACCGCATGCCCCGTATGCAGCCCGGTCATCAGCACACTGCGCGAAGGCGCACACACCGTCGATCCCGCGTAATGCTGCGTAAAACGCATCCCCTCGGCCGCCATCCGGTCCAGGTTCGGCGTTTTGATCCGCTTCTGGCCGTAGCAGCCCAGGTCCCCATAACCCAGGTCATCCGCAAACAGCCAGATGATATTCGGTTTGCGCTCGGACACCGCAGCGGCCGCCGATTTCGACATGCGGCCGCAAACCTTCAATGCCCCTGCCGCCGCAGTAATCCCCGCTGCCTGAATGAATGCCCGTCGATCCATTTCTGTCTCCTTCATGCGCGACCTTCTCCCGTTGCGCAATCCTGGTTGAGGTTTCGCCAATTAGAATTGGTTTCGCATTCCAAGATACATGTTACCCACCGGCCCCGCCGACAGGCGCATCCGTCTGCTGCGGGCGCTGCCGGGCCGCCATCGCATCCAACTCTTCCATCTTGAACCGGACGCTCACGATGTACGGCGACTCGCCCCTGGTCCAATGCCCGTATGTCGTCGTCACAAACGTGCCGTCAGGCAGGAGTTCCAGCCCCGGATAACAGCAATCCCAGGCATGATGGTTGTCCATCAGGCGGACGCGGTACTGGCCCTGGCGACCGGCAACGATGTCCTCATAAGTCCCTACCCAGCCGACCCAGTCGCCCTGTGTTGCGCTCTGTCGCGTCGTATCTCGAAACGTAATAAAGAGCCGTCCATCGGGTGCATACCGTGCCGTGTGACGATCCCCCGTCAAGGCCGCCGGCAACTCCCGCGGGGTCGACCACGTAACACCCTCATCGTCGCTGAAGATCACAAACGAATTCAACCGGCGGCTGTTCTCCCGCAGGAGCACGGCTATCTGTTTTCCATCAGGCGACCGCACCGCCCCCGGCTCGCACAGATGCGCCACCGGGTGCGTCGCAATTGGCTCCGGCTGTGACCATGTCAGCCCGCCGTCATGCGACAGCGTCTTGTACACGATGAACTTGTCGCGCACGCCCTTGCCCCGCAGGAACCGCCCGTCGTCGTGGAAGAGCGCCATATAGTCGCCGTTCTTGAGCCGCACCAGCGACGCCATCGCCACTATCCCGCCGAAATCGCCGATCGGCTTCAGTTCCGACCATGTCTTGCCGTCATCCTCCGAGACTGCCATGCGAATCGGATACAAACCGGAAAACATGATCAGCCGCCGCGTGCCCTGCTTATCCACGGTGCGATACAGCGTCGGGACCTCCAGCGACGTCGCCCAACTGGGGGGCGTCGGGAGCCGATCCGACCAGGTCAGCCCGCCGTCGGTGCTTTGCTTCATCAAAATCGCCCCGCGCCCGTGCCCCTTCGGGTACACAGCAATCATCGTCTTGTTGTCTTCCAGCAGCACCGTTGTCGGATGCCCCAAGTACTGACCCGCCTGGCGATCCACCACAACCTGCCGCCCGACATCTGCGGCCAGATCAAGCACCGGCACCGTGTACCCCGGCGCCATCGAAGACTCCTGCCCCCAAACCGCGGCAGCAACAAGGCCCAACAGGCAAACACACAACGCCGCTTTCACAGCATCACCCTTCCCAAAGAAAAGACAAGGACAGTCACCTGTATCCGTGCCGCTGCTGCGAGTTCGGCACGAGGGATTTCGACGCCCGGCCCCATCCGGGGAAAAACAGGCGGCTGTCACCATTCCCGTTTTATGACGATTCTTTCTTTTCTTCCTTCCACATGTACAGGGGCGCCGTTGCGAACCAAACGAGGGTCGCCACCAGCATGATCTGCTTGACCTTATCCAGATCCATCCCCTCCACCCCCGCCAGATACATCACCGACGGCGCCGTCAGCGCCGCCAGCGCCACCAGCGACACAACCACAGCAATCATACGCATATCAAAACTCCTTCCTCAAGCCGCCGCCAAACTCGCCGGACCGGCTTTCTTCTGGTAGAACCTGCTGGCAACAATATATATCAGCGCCGCGGCAAACCATCCGGGAAGCGACACGAAGTAAATCTGCACGCGGCCGGTGAGCACCAGCCAGCCGCAGATAGCAAGAGTTAAGCCCCACGCAAGACCGGCCGCCCAGTTGAATACCCGGCCGTGCGCGGCCGCGTAGTTGCTCTCCAACCCCAGTTTGCGCATCAGCCAGAAGTCCACAAAAACCACGGCTCCCATCGGCATCAGCAACAGGCCGTAAAACGCCACAAAATCCAGAAGCCGCATCGCGATCAGCGGAAACATCGCCGCTATCGTCGCGACGAGGCCCGTAAGCAGCGTCACCTTGAAGCGACTGGCCTTCGGGATAATCGCCTGAAAAGCAAGCCCAGCCCGGTAGATGGTCGGATTGGCCGTCGTCCACCCCGCGATGATCACGCAGATCAGGCCCACCAGACCCGCCGCGCGCCACGCCAGCGGCCCGGGCAAAACGTCCGTGTCGGCGGGGTCAAGATGCAGCTGGTAAGCATACAGAATCGACGCTGCGATCCACGCCATGAAATGGCCGACGTACATCCCAGCCGCGGACGCCACGGCATACCATGACTTCTTCGCGAAGCGAAACACCGACAGATCGCTCATTCCCACATGCATTGCCATGTTGCAGAACCACGCAAAGAACGTCACATGCCAGAAGGTGAATTTTACGCGTCCCGGCAGCGGATCGCCGCCCTTCCAGATGCTCGTCGTGGCCAGGTTCCACAGATCGGCCGCCGAGTGAATCTCGGAGCCGGTGGCAGTAATGAAATCGCGCAGCCCCACAAACCCGAATACGAGAAAGACCAGTACCATCCACGGCGAGGCGATATTGCCGAACTTCGCCACCGTCTCATACCCGCAGGCCGCCACGATCGAGATCAAGGCCCCAACGGCAAGCACCGCAACAACCCAGCCAATGCTGTTGGGATACAGATCGTTTAGCGCGGGCATCGGAAACTTGATGTACACCCCCACGGCTGTCGCAGACACCGTAATCATCGCGCCCGCCAGGAAGCAGAACATCACGCCGTTGGCCAGATCGTAAACCTTCACGAGGTACTGGCCGCAGATCTTTTCCAACTGATAGTACAGCGTCAGCCTTGCCCGCGTCGCGATCGGCGCACACAGGAACATCCAGCTCAGCACCGCAAGGGCATTGCCCACCAGCAGCCCCATGAGCAGGTCGAACGCACTGACGCCCGCCGCCACGAACAGGGGCCCGATCATCAGCTCCGTTCCCGCACAGTGCTCCCCGGCATACATCCCGATGAAGCTCTTGAACCCCAACAGCCGATTCTGCGGCACCGGCTCGCGCTCGAACTCGCCGCCCGACCCTTCGTGGGCGGCCGTCTCCATCGCCGTCCCCGGCGCGGCCCCCTCGATCGTCTGCGGCCCCCGCCCCGCTGTCACGCCCTGCTGTACGTGTTCCTGCTCACTCATCGCTTCTTCCTTTAAATCGTCGTTTCACTGTCTGGCGGCACGGCTACCCGGCGGCGTGCAGCACGAGCATCTTGCCCCTGATACCCGCCGCACCATTGCCTCACACCGGCGTAGACCGCCGACCTGTTTTGAAATCTGTATGCTGCACTTTCGAATTTGAAAGCATCTGCGCCTATCCGGACTGTGTGCGGATTGCTATCGCCGCTTGCTCAAAACGTCAGCCTCATACGTCTTGACGGCCTCCATCCAGGCCCATCCTGCGGGCACATCCGACTTGAGACAATAATAATCCCATACCGCACCGAACGGAAGCGTCTTCAACTCCTCCAGCAAACCCAATCGCCGCGTATAGTCCCCCTCAATCTCCATCTCCCGCAGCGTCTCCACCGGCTCCAACAATGCAAACAGCAGCGCCTTGATCATACAACGCATCCCGATCACCCATGCAGCAATCCGGTTGATGCTGGCGTCGAAGAAGTCCAAACCGATGGGTACACGACCGAGAAAATCGCCGCGCACCAACTGCTGCGCAATCGCCTTGAGTTCGTCGTCGAGAATAACCACGTGATCGCTGTCCCACCGCACCGGCCGCGAGACGTGCAAGAGCAGCTCCGGCACGAACAACAGCACCGACGAAATCTTGTCGCTGATCATCTCCGTCGGATGATAATGCCCTGCATCCAGGCACAACAGTTTCTGATTCGCAACCGCATAGCCTAAATAGAACTCATGCGACCCGGTTGTATAACTCTCCGCCCCGATACCGAAGAGCTTGCTTTCCACCGCATCGAGGTTATGCGCCGGATTCAACGGCTCGGCAAAGATTTCATCCAACGATTGCCGCAGAATCTCTCGCGGACGCTTGCGGTCCACCGGCACATCCTTATACCCGTCCGGAATCCACACATTCGTAACCACCGGACTGCCAAGCGCCTTGCCCATGGCCGCGGCTATGCGCCGACAGGCGATGCCATGCTCAACCCAGAATCGCCGAATCCCCTCGTCGCGGCTTGACAGGGTAAACCCCGAGGCGGCCTTCGGATGCGAAAAGAACGTCGGATTGAAATCGAGCCCCATCCCACGTGCCTTCGCCCAGTCCACCCAACGCGCAAAATGCGACGCATCGAGCGCGTTGCGCTCCACGCGCCTGCCGCCCGTCTCCGCATAGATCGCATGCAGATTAAACCGGTGCCGGCCGGGAATCAGTGAAAGCGCCTGGTCCGCATCCGCCCGCAGTTCATCGGCATTCCGCGCCTTTCCCGGATAATTCCCCGTGACCGCCAACCCGCCGTCCAGCTCCGCCTCCGGATTCTCAAAGCCCCCCACGTCGTCCCCCTGCCAGCAGTGCAGCGATATCGCAATCCCCCCGAGGGCCTTCATCGCCGCTTCCGTATCCACCCCATACTGCCAGTACATCTCCCGCGCAATCCGATAGCCGTCCTCGATCAGCTTACTGTTTCCCAAAATGCGCTCCTTTCTTTATCCCGGCTTGCAGGCGGCGGCGTCCATTGCGCATTCACCGCCGGCGCCATGCCTGCCTGCGTAATCTGCGGATTCTGCTAAACCCGTCAGCTCGCCGCACCATAGTGCGCCAGCAGGGCCTTCTCCGCCTCCACATTCCAAAGCCCGTCCCGCAGCTTCGCCGCAACCTCCGGCAGCACCTCACCCAGCTTATCCAGCGGCGTCAGCCCCAGTCCCTCGCACGACGGATATACAAGGATCTTGCCCGGTATGAGTGCTTTCTCCACCGCCCGAATCCCGTCCACCGCGCCATCGAGGCCGGAAACGGCCGCCACCGAAATATCCGTGTCCAACGTCCGCCCCTCCACCTTGGCCAGTACCGCCACCATGTCGTCGAGCACCGAGCCGCTCGTCCCGATGAAGTAGCAGTGCTTCTCGATATAGGCATCCATGTCCACCGCAGCCGTCACGTGCGCCGGGATCCCCGCGAAAATGTTGATGATCGCATTGTCGGCCGCCTGCACCACCGCCTGGGCCGCAAGCTCCGGCACCGGGGCCATCAGTGCCACATAATCGAACGCCACGTCCGGCGGATTCTCCTTCGGATTATAAGGCACATACTTTTCGCCCCGCGCGGCCGCCATCGGCTCGGCAATCCGTGACAGCAGCCCCAGGCGGTGCGCGTCCAGATCGCCCGCGTAAATCGTCACCCCCTTGACGCCCTGGCAGATATTGCGAATCACGTGCATCACGCCCATCGGCCCGCCGGCCCCGACCACGTTGATCACATTGCCGGCCCGAATCTCACCGCTCGCAGGGATCAGCTTCATCGCCTCCGCCGGGTCGCTGCTGTTGGTCCCGATGATCCGGATATTGCCATAATGCACCCGCCCCACCGGCGTCGTCAGCTCGCGCCCGAAACGCCCGCCGCACAACACAAGATTCAGCAGCCCGCCGGGTCCCAGCTTGCCGAACAGGGCCTCCGCCGTCTCCGGACGCGACCCATAATACACCACGTCGTCGAAGCCGCCCTCGTCCGCCTCCGAGAGCACCGAAATCTCCACCACGTGCGCCCCCCAGTCCTCCCAGCCCGCCGGCAGATCGCCCAACCACATCACCACCTCAGGCCGCTTGAAATACTTCAGCAGCGCGGCGAACTCGCGTCCGTCAACCTTCGCCTCCGCCACAACAAGCATCCGTCCGCCGATTTTCAGCGTGGTGCGTTCCTTCACGGCGTAGGCGTCCTCCACGCACGCCCACGGCTCCACCAGCGCCACCGACGATGCCGACAGATCCTCCGAGGCCGCCAACAGAAACAACTCCCCCTTCGGCGATGTAATCACCCGCTGATCCAGCAGTACATACTGCTGCAATCCACCCTCGAAGTTATACCCGAATGACGCATTCGAATTCGGCGTCGGCAGCCAGCGATAATCCGTCTCCACAAGGTATCGCCCACCCAGCCTGACGCCCTTGACATTGTCGCCCTTGGCCACCACGCGAATCACCGTCTCATGCCCCGGCACCGTCGGCTCCGTCCTGGGCCGATAGCTGGGTATCTCCGCCAGCACCTCCGGCGAAATCCCTGAAAGGATCTCCGCCTTCCGGGCATGCTGATCGAACTGCTTCAACAGCTTCAGATCCGAAAAGCAAAGCCCCACCGCCTCCACCTTGCCTAATATCTGGTCCGGTCCAACCTGCGGCACCGGCTTCGTCCGATTCAGCGTCAACGCGTCCGGCCCCGTCAACTGCACTGCCGAAGCCACTTCCGGTATCTCAAACCCCATACGGCAATCCACCTGTCTCTAAACCCAATTCAAAACCCCGGCCAACACACGAGATTGCAAATCAATACCCTTGTCATCCAACCAGCTTCAATATCTCATCCGGCGTCATCTTCTCGCTTAGTCCGGCCGGCACTTCTGCTCCAATCCGCTCACCCACCGCCGCAAAAAACGCGTTCTTCTCTGCTCGCGAACCAAAATGCTTCTTTGCCCATGCCCCCGTATACCCGATCCCTGCCGCCCGCTGCAGAACCGAATGCGCGTAAACGATATGCGCCCCCTTCAAGAACACCGGCCCCAACGGCCTGAGCTCAGCCGAATCGAAATCATCCACAAACTTCTGACCCGGGCTGTTCATCTCCGTCCCCATCACCACCGGCAGGTCCAGGCTCTCGGCTACCGCCACCACCGCATAGAGATTCGTCAGCTTCTCGTCCTTCACGCCCGGCGCATAGTTGCGGTCAGGAATCACGTTGATCGCCTCGGCCCCCGTCGACATCGCCACCTCCAGGAGCCGCTCGATCTGGCGCTCGCCGTCCGACATTCCGTTGAGCCATGTGTGCACCGGAATCCCGCCCGCCTCCAGCACAAACCGGTTCATCTCCTCCATCGACGGAAACGCCCCCGCGTCCGGCTGAACGTAACCGGCCCCTTTGCGCTTCATCGTCTTCTGTCGAATCGCGTTCAAGAGCTTTGCCCCCTCCGGCAGCCCAAGCCCCGCGACATCCATGTCCAATTTTTCCTGCCAGTACGCCGCCAGCGCCTCATCCGAACCAAACATCGCCCGGGCCTTTCGCGCATAGGCCGTGCACAAATGCCGCTCCGTAGGATTCCCCGCCGGCGTCAGCGGCGCCACGTCCGCCTCATAGTCCAGTTCCACCGGACTCAGGTACGCATTCACCCGGCCCATCAGCTCCATGTTGCGCTGCTGCGCCGTGGCCTTGAGCCGCTGCAAAAAAGCCCCCGCCTCGCCGGCCGGCCGCGCTGTCGGCATGCCGACACCCATGTGATAACTGATCCCGGGTTCGCCTGGCGAATTGATCTCCTTGTCGGCAAACTCCGGCACAAAAACCCGTGTCTCGATTCCCACCACACCTTTGAGGCCCAGGAACCCGCACGCCGCGTGAAACTCCTCCAGACCGTCCAGCACGTCGAAGTCAACAATCCCCGCCACCGCCAGGCCGCCCTTGCGAGCCAGCCACGCAAACTTCGTGGGCGAATACCCGTACGCATTAAACGAAAAAAACGTATGACAATGAATGTTCACCCGCGACCCGACCGGCGCAAGCTCCACTATCCCCTCATCAGCCAACCCGATCAAACGCCGCAGCGCATCCGCCCGCACCTCCGGATCAAAGCTGTCCAGCGCCGCTTCCCACTTTTCAATCAACTTGAAAACTCCCAAAACTAAAGACAGCCGCCCGGAAACCTGCCGTCGGCAACTGGTTGTCGCTCCCACGAAAACAGACAGCCACCGGCCTTCACTCACTGTCACTGCTGGCGCCACCTGTCATTGCGAGTAGCCGGCCGGTTTACGCCGCCGCTATGCCCGGCGCGCAGCCGCATTATAGACGCCCCTGCCCCTTAACGCAACATCCCATTCCGCCGCCCCCAGCGACCCCAAAAAGCCTCAATCCGCCGTCCAATCCGGCACGTCCCCATCCCCCGTCCTCTCGCCCCCCAACACCCAGCTCAAATTGAACCGCGCCACGGTCCCCCCGCCTTTCGGCCCGCCTTCGAACAGCAGATACACCCACCCCGCGCTCGCCGTCCCCGGCCGCCCCGCATCGAGCGACGAATACGCAAAGCTCCCCTCGAACACCCGCCGCCTGACCGGCCACGTCCGCCCCCCGTCAAAGCTCGCCCACACATACCCGTTCCGCCGCCCCTTGGCACTGTCGATATTGCTGAACACCAAAACATCCCGCCCCCGCACCGGCAGCCGCACCAGCCCGCCCATCAGCCCGTACGTGCTGCTCTGGTCGCCGTCCGGCAGCACCTCGCACACCGCCGCGCCCGTCCACGTCGCCCCGCCGTCCTCGCTGTAAGCCGTCCACCGCCGCAGCGCATTCTCCCCCTCCGGCGCCCAGTGCCGCCGCGAGTTATAGTAGATCCGCCCGCTGCAAAGCTCCGCCACCGTCGCCTCCCCCGTCCCCTTCATCGGAAACGGCTCGCTCGCCTGCCACGTCCGGCCCCCGTCGTCGCTGTAGATCGCATTCGTATAATGCTGCGGATACTGCGCCCCCGCATTCTTATCCCCGTACCACCGGCTCGGCCGCAGCAGCCGTCCCTTGTGCGCCCCATGCCGCAGCGTAATCCCGTGCTCGTTCATATGCATCGACGGCACATGCCCCAGACTGTCCGGCCGAATCGCCGTCTCCTGCGCCGCCCACATCTTGCCATGATCGGTTGAACGATACACCGTCAGCGGCGCCGGCGGATGCTGCTCCTCCACAAACGCCAGGATATCCCCCGTCGTCTCGTCCACCGTCACGCCGCCCGCCATGAACCCCTCGCCGACAAGAATCTCCTCCCCCCACGTCGCGCCCCCGTCCGCACTCCGCCGCACCTTCACCCCATTCCAGAACGCCAGCACCGTGCCATCCGTCGCCACCACCACATTAGGAAATCGATCCCGCGCAAACACCTGCTGCATCTCAAACCGCGGCTCACCCAAAAACCCCTCCATCCCGCCCTCCGCTTCCGAGATTGCTTCGGTGGACTCAACCTCGCCGATCACCACCACGTCCTTCCGCCGCCCCGCCGGAACAACATCGAGAGCAACAATCTTGCCGCCCTCCACCCGACCCGTAATGACGGTCTTCAGCGGCGCATGAAGCTTAAAATCAACATCCCATCCCCTCGGCCACGCCGGCAGCAGATAGATCTTCTCCCCCTCCGTCTGCATCACCATCGCCTGCACCGCCTTCAACAGCACGCCCCCATGGTCCTGGTCCGGCACCCAGTCATAGTTCGGCCCCCAGAACGCCGGAAAACGCGAGCCCCCATGCTTGGCCCGCGCCCGCGCGACAACATTCGCCTTCGCCTCCTCCGCCAACCCAAGGTACGCCATGAAAATATCATCCTGCCGCCAGCCCGAACTGCCCCGGTCCCCGCGCCGCTTCAATGCCTCCACCGCAAGCTGCGCGTTGTCCTTCTCAAACGAAGCCAGGCGAAATGGAAACACCGCATACAGCTCCGGGTTTTCAATGTTCCGCTTATCTGCAAACTTCTCCGCAGCCGCTAGCATCCTCACGCCGTCCGCCTCGCGCACCGGCATCTCCGGAACCTTCGCCAAAAACGCCCGCCACCCCACGCGCTCGCCCGCCGACGTCAGCCGCTCCGGCAGCCCCAACAGCCGCGCCGTAACGGCCCGCAGCCCCGCCACCTCCGGCATCGGATTGGTGCAGTCCCACCACGTCTCCAGTGCCTGCGACGGATGCATCACGAGCTTGCCGTCCGCCCCCGCCTTGTAGTAGTTGTCGAAAAACGCCAACATCTCCCCCGCCACCGGCAGCACTTTCTCACGCAAGAACGCCTCATCCTGCGTGTGCTCGTAGTAGTCCAGCATCATCCACACGAACTCGAGCCCACCGACCCACTCCCACTTGTGATAGCCGCTTTCCTGCAGCGGGTCCTTCCGCTCCGCATACGGCGTCCACCCGTACGTTTCGTTGAACACCGCCCCCCAGAAGTAAATGCACTCCGGATAGTAAGCGCCCCCATGCCCGAAGTAATGCCGCGTGCGATACTTCGACAGCTCGAACACCTCCCCCGCATACATCGCAAACAAGGGCCCCATCAAATCAAAGTCGCCGCTGGTGCACATGCTGATATACGGAAGCCGCGTATTCTGCCACCAGTACCCCGGCCCCCACCGCCGATAGTCCGGATCGCCCTCATAGTCCACCGTAAAGATCGACCCGTTGAACTTGATCGGATACGCCCCGCGCCCCGCACACGCATTGATATACCGCTGCAACACATACCCCCGCGTCACCACGAATGCATCCGCCCCCGCCTCGACCGCATATCGCCCAATCCGCTTGCCGTTCAAGTAAACGCTGAGCCCCTGCTCGTCCGCCGTTGCCGCCACATGCGACCATACGCCCGCCGGCAATACATTCTCCACCCGCACCATCCCCGCCTGCGTGATAAACCGCAGACTGTTGCCGGGATAAGTGTCGAACAGAAAGCCGTCGTCCACCCCCGGCGTGATCTTATCCACAATCCGCCCGCCGCTGGCCGGCATCTTCTCAGGGCACACCCACGCCTCAACCGTCAAGCCCGGCCCAAGGTCCCACCCCTTCGAATCGGCGAGCGTCTCGGGAGGTCCCGCGAAAGCCGCATAAAGCACACCCGCCCGCTTCGGCCCCAACGCATCCCGCCCAGTTACAGCCAGTGCAGCAATCTCCTGCTCAGTAAGCCCGCGATTGAAAACCGACACCCGCCCCATCTCCCCCCTGAAACGATTCTGCCCCTGCTGATCCCTCCCGATCTGCACCGGATGATCGTTCGCCTGAACAATCGCACGGCTCGATGGCGCATTTTCCGTGACGTGAATCCAACTGCGATCCCAGAAGTCCGCCCACCATTTCCGATGCGCCTCGACACGCTCTTCAAACGGCGTCTTCTCCACCGAAGCAATCAGCTTATCCATCGACGCCAGCCACTTCTCCGGCGTCGACGGCTGCTCCGTCAAAACATAAACCTCTACCCGCTGCTCCTTCGCCGGCTCAAACCGCAAGGTCGTATCATCCACCGGCCGCGCGCCCTCGCCCGTAATCACCGCCCCAAACGTCCGATGCAGAATCGGGTCCTTCAGCCCGTACCCCTCCAACCCCTGCACCTCCATCGTCTCCTTCGGCCCGACCGACTTGACGTTATGATGATACCACCCGATCCGCCCCTTCTGGTCCTTCAAGATCACATCCGGTTCGACAACCGTCGCCGCGTGCTTCTGGTCGGGCTTGCTGCGATCCAGGTAAATATCGCTGCACTCGATCGTCGCCAACTCCCGCCGCTCCGTCCGCCACACCTCCGCCGATACATCCAGCCCCACCCCCCGCTCGCTCTTGCTCCGCACGTAAATCACCGGCCGGTTCGCATCCACGGAGATCTTGAACACAACCGCCTCACCCCCTGCCACGTACCGCACCATTACCGCCCCCTCGTGCAGCTCAAGCCTTTGTCGAAACCCATCCGCCTCCACCGCCCCCTTCAACGCCGGCCGCACCCGCACCCGGCCCACCTTCAACAAACGCGAATTATCCCCCCAACTGTCCGTCTTGCTGATATAAACAACAATGTCCCCATTCCCCTCCGTCCACACGTTGAGACCGATGTCCCCATTCCCCAGAGGCATCGAATCCCCCGACCCCGACCCCGGCGTTTCCCACACCACATCGTAATCCGAAACCGACGTGCCCCGCGCCGAAACACACGCCAACGCGCAAACAACAACCGCCCTCGCAACAACCCCGCGCCCAAAAGAATGAAATCCAAACATAACACGCCGCTCCTTTCAACCCCCATCATAGCCCCAAAGTACCCGTCCGGTCAACCCGAGACTGCGCGCACCCTCCCCCTGGGCCTGTCAAAAGCCGAAAAGGCAACGGCAAAAGAAAGGTCAAATCAGATGATCACCCGCCCCGCAAAACCTTCTCCGCCCGCACCGCATCCTGCGCCGAATCGAACGCCATATACACAATGTACCGCGTCCCGATCACCGCCGCCGAAAACCCCCGCAGGTTGATCCCATCCTTGGCGAGCCGCTCCGTTATCTCCGCCGCCGTCCCCGGCCCGTTCTCACCCTCCACCCGTACCGAATACAGACTGCTGGCTACATGGAATCCCAGGTCACCGGCCGCCTCCACCTGCCGGTCGCCGCGCAATGGCGTTACAAATACAACACTCCTTCCCGGCTCGTCCGGCGACCGACGCGAAATGATAAAATCCAGGTTCGCCCCCGACTCGCGCAGCGCCTTCAGCACACGCGACAGCCCCCCGGGCTCATCCGGAATGTTGGCCGCCCACACATCCACACGCTCCACAATCCTCTCCGCCGCAACCCCAGCCCCTCTCGGTTCCATAGCACGTTACCCCCGCTTCAAAACACGATTAACACACAACACGGCCCCCGCGGCCCGGACCAAACAAAAGTCCTACAGTGTCCGTATAAGAATCGACCACCGAAACGCAGCGATTGGGCCTGTCTCGGCAAAAACGCCGCGGCAGGACGCCCACCGCCGAGCGCGGCACGCAGTACGACCGATAGACTGACGCGATATGTCCCTCAAAAAAGGCATACTTGACAGATACGAATGCAGCGACGACGGCCGCATCATCATCGACGCCTCCGTCCGCTCCATCGAGGAACTCTACAGCAACTTCGAACGCGACGCCCCCTACCTCAAACGCGACCTTGACCAGGAATTCGTCGACTGGCTCACCGACTCGGCCGCCGAACTCGGCCCCCACGATTTTACCATCCGAATCTCACTGCCCGCCTGCCCCGACCCGGCCGTCATGGACCGCGTTCGCAACAGCATCCGCACGTTCTACGAATACCTCCGCCAACTCGAACTCGACGCGCTCAGAACCATGCTCCGTCGCTCCATCATCCTCTTTGTCATCGGCCTGGTCCTCCTGGCCCTGGCGATCAGGCTCGCACAGCATTTTGCCGATTCTCCAGGCGTAACACCACAGGTCTTCGTCCAGGGTCTCACCGTCGCCGCATGGGTCTCTCTCTGGGAAGCCATCGCAAATATCTTCCTCGAATGGCGGCCCCATCAGAAAAAAATCAAACTCTGCGCTCGAATCCGGAACGCCCCCGTGATCTTCCGCGCTACCTCCTGAAAAGTATCAGCGCCGCTGCACTGCAATCCGTCGAAACAATCAATCACAAAAATCTGCAATCAATTGCTGACCGCGTCCATCATCTCCAACTGCCGCATATAAAAATTCCGATACGCGCCGTCCAGCCCCATCAGTTCTCTATGGCTGCCGGCCTCAACGATCCGCCCGCCCGATAACACTATAATCCGGTCGGCCTCCAACACCGTCGACAGCCGATGCGCAATGATAAACGTCGTCCGCCCGGCAACCAGCCGCCCCATCGCGTTCTGAATCAAATGCTCGCTCTCCGAATCCAGCGACGACGTCGCCTCGTCGAAAATCAGAATCCGAGGGTCCTTCAAAAACGCCCGCGCAATCGTGATCCGCTGACGCTGGCCGCCGGACAAAAATGCCCCGCGCTCACCAACCTCCGTATCGAATCCGTTGGGCAGGCGCGAAATAAACTCCAGCGCATTGGCGGCCTCCGCCGCCGCCTCCACCGCCGCATCGTCCGCCTCCGGATTGCCGTACAGAATATTCTCCCGTATCGTCCCGCTGAACAGGATCGGATCCTGCAGCACCATGCTCACGTGCTGCCGCAGCGACCGCACACGCAGCCGCCGCACGTCCCAGCCGTCCACCCGAATCGCCCCCGCACTGACGTCGTAGAACCGCGGGATCAGACTCACCAGAGTCGTCTTGCCCGACCCGCTCGCCCCCACCAGCGCCACCTTCTCCCCCGGCTCTGCAACAAACGTCACGTCGTGCAGCACCAGACGGCCGCCGCCGTACCCGAAACTCACATGATCGAACTCCACGCGCCCCCGCGCCCGCGTCAGCTCCACCGCATTTGGCGCACTGCGTATCTCCGGCTTTTCGTCCATGATCTCGTAGATCCGGTCAAGGGCCGCCATCCCGTTGGCGAACACAATATTCAACTCCGAAAAACGCTGCAGCGGCAGATAAAGCGGCGCCAGATACATCGTAGCCGCCATCAGATCCCCCACCGAAATATCCCCCCGCACCACGCGCCAGCCCCCGAACGCAATCACCACAAGCGGCGAAAGCCCCATCAGCGTCCCCGTCACCGCCTGGTTGAGGCTCTGCACGCGGATCCGCCGCATGTTCGTCGAAAACAGCCGCTCTGACTCCGCATTGAACCGCCGCCGCTCCGTCCGCTCTCGCGTAAACGCACGCACCACGACGTTGCCGCTGATCCGTTCATGCGCATTGCTGCTCATCACCGACAGTTCCTCCTGAACCTGCCGGCTCACCGTCCGAATCTCAGTACTGAACCGCCGAAAGAAAAACAGGTACAGCGGAAACGTCGACAGCGCAACCAACGTCGTCCACACATCGATGCGAAACAGAAACACCAGCACCGCTATGACCGCCACCCCATCCATCCAGATATTAGTCAGCGCCGTCCCAATCAGATTCTGCGCCAACTGCACGTCGCTGATCAGCCGCGTAATAATCGCCCCCGTTTTGTTACGACTGAAAAACGACGCACTCATCCGCAGGATGCGGTAGTACAGATCGCATCGCAGATCGAACACCGCACGATGGCTGGCCCGATCCGCAAACTGGTGCCGAACAAAAACCCCCGGCGCATACACAAACAGGAACACCGCTGCCATGCCCCCCGTCCACATCAACAACTGCCGCAGCTTCTCCCCCGACGACAGCGCCTCGTTCAGAAACACGTCGTCCAGAAGATGCCGTGTCACTAACGGCACCAGCAGCGGCACCGTGAACTTGATCACACCGCCTGCCACGCCGGCCAGCAGGTACCCCACGTACGGCCGAACATAACCCAGGAACCGCAAAAAATTGCTCTTCCGAATATCCATACCACCCAATCTCTGTCAATCAAACCGCACCTCTGTCATCGCGAGCAAACCGAGGCAATCTCATCGCCGACGCAAACCTCCCGCCGCCTCGCCTCAACCACCTCGCGCACCAGCGCGGCCGAGGAGCAAGCGCACCTCCACCGCAAACACAGAAGGGAAACCGCGACCTCCAAAGAATACCACCCCGCCGTCCGGCAGTCAATACCCACCAGACCTAACCTCATCCGCTACGTCCGATACAACGAAATGCCCGTCCCGGCCCCCGCACTGAAACCCGGAAAGAACCGAACGCCGGCCGTAAAACCTCCCTCGCGCCCTGAAAAACGCGGTTTTCGCTCCCTCTCCCGGCCTCGACATTTTTTTTTGCAAAATTCGTGAAAAATGCGTAACACATCCGCCCTTGCCCGCCTCTATACGGGTGAAAACACCTAACCCAAGTTCCGCAGTTGAGGGGTGAAAACGTTGTTTCTGGCGTAGAAACGCCAAA